>NZ_JBPGNZ010000002.1:0-604596 GCF_051133415.1 Nitratidesulfovibrio sp. D1 | reverse complement strand
TGCCAGATCTAAAAATATGCGCCTGCTAGGGCGCTGCTGGTAACAGAGCCTTACAGGCGCATATGAAATACCACCGGCTATGCCGGTGGATTTTTATTCGTACGGTGTCCGGCATGCGCGCTACGTCCGCGCGGGCAGTACGGCCAGCGGGGTGTATACCGGGTGGGCGCCGCCAAGGTCGCTGCGCCACAGCACCATGTCGCGCACGGTGCAGCCGGGCCACGGCGATGCGGAGCGGGAGACGCGGGCATCGACGGCGGCAAGCAGGGCGTCGCGTGCCTCCCATGCCGCACGGGGGAAAGGCGGGGATGGCGATTCGCCGCCCCGCCGTTCGTGTCGCTGATGGTCGTTTCTTTGCCGGTCATTTTCGCGCCTGTCGGGGCGGTGCGCCTCGCGCAGCCGGGCCAGGGTCAGGTGCGGGGCAAAGGGGCGGTCATCCGGCGCGAACCCCAGCGGGACCAGGGCCGCGTCAACCGCCCCGGCCAGGGCCGCGCATTCCCGAGCGCCCCGCGCCAGCCCCAGCCATAATACGCGCGGCGCGCCCCTTGCGGGAAACACGCCCGCACCGCCCACGGCCAGCGAGACCGGCGCGAAGGGGATGGCCTTCAGTGCGTCCGCCACCTCGCCGCAGCGGCTGGCGGGCACGCCGCCCAGAAAGCGCAGGGTCAGGTGCCAGTTGCCGGGGGGCGTCCAGCGCAGGCGGCGCAGCAGGTCCGTCAGTGCCGGATCGCGAACGTCGCCGGAAGCGTGACCGGACACGCTCAGTTCGTCGCGCAGCGCGGCCAGCCGGTCCTGCCATTCCGGGGGCAGCGGCAGCCCCACGAAGCAGCGGAACATGCCGGGCGCGTCCTGCGTGGCTCCCGGCGGCGCGGTCTGTTCGCCTCCGCTCAAGGCGCGTTCCCTCCACCCGGCATGGCCTGCCCGTCGCACAGGGCCAGCAGCGCCTCCACGGCGGCGTCCACCGTGGCGTTCCGCACGGCGGCCCGGTCGCCGGAAAACAGAAAGCGCAGGGCTTGCACGTGGTCTCCGTCGGCCACGGCCATCCACACCGTGCCCACGGGCTTTTCCGGCGTGCCGCCGTCGGGACCGGCCACGCCGGAAACGGCCACGGCAAAGCGCGCGCCAGTCAGGCGGCGCACCCCGGCGGCCATGGCGCGCACCACCGGCTCGCTCACCGCGCCGTGGGCGGCCAGCAGGGCCGGGTCCACGCCCAGCACGTCGCGCTTCACGTCGTTGGCATAGGCCACCACGCCCCCGGTGAACCACGCGGAACTGCCCGGCACGTCCGTGCAGCGCGCGGCGATGAGCCCCCCGGTGCACGATTCCGCCGTGGCCAGGGTGGCCCTCAGGGCCGCCAGCCGCTGGCCCAGCAGCCGGATGCGCGCATGCGCGCCGTCAGCGGGAGCGGGGGGGGGAGCGGGGGCGGGAGAGGGGGCGGAGGGAGGAGGGGCGGGTGCTTCGGGCCGGGCGGCACGGCATGGGGCAGGGGGACGGGGCGCGCCGTGCGGTGTGGCGGGCATCTGGCCTCCGTTGCGGGTTTGGGCAGGCGGACGGCGCGGGAAGCGCCACCCCTTCCGCCCGGCTACCACCGAGGAAACCCGTCCGGCAAGTGGCGCGCTTGCTACGGGCTGCCCGCGCTGCTACTCTGGTGGCCGACCCGCAGCCATGGAGACGTGATGACCGACCAGCGTGAGGAGATGGTTTCGGCCTTGCAGGATGAAGTGCTCAGCGAGATGGCCGAGACCTTCTTTTCCGCCCGCAAGGCCGTGGACGACGAGACCGAGCTGTTCCGCTCGCGCGAGGATGACCTGCGCCGGGCCGGGCAGCGCGCCCTGTGCCATGCCGGATGGCTGGCGGACCTGCTTACCGGGCCGGACATGGCCGAACAGTTGTGGCGCGCCCTGGGCGTGCCCGTGGACTTCATGCGCCTGCCGGTCGGCACGGACGCTTGCCCGCACCGCGACCTGCCCTTTGCCTGGACCCGTGGCGGCCTGTACGAAAAGCTGTTGCAGGAGGTGTACGAGGACACCTGGCGCGCCTTCGACGACTACGTCAACGGCGCCGCATCCCCGGTGCCGGGGCGGCCGGGCAAGGTGCGCAGGCTGGGATACCGGCGGTACCGCCAGTGGGCCGCCGAGATCAATCAGCTGGTGGACAAGGCCAACCGCGACCACTCGCCCTCGTGCGTGCTGGGCATGGCCCGGTCGCTGGACGTGGAAGGGCAGGAAAAGCTGCGGGTGGCGGGCAGCGGCATGGAAAGCTACGCGTGCGCGCTGGACGCCACGCTGGCCCTGCCGCGTCTGGACGAGGGCTTGCCGGGTCTGCCGGAACTACCGGAACTGCCGCCGCCCGACGCTGCGGCGCGCACCCTGCGGGCCTTTGCCAGGCGGGTGTGGCGCGAACGGCGGGACCGGGCGGCCGAAGCCCTGGCGCGCGTGGAGCGTGCCCAGGAGTGACGGTTTTCCCTGCCGCGCTCCATCTTCTCTGATGCCGAACCTGTGGACAGGCCGCACAGGACGCAGGACACGCGAATTTCAATGATACTGCGCGCATGGTCCGATATGGGGCGGCCATGCCGATCAACGCACATCAGACGACGCGCCGCGCGCAGGGGGCCGCACGCGGACATGTCATGCAGGAGGGGAACAGAGGATGGAAGAGAAACAGCCGGACGCCGCACCCGCCGCCAAACAGGGCGGCGAACGCAGGCGCGCCGCCCGCGTGGCCGGGCGGTACAAGGGGCGCATCGAGATTTCCGGGTACGGTTTTTCGGTGATGACCTGGGACGTCAGCCTGACCGGCGCGCGGTGCGCCGTGCGCGGCAAGTTTCCCGAGGGCACCGTGTGCACGCTGTTCGTGCAGAACCCCAGGGGCGAGGAAATGGGCCTGCCCGCCCGCGTGGTGCGCGGTACCGGCAACGACGTGCGGCTCAGCTTTTCGTCGGTGTCGCCAGAGGCTGGCGCCTTTCTGCGGGCGTTGACCGGTCTGACCTAGCGGCGGTGCGGACCGGCCCGTGCGGCATGCCCGCGCGAAAGGAGAAAATGCATGCGCGTGCTGGCGGCGGACATAGGCGGCACCAACAGCCGCTTCGCCCTGTACGATACGGACGGGCTGGCGCGCGGCGACGTGCCGCGCCCGAGGGATCGCCTGTGCGCGGTGCGCCTGCCCACGGCTGCTGCCGCGTCCTTCCCGGACCTGCTGCGCCGGGCCGCCGCCGCGGAGCCGGGGCTGTTCGCGCTCCCGGCGCTGCTGGTGCTGGCCGTGGCCGGGCCGGTGCGGGACGGACGCCGCTGCACGCCGCCCAACATCCCCTGGACGGTGGACCTGGACGACCCGGCGTTGCGCGCGCCGGATGTGCCGCCCCTGCCGCCGGTGCTGCTGATCAACGATTTCGTGGCCCAGGCCTACGCCTGCCTGCGCCCGGCCGCGCTCGACGTGCTGGAGGTGCTGGACGGCGACCCCGCGCCGGGGGCCGCCATGGCTGTGGTGGGCGCGGGCACGGGCCTTGGCAAGTGCCTGCTGCTGCCCCCGTCCGATGCCTGCGCGCCGCCCCGTGCCCTGTCCTCGGAAGGGGGGCACGCCCTGTTCCCCTTCACGGACGAGCGGGAAATGGCCTTTGCCGCGTTCATCCGCGCCCACACCGGGCGGGAGGTCATCGGCGACCTGGTGGTGTCCGGACCCGGCCTGCGCCTGCTGCACGCCTTTCACACCGGGCAGTGGCTGGACCCGGCCGAGGTGGCGGGCCGCCTGACCTCAGGCTGCGGGAACGATGAAGGCCCCGGCCAGGTGCTGCCCCCGATATCGTCACAGGTGCTGTCATGGTTCGCCCGGTTCTACGGCCGCGCCTGCCGCAACTATGTGCTGGAAACCCTGGCCCTGGGCGGGCTGTTCATCGCCGGTGGGGTGGCCGCCGCCGTGCCCGTGGTGGTGACGCATCCCGCCTTCGCCGCAGCCTTCCGGCAAAGCGACACCCACGCCGACCTGCTGCGCAGGGTGCCGGTGCGCCTGGTGCGCAGCCCCGACGCCGGGCTGCTGGGCGCGGCCCTGTACGGAGCCCTGAATGGTGTCCCCTGTGCTCCCGGTGTGCGCTGACACCGCCCCGCGCCGGACTGCCGGACTGCCGGACCGTCGGGCGGACGGACGGGAAGCGGGCAGGCGACAGGCAATAAAGTGCCCCCGAAGACGGTGGCAGAAGCGGGGGTACCGTCTCCGGGGGCTGTTCCGGGGGCATGTTCGGGAAGGGAGTGATGCAGTTCGCGGCTCCCTTTGATGATGCCTGTCTAGCACGCGCATGCACTGCACGATATTGGGTGGAACGCTGAATTCACCGGTAGGGGACGCGGTAGGGGACCCCCATGCGGAGCGCATGGTCCATGCCATCATGCAGGGATGCGGCCGTGCCATATGGGGGCATGCCGCCCCGCGATGTTATGGGTTTTCCGCGCCGTGGCGGTGCGGGCATACAGAGCCGCATGCGATGAAGGGAACCTGCACGATACGGAGGCGCGGCGGTACGAGCCGCGCCACGCGCAGCACAGTTGCGGACGACACTCAACGATACGGGGATGATGGCCGATGCCGTTGTTCGGAGCGCACATGTCCGTGGCCTGGGGGCTGTGGCGCGCGGTGGACCACGCCCGGGCCGTGGGGGCGCAGGCCCTGCAAGTGTTCACCGCCAACCAGCGGCGGTGGGAGGTGCTCCGGCCGTCGCCCGGCGACGCGGAACGCTTCCGCGCTGCCGTGGCGGAGTGGGGCGGGGGCTTCGTGGCCTCGCACGCCTCGTACCTGTTCAACCTGGCCTCGCCGGACGAGGATGCCGGGCTGCGTTCGGTGCACGGGTTGGCCGCCGAGATCGAGCGTTGCGCCCTGCTGGGCATCCCGTGGGTGGTGCTGCATCCGGGCGCGCATCTGGAGGGCGGCAGCGGCGGGCGATCCGTGGCGAGCGGCAGCGATGGGCGATCTGTGGAGAACGGCGTGCGCCGGGTGGCCGCGCGGCTGGCCACGGCCTTCGACGCGGCGGACCGCCTGCATCCCCATGCCGGGGGCGTGGGCGTGCTGCTGGAGAACACCGCCGGGCAGGGCACCTGCCTGGGGGCCGACATGGCGGAACTGGGCCGCATCGTGGATGCCTGTCCGGCCCGCGAACGGCTGGGGGTGTGCATCGACACGGCCCACGCCTGCGCCGCCGGGTACGACCTGGCCACGCGGGAGGGCTACGAGCGGCTGACCGGGGAGGTGGACCGCGCGGTGGGTCTCGGGCGGGTGCGGCTGTTCCACGTCAACGACAGCGCCACCCCGTGCGGGGCACGCAGCGACCGGCACGCGCATATCGGCCTGGGCCACGTGGGCGCGGCCGGGTTCGCCCGGCTGGTGCGCGACCCGCGCTTTGCCGGTCACCCCATGGTGCTGGAAACGCACAAGGGCAAGGATCTGGCCGAGGACCGCCGCAACCTGCGGGTGCTGCTCCGCCTGGCGGCGGGTGACGACCCGGCCGAGGCGGCGCGCGACGTGGACGGTTTGGGGGAATAGGGACGGCAGCCCCGATCTCCATGGGTACGCGGGGGCGGCCGCGCCGGGAAGGCGGGCTAGCTCTCGCCGTCGTCGGCGCCGTTCTCCGTGTCGTCGTCCGGCGTGTCTGCCTGGGGGACCGGGGGCGCATCCTGGCCGGGCAGCAGCGAGCCGGGGCACGCCGCGCCCGACGGGCATCCCCCCACCCCGGCCGAGGCGCATCCCGAACAGCCCGCGCCGGTGTCCTCTGTACCGGGCGCGGTGACCGCGTATTCCGGGCGCAGGTGGGGCATCAGTTCCCTGGTGGCCGTGCGCTGCGCGGCTTCCACGAACACCTTGCCGTCCCGCGCCGTCACGTCGAAGCGCGTCACCACCCGGCGGTCGTCCGGGAACATCAGCCGTTTCTGGCGGATCATCTCCTCCACGATGCCTTCCAGCGCCTCCTGCGTGTCGTCGGTCAGGTCGAAGCGCACCAGCGACAGGCGCAGGTTGGCGCGCCAGCGCTCGTCGGGCAGGAAGGCCGCGTTCCACGCGAACACGCCAAGGCTCACGGCGTTCTCCGGGCCGCTCAATTCCTCGGCCACGGCCAGCAGCGGGCGGCAGAAGTCGTGGATGAGTTGCGAAAAGGGGTCCATCTTCCGCTCGGCCTTGCGGCGGCGGATCTCGGCGATGCGTTTCTTCAGCTTCCTGGCGTCGGTGGCGGCCATGGTGCCTCGCTGCGGTAGGGTGCGTGGCGCGCGGTTGGGCGCGAACGGCAGGTGCATAGGCGGTTTCGCGGGCAAGCGCAACCCGGCGGCGCGCGCCTGGCCGGACTGCGGGCCGGGGCGCACCGGGCAGCGCCGGGGGCGTTTTCAGCGGCGGCGCGAACGGGCCCACAGGGCGATGCCCGCCAGCCCCACGATGTACCCGATGCCGCCCGCCACGTCGGCCATGCGCGGCCCGCCGGACTGCATGGCCGCCAGCGAATGGCGCAGCGGGGCCACCTGTTCGGCCACGGCCTCGGCCACGATGCGCCGCAGGGCGGCCTCGTCGATTGCCGCGCCCCCGGATTGCGCGATGGCAGCGGGGGGTGCGGCGGCAGGGGCGGGCGCGGCGGCCTCGGGGACATCCCGGACCGGGGCGGCGGACGTGCCGGGGGGTGCGGCCAGGTATTCCTCCGCAGGCATGGTCCAGGTGTTGCGGTGGCCTTCACCCGCCTGCACCTCGATGATCAGGTCGGCCCTGGCGGCGCGCAGTTCCGGGGTGATGGGCAGGGCGCAGCGGCCCTTGGCGTCGGTGACGGCGGTGCCCATCACCGTGCCGCTGCCCGCCAGCGTGGCGGTGACCTTGGCGTCGCGGGCGGGGTTGCCGCTGCTGAACGAGCTTTCGCAGCGGATGGCCCCGCCTTCCGCCCAGGCGAAGATGTTCACCCGGTGGGCGAGGGCAGGGTGCGCCTGCCCCAACAGCAGGACTACGCCCGTGAGCAGGGCCGCGAGCAGCGGCGCGGCCCGCCGGACCACGGTCAGGGGCGCGGGGCATGCGCCTGACGTGGCGTCGTATCGCGTGCGCATGGGGATGGTGGGCGTGCCGTGCCGAGGCGCGCGGGCCTGAACCCTGGTCTGTTGGGACTGCATGGGGCCTCCTGCGTGTTGCCCCCTTGCCATGCATCTTTTTTTCGCAAAATTCAAACGTCAAGTGCGCGATCTGTCAAATCGTGCCACCAGATTCGGTGCCGGGCATACGCACCGGTCGCCTTTTGCTTGCCTGCGCACGCCGTTGGGGCTATCTGCTTGGAGATATCACCTTCAGGAAGAAGGGCAGACGGATGAAGGACGAAAATCCGAACACCAGGACCAATGGCCGCTCCGGCCCGGCGGATGCCGCCCGCGAGGACGGCGGCTATGCCGTACCGGACCATGCCGTGCCGGACCATCCCGTACTTGACCGGTCCGGGGCCATGCGCCGCCTGGAACTGGACCCCGAAAGCTACGACCAGTTGCTGGCGCTGATGACCGTGGAAGTGGCCGGGGCGCTGGACGCCCTGGCCGAGGCCTGGCGCAGGGGCGACACGGTGGCCGTGCGCCTGCACGCCCACCGGCTGAAGAGCGAGGCCGCCAATGTGGGCGCCGAAGAGGTGCGCTTTGCCGCCAGCCGGCTGGAGTGGCTGCTGCGCCGGGAAGAAGAGCCGGACGGCGAAGAGGACGGGCAGGTCCGTCCCGGCGATGCCTCCGCTGCGGTCAGCCATCTGCGCACGGCCCTGGCGCGCCTTGCCGCCGTGCTCGGGCAGTAGCGCCGGGCCGCCGACCCCGCACGTTCCCCCGCTCCGCAACCGGCGCTCTAAAGCAAAAGGCCATCCGGCCGATGAGGTTTCCGACGGGGTGCGCCCACCCCGCCGTGACCCTTTGCGGAAGGTACCCCCATGCTTCGCCGTTCCCGTGCATTCCACGCCGCCGCCCGCGCCCTGCTGCTGGCCGTGGCTCTTGCCATGTCCGGCCCCGCCGTCGGCCTGTGCGGCCCGGTGGCCACTCCGCCGCCGCGCAACGTGCCCGACCAGCCCTTTGCCGACACCCGTTCCGGGCGCTCCCTCGACGAACCCGGCGACTGGAGCCGCATGGCCACGGCCACGGCCCTGCGGGTATACAAGGCCCTGGACGACCGCAGTGACTTGGTGGCCCTGCCCATCCGCATCACCCCGCCCAATGCGCGGCCCTTCGCGCTGGCCTACCAGAACCTGCTGGCCACGGAACTGGTCTCGCGCGGGATGCAGGTTTCCCTGGCGCCCGAGGCGGATTCCGTGGAACTGGACTTCGCGGTGCACGCCGTGCCCGTGGGGGCGCAGCAGCCGGTGGCCGCCGCGCACACCCGCCCCGACGACAAGTGGGAAGTGGTGCTGACCACCACCATGTGGCACGGCAACCGCTACGTCATCCACACGGCCGACGGCTTCGTGGTGCGCGGCGACGAACTGGGCAAGTACGTGGACCCCGACGCGTCCGGCCATACCGTGCGGCCCTTCCGGCCGCGCAGCGTGCCCATGGTGAACAGATAGGCCGGGGAAAGCCGCCGGGACCACGGGCCGCCGGAACGCCGGGGCTCGATGGCCCGCGATCACAGAAGAAAACCGGGAGGCGACGCATGTCCGCATCCGCCATATATCCGAAACGTTGCCGGGCCGTGCTGCCCGCCATTCTGCTGGCCTTGGCGCTGCATGCCGCCCCGGCCTGGGCCGACGCCGGTCCCGTGGGCGCGGCCGCACGCCAGCCCGCCGCGCCGGACGCCGTGCTGGTCAACCCGCCGGAAGGGTCGGAACTGCTCAACGCCAACACCTACGCCGCCGACGCGCTGCACGCGGTGATGGCCTCGCGCGTGGGCACGGGCAGCCCCATTCTGGTGGCCACCCTGGCCGACGTGGACAACCTGGAGCGCAGCACCCCCTTCGGCCGGGTGACCATGCAGCAGGTGGCCTCGCGCCTGGGGCAGCACGGCTACCGCGTGATCGAGGCGCGCATGGGCCGGGCCATGACCTTTTCGCCGCAGGGCGAATTTTTGCTCTCTCGCGACGCCACCCGGCTGATGCAGTTGGAATACGACGCCCAGGCGGCCCTGGTGGGCACCTATTCGCTGGCGGGCGGCACGGCCTACGTCTCGCTGCGCGTGGTGCGGCTGGACGATGCCGCCGTCATGGCCGCCTACGAGTACCACCTGCCGGTGCGCGGCGACACGCGCAGGCTGATGGCCGGGCAGGGCGACCCGTGGAGCCAGTATTCCGGGCGGCGACAGGCGTTTTCCGGCGCGGCGGGGGCCATGGTGGCTCCGGCCACGTCCGCCGTGCAGGGGCAGCCGGGCGGACGCCCGGTGGCTCCGCCTCCGGTTTCCGCAGGGCCCACGGACCCGGCGGCCATGCCGCTGCTCAAGGATTTCCCGCCCATCGGGTCCAGGTCTTCCGCCACGGCGGGCAAGCCGGTGGCCAGGAAGGCGACCCCGGCCCAAAAGCAATCGGTCCAGAAGCAGGCGGCTAAAAAGCCCGCCGCCAAGGCGCCCGCGAAGAAGCCGGTCGCGGGGGCGGCTGTCAAGCCTGCGGCCAAGGCCGCTCCGGCCCCCGCGCCGCAGGCGGCCCCCCAAGGCACGCCCCAATCGGGGCAGGCCCCGGCGGGACAGTCCGATCCGGTGTGGCGGGCTTCCTGACGGCAGGCCCCGGAATATCCGTCAAGGCCCGGCGGCGCGCCCCACGGTACGCAGCGCCGGGCCTTGCGCATGGTGCGCCCCCCAGCCCGGCGGGGCGGAAGGGCTGGCGCGGCAAGGCCGTGGGGGCTGGGCGCGTGTCAATTTCACTTGAATTCCAAGCCCGAAGAGCCTATGTCTGCGGTGCCGGAGGCGGGCCGCACCCCGTCCGGCGCCGTTCCTGACGGCCTCAGGCCCCGCTTGACGCGGACCTGCATACCGGGTAAACAGGTCCGTTCATATTTTTTGAAGGAGAAATTCCATGTCGAAGAGAACCTACCAGCCCAGCAAGATCCGCCGCAAGCGTACCTGCGGCTTCCGCGTCCGCATGAGCACCCCCAACGGCCGCGCCATCATTCGCCGCCGCCGCGCCAAGGGGCGCAAAAGATTAGCTCTCTAGTCTTTCCCCGGCGTAACCGGCTTGTCCGGCGGCCCGACTACGTGGCCTGCTACGACAAGGGACGCCGTCTCTTTTCCAAGCATTTCGTTCTATTCGTCCTGTTCGACCTGGATCGCACGGCCAGCCCGGAAGGGTGGCGCCTGGGGCTGGCCGTTACCAGGAAGACGGGGTCGGCCGTGCGGCGCAACCGCGTAAAGCGGGTGCTGCGCGAGTTCTTCCGGCTCCACCGCGCCTTACTGCCCGATGGCGTGGACGTCATCGCGGTGCCCAAGCGCCACCTCAAGCCCGAGCGGGTCACACTCGCCCTCGTCACCCGGGAACTTCTGCCCCTGCTGGCGGAACTCCGCGCCCACCACGGCGCGGACGACCGCACCGGCCCCCACGGGCCAAAGGCAGTCATGGCGGATGGTTCCGGACCGGAGCCTTCGGGACCGGAGCCCTCCGGGCCCGGAACAGCCGCGCCATGCACGGCTGCCGCAGGCGCCACCCCCACCGACGAGGCCCGGCCGGTCACGGCCCGCGAGGCGGAAACCGGAGCGCAATGAGCACGTTATCGCGCGAACTGGTCGTGTGGCCCATCCGCTGCTACCAGCGCTTCATCTCGCCCTGTCTTCCGCCCGCCTGCCGGTACGTGCCGACCTGTTCCGCCTATGCCGCCGAGGCCGTGCTGACGCACGGCGTCCTGCGCGGCCTGCTGCTGGCCTGCCGGCGGTTGCTGCGCTGCCACCCGTGGTGCGCAGGCGGGTATGATCCCGTGCCCCCGCCCCGGCATTCCGGACGCGTTGCCCCCGGCGCTTCCGCCACCGCAACAGCCAGACATGCAACAGCACAGGAGCTGTCGATCTCCCATGGAAAGTAAGCGCGTCATCATTGCCGTCACCTTGAGCCTGGTTGTCATGCTGGGCTGGAGCTACCTTGCCGAGCACATGGGCTGGAACGGCCAGCCCGTTCCTCAGACCCAGCAGGAACAGGCCGCCCCGCAGGCGGCCGAGCAGGTCCCCGCACCCGCCCCCCGCGCCGATGCCCCCGTCTTCCTGCCGTCCCCGGGACGCGAGGTGACGGTGACCACGCCGCTGTACAAGGCCGTGCTGCATTCCGGCGGCGGCGTGCTGAAGCATTTCAGCCTCACCCGCTACCGGGCGGCTATCACCACCGGCGCCCCGGCCGTGGACCTGGTGGACACCGCCTCCACGGTCATGTCGCCCCTGGGCCTGCTGATCAACGGCCAGCCCTCGTGGAGCACCGGCCAGTGGTCCTTCGAGGGCGGCGACATGTCGCTGGCCGCCGGGCAGTCCGGCGTGCTGACCTTCACCGGCGAGGTGGACGGCGTGCGCGTGGTGCGCGAACTGACCTTCAACGCCGACACCTACCTGATTTCCGAAACGGTGCGCCTGGCCCCGCTGGCCGAGGCGCGCACCGTGCGCGTGGGCTTCACCGTGGGCGCGGGCAACCTGTCGCCCAACGGCGGCCAGTACGACCACACCCGCGTGGCCTGGCTGCACGACGGCTCCTTCGACGAAAAGACCAGCGCCTCCGACCTCGAGAAGGGCGTGCAGCAGACCGGCGCCCTGAGCTGGGGCGCGGTGATGAGCAACTACTTCCTGGTGGCGGCGGCCCCGGTCGACACCACCGGCGTGACCATGAAGGGCAAGCTGCAGGAAGGCGTGTACCGCGTGGCCATGGAACGCGGCGACGTGTCCATCCCCGCCGGCGGCGAAACCTCCGCCGCGTGCAACTACTGGTTCGGCCCCAAGGAACGCGAACTGCTGAAGGACGCGCCCAACCACCTGTCCGAGGCCATCAACCTCGGCTGGTTCAGCGTCATCGCCCGCCCGCTGGTGGACATGCTGGTGTTCTTCCACAAGTACGTGGGCAACTACGGCGTGGCCATCATCCTGCTTACCGTGGTCATCAAGCTGGTGTTCTGGCCGCTTTCGCACAAGAGCTACAAGTCCATGGAGCAGATGAAGAAGCTCCAGCCCATGCTCCAGAAGCTGCGCGAAAAGCACGGTGACGACCGCGAAAAGATGAACGAAGAGATGATGCGCCTGTACAAGACCTACAAGGTCAATCCTGCGGGCGGCTGCCTGCCCATGCTGGTGCAGATTCCCGTCTTCTTCGGCCTGTACCAGGCGCTGCTGAACGCCATCGAACTGCGCCACGCCTCGTTCATCACGCATCTTCCGTTCACCGACATGGTCTGGCTGGCCGACCTTTCGGCCAAGGACCCGTACTACATCACCCCCATCGTCATGGGCGCCACCATGCTGTTGCAGCAGAAGCTGACGCCCGCCCCCGGCGATCCGACCCAGGCCAAGATCATGATGTTCATGCCCGTGGTGTTCACCTTCATGTTCCTGAGCTTCCCGTCGGGCCTCGTGGTGTACTGGCTGTGCAACAACGTGCTGTCCATAGCGCAGCAGTGGTGGATGCTCCGCAAGGCATAGGAAGTGGCTTGCGCCGTCCCTCCGTCCGCCAGGCGCGGGCGGAGGGCGGCCACGCGCCGGGTGCGCGTCCGCATGACGGGCGCATGCGGCGGCGGGCCAGCCGCCCGCAAGACACCTCCCGCTCCGCCTCCCCTCCCTCCCTTTTCGAGGTGACAGCATGGATGGATACAAGGAGTTCCAGGGGAAAAGCCTCGACGATGCCATTCGCGAGGCTTGCTCCTACTTCGACGCCCCCCGCGAGAAGCTCGAGATAGACATCGTCCAGGACGCCAAGTCCGGCATCTTCGGCATCGTGGGCGCGCGCAAGGCCAAGATCCGCGCCCGCCGCGCCCAGATCGGCCGGTTGGCCCCGTCTGCCTCTCCGGCGGGCGTGTCCCGGCAGGAGGCGGCTGCGCCCGGCGCCGACGCCATGGACGCTTCTCCCACCGGGCAGTCCCGCGACGAACGCGGCGAAGACGCCCCGGCCGTGGCCGAGGCCCCTGACGATTCCCGCGACGACGCCGAATCCGGCGACGAGGACGACGAGCGCAGGCCCGAAGGCGAGCGCAGCGGCCGTCGCCGCCGCCGTGGCGGCCGTGGCAGGCGCGACCGCGACGGCGAGGCCCGTGGCGAACAGGCCGACAGGCCCGGCCAGCCCCGCGAAGCGGATGCCCAGTCCGCCGAAGGCGCAGCGTCCGACGAATCCCGTCCGGGCGGCAGGTCTTCCCGTTCGCCGCGCCCCCAGCCGCCGCGTCCCCAGTCGCCGCAACGCGGGCCCCGTCCCGCGCGCCAGGCGCAGGAGGGCGATGGCCACGGGCAGCCGGACCAGCCCGACCAGCCAGACCGGCCAGATCAGCCGGGCCGCCGGGGCGGACCCCGCCGCAACGGCGAACGGCCGGAGAGACCGGACAGGCCAGGCAGGCCGGACAGACCGGACAGGCCGGAACGGATCGAACGGCCTGAACGGGCCAGCGCCGACGCCGACATGCTGGACGACGCCGACGAGCACGGCGGCGACGGCCTGCCCGAAATCCCGCTGGAACAGCTGGACCAGGAGCAGGTGAAGCAGGTGGCCGTGGAGGTCATGGAACGCCTGGTCACGCCGGTCATCGGCGAAGCCGGTTTTTCCGTCGAACTGGCCGAGGGCCGGGTGAACGTTTCCGTGGATTGCGGCGAGAATTCCGGGCTGCTCATCGGCCGCGAGGGGCAGACCCTGTCGGCGTTGCAGTATCTGGCCTCGCGCATCGTCTCGCGCAAGCTCGGCGCGTCGGTGCGGGTGCAGCTGGATTCCGGCGACTACCGCGAGCGGCAGGACGACAAACTGCGCGACATCGCCCTGCACCTGGCCGAAAAGGTGCGCGCCACCGGCAAGCCGCAGTCCACCCGTCCGCTCAGTTCGTACCACCGCCGGGTGGTGCACGTGACATTGCAGGACGACGAAGAGGTGGTCACCCGCAGCAAGGGCGACGGCCCGCTGAAGCGCGTGATCATCATGCGCAAGAAGAAAAGCTGAGCAGGCCGACTCCGGCGGCAGTGCCGCCGGGGGCCGCGGGCGGAAAATTCCGTTTGCGGCGGGCGGCGGGAACATACATGGTCGAATCGCGTCGCGGGGGAGGCCCACAGGGTTTCCCCCGTTCGCGTCCGTCAGGGCGCGCGCCCGCCGGGACATGAGTCCGGGCGGGGCATCGCGCCGGGGAGCAGGTCATGCGGCAGGAAGGCACCATCGCCGCCATCGCCACCCCGCCCGGTCACGGGGGGGTGGGCATCATCCGCATCAGCGGGCCGGACAGCCATGCCATCCTGGGGCGGCTGTTCCTGCCCGCTTCGCCGCGTTTTTCCGGGTTCCGGCCGTGGACGCTGCACCGGGGCCGCGCGTGCGACGCATCCGGCGCGCCGCTGGACGACGTGCTGGCCGTGGCCATGCCCGGCCCGCGCACCTTCACCGGCGAGGACGTGGCCGAAATCCACTGCCACGGCGGCCCGGCCGTGCTGGCGGCGGTGCTGGAGGCGGCCTGCGCCCAAGGCGCGCGGCTGGCCGGGCGGGGCGAATTCACCCGGCGGGCCTTTCTGAACGGGCGCATGGACCTGACCCAGGCCGAGGCCGTGGCCGAGATGATCGCCGCGCCCGCACGGGGCGGGCTGCGCCTGGCCCAGGCCCGGTTGCAGGGGCTGCTGGGGACGCGGGTTGCCGGCCTGCGGGCGCGGCTGCTGGACCTGCGGGCGCAGGTGTGCGTGGCCGTGGATTTTCCCGAGGACGAGGTGGACTGCCTTGCCCCGGATGCCTTCGTGGCCGAATGTGACGCCGTGGCCGTCGGGGTGCGCGGCCTGCTGGCGGCCCATGAGCGGGGCCGCTGCTGGCAGGAGGGGGCGCTGGTGGTGCTGGCCGGGCACGTCAACGCGGGCAAGTCCAGCCTGATGAACGCCCTGCTGGGCCGCCGCCGGGCCATCGTCACCGACATGCCCGGCACCACCCGTGACTTCATCGAAGAGCCGGTGCAACTGGCCGGGCTGCCAGTGCGCCTGGTGGACACGGCGGGCCTGCGCGACACCGGCGACATCGTGGAACAGGAGGGCGTGCGCATCAGCCGCGACCTGGTGGCCCAGGCCGACCTGGTCCTGCTGGTGGTGGACGCCGCCGCCGGGCTGGGCCACGCCGAGCGCGAACTGCTGCGCCAGGTGCGCGACCAGCATACGGGCGCGGCGCATTCCACCTCGATGCTGGTGGTGCTGAACAAGACCGACCTCGCGGAATTCACGGAGGGGGCGGCCGCCGTCCAATGGCCGTCCGAGGTGGAAGGCTGCCCCTGCGTGGCCGTGTCCGCCCTGCGCGGGCAGGGGGTGGACGAACTGGCCGCCGCCGCGCGGGCCATGGTGCTGGCGGGGCTTGGCGCGCCGGATGCGACGGGCGCTGGCGGCGAGCCGGAGTCCGGCGATCTTGCCCCCAACCTGCGGCAGGCCCAGGTGCTGCGCCGGGCGCTGGACGAACTGGAGGCCCTGGTGGCGGACGTCCGCGCCGGGGTGCCGTACGACCTGTGCTCGGTGCGGCTTGACGGCGCCTGCGCCGTGCTGTCCGAAATCACCGGCGAGACCACCCCCGCCGAGGTGTTGGAGCATATCTTTTCTTCGTTCTGCATCGGGAAGTAGGCGAAATCCGCCCGTTGCGAAACCACGCGCACGCGGGCCTGGCCTTCCCTTTCGTTGTGACCTGCGTCACTGACCGGAACCCGCCGCCGTGCCATGGTGCACGCACGGCGGACACGCCACAGGAGTACCATGTCCGATCGCGCTCCCTCTCCCTTCATCGTCAACGGTTGCCGCGGCACGACCGTCTCCTCCTCTCGCGGGGGCACCTGCCGTTTTTCCTTGCCCGTGCCGGAGGGCTTTCTGGCCCGGCTGGAACGGGTGGTGGCCGAAAGCGGCTGGCCGGAATTCCTGCGTGACGTGGTGCGCGGCCCCATTCTGCACCATCACGCCTTCCGCGTGGCGGTGTCCGCGTGTCCCAACGGCTGCTCGCGCCCGCACATCGCGGACGTGGGCATCATCAGGGCCTGGACGCCGGGCCGCGCCTCCGACGCCTGCACCCGCTGCGGGCTGTGCGAACGGCTGTGCCCCGACCACGCCATGACTCTGGGAGCGGAGGACGAGAACGGGCCGCGCCTGCACCCCGAGAACTGTCTTTCCTGCGGGCTGTGCATCAAGCGCTGCCCGGAAAAGGCCCTGCCCGTGGCCCGCGAGGGCTGGCGGGTGGTGGTGGGCGGCCGCCTGGGCCGTCGCCCCCGGCTGGCCACCGAACTGGAAGGGCTGGACGAGGTGCCCGGCGCCTCCGGCTTCCCCGGCCAGTCGCACCTGCTGGACGACGACGGCGTGGTGCGCGCCCTGCGCAACGCGCTGGCGTGGTACATGCGCGAATACCGGCTGCACCTGCGCTTCGGCGACCTGGTGGCCTCCGACCCCGCCACGGCGGCGCGTCTTGCGGGCACCTTGCCGGGGCCGGTGCGCGCCCCCGAAAAGATGGCCCCCGTGCGCTTCGACGCCCCGGACCCGGAAACCGGTGAAGGGGAGGGCGCACCGGGCGCAACCCCGTAACATCCATTTCCACCGCGCATGGCCAGCGACCTTCCCGAATCCCGCCGCCCGCGTGGCGCGTTCTGGTCCGTGACCGTCCCCTGCCTGCTGTCCTTCGCCCTGCTGGCGGCCCACGCGGTGCGCTCCGGAGACTGGGGCATGGCGGCGGCCTGGGGCGTGATGGCGGGCCTGTCCTGCACCAGCCTGGCCTGGGCGCGGCTGGTGGCCATGGCGGCGCTGTTCGGCGGCGGGCTGTTCTGGGCATCCACGGGCGTGGATCTGGTGCGTTTCCGCATGGCCTTCGGCATGGACTGGCTGCGCCTTGCGGCCATCATGGCGGCGGTCACCGGCCTGGCCATGGCCGCCTGGTGGCGGCTGGCGGGCGAGGCGGGGCGCCAGCGCCATCATCTCGGCACGGACACCGCGTGGCCCCGGGCCGTGGCCTTCCTGCTGGCCGCAGGGCTGCTGTGGCTGGCCCGCCAGCGTACTGCCAGCATCGTACTGCTGCTGTCCGACCGCTTCCTGCCCGGCTCCGGGCCGCTCCAGATCGTTCTGGCCGGGGTGTACGCCGCGTGGGTGGCCGGGCTGCTGCTGGACCCCGTGCGGGCGCGCAAGGCGCGTCCGCGCCTGTGGGCGCTGTTTTCCGCCGTGTTCTTCGGGCAACTGGCCCTGGGGCTGCTGGGCGCGCACCGTCTGCTGATGACCGGGGCGCTGCACCTGCCGGTGCCCGCGCTGATCCTGGCTGGTCCGCTGTTCCGGGGCGAGGGCCTGTTCATGCTGGTGCTGTTCGGCGTCTCGGTGCTGCTGCTGGGGCCCGCGTGGTGCAGCCACCTGTGCTACATCGGCGCGTGGGACGACGCCTGTTCGCGCCTGCGCGGGGCCGCCGCGAAGAAGGGCGGCCAGGGCGTGAAGCCGCGAAAGGGCAGGGGGCCCGCGCCGTTGCCGCGCTGGGCCGTGGCGCTGCGCTGGTGCCTGGCCGCCACGGTGTTTGCCGCCGCATGGGCCATGGGCCGGGCTGGGGTGCCCGTGGGCGTGGCCGCCACGGCGGCCGGGCTGTTCGGGCTGGCCGGGGTGGCGGTGATGGCGGGGCTGAGTTCGCGCCGGGGCATGATGGTGCACTGCACCGCCTTCTGCCCCATGGGGGCCGTGGGCAATCTGCTGGGGCGCATTGCGCCGTGGCGGCTGCGCGTGGGGCCGGGCTGCACCCGCTGCGGGGCGTGCCTGGCCGTGTGCCGGTACAACGCGCTGGACGCGCGGCGGCTGGAGGCCGGGCGGCCCGCCCTGTCCTGCACCCTGTGCCGCGACTGCATCGGCGCGTGCCGCCACGGGGCCATGCGGCTGACCCTGCCGGGCGTCTCCCCGGCGGTGGCGTGGCGCGCGTTCGCCGTGCTGGCGGCCGTGCTGCACGCGGTGTTCCTGAACGTGGCCCGCATGTAGCGGCGCGCTTGGCCGTGACCGGCCCGAACCCGCCACAACCGGGCATACCGGCCACCGGGGGTTTACGTAATCCGGCCCATCATGTATGAATGCCGCCGCCGGAGCCACCGCGCGCTTCGTGCCTTTCAGCATCCCGCGCCGCCGGTTCGTCGCATCTCCGGCTCCGTGGACCGCGCCTTCTCGAGTGCCACCTGATGAAGAAGATTCCCGAACGGTATCGGCGTAAGATCAGCAAGGACGAGATCAACGAGCTGCCTCTCGAGCGGTATGCGGGTGAAATCCGCATCGTCCGCAGCGAGGAAGAGCTCGCGGACGCCATTGACCGTCTGCGCGACGAAGATGTGCTGGGCTTCGACACCGAAACCCGGCCCACCTTCCGCAAGGGCAAGATCAATCTGCCGTCGCTGGTGCAGCTTGCCTGCAGCGACGTGGTCTACCTGTTCCAGCTCAACTGGCTGCCCTTCGGCGAGGCCCTGGCCTCGGTGCTGTCCGACGCGGACATCGTCAAGACCGGCGTGGCCGTGCGCGACGACATCCGCGACCTGCAGAAGCTGTTCGCCTTCAACGACGCGGGCGTGGTGGACCTGGGCGAGGTGGCGCGCGACCTGGGCCTTGAGACGCACGGCCTGCGCAACCTTGCCGCCAACTTCCTGGAAGTGCGCATCTCCAAGGGCGCCCAGTGTTCCAACTGGAGCAACCGCGAACTGGCCCCCCAGCAGGTGCTGTATGCCGCCACCGACGCCTGGGTGAGCCGCGAGATCCATCTGCGCATGCGCAGGCTGGGGCTTATCGGCCGCTAGCCCGCCTCGTCCCGCATTCATCCTTCCCGCCGTATCGCCCCGCACGCCCCGGTTTCCGTCCGCTTTTTCTCCGTACCGCCTTCATCGTCACATCATCGTCACCAAAGCGCGTCACGTGTGGTGGCGCCGCATGGCATATCCCGGCCATTCCTGTCGCCTTGGCAGTGCCGGGGAAAAATGTCACATCGTTGTAACGGTGCAACCACGCATCCGTCACCGGCGACGCACATCTTCTCGGGCAGGAAAGCGCCAAGGAGAACCACATGACGAAAGAGCGCATTCTGGTGGTGGAAGACGACGAGGACATCCTGCAGTTGCTGACCTTCACCTTCGAATCCGCCGGGTTCGAAGTGCGCACGGCCACCACGGGACGCGAAGGGCTGGACATCGCGCTGCGGCAGAAGCCCGCGCTGGTCCTGCTCGACCTGATGCTGCCCGGCATGAGCGGCCTTGACGTGTGCCGCGAACTGAAGCGCCTGCCGGAGACGGAAGACGTGCCGGTGATCATGCTCACCGCGCGCGGCGAGGAAGTGGACCGCATCGTGGGTCTGGAACTGGGCGCGGACGACTACGTGGTCAAGCCCTTCAGCCCGCGCGAACTGGTGCTGCGCATCCGCGCGGTGCTCAAGCGCGCGCAGGGCGTGGCGGAAAACCCCCAGCGCTCGCAGTGGCAGATCGACGGCCTGGCCCTGGACCTGGACGCGCACCGGGTGGAGGTGGACGGCGAGGAAGCCGCCCTTACCGCCACCGAATTCCGCCTGCTGGCGGAACTGGTGCGCAACCGGGGCCGCGTGCGCACCCGCGACCAGTTGCTGAACACGGTGTGGGGCTACGAGTTCGAGGGGTACGCCCGCACGGTGGACACCCACGTGCGCCGGCTGCGCCAGAAGATCGGCGGCTACGCGGCCATGATCGAGACCATCCGGGGCGTGGGGTACCGCTTCAAGGAACAGTAGCCCCCGGTTTCGTCGACCCGCGCCACGGCCGCGAACCGCGCGGCGGCCATGCGCCGCCACGGCACCGGCACACCGCCCCGCACGGCGGCATGGCCCTCTTTCGCCCAACGCCCCAATGCCCCCAACGCGCGGCGCGCCACGCGCCGCCGGGAACGAGACATGCCAGACAGCAAGAACGTGAAGATGCACGCGGCGTCGCTGAATTTCTACTACGGCGACTTTCAGGCGCTGCACGACATCAACCTGGAGTTCGAACGCAACCAGGTCACCGCGCTCATCGGGCCTTCGGGCTGCGGCAAGAGCACCTTCCTGCGGTGTCTGAACCGCATGAACGACCTCATCCCCATCTCGCGCGTGGACGGCGAGATATTCCTCGACGGGATGAACATCCACGACCCCCGGCTGGACGTGGTGGAACTGCGCCGCCGCGTGGGCATGGTGTTCCAGAAGCCCAACCCCTTCCCCAAGTCCATCTTCGAGAACGTGGCCTACGGGCTGCGCGTCAACGGCGTGCGCGACAAGGAATACCTCGCCGAAAAGGTGGAGCAGAGCCTGCGCCACGCCGCCCTGTGGGACGAGGTGAAGGACCGCCTGCACGAATCGGGGCTGGGCCTTTCCGGCGGCCAGCAGCAGCGGCTGTGCATCGCGCGGGCCCTGGCCGTGGAGCCGGAGGTGCTGCTGATGGACGAACCGGCCTCGGCGCTGGACCCCATTGCCACCCAGAAGATCGAGGAACTCATCCACATCCTGAAGAAGGACTACACCATCATCATCGTGACCCACAGCATGCAGCAGGCGGCCCGCGTCTCGGACCTGACGGCCTTCTTCTACATGGGGAAGCTGGTGGAGTGGGGCGCGACGGAAATGATGTTCACCCGGCCGCGCAACAAGCAGACCGAAGACTACATCACCGGCCGGTTCGGGTAGGGGGGAGTTCTCAAATTGTCCTTTCGTCCGGGGGCTAACCGACCCGAAGGGCGCGAAGCGTGTCCGTTGGGCGAGCTTGCGAGCCCTACGGACATCGAGCGCAGAGCGGTCGAACTTCGCCTGCCATATCGGTCGAATACAACTAGAGTACGCGTTGCGGTCGCCATCCGTAAGGCTCGCAAGCTCGCCTAACGGCTGCCGCACTCCCTCATGGCAGGCTTGTTCTCCTTGCCGCCGAACGAAAATCCTGCTTTGACAACTCCCCCAGGAGAGTTCTGTGGAAACGCATTTTCACCAGCAATTGCAGAAGCTTCGCCTGAAGGTGCTGGAAATGGCCGCGCATTCGCAGACGGCCATAGAAACCGCCGTGCGCGCCTTGCAGCACCGCGACGCCGACGCCGCGCGCTCGGTCATCGCGGGCGACAAGCTGATCAACACCATAGAGTGCGAGATCGACGAACTCAGCTTCCGGCTGCTGGCGCTGGACCAGCCCATGGCCGTGGACCTGCGCATCATCGTGGCCATCATGCGGGCCAGCATGTACCTGGAACGGGTGGGCGACGAGGCCGTGAACATCGCCGAGGCGGCCATGTTCCTGGCGTCCCGGCCGCCGCTGCCGGAAATGCCCAGCCTGAACGAACTGGGCACCCACGCCGTGGACATGTTCCGCAAGGCGGTGATGTCCTTCCGCGAAAGCGACGCCGCGCTGGCCCGCGAACTGCGCCTGCTGGACAAGCGCTGCAACCAGTTGGACGTGCAGGTGCTGCGCGAACTCATGGACTACATGGGCCGCGAAAGCCCGGCCGTGGAGCGCTCGGTACACACCATCCTGGTTTCGCGCAGCCTGGAACGGGTGGGCGACCTGTCCACCAACGTGGGCGAGACGGTGATGTTCATCGTGGAAGGGCTGAACATCAAGCACAGTTTCCAGATCAATTCCGGCGGTGCGTGCGGCTAGCGCGCAGGGCAACGCCGCGCGATGCCGCACCGTCATGCCGACAATCCGGGCGGGGCCACCACACGGCGGCCCCGCTTTGCATTCTCGGGCGGCTGCGGTAAACTGCACGCCCCGCCGCCCGCCGGATGCGGTCGGCGGCCCCATCCCAACCATCCGCGGCGCCGCGACCACGGCGCCGCCCCGGAGATCCGATGACCCAATACGGCAAGCGCACCGTGCAGTTCCCCATAACCCCGGAAGAAGCCCCCGCCCTGGTGCGCCGCATCGGCGAGCAGATGGCCACCGGCGTCATCAGCCTGGAAGGCCGGTCCATAGAGATCGACGGCTACGAAAGCATCGGCATTTCGCTGAAGCGCACCGGCGACAGGCTGCGCGCCCGCGTGAAGGTGAAGTTCCCCAAACGGCCCGGCGAAGCGGGTGACGACGCCGGATTCGGCGATGGCGGCGACCCCGATGGCGGTGACTCCGATGGCAGCGACGGGGATGACGACTAGTCGCCACGCGGCGGCAGCGGGGGGTGGCCCGCGCATCGTCTTCTTCACCGGCGGCACGGCGCTGAAGGCGCTCTGCCACGCCCTGACGCCTCATACGCACAATTCCGTGCACCTGGTCACCCCGTTCGATTCCGGGGGCAGCACGGCCGTGCTGCGGCGCTACATCCGCATGCCCGCCGTGGGCGACCTGCGCAACCGGCTGCTGGCCCTGGCCGACCCCGCCGTGGCCACCCCGCCGCTGGTGGCCCTGTGCGACCTGCGCCTGGCCGACGCCGGCGAACACGACACCCTGATGCAGCGGCTGTACGCCCTGGCCTCGGAGCGCGACCCCGCCTGGCGCGGCATCGACCCGCTGGTGGCCGACGTGTTGCGCCTGCACCTGCGCTGGTTCCTGGAATTCGCGCCGCCCGGCTTCGACCCGCACGGGGCGTGCCTGGGCAACCTGCTGCTGGCGGGGGGCTACCTGCGCCACGGCGGCGGGCTGGAGCCCGTGCTGCACCTGTTCTCGCGCCTGTTCCGGGTACGGGGCACGGTGGCGCCCATCGTGGACGACGACCTGCACCTGGCGGCGGAACTGGCCGACGGCACAGTGCTGCTGGGGCAGCACCGCATCACCGGGAAGGGCGCGCCCGGCATCACCGTCCCGGTGCGCCGCCTGTTCCTGACCCGCACCCGGCCCGAGGGCGAAGGGGCGGGCGGGGAGGCGGACGACGATGCGACGGGGAAGGAACGCGGGCAGGGTGTCGGTGCGAACGCATCCGCCCACCCCGCCGAGGCCCGCGTGCCCGTATCCGGTGTGGCCGCCCGGCACATCGCGGACGCGGACCTGATCTGTTTCCCCATGGGCAGCTTCTACACCAGCGTGCTGGCCAACCTTTTGCCGGAGGGAGTAGGGCGCGCCGTGGCCGAAGCGCCGTGCCCCAAGGTGTACCTGGCCAACAGCGGCGTGGACCCCGAGCAACTCGGCCTGTCCGTGGCCGACTGCGCCGCCGCGCTGCTGGCCGCGCTGCGGCGCGACGCGGGCGCGGACGTGCCCGCCGCCCGTCTGCTGGGCACGGTGGTGGTGGACACCCGCAACGGGGTCTACCCCGGCGGCATCGACCACGAAGGGCTGCGCGCGCTGGGCGTGGAATTGCTGGACGCGCCGGTGGTGCGGGCGCGGCCCGGCGGTGCGCGACCCGTGGACATGGCCGGGCGGCACGACGCCGAGGCCGTGGCGGGCCTGCTGCCGCGCCTGGCGCGGCGGCACGGATAGATGGTTCGGGCTTTGGCCTTCGAGGTTTCCGGCGGATGAACGAAAACGCCCCCGCGTGCATGCACGCGGGGGCGTCGTGTTTCGTCTAGCCAGGGGCGGTCTCCAAATTAGGATTTTTGTTCGTTGGCAAGGAAAACGAGCCTGCCATAAGGGAGTATACTCTTATCGTATTCGACCGATATGGCAGGCGAAGTTTGACCGCGTTGCGCTCGATGCCCGTAACACTCGCAAGCTCGCGTAACGGGCACGCTTCGCGCCCTTCGGGTCGGTCAGCCAACGGGCAAAAAGACAATTTAGAGACAGCCACTATCCCGCGATGGTCTTGCGCAGGATGTCAAATGCCTCGTCGATGCCCGCCGGGTTGGTGCCCCCGGCCTGGGCCATGTCGGGCCGCCCGCCGCCGGAGCCGCCCACGGCGGCCGCCACGGCCTTGATCAGGGCCGGGGCGGTGAAGCGGTCGTGCAGGTCCTTGGAAACGGCCACGATCAGGCTCACCTTGTCGCCGTCGGGGGCGGCCAGGCAGGCGACGCCCGAGGGCAGCTTGGAGCGCACGTCGTCCATCAGGTCGCGCAGGGCCTTGACGTTGGGCACGTCCACCCTGGCGGCCAGCACCTTCACGCCGTTGATCTCGGCCAGTTCGTCCATGATGTTGCGGCCCTGGCCGGACGTGGCCTGGGCGCTGGCCTTTTCCAGGTCTTTGCGCAGGCCCTTCACGTCCTTTTGCAGGGCTTCCACGCGGGGCACGATCTCGCCGGGGCGGGCTTTCAGCAGCCCGGCCACCTGGCCCAGTTCGGCGCGCTGGTCCATGACCATGCGCAGGGCGTTCCAGCCGGTGATGGCCTCGATGCGGCGCACCCCGGCGGCCACGCCGCCCTCGGACAGGATCAGGAACAGCCCGGCCTGGCCGGTGGCGCGCAGGTGCGTGCCGCCGCACAGTTCCACCGACTCGTCGGCGATGGCCACCACGCGCACCTCGTCCCCGTACTTTTCGCCGAACAGGGCCATGGCCCCCCGGTTCAGCGCGGCGTCGTAGGCCATGTGGTCGGTTTCCAGGGGCAGGTCGGCCAGGATCACCCGGTTCACCTCGCGCTCCACGGCGGCGATTTCTTCCGGCGTCATGGCCGCGATGTGCGTGAAGTCGAAGCGCAGGCGGTCCGGGGCCACCAGCGAACCGGCCTGCTTGACGTGGTCGCCCAGCACGCGGCGCAGGGCGGCGTGCAGCAGGTGGGTACAGGTGTGGTTGCGGGCCGAGGCCACGCGCTCGTCCTCTTCCACTTGCAGGTGCACTTCCTGGTCAGGCAGCAGTTCGCCGTCCACGGTTTCGATCTGGTGCACCGTGAGTTCGGGCGAGGGCTTCAGGGTGTCCAGCACGCGGGCCTTGCCCGAGGGCGAGGCGATGGAGCCGAGGTCGCCCGTTTGCCCGCCCGACGCGCCGTAGAACGGGGTGCGGGTGGTCACCACGTAGCCCTTGGCGCCCTTGGGCAGCCCCTCGCTGGGCAGGCCCGAGGCGTCCAGCAGGGCCACCACGCGGCTGTCGCCCGCGAGGTGCTCGTAGCCGATGAATTCGGAACGCAAGCCCTCTTCGAGCAGGGCGTGGAAGCGCGAGGCGATGTCCGATTCGCCCGACCCCTTCCAGGCGGCCTTGGCGCGTTCCTTCTGTTCGGCCATCAGCGCGCGGAAGCCGTCCTCGTCCACCGTGAAGCCGCGCTTTTCCGCGATGTCGTTCACGATGTCCAGCGGAAAGCCGTAGGTGTCGTACAGCCTGAAGGCCACGTCGCCCGCCACGCGGGCGCTGCCCGCGCCGCGCAGGCTTTCCAGTTCTTCCTCCAGCAGGGCCAGACCCTTGTCCAGGGTGCGGTTGAAGCGCTCTTCCTCCTCGCGCACCACGCGGGCCATGAAGTCGGCGTTGCCGCGCAGTTCGGGGTAGTCGTCGCCCATCACCTCGACCACCTTCAGGGCGGTCTTGTGCAGGAAGGTGCCGGTCTGCCCGATGAGCCGCCCGAAGCGGTAGGCGCGGCGGATCAGGCGGCGCAGCACGTACCCGCGCCCCTCGTTGGAGGGCAGGATGCCGTCGGTGATCATG
This sequence comes from Nitratidesulfovibrio sp. D1, assembly GCF_051133415.1. Lineage (NCBI taxonomy): Bacteria > Pseudomonadati > Thermodesulfobacteriota > Desulfovibrionia > Desulfovibrionales > Desulfovibrionaceae > Nitratidesulfovibrio > Nitratidesulfovibrio sp. D1. The sequence continues at coordinate 579,087 of NZ_JBPGNZ010000002.1, read as the reverse complement.
AACGCCACCGAACGGCTGTGGTCGGCGATGACGCGCAGGGCGGTGTCGGTTTCGTCGTTGGCGCGGTAGGACACCCCGGCGATTTCGCAGGTGTACTGGATGATGGCCTGGAACAGGTCGGTATCGAAGTTGGAGTACACGCCCTGGCACACGGCGGCGATGCGCTCCAGACCCATGCCCGTGTCGATGGAGGGCTTGGGCAGCGCGGTGCGGGTGCCGTCGGCGGCCTGGTCGTACTGCATGAACACCAGGTTCCAGATTTCCAGGTACCGGTCGCAGTCGCACTTGCCGATGCCGCAGTCCGGCCCGCAGGTCATGTGCTCGCCCTGGTCGATGAGGATTTCCGAGCACGGGCCGCAGGGGCCGGTATCGCCCATGGACCAGAAGTTGTCCTTTTCGCCCATGCGGTAGATGCGTTCGGCCGGGATGTCGGTGTGCGCAAGCCACAGGTCGCGCGCCTCGTCGTCGTCGCGGAACACGGTGGCGTACAGGCGTTCCTTGGGCAGCTTGAGGTCTTCGGTCAGGAACTTCCAGGCGAACTTGATGGCGTCTTCCTTGAAGTAGTCGCCGAACGAGAAGTTGCCCAGCATTTCGAAGAAGGTGTGGTGGCGCGCGGTGCGGCCCACGTTTTCGAGGTCGTTGTGCTTGCCGCCCACGCGCAGGCACTTCTGCGAGGTGGTGGCCCGCACGTAGCCGCGTTTTTCCTGGCCCAGGAAGATCTTCTTGAACTGCACCATCCCCGCGTTGGTGAACAGCAGCGAGGGGTCGTCCTTGGGCACGAGGGAAGAGGAGCGCACGATCTCGTGGCCCTGGGACCGGAAGAATTCAAGGAACCGGCGCCGGATTTCGTTGGCGGTTATCACTGGGTGTCTCCTGTGCGGAACGTATGGCGTCGCAGGCGCGGGGCGCGGCTAGAATTCGTCGTCGTCCATGGCCCCGGCGCTGTCGTCCGGGTCCACCACCTTGGCGGGCATCATGCCGAGGTGCTCGATGAGCTTGGCCTCCACGCTCTGGCGCAGGGCCTCGTTCTCCTCCAGCAGGGCGCGGACGTTCTCCTTGCCCTGGCCGAGCCGCTCGGAGCCGAAGGCGAACCACGAGCCGCTCTTTTCGATGATGCCCACGTCAGAGCCGAGGTCGATGAGTTCGCCGGTGCGCGAGATGCCCGTGCCGTACAGGATGTCGAACAGCGCTTCGCGGAAGGGCGGGGCCACCTTGTTCTTCACCACCTTGACCCTGGTGCGCGACCCGTAGACTTCTTCCTTGTCCTTCAGGGTCTGGATCTTGCGGATGTCCATGCGGATCGAGCTGTAGAACTTCAGCGCGTTGCCGCCGGTGGTGGTTTCCGGGTTGCCGTAGCCCATGGTGCCGATCTTCATACGGATCTGGTTGATGAAGATGACCGCCGTGCGCGACTTGTGGATGGTGCCGGTGAGCTTGCGCAGGGCGTGCGACATCAGGCGGGCCTGGCCGCCCACCTGCATTTCGCCCATGACGCCTTCCAGTTCCGCCTGGGGGATCAGCGCGGCCACCGAGTCGATGACCACGATGTCCACGGCGCTGGAACGCACCAGCATGTCGGCGATGTCCAGCGCCTGCTCGCCGAAGTCGGGCTGCGAGATGAGCAGTTCGTCGGTCTTCACGCCAAGGCGCCGGGCGTAGTTGGTGTCCAGCGCGTGTTCGGCGTCGATGAACGCGGCGGTGCCGCCCATCTTCTGGCATTCGGCGATGATGTGCAGGGCCAGCGTGGTCTTGCCCGAGGATTCCGGGCCGTAGATTTCCGATACGCGGCCGCGCGGGATGCCGCCCACGCCCAGGGCGAGGTCGAGCCCGATGGAGCCGGTGGGAATCACCGGAATGTTCACGTGGGCGGTGTCGGACAGTTTCATGACCGAGCCCTGTCCGTACTTGCGCTCGATGGTGCTGAGGGCCGTCGCGAGGGCTTCGCGGCGCATCTCTTCCGGCGTCAGCGCGGGTTTCTTCGCCATGTTATGGTCTCCGGGGTGGGATGATTGCGGGCGTCGACAGGTCTGGACCGCCGAAGCGGGCGTCAACGGGCGTCGATGGGCTTCACGGGGAATACCAGAAGGCGCGGCGGCGGGCAACGCCGGTCGCGCGGCTCCGGACGGCGGGGATGGGGGCGCTGCTTCCGGCCGCGCTCCGGCCCGCGCCCCTTGCCAACCCGCCCCCCGCGCCGTATGTCACCCCCCATGGAACGCAAACGCTATGACGCCGTGGCCCTGTTGTCCGGCGGTCTCGATTCGATTCTGGCGGTGAAGGTCATCGAGGAGCAGGGGCTTGCGGTCAAGTGCCTGCACTTCGTCTCGCCGTTCTTCGGCAAGCCCGGCAAGGTGAAGCACTGGGAGGCCGTGCACGGCCTGGACATCGCCGCCGTGGACGTGGGCGAAGCCTTCGCCGCGCTGCTGCGCGAACGCCCCGCGCACGGTTTCGGCAAGGTGCTGAACCCCTGCGTGGACTGCAAGATACTTCTGGTGTCCCGCGCCCGCGAACTGATGGAGCGCTACGGGGCCTCGTTCATCATCACCGGAGAAGTGCTGGGCCAACGCCCCATGTCGCAGCGCCGCGACACCCTGAACGTCATCCGGCGCGACGCCGGGGTCAAGGAACTGCTGCTGCGCCCCCTGTGCGCCCTGAAGCTGGACCCCACCCCGGCCGAGGAATCCGGCCTGGTGGACCGCAGCCGCCTGCACGGCATCTTCGGGCGCGGCCGCAAGGAACAGATGGCCCTGGCCGAAAAGTACGGCCTGACCGAAATTCCCACCCCCGCCGGGGGCTGCAAGCTGGCCGAGCGCGAAAACGCCCGCCGCTACTGGCCGGTGCTGGTCCACGCCCCCCACGCCACGGCCGCCGAGTTCAAGCTGGCCAACATCGGGCGGCAATACTGGGCCGGGCCGCACTGGCTGTCCATCGGCCGCCACCAGGCCGACAACGAAGCGCTGGTGCGCTTCGCCTTTCCGTCGGACCTGCACTTCAAGGTGGCGGGCTTTCCCGGCCCGCTGGCCATCGGACGGCAGTTCGACGGCAGGGCCTGGGACGCCGGGGTGGTGCGCGACGCGGCGGCCTTCGTGGCCTCGTTCTCTCCGAAAGCGGTGCGCGAGGGCACCCCGGTCACCGTGCGCGTGGCCGGGCCGGACGGCATGGCCGAGGTGACCGTCACCCCCGCCCGGACCACCTCGCTGGGCTGGGGCGAACTGAACTGGCAGGGCGTGCGCGAGGAAATCCGCGCCGATGCCCGCGCCCGCGCGCTGCCCGTGCCCGAGGGCAACGACGACGGCCCCGACGGGCAGTCGGAGTAGCCCCGGAAACTGCCGGCCGGGTGTTCCGCCGGGCAGTGCATCCGCCGGAAATTCCTCAAGCGTGGTACTGAAAAGTACGACCATGATTGCACCGTTCACAGGCGGCGCTCGCGCATGCGAGTGCCGCTTCTTTTTGGTATGGTCTGCCATTTCGCACCGTTGCGCGCCGCTGCCGGATCGCGGGGTGCGCACGGGCGGTCCGGGCCACACAAATATCTTGATAAAGAAGGGGGATGTGTCTAATGAGGGGTGCCCGGATCGCCCGGAGCTCACATTGCAAGGAAACAGTGCACATGGCGAAACAGATCACCACCGCCCGCGACGGCTTCGCGACGCGCCTCGGCGTGCTCGCGGCCACCCTCGGCTCGGCCGTGGGCCTCGGCAACATCTGGAAGTTCCCGGCCCTTACCGGGCAGAACGGCGGCGCGTCGTTCCTGCTGGTGTACGTGCTGGCCACCTTGCTGGTCGGCCTGCCGGTGATGATATCCGAAATCATGCTCGGCCGCCGCGCCCGGGCTAACGCGGTGGGCACCTTCCGCCAGCTTGCCCCCAAGGGCCAGCCCTGGCATCTGGTGGGTTTTTCGGGCGTCATCGCGGCGTTCCTGATCATGGGCTTCTACACCGACGTGGCCGGGTGGGTGTTCGCCTACATCTTCAAGGCCCTGTCCGGCGAAATCGCCACCACCGACCCGGCCGTGGCCGCCAAGGCCTTCGAAGGGCTGGTGGGCGACCCGGTGCAGTCGCTGCTGTGGCAGTGGGGCGTGCTGGTGCTGATCAGCGTCATCATCATCGCCGGGGTGGCGCAGGGCATCGAGCGCACCACCAAGGTGCTCATGCCCGTGCTGCTCCTGCTGCTGGTGGCGGTGTGCGCGCGCAGCCTCACCCTGCCCAAGGCAGGCGAGGGCCTGGCCTTCCTGTTCACGCCTGACTTCGCCAAGATCACCCCCGGCGTCATCCTGATGGCGCTGGGCCTCGCCTTCTTCAAGCTGTCCATCGGCATGGGCACCATGACCACCTACGGCAGCTACTTCCGCAACGACCAGGACATTCCACTGACGGCCACCCGCGTCATGCTGTGCGACCTGACCATCTCCATCCTGGCGGGCATGGCGGTGTTCCCCGCCGTGTTCAACTTCGGCTTCGAGCCCAGCGCCGGGCCCAGCCTGCTGTTCATGACCATTCCCGCCGTGTTCACCTCGCTGCCGGGCGGCCAGGTGTTCATGGTCATCTTCTTCTGCCTCACCGCCATCGCCGCCACCGGCGCCATGCTCTCGCTGCTGGAAGTGCCCGTGGCCTGGCTGGCCGAATCGTTCGGCATGCCGCGCACGCGGGCCACCATCCTCACCTCGGTGACGCTGGCCATCATCGGCATTCCGGCCACGCTGTCCATGTCCACCATGGCCGACGTGAAGCTCTTCGGCATGACCGTGTTCGACCTGTACGACTTCCTGTCGTCCAACGTGCTGCTGCCCGTGGGCGGCATCTTCATCTGCCTGTTCGCGGGCTGGGTGTGGGGCGCGGCCAACGTGAAGACGGAACTGTCCAACCGGGGACAGTTGGTCAACGGGGCCATCATTTCCGCGTTCCTCACCGTGGTGCGCTGGGTGAGCCCGGTGCTGGTCTTGTTGGTTCTTCTCAAGGGCCTCAAGGTCTTCTAGCGCGCGTTGAAAACGCGCAGTACGCGGGCAATGGCGGCGTCAAACCGTTTTTTTGCTCCGGTCGAGTACGGGAAGAGTACACTCCCGTCGCAAAAAAACGGTTTTCCTTGCCCTTGCCGCACGTCCTGCGCGTTTTCGGAAAGCCGCTGAGCCTGCGCGAAAGCCGAGAAACGGAAATGCCGCCGTGCGCAGGCGCGGCACATGGCAACTCCAACAGCCGGATTGCCGGATCATGGATGATAAAGGCCCCGCTTCGGCGGGGCCTTTCGCGTTGGCAGGGAGGGGGGAACCCTGCGTGGACGCGCGGAAACCATGGGAGAGAGAAGGGTGCGGGTGGATGGAGGGGGCTACCACTCCTTGCGGCCGCCCGCGTAGGGCTTGGCCAGCCCGCGCTGGATGAGCGCGGTGGCGATGTCGCCTCCGTCGGCCTCCACGTCGGCCAGCAGGCGGAAGTACTTGTCGCGGCGCAGGTTGCGCAGGGTCACCGTGCTGCCCGGTGCGGCCATATGCAGGGTCAGTTCGCGGGCGCGGCGGGAAAGTTCGCGCAGTTCGGCGCGCGGGTCGCGTTTTTCCGGGGTGTCGCACCCGGCGATGCGCACGCTGACGGACCGGCCCGCCACGGGCGGGTAGCCGGGGATGTCCACCACCAGGGTGTCGCCGTCGGGCACGCGCAGCACCACGGCCAGCGCGTCGCCGAAGACTTCCCCGGCCCGGCAGGCGGAATCGCCCGTGTCCGCCAGCAGCGGCGGGCACAGCAGGAGCAGGGCCAGAAGCCCGGCGCGGAGCATGCGGGCAAGAAATGTGCGGCGCATGCGTATTTAAAAATCTATATCAGAAAAAATGCAAGGGGGGGGCGCAACTCGGGACGTGCTGCGGCAGTGCCGCGGGTGACGGAATACACGGCGGGACCCGGCATCCGGCGGCGGTGCGACACCGCCGCCGCGCGTCCGGCCCCTGTTCGGCCCCCGTCCGGCCCAGTCTGGCACGAAAAGGAATGGAACTTGCTGTAGTTTCGGCGGAAGGAGAAAAAAATGCCCCGGCGGCATTGCCACCGGGGCGGAACAGGCAGCGGCGGGGGCGCGCGCCCAAGGCGTCAGCCGAAGATTTCCTCCTTGGTCACCGCCTCGGCCTTGATGCGGTCCAGCAGTTCCGCGAACACGGCCTTGACGTTTTCGCGGATGTCGCCCGCCACGACAAGGAACAGCACGTCGTCGCCGGGGGCCAGTTCGCCCTCCACGGCGTCGGCAAGGATGCGGAAGATGCCGGGGCGCTCCGACAGTTCGCGGCATATTTCATTGATGCGCTGGCGGTCGGGGGTTACCCTGATGGCGACCACGTTGTGCTTGTCCTTGCGCGACCAGCCGCGCACCACGCCGTTGTGCACCAGCACCATGCCGACGTGGTCGGCGAAGCCCGGTTCCTTCTTCAGGTCCGCGAGGGCCTTGGTAACGTCCATTCGTCACTCCGTATCAGGGTAGTTCCCTGGTTAGCCGTATCCAGAGGTTCGGATGCCCCAGTTGCAATCGTTGCTGCGCCGCCTGCCGGAGTTCCGCGAATCGCGCATGAGCGCCGCGGGCCTTGCCCTGTGGCTGAACTGGCAGGGCGACATCAACCCCGCCGTGCCGCAGACCCTGCAGGACTACGGCGGCATGACCATCGCCGCCGAGCGCGACCAGTCGTTGTGGTTCTTCTTCTCGGCAGACGTGTTCCTGGCGCTGGCGCGGCTGGAGATATGGGGCAAGTTCAACTCGCTGCCCGTGGCGGTGCAGGTGCTGCCCGCGCGCCTGCTGCTGGGCATGAAGCGCGAGATATCCCTGTCGCTGGAAAACGTGCTGACCACGCAGGAACTCATCTCCCCGCAGGAATTCCAGGTGTGGGTGCACCCCCGCGCCCGCGAGATGGGCACCGGCGTGCCGGGCCTGTCCTTCGAGAAGGCGGCGGCCCTGCGCGGCATGGTGCCCGCCGAGTGGAGCCTGCTGCGGGCCGACTCGCGCCTGCCGTACCAGTCCACCACCGGATGGTACTCGGTGCTGCGCCCCCTGGGCAACCCCCTGGACAAGGGATTCCAGGCGGGCTGGCGGGCCATGTTCGGCGAGATCGAGGAAATCCTCAAGCGCCACAAGTTCAAGTACATCCTGCACGAATCCTTCCTCATCTTTCCGCTGGAAAACCTGCGCCTGTACCGCCAGTGGTGCCGCGACCTCCTGCAACGCGTGCGCGAGGTGAAGGAACAGCGCCCCGACGCCTACTGGCCGTGCGTCAGCGCCATCGTGGACCGCAAGGGGTTGAACTTCAACAACGAGTTGCCCCGCAAGATCGCCCTGGACTGGGACCAGCTGGTGCCCGACTACCCGCACACCAGCTTCCGCAACGCCTACCTGCTGGGCGAGGGCTTCACCATCCACGAGGTGCGCTTTTCGGTCGAGCACAGCAGCATGGACGACTGGTGCAACGTGGGTCTTGCCGACGACGGCCAGGAGGCGGGTTCGCTGCCGGTGGTGGTCTCCACCCGCGCGGTGGCGGGCAGCCATCCGTGCTGCTTCTACTGCGGCATGCGCAACCACGAGGTCACCGCCTGCCCCACCCGCAAGCTGGACACGCTGACCCCCAGCGTGTGGCGCGACGTGGCCCTGCTGGACTTCGAAACCCTGAACCGGGGTTTCCAGATCATCGACGGGCAACTGGCGGGCGACATCGGCGAAGGGTTCGCCGCGCTGCTTGCTTCCGAGGGCGCGGAAGGCATCGTGACCCGCGCCATGTTCGACATCGGCAGCGCGGCGCAGCACCGCATGGTGCGCCGCATGTGGCTGGCGCGCGGCAAGGACTATCCCAAGGGGCTCGACGAACTGGCCCCCAGGGACGACAACCCCGTGTGGGGCGTGCTGGAAGCCATTCGCCACGGCGAGCCCGTGGCGCTGGAGCGCGAACTGGGCCAGATCCAGATCAAGAACCCGCGCGACTACCGCAACCGGACCATGCTGGGCTACGTGGCGCTGGAGCGTGGCGACCTGCTGCGCGCCGCCTCGCTGTGGAAGGAGGCGGAAACCCTGGCCTCCTCGCCGTTGCAGCAGGCTTGGCACATCTTTTTGCAGGCCCGCCTGCAAGAGGTGCAGGGCAAGTACCAGCCCGCCACCCAGTTGTACCGGCAGGTGGTGCGGCTGTGCCCGCAGTGGTCCGACGCGGAGTACCGGCAGGCCGTGTGCCACGTGAAGATGGGCTTCGTGGAGCAGGCCACGGCGCAGTTGCTGGCCCTGATCGGCCAGGACCCCAACGTGTTCAACCGCGTGCTGCTGGACCCGGAACTGGAGCGCGGCCACCTGCACCTGCTTACGGCGCTGCACGTGCCGTGGGCCGAGGCCGAGAACCGCGTGGAAGAGGAAAAGGAAGGGCTGTCGCGCCTGCGCGGCGAGGTGTCCACCTGGTTCAGCGACGAACACCCCTTCGCCACGCAGACCGACGTGCGCGTGGCCAACCTGATCCGCATGTCCGAAATCCGCAACTTCGTGCCGTACCAGACCGTGATCCACGGCCGCTCGCAGTTGGAAAAGGATCTGCAACTGCGCATCAACCGCGAGGTCAAGGACCTGAAGACCCGGTTCCAGGGCTACATGACCCGGCTGATGTACGTGCGCGACGAGGCGGCATGGTTCCCGTTTCCGCGCATCCTTGTGGAATTCAACAAGAACTACAATCTGTGCGCCGCCAACCTGAACTGGGCGCTGAAGAACAACCTGCAAGTGGCGGAGACCTTCAAGCGGGCCCACACCGTGGCCGAAGCCGAGGACGAGCGCTTGCAGAAGCTGGAATCGCGCCTGAAGTTCCTGCGGGTGGTGCGGGATTCCACGCTGTTCCTGCTGCTGCTGGGGCGCAGCTTTCTGTGGATGGAGATCATCGGCCTGCTGCTGATCCTGGTGGTGCTGCCGCTCAGCCTGTACTACGGCGAACGCGCCGGGGCCGCCTGGGCCACGGGGCTCATCAGCACCCAGAAGTGGCAGTTGCAGAAGGGGTTCATCCTCATCCTGTCCATCGTGGCGCTGGGGCTGGCCGCCCTGCGCACGGCCCTGGTCTTCGAGAAGAAGAAGGAAAAGCTGTTCAGCGAGGCCCGCGAGAAGGGCAAGAAGAAAAAGAAGTAGACGCGCCGGGGCGGGTCACTGTTCCACGCCCTTCATGGCCAGGCTCACCCGGCCGCGCGCCCGGTCCACGTCCAGCACGCGCACCCGCACCGTGCGGCCGGGGGCCACCACTTCGGCCGGGTCGCGCACGAAACGGTCGGACAACTGGCTGACGTGCACCAGCCCGTCGCGGTGCACGCCCACGTCCACGAACGCCCCGAAGGCGGTGACGTTGGTGACGATGCCCGGCAGCACCATGCCCGGTTCGAGGTCGTCGGGCGAATGCACCCCCTCGGCGAAGCGGAACGGGGTGAAGGCCGGGCGCGGGTCGCGTCCCGGCCGGGCCAGTTCGGCCAGGATGTCGGTGAGCGTGGGCAGCCCCACCTCGCCGGAAACGTACCGCTCCGGCCGGATGCGCCCGCGCAGGTCATCGCGGCGCAGCAGGTCGGCCACCGCGCAGCCCAGGTCCGTGGCCATGTCGGCCACCAGGGCGTAGCGTTCCGGGTGCACCGCGCTGGCGTCCAGCGGGTTGCCGCCGCGCACGCGCAAAAAGCCCGCCGCCTGCTCGAAGGCCTTGGGGCCAAGGCGCGGCACCTTCAGCAGGTCTTTCCGGGTGCGGAAGGGGCCGTTCTGTGCCCGGTGGGCCACGATGTTGCGGGCCAGCACCGGGCCGATGCCGGAAACGTGGGCCAGCAGTTCCGGGCTGGCCGTGTTGGCGTCCACGCCCACGGCGTTGACGCACGAGGCCACCACCTCGTCCAGGGCGCGGCGCAGGGCGGCCTGGTCCACGTCGTGCTGGTACTGGCCCACGCCCAGCGAGCGCGGGTCGATCTTCACCAGTTCCGCCAGCGGGTCCATGAGCCGCCGTCCGATGGACACGGCCCCGCGCACGGTCAGGTCGTGCTCCGGAAATTCGCGCCGCGCCGCCTCTGACGCGGAATACACCGAGGCCCCGGTCTCGTTCACCAGCACCACGTCCACCCCGGCGGGCAGGCCCGCGCCGCGCGCAAAGGCCTCGGTCTCGCGCCCGGCGGTGCCGTTGCCCACGGCCACCACCTCGATGGCGTATTTCGCGCAGCAGTCGCGCAGGGTGCGCGCGGCGCGCTCGGCCCCGGCGTCGCCGGTGAGGGGATGGATCACCTCGTGGTGCAGCAGCGCGCCCTGCGCGTCGAGGCAGACCAGCTTGGCCCCGGTGCGCCAGCCGGGGTCCAGCGCCAGCACGCGGCGGCCGCCCAGGGGCGGGGCCATGATCAGTTCGCGCAGGTTGGCGGCGAACACGCCGATGGCCTGCGCCTCGGCCCGTTCGCGCAGTGCGGTGCGCAGTTCGTTTTCCAGCGAGGGGGCCAGCAACCGCTTCCAGGCGTCCGCAAGCGCCGCGTCCACCTGCCCGGCGGCCGATTCCGGCCGGGCAGAGGGGACGCCCGGCAGGTCGGCGCGGCGGCGCAGGATGTCCAGCGCGTCGGGGTCTTCCGGGCGCACGGCCACGGACAGGAAACCCTCGCGTTCGCCGCGCAGCATGGCCAGCAACCGGTGCGAGGGCATGGCGGCGGCGCGTTCCTCGTGGCCGAACCAGTCGGCGTAGGTGGCGCCTTCCGCCTCCTTGCCGGGCACGGCCTTGGCGCGCAGCACGGCGCGGCGCGCGAACAGGTCGCGCAGCGCACCGCGCAGGGGGGCGGATTCCGCGAAATTTTCGGCCAGGATGTCGCGGGCGCCCGCCAGGGCGGCTTCCGCGTCGGGGACGGCCAGTTCCGGGTCCGTGCCGTGCGGCGTGACGTAGGGGGCGGCCAGCGCGCGGGCGTCCGCCGAAGGCCGTGCCGTGCGCAGGGCTTCCGCCAGCGGGGCCAGGCCGCGCCGCCGGGCCTTTTCCGCGCGGGTGACGCGCTTGGGCCGGTAGGGCAGGTACACGTCCTCCAGCGCCGTGAGGGTGGTGGCCCCGGCAACGGCCTTGGCCAGTTGCGGGGTGAGCAGCCCGCGCTCCTCCAGCGAGGCCAGCACGGCGGCGCGCCGCTTGTCCAGTTCGCGCGCCTTTTCCAGCGCGTCGCGCACCGCCGCCACCTGCACCTCGTCCAGGCTGCCGGTGGCTTCCTTGCGGTAGCGGGCGATGAACGGGATGGTGGCCCCCTCGTCCAGCAGGGCCACCACGGCGGCCACGCCGGACACCGGCAGGACCAGCGCGGCGGCCAGGGCTGCCGGGGCGGAGGCGGCGGAAGCGGAAACGGTGTCCGGGAGTTCTGGCGTCACGGTATATTCCTGTTGTTGTCCGGTGACGGACGATGTAAGCATGTGATTACGTCAGTGGATTGGTTACCTGCCACAATCCCACCGTCCGCAACCGTGAAGGAGGCCTGCCATGAGCCATACCGAAGCCGACCTGCCCGCCGTGATCCGCGAGGCGGAGTTCGTCATCCTGGCCGATGGAACCCAGGTGCGCTACGAGGAAAGCGGCGGCGCGCGCGACGTCTTCGTCAACGACGAATGGACCGCCCGCGCCACGTTGTTTCCGGGGTCGGATTACTGTCTCGACACCGGAAGCTGCACCTACCTGCTGACCGCCACCGACGACGGTCTGAAGGTCGAGAAGCAGTAGCAGACGGAACGTCCGGCGGGGGCCGGTGGAAATCGCGGGGCCGCGCATGTGCGCGGCCCTTGTTTTTTGCGCCGGTTGCGCCAGTCGCGCCCCGCGCCTGCGCGCCGCGTTCAGTTGGCCGGGCCCTGCCCGCGCGAGGTGAGCCGGGCGCGCAGGTATGCCCCCAGCAGGGCGCCCGCGTCGTCCTGCCCCTGCTGCGAAATGCCCAGGGCGTGCAGGTCTTCGGCCACCTGGCGCTCCATCTTTTCCGATTCCATGAACATCACGTAGACCAGCGCGAGGGTGGCGTCGTTTTCCGCGCTGCCGTCGCACAGGGCCGCCACGTGCTCGTGGGGCACGGTTTCCTGCAACCGGTCCACGAACATGGAGGCCCACTTGCCGTACAGCGATTCGGGCAGCCGGGGCACCATGGAGGACAGCGCCCGCGCCCCCCGTTCGTCCATGTCGGGCATGGTCACGGCCAGAAAATCCTCCAGGGCTTCGGTGCGGCGTTCCATGCCCCGCGACAGGTGGCGCAGCACCGTGGCGACGACGTGGGCGCGGGTCTGGTCGGGGGTGAGGGGCGATGCGGATGTTGCGGACATGGGGCGGGCGTTCTCCTGAAGGCTGCGTGTCGCGGAACGGGCCGTCCCGGCGTGCGGCGCGGGGCTGGCCCGGATGGTGACGGGGTGGCGCAGCCTAGCCCAGGCGGGGCCGCCGTGCAAGGCTGGCTGGCCGTTGCGGCCTGCATCCCGCACACGGCAACGAACCGGACAGTAAATGACAATCCGGACAGGAAACGGCAATGCGGTTCCGCGTGGGCGAAACCGCATTGTCATTTTCGTAAAACAGGCCGTTTTTGCACACCCGCCGCGCATTGCCGGGGGGCTGGCCCGCGCGCGGCGGGGAAGCCCCCCGTTAGAGGGCGGCGCGCACGGCGGCCAGGGCGGCCTCGTAGTTGGGCTCGTGGCTCACTTCGGGCACGATCTCGGTGTAGGTGACCGTGCCGGACCGGTCCACCACGAAGATGGCGCGGGTCAGCAGGCGCAGTTCCTTGATCACCACGCCGTAGGCGGTGCCGAAGGACAGGTCGCGGTGGTCGGACAGGGTTTCCAGCGCGTCCACCCCGGCGGCGCCGCACCAGCGGGCCTGGGCGAAGGGCAGGTCGCAGCTGATGGTCAGGATGCGCACGTCCCCGCCAAGGCGGGTGGCCTCCTGGTTGAAGCGCCGGGTTTCCATGTCGCACACGCCGGTGTCCAGCGAGGGCACGGCCGATATGAGCAGCACCTTGCCCGCGTAATCGGCCAGACTGCGCGGGGAAAGGTCGTTGGCCAGGGCGGAAAAGCCGGGGGCCTTGTCGCCCGCGGCCACCGGGCTGCCGCCGAGGGTAAGGGGAGTGCCTCTGAAGGTGATGATGCCGGTACGGTCCATGGGTATCCGCCTCCTGCGGAATGAGGTTCAACGGGCCCGCCCGCCAGGGCGAGGAGTCCTGGCGGCGTGCCGCTGCGCCCGTGGCGGCAGCGGCGGCTTCGCGTCCCGCCGCCTGCGGCAGGCGGAGGGGCACGGCGGTTCGTCAAGGCATACCACAACTGCGGGGGCATGCAAACCTGGGGGAGGCGTTTTTTCTGGTGCTTGCTGCAAAAGTGTTCATTTTTACAAAATAAGCACCATTTCTGTTTTTATTATTACCAAAATGATAAAACAGTGAAAACGTTGATTTGCGCAACACGGTGAATTCATTGAACCAGACCTTTTTGTAGGCGCTGGCACGCTCCTTGCCTTTACCCAGACATCGTTCGGGTTTGCCCCTGTCCGTTCGGTCCGGCGGGGGGTGTACGTCAACATTTCGAGGAGGTTCACATGAACGCGGCGGATACCGCCTTCATCCTGGTCTGCTCCGCACTGGTCATGTTCATGACCCCGGGGCTCGCCCTGTTCTACGGGGGGCTCGTGCGTGCGCGCAACGTGCTTTCCACCACCATGCACAGCTTCATTCTTTTGGGCGTGGCCAGCATCGTCTGGGCGGTCATCGGCTACACGCTGGCGTTCGGCCCCGACATCGGCGGGGTCATCGGGGGGCTGGACTTCGCCTTCCTGAACGGCGTGGGCATGGAGCCCGGCGAATCGGTCACCAACATCCCGCACCTGCTGTTCATGGTGTTCCAGTGCATGTTCGCCGTGATCACCCCGGCGCTCATCTCCGGCGCCTACGCCGAACGCATCCGCTTCCGCGCCATGCTGCTGTTCTCGGTGCTGTGGCTGGTGGTGGTGTACGCCCCCATGGCCCACTGGGTGTGGGGTGGCGGCTGGCTGTTCGGCCTTGGCGCGCTTGACTTCGCCGGGGGCGCCGTGGTGCACATGAGCTCGGCCGCCGCCGCCCTGGCCGCCGCCCACGTGCTGGGTCGCCGCCACGGCTACGGCCGCGAGCCCTTCGTGCCCCACAACCTGCCCATGACCGTGCTTGGCGCGGGCATCCTGTGGTTCGGCTGGTTCGGCTTCAACGCGGGCAGCGCCCTGGCCGCCAACGGCCTGGCCGCCAACGCCTTCGTCACCACCCACCTGTGCGCCGGTGCCGCCGCCGTCAGCTGGATGGCCGCCGAATGGCTGCACACCGGCAAGCCCACCACCCTTGGCGCGGCCTCCGGCGCCGTGGCCGGTCTTGTGGTCATCACCCCCGCCGCCGGGTTCGTCCTGCCCATGCCCGCCATCATCATGGGCCTGGTGGGTGGCGCCCTATGCTACGGCGGCGTGCTGATGAAGCATGTGTTCAAGTACGACGACGCGCTCGACGTGGTGGGCGTGCACGGCGTGGGCGGCACCTTCGGCGCCCTGGCCACCGGCATCTTCGCCGTCGAAGCCGTGAACGGCGTCAACGGCCTGCTCTACGGCAACCCCTCGCAGCTCTGGATCCAGTTCATCTCCGTGGTCGCCACCTGGCTGTTCTGCTACGTGGCCAGCCGCATCCTGTTCCATGTGGTTGACGCCCTCGTCGGCCTGCGCACGGACGCGGAAGCGGAGGTCGCCGGTCTCGACGTCAGCGAGCACAACGAAGCGGGCTATCAGCTCTAGGGTTGCCGCTGCCGCCGTTGTCGCCTACAAGGCGGAAGGGGTCATCCCTTCCCTGAACACGAACCGAGCTTCAGGATGGACATCATGAAGAAACTTGAGATCATCATCCGCCCCTTCAAGCTGGACGAGGTCAAGGAAGCGCTGGCCAGCCTCGACGTGAAGGGCATGACCGTCACGGAAGTCAAGGGCTTCGGCCGCCAGCGCGGCCACAAGGAAGTGTACCGGGGCGCCGAATACCAGGTGGACTTCATGCCCAAGGTCAAGATCGAGGTCGTCGTCGACGACGCGCAGGTGAAAACCATCGTCGACGCCGTGGTCAAGGCAGCCCGCACGGGCAAGGTGGGCGACGGCAAGATCTTCATCTCTCCGGTGGAAGACGTGCTGCGCATCCGTACCGGTGAAACCGGCGTGGAAGCCATCTAGCCGCAACATACCGCAACCATTGGGCGGCGTCCCGGCAACGAACGGGGCGCCGCCCGTCCATACTCACCCCCACCCCACCACCCACCCCACCCACATGATGCAGGCACACGGGCCCTCTTCCTCCGCTTCCGCCGGCGCGCCCGGCACGCCGCGCGATGCCGCCACGGTCCTGCGCGAGGGGCGCGCCGGGCTGCTCGGACGTCTGGACGCCGCCCCGTCTTCCACCAATGCAGGCACCAACGCGGGCGCTGCCGCATCCGGCCCGGAAGGGGATGCCTGCGGGCTCCGGCCCGACGCCCGCTGCCGCGACACCGCGCCCGCGCCCACGGGGGCATCGCGTTTCGAGCGGGCCTACAGCCGCCTGCTGGACGACTATTTCCGCCTCCGCTTCGCCGAACTGCGCGGCGGCCACGACAAGGTGGCCCTGGTGGCCGTGGGCGGCTACGGCCGCGAGGAATTGTGCCTGGGGTCGGACATCGACATCCTGATCCTGTGCGGCCGCTCCATCCCGCCGCAGGCCATCGACCTTGCCCAGCCGCTGTTCCTGCCGCTGTGGGACGCGGGGTACACCCTGGGGCACGGGTTCCGCACCATCGGCGACTGCGTGAAGCTGGCGGCCAAGGACCACAAGGTGCTGGCCAGCCTGCTGGACGCCCGGCTGATCACCGGCAACGAGGCCCTGTTCCGCGAACTGGTGGACCGCCTGAACGACAAGGTGCTGCCGCGCCGGGGGGCCTCGTTCCTGGCCTGGAACGACGAGGAGCACGAGCGCAGGCGCGCCGCCCACGGCGACGGCGCGGTGCTGCTGGAGCCCAATCTGAAGGACGGTTTGGGCGGCCTGCGCGACTACCACCGCATCCTGTGGATAGGCCGCATCCGCAACGAGGCGGGCACCGTGGAGGAAATCCTGGCCCAGTCCGGGTTTTCCGCCTCCGACGCGGCCCTGCTGCGCGAGAGCGTGGGCTTTCTGCACGACGTGCGCAACCTGCTGCACCATCTTTCGCACCGCAAGAACGACCAGCTGTTCCTGGACCTGCAACCGGAAATCGCCGCGCGCCTGGGCTTTCGGGAGTGCGGCAACCTGCTGGCCGTGGAATGCTTCCTGGGCCGCCTGCACCGGTGCATGTCGCACATCAAGGCATTGTCCGCCGCCCTGCGGGGCATTCCCGGCGGCCCGGTGCACCCCGACCGGCCCTGCCCCGAGGTGGAAGGCCCCGTGGTCATGGCGGGCGGCACGCTGCACATCTGCCTGCCCGACCCGGCCGCCGTCACCCCCGGCCTGGCCCTGTCCGCCTTCGTGCGCGCCGCCGAATGGCCGGGTCCCGAGGCCCCCGCGCCTGACTGGAACACCCGCAAGGCCATGGAGCAGGCCCTGCAACAGGCGCTGTCCGGCGAGGCCGGAGCCCTTTCCGGGGCTGAGGTGGGCGCGGCGCTGATGCGCATCCTGGCGTCCGGCAAGGCGTTTCCCGTGCTGGGGCACATGGACGAGACGGGCCTGCTGCCCGCCATCCTGCCCGCCTACGCGGCCGCGCGCGACCGGGTGCAGTTCGACGGGTTCCACACCTACCCCGTGGGCATGCACACCCTGTTCGTGATCCGCCAGCTGGAATCGCTGGCCAGAGAGGACGTCGAGCCGTTTTCCGGCTTCTGGCGCGGCGGTTGCTTAGGTGTGGCGGACGCGGGTGAATGTGGTGCCGCCAACGCGCTTGCACCAGCCGCGCAGGACGCGGACGCCGCGCGCGACCGGCTGTGCCTGCTGCTGGCCGCGCTGCTGCACGACCTTGGCAAGGGCGGGGCCGACGCCTCGCACCATTCCGAGGTGGGCGCGGAAATGGCCATGCAGTTGCTGGCCCGGTGGGGCGCGCCGCCGGAGATCATCGACGACGTGATCTTTCTGGTGCTGCACCACCTGCTGCTCATCCGCACCGCCCAGCGCCGCGACCTCAACGACGAGTCGGTGGTGGCCCAGTGCGCGGGCACCGTGGGCAGCCTGCGCCGCCTGAACATGCTCTACCTGCTGACCCATGCCGACTCCATGGCCACCGGTCACAAGGCGTGGAACCGCTGGACCGCCAGCCTGCTGTACGAACTGCACGGCAAGGTGGCCAACATGCTGCGCGACGGGCAGCTTGCGGGCACGCAGACCGCCCAGGCCATCGTGCGCACGCGCGACATGGCGCGCGCTCTGGTGCGCGAGCGGCAGGCGTCGCTGCACTACACGCCGGAAACGGCGGGGCTGTATCTGGACGCCATGCCGTCGCGCTACCTGCTGGCCATGCCGCCCGAGGACATCGTGCGGCACATGTCGCTGGTCTACCAGTTGAACCGCGACGTGGCCGAGTCGCGCCGCCGCCTGCCCGAGGACCGGGCGGAGCGGGGCGTCGTCGTGCTGGAGGGCAGGCCGCTGCACGGCGGGCGCGACAGCGAGCTGTGGGAAGTGCTGGTGGCCGCGCGCGACCAGTCCGGGCTGTTCGCCACCATCGCCGGGGTGCTTTCGCTGCACGGGCTGAACGTGTTCGGGGCCGATGCCTACGTGTGGAGCGACGGCACCGTGCTGGACGTCTTTCATGTCAGCGCGCCGCCGGACCCGCTGTATGCCAGGGATTTCTGGGGCAAGGTGCGCGGGGCCATCCATTTCGCGCTGACGGGCAAGCTCTCGCTGGACTACCGGCTGGAGCAGGCCCGCGCGTCCAACGCCCTGAAGCACGAGGTGCCCAGCGTGCTGCTGGATGCGGTGCGCCGTCCGCCCGAGGTGCGCATCGACAACGAGTTGTCGGACTTCCACACCGTGGTCGAGGTGTTCGCGCCGGACCGGCCCGCGCTGCTGTACGATGTCGCGCGGGTGTTGCAGGCGTTGCAGCTGGACATCCTGTTCGCCAAGATCGCCACCCTGGGCAACCGCACGTCGGACAGTTTTTCGGTGCGCACGGTGTACGGCCAGAAGATCACCGACGAGCAGCAGATGGACGAGGTGCGCGCGGCCCTGCTGCACGTGGTGTCGCAGTAGCGGCTGCGGTTCTTTTTGAGCAGGTGACCTCGCGCGGAGTGCCTCTCGCTGTGGTCATGCTGCGGGCGGAATCCGCTTTTTGCCGCCGGGCGGCGTTGGCGCTTGATTTCCGCTGCTCATGTACATCAGTACACTGCGCGCGGAAATCGCGCGCCGCCTTGCCCGGCGACAAAACCCGTAATTCCTGGCATCAGGTCCACACAGCCACCCGCGACGGAAGACCGTCGCGGGGTATAAGGAAAGAAGACACGTCAGAAAGCCAGGGGATCAAATAAGTGCGGGCACCCTTACGGGAGAGCCTTGATGATGTTGTCGTGCGTTCAGGATGCCTGTGCATCCCTTGGGAACGCACGTTTTTTTTGCTATCCACCTTGGGCGGCGCGGTGAGGCGGGGCAGGGCGAAGGTGCGGTGCCCCGCGAACTGGCTTGCGCGGCGGTCGCGCGGATGGGGCCAGGGCCGGTCGGGCGAGTTTTCACGGCACACGGAGGCAGCATGTTCGAGCGGTATGCCGCGCAGGTGGACGAGTGGCGCGACGTTCATTCCGGGGTGGATTTCATCAACAGCCGCAGGCAGGGCGAGGCCGAGGCGCGCGCCCTGCTGGACGCGGCCTTCGGGCCGGGCGGCGGCGGGGTCATGTCTGCCGAAGACTTCCGGGCCATGTGCATGGCCGTGAACCGCGAATGCATCGAGGGCAGCGTGCCCAAGCGCATCACCTGCACCCGGTTCGGGGCGGGGCTTGCCAGCCTGTTGCGGCTTGCGCCCCGCATGGCGGAGCTTGCGCCGTGGCTGGCGGGGCTGTGGGCGCTGCCGGTTGCCGGGAACCCGGACGATGTTCTGGCTGAAGCCTTTCGCCTGCACGAGGCGCGCAGGGTGGCGGGCGCGGGCATCTTCGCGCTGACGCTGCTGCTGTACCTGAAGTCCGGGGCCGCTGGTATTGCGGGGGACGTCGACGACGCGGCCTTCTTCCTGCCGTGCACCCCGGCGCTGTGGCGGGGGCTGGCCTTCCTGAAGGGGCAGGCGGTGCGGGATGGGGCCGGTCCGCGCACGCTTTCCGGCTACCGGCGCTTCCTGCGCGATGCCCACGCCCTGCGCGAGCGGTTCTGCCTGCTGCCGCTGGAGGTGGACTTCGCGCTGGCGCGGGCCGAGGCCATGCGCCTTGCCGAGCATCGAGGCGGAGTGGCAGCCGCCGGTTCCTGATCTTTTCAGTCGTCCAAACTCCGTCGCCAGGCCGGGCATGCCCGGAACGCCTTGCCGCAAACGGCAAAACGGGCCGCCCCTTGCGGAGCGGCCCGTTCATGTTCGTCCTGCGGTTTGCGGCGCGGCGGGCGCGCTACAGGATCTGGTTCAGGAACTTCTGGAGTCTCGGGTGGTTGGGCGCGCTGAAGAACTCCTGCGGCGCGTTCTCTTCCAGCACCTGGCCGTGGTCCATGAAGATGATGCGGTCGGCCACCTCGCGGGCGAAGCCCATTTCGTGGGTCACGCAGACCATGGTCATGCCTTCGCGGGCCAGGGTCACCATGACGTCCAGCACTTCGCCGATCATTTCCGGGTCCAGCGCGCTGGTGGGCTCGTCGAACAGCATGATCTTGGGGCTCATGGCCAGGGCGCGGGCGATGGCCACGCGCTGCTGCTGCCCGCCCGAGAGCATGGCCGGGAAGACGTTGGCCTTGTCGCTGATGCCCACCTTCTTCAGCAGTTCCAGGGCCCGGCTTTCCGCCTCGGCGCGCGGGGTCTTGCGCAGCCGCATGGGGGCCATGGTCAGGTTCTGGAGCACGGTCTTGTGCGGAAAGAGGTTGAAGCTCTGGAAGACCATGCCCAGTTCCTGGCGGATCTTGTTGATGTCGTTGTCGGGCGAGTTCACGTCCTGCCCGTCCACGATGATGGTGCCCTTGTCCACGGTTTCCAGCCGGTTGATGGAGCGCAGCAGGGTGGACTTGCCCGAGCCGGACGGCCCGCAGATGACCACCTTTTCGCCGGGCATCACCTCGAGGCTGACGTCGTTGAGGGCCGTCAGCTCGCCGAAGAACTTCCACGCGTTGCGGATGCGGATGATGGGTTCGGCGCTAGCGTCGGTCATAGTAGTTCAACCTCGATTCCATGATGCTGACGCCCTTGGACAGGAACAGGGTGATCAGAAGGTAGATGAGGGCGACCATGGTGTACGTCTCGAAGTACAGGAAGCTCTCCGAGGCGAATTCGCGCCCGCGCCGCAGGATGTCGGCTACGGCGATGATGGACACCAGCGAGGTGTCCTTGAGCATGGCGATGAATTCGTTGCCCACCGGCGGCAGGATGGTGCGCCACG
Organism: Nitratidesulfovibrio sp. D1; assembly: GCF_051133415.1. Taxonomy (NCBI): domain Bacteria; kingdom Pseudomonadati; phylum Thermodesulfobacteriota; class Desulfovibrionia; order Desulfovibrionales; family Desulfovibrionaceae; genus Nitratidesulfovibrio; species Nitratidesulfovibrio sp. D1. The sequence goes on along the minus strand of NZ_JBPGNZ010000002.1, from coordinate 558,632 downwards.
CCTGCGGCAGGATGACCATGAACATGGTTTCGGCCCGGTTGAAGCCCAGCGAGCGCGCCGCCTCGGTCTGGCCCTTGGGGATGGAGTCGATGCCCGCGCGGAACACCTCGCCCATGTAGGCGCCGTAGCACACGCTGAGCGCGATGATGGCGGCCAGCAGGTCCGGCACCTTCAGGAACCGGCCCAGCGCGTAGTAGATGTAGAACAGCTGCACCAGCAGGGGGATGCCCCGGACGACCTCGACGTAGGTGGAGGCCACGAGGTTGATCAGCCGGTTGCGCGACAGGCGGCCGAGCCCGGTGACGAGGCCGATGGGGATGGAGCACAGGATGGACAGCACGGTCACCTTGAAGGTGACGGCGATGCCGTCGGGCAGGAATTGCAGCAACCGCCAGTAGGGCTCGGGCCGGCTCGTGCACAGGTAGACGAGCGCGGCCAGCGCGCCCACGAAGGAGATGGACCACGCGGTTATGATCCGCCGCTCCTTCGGGTCCGGTATGATCGCGCCGTCGGTGATGACGATGCGGACGTTCTGGGGTTCGGTGGTCATGGCGTCTCGGATGCTTTGGCGTTGTAAAACGGGGGACTGGCGTCATACCGCCAGTCCCCCAGAGTGCGCAAGCGTCTGCGGGCCAGGGCTAGCGGCCGATCCACTTTTCGCGGAGCTGCTTGTCGATGCCCTTGGCCTTCACGGCGGCGATGCCCTTGTTCAGAAGGTCCAGGACTTCCTTGTTCCCCTTCTTCACGGCGATGCCGTAGAATTCCTTTTCCTGCGTCTCGATGACGAAGGCGATCTTCATCTTGGCGGCGTACTGTTCCTGCTGCAGGGCGTAGCTGGCGGCCACGGGGTCGTCGCACACCACGCCGTCGATGCGGCCGTTGAACAGGTCTTCCATGGCCAGGCCGATTTCGTCGTACGACTTGGCGGTGACGCCGGCGGCGCGCTTGATGGTGAAGTAACCGGTGGTGCTGATCTGGCCGCCAAGGGTCTTGCCCTTCATTTCGTCCAGCGTGGTGACGTTGGTGGTCTTGGGCACCACGAGGGCCTGGCGCACTTCATAGTAGGGCTCGGTGAAGTCCATGGCCTTCTTGCGTTCTTCGGTGATGGACACCGAGGACACGATGGCGTCGTAGCTGCCCGATTCGAGACCGGCGAAGATGCCGTCCCAGGCCACGTTCTTGTGCACGATCTTGAAACCGGCTTCCTTGGCCATGGCGTCGGTGTAATCGACGGAGAACCCGACGATGTTCTTGCTGGCGTCAACGAACTCCATGGGCGGCCAGGTGGCGTCCTGGGCGACGACGATGGTCTTCTCGGCAAAGGCCACGTTGGCGGTGACCAGCAGGGCCGCAAGGGTGAGGACGATCTTCTTCAGCATCCCGGATTCTCCTCTGGACAAGTGGTTGGTGTGACGGACGGACTCCCCTTTCTGGAGCATAGGTGAGCAGATTGTCAATGAATGAGTGAGAAAACGCCAGACCTCGGCGACATGATTGACACATTTGTCACCACTTGCCGGAAAGGGGCGGCCGGGCCGGGATTTTCCGCCCCCCGCGCGGGGCGCGCGCGCGTGCCCTACATCCAGGTGAAGATGGCCGTCACCAGGATGGGCACGGCCACGGTGAGCGCCATGCCGCTGAACACGGCGATGATGCCGTAGCGCTCTCCGGCAAAGCGCGCGATGACGGGCAGGCTGGTGTCCATGCTGGTGGCCCCGCCCGCCATGACCGGGGCCAGCCCGCCGAACAGGCGCACCAGCAGCGGGGCGGCCAGCAGGGTGGCCAGTTCGCGCGAGATGTTGGCCATGAGCGCCATGGAGCCCAGGGCCGCGTCGCCCATCTTCGTGATCATGATGCTGGACAGGCTGTAGTAGCCGAAGCCCGCGCCCACGCCCAGCACGTCGCGCAGGGGCATGTCGCCCAGCAGGGCCCAGGCGGCCAGCGAGCCGCCAAGGGTGCCGATGCCCACGAACAGCGGCACCAGCGCCACCTTCACGTGCAGTTCGCGCAGGATGCGGAACGAGCGGGTGTCGAACCCGATGCCCATGCCCACCACGAACAGCAGCATGTACAGCGCCCACGAGGCCAGCCCGCCCGCCTGGTCGGCACGGGGAATGATGTCCAGCCTGCCCAGCAGCACGCCGGACAGGAAGACGCCGAGGATGATCAGGCTACCCTTCATGGCCCGCCCCCGGAGTGGCGGATGCGGCGGACGCGGCGGGGGCGTTCGGCCCGTCCAGCGCGCCGCGCAGCAGCACGTGCTGCAACAGCCACCCGGCGGCCACGCTGCCCGCCAGCGAGGCCATGCTGATGACCACGGCCCGCAGGCCGATGTCTCCGGCCTGGGCCACCAGCGCGTCGTCCGAGCCCAGCGACAGCCCCAGCAGGAACAGCAGCGCGTAGATGGACCAGGTGGTCAGCCGGTCCACCGCGCCGACCACGGCCGGGCGCGCGCGCAACAGGTAGCCCGCGGGCACGCCCACGGCGATGCAGCCGATTTCGACGATCATGAAACAGAATCCTTGCGCGGCGCCGTCCCGCCGGGGCATGGCGCCGATGATGCGCGGCAACGGGCCGCCGTTTCAGGGAAAGGCCAGCGGTAGCCTGCCCGTACCGTAGTGTCAACCCGTGCCGGAGGCCGCCCGGACGCGGGAAACAGCGAAAAAAACGCACCGCCCGTGATGCGCGTCACGTCCGTTCCCGCGCCGCGGACTTATATTGCGGGCGAGGGCGAAGGAAGCACCGCCGCCCCGCAACCGGAACACCACGGGCGGCCCGTCCGCCAGCTTGTAACGAACCGTAACGACAGGGAGACCGCCATGCGCCACATCCGCCTTGACGACATGCGCACCTTCAAGGACGCCGGGTTCGCCATGAATCTGGTGCACGATTCGGAAAACTTCAAGATCATCAACTTCAACTTCAAGGCCGGGCAGGAATTGCCCGTGCACAGCCACGACATCGACGGCGAACTGGCCATCACCGTCATCGAGGGCGAGGGCGAATTCCTGGGCGCGGACGGCGCGGCCATCCCGGCGAAGCAGGGCGACATGCTGGTCTCGGAAATCCGCGTGCCCCACGGCGTGCGGGCCAAGACCGAGATGCGGGTTGTCGTAGTCATCGCCCCTCCCATCTAGGAGCTGTTTCTAAATAGTCCTTTCGCCCGTTGGCGGACCGACCCGAAGGGCGCGAAGCGTGGCCGTTAGGCGAGCTTGCGAGCCTTACGGCCATCGTGCGCAACGCGGTCAAACTTCGCCTGCCATGGCTTTGCTGTCCTTATCCGTAAGATTCGCGCTACGCGCTCACCTAACGGCTAAGGCTCGGTCGAATACGATAAGAGCGCGCTGCGGTCCCCATCCGTAAGGCTCGCAAGCTCGCCCAACGGCTGAGGCATACTCCCTCATGGCAGGCTTGTTTTCCTTGCCAACGAACGAAAATCCTAATTTAGAAACAGCCCCTAGGAGCAAACCGTCCTTCCCGGCATTCGGGTCATGTACGAACGCCGCCGGCAATGAAAAAAGGGAGGCCCCATCGGGGCCTCCCTTTGTCGTTCATTGGTTCCGGGAGCGGGCCGATCCGGCTATTTGGCCACCTTGGCGCGGCGCAACTGGATGTAGGCGTTGCGCACCGAGGTGTACGGTTCCACCGCGCTCTTGGTCACGGCCTCGTAGCTGGAGATGGTCTCGTCCGCCTTGTTGAACTCACCGTAGGCCCGGCCCGCGAAGTAGGTGACGTCGTCGTCCACCATGTAGCCGAACGGGTCGGCGAAGTAGTCGCCCACAAGGCCCACGCTGTCGCGCAGGGTGCTGGGGCCGATGACCGGCCAGACGATGTAGAAGCCTTCGCCCGCGCCCCATACGCCCAGGGTCTGGCCGAAGTCTTCCTTGTCCGGCTCCACGATGGGCTTGTCCTTCTTGGCCACGTCGATGAACCCGGCCATGCCCACGGTGGAATTGATGATGAACCGGCCCATCTCCACCCCGGCCTCCATGGGCTTGCCCTGCAACAGACAGTTCAGGAAGCGGAGGGGAAAGGCCAGGTTGTGGAAGAAGTTGCGCACCCCGCTGCGCAGTTCGTCCGGGGTCACGGCCACGTAGCCCTGGTGCACCGGCTTGACGACCTTGAGCAGCAGCGCGTCGTTGATGGCGAACCACATGCGGTTCCAGCCCTCCAGCGGGTCGGGCACCATGTCCTCGTTGCCGGTGTCGTAGTCGTCGAGATCGGCGGAAATGGTGGGCGGGGCATGCTGCGCGCCTTCGGCGGGCGTGTCGGCGCGCGCGGCCGCCGGGGCCAGCAGCAGGGTGCAGGCAAGGCATGCCGTGTACAGCGCGATTGTGATGCGGAACGAACCTGCGGGCATGGAAACTCCCTCCGGGAGCGGATTCATGGTGCGTGCGCCGGGCGCGGTCCGATCCGGCTAGCCGGGCTGGCCCGACTGGGCTGGCTGGGCGGGCTGCTTGCGCACTTCCTCGGCCTTGGCCTGCACCCGCTCGATGAGCTGGTCGGCGGTGCCCTTTTCCAGCAGGTCCTGGAATTGGGTGCGGTAGTTCTTGACCATGCTCACGCCCTCGATGATCACGTCGTACACCACCCAGCTCTGCTGGCGGTTCTGGAGCATGCGGTAGGCCACGGGCACCTGCTTGTCCTTGATCACCACGGTGGTCTGGACCTCGACCTTGTCGCCCTTGCCGCTGACCAGTTCGCCGGTGAACAGCACCTGTTCGCCGCTGTAGCCGTCGAACTTTTCAAGGTAGGTGGCCCGCAGCAGCGAGGCGAACGCCTCGGCGAAGCGGTCCTGCTGGTCGGGGGTGAACGAGCGCCAGTTGACCCCCACGGTGCGGGCCGAGAACTCGCGGAAATCGAAGATATGGCGGATTTCGTCCTCCACCTTGTCCATCAGGGCGGGGCGCTGGGCCGGGTCCGTGTAGCCCGGTTGCTTGACGATGCCGAGGATGCGGTCCACGGACGCCTTCAGCGTTTCGCGGGCCGCGCCCGCGCTGTCGGCGGCGGCCAGGGCCGCGCCGGTCCAGCAGGAAAGGACGGTGACGAGCAGCGCGGCAAGGGCCGCGCCGCGCATAACTGTGCGGATGGGCATGGCTAGACTCCCCCGAACACGTACTTGCTGATCAGCGATTCGATGTCGATGGCCGATTCGGTTTCCGTGATTTCGTCGCCCTCGCCCAACTGGTCTTCCGACCCGCCGGGAGAGAGCTTGATGTACTTGTCGCCTATGAGGCCACTGGTCTTTACCGAGGCGATGACGTCGTCGGTCAGGTGCACGCCTTCCTTCATGCGCAGGCTGACCATGGCCACCGGCTTGTCCGGCGCGAGCGTGATGGCCGCCACGCGGCCCACGGGCACGCCCGCTATCTCCACTTCCGCGCCCACGCGCAGGCCGGTGATGGAGCTGAACCGGGCATGCACGGTGTAGCCCTTGTCGGACAACAGTTCCATGCGCCCCAGCTTTACCGTGAGGTAGCCGACGCACAAAAGTCCGACGAGCACGAAGATGCCGACCGATGTTTCTCGCGAATACTTCTTCATGATGCCCTTCCCGTATCCGTTGGGGGCTGTTGTTACCGTATGTCCCCGGCCGCCGTCAGCGGTCCAGCCAGGCGTCGAGGGCCTGCTGCACCTCCGGCGCCAGCGTCACGTCCGCCCGTTGGTCCTCGTCGGCCCGCCGGTCCAGAAAGCTGCGCACGTAGGGGGCCTGCGTGGCGCGCAGCGCGTCCACCGGCCCCGCGAAGGCCGCGGTGCCGTCGTGCAGCATGAGCACGTAGTCGGCGATGGCGTCCAGGCTGCGCAGGTCGTGGCTGACCACCACGATGGTCATGCCGGGAAAATTGGCCCGCATGTCCAGCAGCAGGTGGTCCATGCGCGCGGCGTTGACCGGGTCCAGGCCCGATGTGGGCTCGTCGCACAGCAGGATGGGCGGGTCCATGACGATGGCCCGCGCCAGGCCCGCGCGCTTGCGCATGCCGCCGGAAAGCTGGTTGGGGTAGTAGTCGGCGTAGTCGGCCAGGCCCACCAGGGCCAGCTTGTGCAGCACTATCTGGCGGATGGTGGCCTTCGGCAGCCCGGTGTGCTCGCGCAGGGGCAGGGCCACGTTGTCGCCCAGGGTCAGCGAACCCAGCAGCGCGCCGTCCTGGAACAGCACGCCCATGCGCCGCCGCACCTTGCGGAAGTCGCGCCGGTGCAGGGCGAACAGGTCGCGCCCGCCCACCGAAAGGGTGCCCGCCATGGGCCGTTGCAGGCCCAGCACGTGGCGCAGCAGGGTGGACTTGCCGCAGCCCGAGCCGCCGATGATCATGGAAATTTCGCCCGCGGGCAGCAGCGCGTTCACGTCGCGCAGCACCACGTGGTCGCCGTAGCCCACCGTGAGGCCGTCAAGCCGTATGTCCCATCCGGAAGTCGCGCGCATGGCCGTGGTCTCTTCTTACAGCAGGAACGAGGTCAGCACGTAGTCGGCCACCAGCACGAACACGCACGAAAGGACCACGGCGGAGGTGGTGGAATTGCTGACGCCCTCGGGCCCCACGCCGTCGCGGCGCATGTGGGTGAAATAGCCCTGGTAGCAGCTTACCGTAGCCACGATGACCGCGAACAGCAGCGACTTCATGAAGCCGCCGGTGATGTCGGCCATCTCCACGCTGGACTCGATGCGGTAGAAGTACACGCCCTCGTTGATGCCCAGCAGGGTGACCCCGGTGACGTAGCCGCCAAGGATGCCCACCACGTCGAACACCGCCGTCAGCAGCGGGAACGAGATGAGCGAGGCGGCGATGCGCGGGGCCACCAGGTAGGCCATGGGGTTGATGTCCATGACGTCCAGCGCGTCGATCTGGTCGGTGATGCGCATGACCCCGATCTCGGCGGCCATGGACGACCCGGCCCGGCCGGTGACCATGATGGCCGTCAGCACCGGGCCCAGCTCGCGGATCAGCGAAAGGGCCACGGCCGCGCCCAGCAGCCCTTCGGACCCGAACTTGACCAGCGTGTAGTAGCCTTGCAGCCCCAGCACCATGCCGGTGAACACCCCGATGAGCAGAATGACGAACAGCGACTTGGAGCCGATGACGAACACCTGGTTCAGGATCTTGGGAATCTGCTTGGGCGAGGCGAAGATGAGCCGCAGGCCGTCCGCCAGGAACAGGAACATGGCGCCCATCTCGCCCAGCAGGCGCAGGGTGGCCGCGCCAAGGGCGGTGACGGGGGCGAGTATGTTGGGGCCTGTGCTCATGGTGTTATCTCCCGGCGGGCGGGCGTTGGAAGGGCGGGGCGAGTGGCGCCTGCCCGTTCCCGGTGTCTTCACATCCTTACATGCTAGTCCCGTCGCAACATGCCGTCAAGGCAGCCCTATCGGGAAACCGGCGTCTTGCTGCGCAGAATCACCTTGTCTATGCCGTGTTTGGACAGCGCGGCGCGCAATTGGCGCGTGTCTTCCGGCGTGCCCCGGAACAGCGCGTTCAGGCGGTACCACGACACGCCGTTTTCCACCGAGGAATCAAGGCGCACTTTGATGCCGGACGCCTCCAGCTTCGCCTTCAGGGCGTTGGCCGGGTCCGCCGTCTTGTAGGCCGCCACCTGGTACACGTAGTCGAAGCGTTCGCCGTCGGCGGGCTTGGTTTCCGCAGCCTTGGCGTCCCTGGCGTTCTTTGGAGCGGCCGCTGCGGAGGCTGCGGTCGCGGGGGCCTTCTTGCCGTCCTTTTTGGCGTCGGGTTTCTGGGCGGTCCGGGAATCCGGCTTGGAATCCGTTTTGGCGTCCTTCTTCGGATCGGGCTTCGGATCGGGCTTCTGGTCCTTCCTGCCGCCCTTGGCCACGATTTCCGTGGCGTTCACCGACACGCCCGCATTGCCCGATATGGGGGCGGGCTTGGCCCGCAGGGAATCCATGAACTGGAGTTCCTCGGGCTTGAACACGCCGCCGGGCATGGGGGTGGGTTGCGAGGCGTTCACGGCGGGCTTGGGCATGATGCGGTCGATGCCCAGGCGTTCCTCCGGGTTGTAGCCGCGTCCCACGATGACGCCGAGCACGAACACCCAGCCGAAGCCGATGATGGCCACGATGCCCGCCGAAATGAGCGAGGGCAGGGTGACGTTGATGGTGTAGACGCCCTTCCTGCGTCCGCCATCCTTCGCCCCTTGTCCGGAGTGTCCGGGCTGCCCTTGTCTGGGTGCTGCCATGCCTGGTTCCCGCGCCCCGGCGCGCCTACATGGCCTCGGGCGCTTCGACGCCGAGCAGATTCAGGCCGTTGGCCACGGCCCGGCCCACGGCGCGCAGCAGGGCCAGACGGGCCACGATGGTTTCCGCGCCGTCGGCGTTCAGCACCGGCACCTTGGCGTAGTAGCTGTGCAGGGCGCCCGCCACTTCCATCAGGTAGAAGCTGACGTGGTGCGGGGCCAGCCCTTCGGCGGCGGCGGAAAGGGTGTCCGGCATGCGGTCGATGAGGCGCAGCAGGTCCAGTTCCTCCGGCAGGGCCAGCGGGGCCAGCGCCGCCGCGCCCACCCGGTCGGGCAGGGCGATGCCCCGCTCCGCCGCCTTGCGCAGCACGGCGCGCACGCGGGCGTGGGCGTACTGCACGTAGTACACCGGGTTGTCCATGGAGCGCTGCTTCACCAGTTCCAGGTCGAAGTCCAGGTGGCTGTCGCTCTTGCGCGAAAGGAACATGAACCGCGCGGCGTCGGCGCCCACTTCCCTGACCACGTCGTGCAGGGTTTCGAACTGCCCGGCGCGGGTGGACATGGCGATCTGCTCGCCGCCCTGCAACAGGTTCACCAGTTGCACCAGGATCACGTCGAACTGCTCGGGCCGCTTGCCAAGGGCCGCCACGGCGGCGCGCATGCGCGGCACGTAGCCGTGATGGTCGGCGCCCCAGATGTCCACGACCAGGTCGAAGCCCCGGTCGTACTTGTTGTCGTGGTAGGCGATGTCCGAGGCGAAGTAGGTCAGCGTGCCGTCGGACTTGCGCAGCACGCGGTCCTTGTCGTCGCCGAGGGTGGTGGTGCGGAACCATAGCGCGCCGTCCTGCTCGAAGGCGAGGCCCGCCTGCTTCAGCCGTTCGAAGGTCTTTTCCACCGCGCCCTCGCGGACCAGGGAAAGCTCGGAGAACCACACCTGATGCTCCACGCGGAAATCGGCCAGGTCCTGCTTGATGCCGTCCATGATGGAGTTCATGGCGTATTCGAAGCAGCGGTCCTGGCCTTCGGCCTCGGGCAGGTCCACCAGGCCGGGATCCTTCGCCAGCATCTCGGCGGCGATGTCCTTGATGTAGTCGCCGCGGTAGAAGTCCTCGGGCAGGGTGAACGGGCGGCCGGAAAGCTCCAGCGCGCGCAGCCACACCGAAAGGCCCAGCAGGCGCATCTGCCGCCCGGCGTCGTTGATGTAGTATTCGGTGGTCACGTCATACCCGGCGAAGCGCATCACCCGCGCCAGGCAGTCGCCCAGGGCCGCGCCGCGTCCGTGGCCGATGTGCAGCGGCCCGGTGGGGTTGGCGGACACGTACTCCACCTGCGCCTTGCGGCCCGCGCCCACGTTGGTCGCGCCGTAGCGTTCGCCCGCGGCCTCCACGTGCAGCACGGTTTCGCGCCAGAAATCGGGCGAGTAGGTGACGTTGAGGAAGCCCGGCCCGGCGATGTCCACCGAGGCGATGGCCGGGTCGGAATCGCGCAGGGCGCCGGCAAGGCGCGAGGCCAGTTCACGCGGGGGCACGCCTGCGTCCTTGGCGAGCACCAGGGCGATGTTGGCGGCAAGGTCGCCGAACGACTTGTCGCGGGGCGGTTCGAGGGTGGCCTTTTCGGGCCAGGAAAGCCCCATGTCCTTCACGATGGCCTGAAGGGAGGCCAGCAACTGCTGACGTGCGCGCATGTGATGTATGGTGTTCCTGTTGGCTTGGAATGAATGACTGCGTGGGCGTCGCCGTTCCGAAGGGGGCGCGCGCCGGACTGGCCCGGATTCCGCGCGCGGCAGGGGCGTCCCGGCCGCGTCAGGCCCACGTATGGGCCACATCAGGATAAGGTCGCCGTGCGCGGAATGGATGCCGCCATGGCGGGGGCGTTTGGTCCAAGGTGGGTCGTGTACCAGAAATCGGCGCGACTGCAAAGCCGCCGGGACGCTCGGTACCGGCGCGCCGCACGCGAAGGGCCGGGTGCGCATGCGCACACCCGGCCCGTGGAATGTCCATGCGCGGGGGCTAGAACGTAAGGGCGTCGGCCTGTTCCAGGCTGCCCGCGCCCTCGGCGGTCCAGCCGCCTTCCGGCGCGGCGGGCACATTGGAAGCCGCAAGGATGGGGCCCACCATCTTGGTCAGCACGCCCTTGGGACCGGCCTCCACCCAGCGGCGCACCCCGGCGTTCCACTGGTTGGTCACGGTGCCGATCCACTGCACGGAAGAGGTCATCTGCCGGGTCATGACCTCATGCAGCGATTCGCCGTCGGTGACGGCCTGGCCGGTGACGTTGCAGTACACGGCAAAGCGCGGGCGCGACCAGGTGGCCGTGCGCATGGCCTTGGCCAGTTCCCTGGCGGCCTCGTCCATGAGCGGGCTGTGGAAGGCCCCGCTGACGGGCAGGACGAGCGCGCGGCCCTTGCGGTCCTTGACCCTGGCGGCGGCGTCGGCGATGGCGTCGCGCGTGCCGGACAGCACCAGCTGCCCCGGCGTGTTGTAGTTGGCGATGCGGATCATCTGGCCGGTGGACTCGGCGGACTCGGCCACCACGGCCTCCACGTCGGCCAGCGAAAGTTTCAGCACGGCGGCCATGGCCCCCTTGCCGCCGGGGTCGGCCTCGGACATCAGGCGGCCGCGCAGGGCCACCAGTTCCAGGGTGCTGTCCACGGACAGCGCGCCGGATGCGGCGGCCGCCGCGTATTCGCCCAGGCTGTGCCCGGCGGTGCAGGCCGGGGAGACGCGCCCGGCAAGGCGCAGCCACAGGGACAGGTTGACGGCGGTCAGCGCGGGCTGGAGGTTGCGGGTATCGGCCATGGCCTTCTCGTCGCCGCCGTCCCAGTAGATTTCGCGCAGGGGCAGGCCGCTTGCGCGTTCGGCCTTCTTCCACAGGTCCATGGCCTCAGGCATGGCGTCGGCCACGTCGCGGCCCATGCCGGGTTCCTGCGAGCCCTGGCCGGGGAACAGAATGGCGAGGTCGGTACGGTTCATTCGGTGTCGCTCCAGACGTAGGAATGGCGCCGGGCGTGTCCCGGCCGGTGGGTGTGCAGTATCGTGCGCGGGGCGGACGCGGTTCCACCCCCCTCAGGCCCGCTCAGGCCCGCTCAGGACGGTGCGGCGGCGATGCCGCGCGGGTGCGTCGCCCGTTCGCTGCATAGTCAAACACGCGCGCCGACGCAAGTGGTGCTGTCGTTTTCGCCCGCGCGGCATGGTATGGAAAGCGGCCGGTGCTTGCCAGCATCCGCAGGGGCGGCTACAAGGCCGCCAGTTCCCGTGTCCGGAGGAGATGTCATGCCCCCCGCTGAAGTCCACGTATCCCTGAAGGAACTGGCCCGGCTGTGCGCCGAGGCCGGTTTTGCGCCCGACGAGACGCCCGAGGCCGCCCAGGCGGTGCTGGCGGGCTATCTGGAACTGCTGATGAAGTGGAACCGGGTCATGAACCTGGTGGGCACGCGCACCTGGCAGGCCACCTTCCGCACCCTGATCGTGGACAGCCTGCACCTGGCGCGCTTCCTGCGTTCGCTGCCCCTGCCCGAAGCCCCGGAAACCTGGGACCTCGGCGCGGGGGCCGGGCTGCCGGGCATTCCGCTGCGTGCGGTGTGGCAGGTGGGCATCTATCATCTGGTGGATGCGCGCGAGAAGCGCACCCTGTTCCTGTCCAACGTGCTGGCGCGCCATCCCCTGCCGGGCACCGTGGTGTTCCGGGGCAGGGTGGAGGAGTTCATGCCCACGCGGCCCAAGGCGGATTGCGTGGTGAGCCGGGCCTTCCTGCCCTGGCCGGAGGTGCTGGAACTGGTGCGCGGCCACGTGGCCCCCGGCGGGGTGGTGGTGTTTCTGGCCAACGAAGGCGCGCCCGCAAGCCTGCCCCCCGGCTGGCGGGTGGCGGCGCGGGCGGAATATGCGGTGCAGGCTCCGCCGCCGCACGGAGTGCAAGGCCGGGGCGGCGGCGCGGCGGGGAAGGGTGCGGAACCCGAGGCCACCATGCGCCACCTGTGGGCGCTGGCGCTGGCCTGAGGCCGGACAGGGCAGGCCCCGGCAGCGCTATTTTTCGGGCGGGTTGCCCATCAGCGCGCCGAGCTGCGACTTGCGGAAAATGAGTCTGGTGGCGGCGGCGTCGGCCTTGTCCGCCACGTCCATGAGGCGTTCGAGGAATTCGAGGATTTCGTGGCGGCGTTCCTCGGGCGAATATTCGAATTCGTCCTCCAGGCGTTCCGACGTCAGGTATTCCTCGAGTTCGTCGAGATACTTCATGTTCAGCATGGCGGCGTCTCCATGGGCCGACGGGGCTGGCCCGGCGGTGCGGTGTGGTGGCGGCGCGCGGCCCAATGCGCGGGTGTCCAGGGGCGTCTGAACGACGCGCCCGTGCGCACGGGCCTGGCGGTTCGGGCGGGCGGCAGCCCGCGCGGATGTTCGGTTCGCGCAGTGCTCTACCGCATTTCGCGGCGCAGGTGAAGCGGTTGTCCCCACCTTTGCCGCATCCGGCCCCGCTGGCGATGCGCCGCCGTTTCGCGTATATCCCCCCTGCGCGGTCCACGGGCCGCAGCCCTTTTTCACGGCAGGAAGCCATGAGCGTGCACGCGCCCGAAACATCCCCCCTCGCCGCCTCCTGCGCCGACCACCCGGAATCCGGGAGCAACGGCGAAGGCACTTCTTCACGGGACGGCCGGGAACGCCCCCCGGCGGGGCGGTCCCCCGCCGTCATGCTGCGCGCCGCTCTCGCCGCGCTGTGTTCGCCGGGCGGGCGCGCCGTGTTGCTGGGCCTGCTGGCCTTCTGCACGGCCTTCGCCATGCGCATGCTGGAATACCCCGCCTGGCAGACCCCGGAATACCAGTTGGACGGCGAATACCTGCTGGCCACCCACGACGCCTATCACTGGACGGCGGGGGCCGACGGCTTCGAGTTCGGCGCGGGGCATCCCATGTCCGAACTGGTGCGCTACGTGGCCCTGCTGACCCATTCCACGTCGGGAGAGGTGGGCTTCTGGCTGCCGCCGGTCATGGGCAGCCTGCTGGCGGTGGCGGTGTTCGCCTGGGCCGCCGCGCTGGGCGGCATGGAGGCCGGGCTGTGCGCCGGGGTGCTGGCCTCGCTGGCGCCCGGCTTTCTGGCCCGTACCCTGCTCGGCTACTGCGACACCGACCTGGTGACCCTGCTGTTCGCGCTGGTGGCCGGGCTGGGACCGGGGCTGTGGCTGGCTCCGCGCCTGCGTACCTTGCCGGGGATGGCCGTGTCGCTGTACCGGCGGCTGCGGCGCGGACCAGCGCCGACAGCAGGTGGCGGAGCCACGCCCGATGACGGCGACGACCCCCTGGCTCCCCGCTGGATGGCGGTGCTGCTGTGCAGCGGCCTGCTGGGCTGGTGGTCGCAGGAATGGCATTCCATGTTTCCGTATCTGGTGCGCTACTACGCGCTGCTGGTGCCCGGCCTGGCCGTGGTCTTCGGCAGGCGCGGCCGTCGGGCGGACCTGATGGTGGGCGGGCTGCTGTACGCCCTGCCCATGCTGGGCGGCTGGCCGGGCTTTGCCGGGGCGGCGCTGCTGGCGGTGGGGCTGCGCGGGCCGTGGCCCTTCCTGCGGGCGCTGGCCGAACGGCGGGTGGTGCATGCCGCGCTGTGGCTGGTGGTGCTGTGGCTGGTGGCCGACGCCGAGGTGTTCCAGACCATGCTGCGCTCCGCCCAGAGCTACATCAAGCGGGCGGGCGACGCCGTGGCCCAGCCCGACGGCGACGTGCTGGTCTACCCCTCGGTGGCCCAGAGCATCATCGAGGTGCAGGACCTTTCGGTGGCCGAGGTGCTGGCCTATTTCCATCCGTGGATACCCGCCGCCCTGGCCGGACTGGCCGGATTCGGCGTGGCGCTGGTGGCGCGTCCGGCGGCGCTGTTCCACCTGCCGCTGGCGGTGCTGGCCTTCCTGTCCATCAAGCTGGGCGGGCGCATGGTGATGTTCGGGGCGCCGGTGATGGCGCTGGGCATCTGCATGCCGGTGCACTGGCTGGCGGGGCTGGTGCTGCGCGACAATTTCTACCGCACCGCCGGGCGGCTGCTGGTTTCCGCCGTGCTGCTCACGCTGCTGGGCGCGCCGTATCTGGAAGTGATCCCGGCCATGACCCAGGGACCCATCCTGAACAAGCGGCACGCGGCGGCACTGAAGTTTTTGCGCACCAACACGCCGGAAGATTCCATGATCTGGAACTGGTGGGACTGGGGCTATTCCACCCACCATTTCGCGCACCGCTCGACCATCGCCGACGGTGCCAGCCACGGCGGGCCTTCGCTGTTCGTGCCCGCCGCCGTGTACGCCTCGGACAATCCGCGCTTCGCCCGGCAACTCATCAAGTACGCGGCCAGCAAGGGCAACATTCCCGGCAACGTCTTCGAGGGCATGAACAACCACGACGCCGACGACCTGATGCGCAAGCTGGCCGCCCGGAAGGAGCCGCTCGTCGCCGCGCAGGGCAGGCAGTACCTGGTGGTCAGCTTCGACATGCTGCGCCTGGGCTTTTGGATAACCACCTACGGCCGCTGGGACTTCCTGGCCAGGGAAGGGCGGGGCTACCAGATCGCCTCCATCAGCAAGCCGTTGCAGTTCAGCATGGAGAACGGCGTGGTGCTGGTGCAGAACATGGACCCGGTGTACGCCGAATCCATCGACGTATTCGACGATACCGGCCTGCAACGCCAGATGTATTTCCGGTTCAACGGGCGGCACTTCATCTTCAACCGCACCACCGGCGACAAACTGGTCATCGACGACGACATGTACAACACGCTGATGGTGCAACTGTTGCTGTCGTCACCCGAGGACCCGCGCTTCACGCCCTATTTCAAGCTGGTGTTCGACAACGTGCATACGCGCGTCTATGAAGTGTTGTGATGGCTCGATGCCGTTAGTGGTGGTAAGGCGAGCCGCGTAGGATGCAATCCGCGCGGTACAGTTGTTCCAGCAGCACCACGCGGGCCATCTCGTGGGGGAAGGTCATGGGGCCAAGGGACACGCGCAGGGCGGCCCGCTGGAGCACGGCCGCGTCCAGCCCGTAGGCGCCGCCGATGACGAAGCACGGCACGGCCGTGGCGTTTTCCGTCAGCCGGTCCAGCAGCGCGGCGAACTCGCGCGAGGTGTGGGCCTTGCCGTGTTCGTCCATACACACCACGATGTCGGCGGGGCCAAGGGCGGCCAGCAGGCGCGCGCCTTCGTCGGCGTTGCGTCTGGCGGGCGGCAGGGCGGCGTCGCCGTCGCGGACCAGGGTTTCGGTCACGCGCCAGGTGTGGCGCAGCCGTTCCATGTAGTGCGCGGCGGCCTGCTGCCAGAACGGCGTCTTCAGCTTGCCCACCGCCAGAAGGCGCAGTGATTTCACGAAACCTCCGGGTGCGTGCGTTTCCGGCCATGGTCTATCCCGGAGCGGAGCGGGGGGCAAGGCGCGCCGCGCGGCGCGGCATCCGGCCCGATGCTCCGGTTTCCTTTTCGCTGCCTGATCCAACAACGGATTGCGTCATGCTGAACATGGACGATGCGGCCGCGCTGCTGCGCACGGGACGGGTGGTGGTGTTCCCCACCGAGACCTTTTTCGGGGTGGGCTGCCTGGCCACCCATGCCGGCGCCGTGGACGAGGTGTACCGGGTGAAGCGCCGCGTCCACCGGCTGGCCCTGCCGGTTATCGCGGGCCACGTGGACCAACTGGCGCAGGTGGCCGCCCGCATGGACCCGGTGGCGGAAGGGCTGGCCCGGCGGTTCTGGCCGGGGCCGCTTTCCGTGCTGCTGCCCGCCGCGCCCGGTGTGCCCGCGCCGCTCACCGGCGGCACGGGGCGCGTGGCCGTGCGCCTGACCCCGCACCCCGTGGCCCGTGAACTGTGCCTGCTGGCCGGTGGCCCGCTGGTGGCCAGCAGCGCCAACATCAGCGGCAGGCCCGCCGTGACCCGCGTGGCCGACCTTGACCCCGAACTGACGGTGGAAGTGGCCGGGGTGCTGGACCTGCCCCCCGCCCCGCCCGGCGGGTTGCCCTCCACGCTGGTGGAGGTGCTGGATGGGGGCGGCGGCGGTGCCGCTGCCGGCCTGCCCCGTCTGCGGGTGTTGCGGGCCGGGGCCGTTCCGGTGCAGGCCCTGCGCGACGCCGGGTATGCGGTGGAGTGATCGGTTGGGGGATTCCCTACCGGGTCAGTACAAAAAATTTCCGAGGCCCTTGGGCGGAAAAAGGAGCCGCAAGACCGCGCCGGACAGGCGTTGCGCGGCGGCGGCACAGGACGCGGCAAAAAAGTTGAACTGATTGTGCAAACGGCCTGCGCGGTGAATTGGCCGTGCGTGTGCCGTGAAATACAGTGAAAACAGTGGAGTATGTCTTGGCCGAGAAGGCCGGGCATGCCCGGTCATCCCGTATTCGCGCCTTGGCACACCGCTTGCTGTAGCTTGATCACCTTCCTTTCTTTGCAGAGAGCCGGTCCTACAGGGGTGTGGGGCCGGTTTTTCTTTTGCGCGCATCCGTCACCGCGTCTCCAGCAGCGCCCGCGCCGCGTCCAGCACCGCGTCCACGGTGATGGCGTCCATGCACGGGGCCGCCTCCGGCATCCGGTCCACGTCGGCGCGCTCCTGCCCGCCACGGTTCCGCCAACCGCACCCGAGAACGCGCAGGGTGGCGGAGCAGGGCGCGCAGTCCAGGGGGCTGGTCAGCGCCACGGCCCCGTGCGGCCGCCACGCGGCGGCGGGGGCCGGGCCGAACAGGGCCAGCACCGGCGCACCGTGCAGCGCGGCAAGATGCAGTGGCCCGGAATCGTTGCCCACGACCAGCCGCGCGCGGCGCAGCACGCGGGCCAGTTCGCCGTGGTCGGCCGGGGTGACCATCGGGATCTCGCACCCTTCCGGCATCAGGGAGCCGTGGGCCATGCCGCGCTCCAGTTCCGCCGGACCGAGCACGTACAATGGATTGTACCCGGCCTTCGCCAGTTCCCCGGCCACGGCGGCGAACCGTTGCGGCGGCCACTGCTTGGCCCGGTGCCCCGCGCCGGGCGCCAGCGCCACGGTGCGCGAATCCGCGCCTTCCCAGCCGCCGAACAATCGTTGCCATGTGCCGTGCCAATCCGCGTCCCAGCGGGGCGTCCAAGGCAGGGCCGCCGGACCCGCGCGTTCAAGCCGGTCCCGCAATGCGCCGGTGACGTGCCGCGTGGGGGCCGCTTCCCTCGTGGTCCTGCCCTGTTCCCCCTTGTCTTCTTCGCCGCCGTTCGGCCCCGGCGGCAGGCAGGGCAGGGGCACGATGCGCGGATGGGCGGCCACCGGCAGGTGGTCCAGGCAGAACCAGGCCACAACGGCTCCCGCCAGGCCGTCCGGCCACGCCGGTTCGCCCGCATCGCCGTACAGCCCTTCCAGCGCCCGGCGCATGGCCGGGGGGCAGGGGGCGTAGCCCAGTGGGGCCAGCCAGCGCATGCGCTCCATGTTGCCCGCGAACAGCAGACGGGGGGCGTCTCCAACGCCGCGCGCCAGCGCCAGCAGGGCGGGCCAGGCGCACAGGAAGTCGCCCAGCGCCCCGTGGTGTACGGCTATCAGCTTGTCACTTTTCATCTCTGCGCGTATTCTGGGAAAGTGGTGTCGTATCCGCCGCCTTCCGGGACGGGGTGTTCCGGCCCGTCGGCGGGTGGCGGGGGCCGAGGCGGAGCCTGCGGCCAGCCCGGCAATCGTTACGCCCGAAACCCGGACCAGTACAATGGAACATCGCGTCCCCTGCCCGCACTGCGGCGGTTCCGTGGTCATGTACCGCAACCCTGCGCCCACCGTCGACATCCTCATTCACGAGCCGGGGCGGGGCATCGTGCTCATCCGGCGGCGCAACGAGCCGCCCGGCTGGGCGCTGCCCGGCGGGTTCATCGACTACGGGGAATCGGCCGAGGCGGCGGCGGTGCGCGAGGCCCGCGAGGAAACCGGACTGGACGTGGAACTGACCGGCCTCGTGGGGGTGTATTCCGAACCGGGGCGCGACCCGCGCCACCATACCCTCAGCGTGGTCTATGCCGCGCGGGTGCGTGGCGGAACCGGGGCCGTCCCGGTGACGGGACCCGTTGCAGGAGATGACGCGGCCGACGCCCGGTTCTTCGCGCCGGACGACTTGCCGCACCCCATGGCCTTCGACCACGCGAAGATCATCGCCGACTGGCTGCGCGGCCGGGCATCCTGCCCGGAGCGCAGGGGCGAAGGGGCCTGAGGCGGACCGGTGACAGGCCCGCGGCCCCGGCACGATCAGAACGCAAGCGCCAGGCGGCGCGCAACGCACCGCGCGGCCACGCCGCGCGCAAGGGGAGGAACGCGCGATCATGCGACGTGAGGTCGTTTTCGTCACCTCGGAAATGTATCCCTTCTCCAAAAGCGGGGGCCTGGGCGACGTGCTGGGCGCTCAGCCCCTGGCCCTGCACCGCATGGGCGTGCCCACGTCGGTGATCACGCCGTTCTACGGCCGCCTGCGCACGGCGGACTACGGCATTCACCTGACCATTTCCGACTGTCACGTGGGCTACCCGTGGGACCCCATCACCTGCGACGTCTACGAGGCCGACTACCACGGCATGAAGGTGTACTTCGTGCACCGTGGCGAATACTTCGACCGCCGCTACTACTACAACGACCACAAGGGCGACTATTTCGACAACTGCGAGCGGTTCATCTTCTTCTGCCGCACCGTCATGGCGCTGCTGCGCCGTCTGGGCACACCGCCCGCCGTGCTGCACGCCAACGACTGGCAGAGCGGGCTGGTGCCCGCCTACCTGCACTTCTGGCGGCAGACCGACCCGTTCTGGGCCGACACGCGCAGCGTCATGACCATCCACAACCTGGCCTTCCAGGGGCGGTTCGCCTCGCGCCTGTTCACGGGCTGCGGCCTGCCGCCGCAGGCGTGGGCCATGGACGGGGTGGAATTCTGGGGCGACTTCAACCTGCTGAAGGCGGGCATCGCCTACGCCGACATGGTCACCACGGTCAGCCCCAGCTACGCCCGCGAAATCCTGGGACCGGCCTACGGCTGCGGGCTGGAGGGCATCCTCCAGGCGCGCCAGCACGCGCTGCACGGCATCCTCAACGGGGCGGACTACGGCATCTGGAACCCGGCCCAGGACAAGTTCCTGCCGTGCCGCTACGGCCCGGACGACCCGCAGGGCTTCGCGGGCAAGCAGCGCTGCAAGACGGCCCTGCTGGACGAACTGGGCCTTGCGCCGGAACTGGCCCACCGGCCGGTGCTGGGCTTCATCGGGCGGCTGCGCGGGCAGAAGGGCATCGACCTGCTGCTGGACATCGTGCCCCGGCTCATGGAGCGCAACGTGGGGGTGATCATCCTGGGCGAGGGCAACCTCGCGCACGAAGCGCGGGCGCTGGACCTGATGGAGACCTACCGGGGCAGGCTGTGCGCCATCGTGGGCTACACCGAGGACCTCGCCCACCGCATCCAGGCGGGCAGCGACATCTTCCTCATGCCCTCGCGCTACGAGCCCTGCGGCCTGACCCAGATGTACGCCCTGCGCTACGGCACCCCGCCCGTGGCCACGGCCGTGGGCGGCCTGCGCGACACCATCGTGCCGTGGCCGTCGCCCGAGGCCACCGGCTTCACCTTCGGGCGGTCCGACCCGCAGCTGTTCCTGGAGTCCATCCTGGACGCCGTGAACTACTGGGAACACGACACCGAGGGCTGGCGCGGCATGATGACCCGCGCCATGCGCCAGGACTTCTCGTGGGAGCGGGCCGGGCGCAGCTACGTCAACCTGTACAGGCAACTGGGATTCGACTTTTCCTGATATCCGCACGCCGGAAGGACCGGGCATCTCCCGGTACCGGCCCGTCTCCTTCGCAACCGGCTGACCCCAAGCCACGGAACGCACACGCCATGCAGCTTACCCATCCCGCCTTCATCGAGCCCTTCGACCTGTACATGTTCGGCAAGGGCGAACACTGGGACCTCTACCGGGTGCTCGGCGCGCATCCCGCCATGCAGGACGGCGCGCAGGGCTACCGGGTGGCCGTGTGGGCGCCCTCCGCCCGCGAGGTGCACCTGGTGGGCGACTTCAACGACTGGCGCTGGGGCGAATATCCGCTGTACCCGGTGGGCGTTTCCGGCGTGTGGGCGGCCTTCGTGCCGAACATGCGCAAGGGCGCGTTGTACAAGTTCGGCATCCGCACCAATGACGGGGGCAACGGGGGGGACGGGCGCATCGTCTACAAGACCGACCCCTTCGCCCTGTACGCCGAAATGCGGCCCGGCGTGGCCGCCGTGGCCTGGGACATCGACAACCATCAGTGGGCCGACGGCGACTGGATGCAGCGCCGCGCCGAGGCGGGCACGCCGTTGCGGCAGGCCGTGTCCATCTACGAGGTGCACGCGGGCTCGTGGCAGCGCAAGACCGACGGCACGGGCGTGGGCGGCCACCCCTTCCTGTCGTGGGACGAACTGGGCGACGGGCTCATCCCGCACGTGCAGAACCTGGGCTTCACCCACATCGAACTGCTGCCCGTGGCGGAACACCCGCTGGACCAGTCGTGGGGCTACCAGACCGGGCACTACTACGCGCCCACGTCGCGCCACGGCAGGCCGGAGGACTTCAAGCGCTTCGTGGACCGCTGCCATCAGGCGGGCATCGGGGTCATCCTCGACTGGGTGCCCGCGCACTTCCCCAAGGACGACTGGAGCCTTGGCCGCTTCGACGGCACGGCCCTGTACGAACACCTGGACCCCCGCCGGGGCGAGCACCCGGACTGGGGCACCTTCATCTTCAACTACGGCCGCCACGAGGTGCGCAACTTCCTGCTGGCCAACGCCTTGTACTGGCTGCGCGAATTCCACATCGACGGCCTGCGCATGGACGCCGTGGCCTCCATGCTCTACCTCGACTACTCGCGCGAGGGCGGCGACTGGCTGCCCAACGACCACGGCGGACGGGAAAACCTGGATGCCGTGGAATTCCTGCGCCAGCTCAACGTGGTGGTGCACGGGCAGTTCCCCGGCGCCATGACCATCGCGGAAGAATCCACGGCCTGGCCGGGGGTGTCGCGCCCGGTGTACACCGGCGGCCTCGGCTTCACCTTCAAGTGGAACATGGGCTGGATGCACGACACGCTGGACTACTTCCGGCACGAGCCCGTCCACCGCTCCTACCACCACAACGCGCTGACCTTTTCCTTGCTGTACGCCTTCACCGAGAATTTCGTGCTGCCGCTCTCGCACGACGAGGTGGTGCACGGCAAGGGCGCGCTGCTCTCCAAGATGCCCGGCGACATGTGGCAGCAGCAGGCCAGCCTGCGCGCGCTGTACGCCTACATGTGGGCGCATCCCGGCAAGAAGCTGCTGTTCATGGGCGGCGAGTTCGGCCAGTGGAACGAGTGGGACGAAAGCCGCGCGCTGGACTGGAGCCTGTACCAGTTCCCCGCGCACGCGGGCATTCATGCCCTGTTGCGCGACCTGAACGGAATCCTGCGGCGTGAACCGGCCATGCACGTGCACGACCACGACTGGACCGGGTTCCGCTGGATGGACTTTTCCGACTGGGGCGGCTCGGTGATCAGCTTCGTGCGGCAGTGCGACAGCACCCCGCCCGTGCTGTGGGTGTTCAACTTCACCCCGGTGGTGCGCGAATACTACCGGGTGCCCGCGCCCAGGGGCGGCGCGTGGCGCGAAGTGCTGAACACCGACAGCGAATACTACGGCGGCTCCAACGTGGGCAACGGCAGCGAGTTGCAGGCCCGCAGCGACGACTGGGGCGGCGGCCACCATCTCATCCTGACCCTGCCGCCGCTGGCGGGAGTGGCCTTGATGCCGGGGTAGCCCGGGGTTGCTGGTGATCTTCAATTTATGCGGGGGAGGGACCCTTTTGAAAAAGGGTCTCCTCCCCCGCGCCCCCGCTTTGCTGTCCTCTTCCGTAATGCTCGAAGACTCGCATAACGGCTGAGGCTCCCCCCAAAATTTTCAATTGTTTTCAGTAGCCTGTCTGCCTCCTCTCCTTTCCCCTTCACCTTCGGGCCGCGATTGCGTAGATTCCGCCCGTCCACGCACGGCGTACGGCGTACGGCGCACGACGCGCGGGCGCATTCCGGAACCGCAGGAACGCACATGACCGAACCGAGAATCATCGTGCACGGCGGCGCGTGGACCATCCCCGCCGACCGGCGCAAGGCCCACGTCGACGGCTGCCGCGCGGCCGTGGACGCCGTGTGGGGCGAACTGCAACGCGGCATGCCCGCGCTGGAGGCCGTGCGTCTGGCCGTCAACGTGCTGGAGGCCGACCCCACCTACGATGCCGGGCGCGGGGCCGTGCTCAATGCCGACGGGCAGATCGAACTGGACGCCGCCATCATGGACGGGGCCACCCTGAACTTCGGGGCGGTGGCGGCGGTGCGCGGCTTCCTGCACCCCGTGGACATCGCCCGCAAGGTCATGGACACCGAATTCTGCTTCCTGGTGGGCGAAGGGGCGGAACGCTTCGCGCGCGAGGCGGGCATTGAAGCCATCGACCCGACCGAACTGGTGGTGGAGCGGGAGGTGCGCCTGTTCAACGAACTGCGCGCCCGCGCGGGGTTCAGCACCCACGACGCGTTCCGGCCCCAGGCCGGTGCGGCGGAGACCGGCGACGCCGCATGCCGCTGCCCCGAACCGCCCATGCCCAAGGGCACCGTGGGTGCCGTGGCGCTGGATGCGGCGGGCAACGTCGCCGCCGCCACCTCCACCGGCGGCACCCCCATGAAGCGGCCCGGCCGGGTGGGCGATTCGCCCCTGTGCGGCGCGGGCACCTACGCGGACAACGAGACCGGCGGGGCCTCGGCCACCGGCTTCGGCGAAGGGATCATCCGGGTGCTGCTGACCCGCTCCGCCTGCGACTTCCTGCGCGGCGAGGTCAACGGCGCACCGTCCGCCCCCGACGATGCCGCCCGCGAGGCCATCGAACTGCTGCACCGCCGGGTGTCCGGCCACGCCGGGCTGATCATGCTGGACCGGCACGGCCGTTACGGCGTGCACTGCAACACCGAGCACATCGCCCATGCCTGTGCCCTGCCGGGCGGGGGCATTCATGCGGACGTGCACGTGCGGCGCTGACCGCGCCGCACGTCGGGTCGCACAGGTACGGCGCTGATTGCGCCGCACCGGCGGGCTGAGGTGGACGCAGGGTGCTGACCGCGCCGGATATGGACAGCCCGCGCGAATGCGCATAGCCTGTGCGGCATGCGTGCGGAACCGTTGCTGATAACCCTTGGCGACGCCAACGGCCTCGGGCCGGAGCTGGCGTGCCGCCTGCTGTCCGGGCCATTGCCTGCGTACCTTGCCGGGCGGGCGTTGCTGCTGCTGGGGTCGGAAGCGTCCTTGCTGGCGCATCTTTCCCTGGCGGGGGGCACCCCCTTCTGGAGCCGGGTGGACGACCCGGCGCGGGCGCTCGGCCCGGACGCCACGCCCGGCGTGTACCTGTACGAGCCGCCGGGCCTTGACGGCATCCGCGTGCAGGTGGGGCAGGCCACGCCGGACGGCGGCAGGGCGGCGGGCGCGGCCCTGTCCACGGCCTGCGACCTGCTGCTGGCCCCGGCGTCAGCCGGTGTTGGGGGCATCGGGGGCATCCCGTCCCCGCGCGGCCCCCGTGGGCTGGTCACCCTGCCGCTGCACAAGGCCATGCTGCACGCCGCCGGGTACGACGCGCCCGGCCATACCGAATATCTTGCCCGGCGCGCGGGCCTTGGCGACGACGAGGTGTGCATGCACCTTGGCGGCGACGTGCTGCGCGTCAGCCTGGTCACCACCCACCCGCCCCTGCGCGAGGTGCCCGGCCTGGTCACCCGCCAGCGGGTGCTGCGCTGCCTGAGCCTGACGGCGGCGTACGTTCGGGCCATCGGGGCCACGGGGCCGGTGGCGGTGTGCGGGCTGAACCCCCACGCCGGGGAATCGGGCCGCATCGGCCGCGAGGAGATCGACGTCATCGCCCCGGCCGTGGCCGACGCCGTGGCCGAGGGGCTTGACGTCATCGGCCCGCTGCCCGCCGACACGCTGTTCGTCAAGGCGGCGCGCGGGGCCTACGCCGCCGTGCTGGCCATGTACCACGACCAGGGGCTGGCCCCCCTGAAGATGCTGCATTTTTCCGACGCCGTGAACGTCACCCTGGGGCTGCCCTTCGTGCGCACCTCGGTGGACCACGGCACGGGCTTCGACATCGCCGGAACCGGCGCGGCGGACACGGGCAGCTTCGCCGCCGCGCTGCGCCTTGCCTGCACCCTCTGCGACGCAAAGGACTGAGCCATGTACATGGGAATCGACGTCGGCGGCACGCATACCGATGCCGTGGTCATGGACGGCCGCACCATGGCGGCCAGCGCCAAGGTGCCCACCGACCACCACGACCTGCTGGCCTCGGTGCGCGCGGCCATGCAGGCCCTGTTACAGCCCCATACGGCGGTGGAGCCGGGCCGCATCACCCGCATGAACCTCAGCACCACCCTGTCCACCAACGCCATCGTGGAAGGCAAGACAGAGGACGTGGCGGTGGTGGTGTCCGCCGGGCCGGGCATAGACCCGGAACACTTCCGCGTGGGGCGGTTCTACTTTCCGGTGGGCGGGTCCATCGACCACCGGGGCGAGGAGATTTCTCCCCTCGACCCGGCCGAGATGGAACGGGTGGCCGCCGCCTGCTGCGACGCGGGCGTGCGCCTGTTCGCGGCGGTGGGCAAGTTCTCCACCCGCAACCCCGCGCACGAGGCGGCCATGGGCGAGGCGTTGGGAGCGGTTGCCCGCAGCGGCTGCGGCGACTTCGTCTCGCTGGGGCACCGCCTGTCGGGCCAGCTGAACTTTCCGCGCCGGGTGGCCACGGCCTACTACAATTCGGCGGTGTGGCGGGTGTACAACCGCTTCGCCGACGCCATCGAGCAGTCGGCGCGCGAATTCGGCATCACCGCGCCCATCCACATCCTGAAGGCCGACGGCGGCACCATGCCGCTGGCCGTGTCGCGCGAACTGCCGGTGGAATCCATCCTGTCCGGCCCGGCGGCCAGCGTCATGGGCATCATCGCCTTGTGCGACATCCGCGAAGACTGCGTGATCCTGGACATCGGCGGCACCACCACGGACATCGCCGTGTTTGCCTGCGGCTCGCCGGTCATCGAGAAGGACGGCATAGAGGTGGGCAGCTACCCCACGCTGGTGCGTGCGCTGAAGACGCGGTCCATCGGGGTGGGCGGCGATTCGCGCCTGCACGTGGCCGCCGGGACGGTGCGCGTGGGGCCGGAGCGGGCCGGGGCCAGCATGGCCATGGGCGGGACGCGGCCCACGCTCATCGACGCGCTGAACTACCGGGGGCACGCCGCCGTGGGCGACGTGGCCGCCTCGGCGCGGGGCATCCGCGAACTGGCCGGGCTGTGGGACCTGTACCCGGAACGCCTGGCCGACGACGCCATAGCCGAGGCCGTGGCGCGCATCCGCGAGGCCGTCACCGACCTGGTGGACGAGGTCAACGCCCGTCCGGTGTACACCATCATGGAACTGTTGCAGGGCAGGGTGGTGGAACCCGCCGCCGTGTACCTGATGGGCGGCCCGGCCAAGGTCATGCAGCCGCTGCTGGCCCCGGCGCTGGGCAAGCGGGTGGAGGTGCCGGACGACTTCGCCGTGGCCAACGCCATCGGCGCGGCGCTGACCCGCACCACGGCGGAACTGGAACTGTTCGCGGACACCGAAAAGGGCGTCCTGTTCATCCCCACCCTGGGCGTGGAGCGCAAGACCGGCCGGGGCTTCGACCTGGAACGGGCCAGGGACGAGGCGCGGCAGGCCCTGCTGGATCATCTGGCGGGGCTTGGCGTCACCGGCGGCGAGGCGGCGGTGGAGGTGGTGGAGGCATCGTCGTTCAACATGGTGGGCGACTACGGCACCGTGGGCCGGAACATCCGCGTGAAATGCCAGGTGCGGCCGGGAATCATGGGGGATGGGGCAAATGGAGGCCGGGGCGGGAACGGCTGCGGGTGCAAGCCCTGCCCCGGCGAGGGCGGGGCGTGAGGAAGAAGTTTTTGGGGGGCGCGGCCGGGGCGGTGCGCCTCCGGCGCGCCTGTCTGGTGCTGTTGGCCGGGGTGATCGTGCTGGCCTGCGCCGTCCTGCCGGGCGTGCACGGGGCCATGGCCGCAACGGCCAACGCCACGGTGACCAGGCCCGCCGCTCCTGCCGTGCCCGCGCCCAAAGGTCCGTCCGTTCCCGGCGTGCCCGCGCCCATGCAGGGGCAGATGCAGGGGCAGGCGCAGGGGCAAGGGCAGGGCAAGGCTCCGGCCCACGGCGAACCCTCTCTTTCCGACATGATCGGCCAGATGTTCATGGTGGGCTTTCGCGGGGCGCAGGCGCAGGCCGTGGCCCCGCGCGCGGGCGGCGTGCCGGGCCTGGGCGCGCTGCTGCGGCCCGGCGCGGCCAACGCGACCAACGCCGCCCCGCCAGCCGGAAACTCCGCCTACGGCGTGCACGAGGTGTTGGACGACATCCGCGCCGGGCGCGTGGGCGGGGTCATCCTGTTCGACCGCGACGTGACCACCGGCAGCCCGGAGCGCAACATCGTTTCCCCCAAGCAGGTGCGCGCGCTGTCCGCCGCGTTGCAGGCCGCCGCCTCCGCGTCCCCCGCCGGGCTGCCGCTGTTCGTGGCCGTGGACCAGGAAGGCGGCCGGGTGCAACGGCTGAAGCCGGAGCGCGGTTTCACCCAGTATCCCCCGGCGCGCCAGTTGGGGCAGGGCACGGTGGGCGAAACCCGGCTGCGCGCCGTGGCCATGGGCCGCGAACTGGTCGACGCGGGCGTGAACCTGAACTTCGCGCCGGTGGTGGACGTGGACGTGAACCCGGACAGTCCGGCCATCGGCAGGCTGGGGCGGTCCTACAGCCGCGACCCGCGCGCGGTGGCGGCCCACGCGGCGGCGTTCGTCAACGGCATGGCCCAGGCGGGCGTGGTCTCGTGCCTCAAGCATTTTCCCGGCCACGGCAGCGCCCGCGCCGACTCGCACCTGGGCGTCACCGACGTGTCCGCCACCCGCAGGCCCGAGGAACTATGGCCCTACCGCGCGCTGCTGCGCCCGGCGGGCAACGCCTGGGCCGAGGGCTGGGGCGGCATGGTCATGGTGGGCCACCTGTACGACAACCGGCTGGACGCGGCGCACCCGGCCACCCTGTCGCGGGCGGCCATCGACGGACTGCTGCGGCGCGACATGGGCTGGCGGGGCGTGGTCATCACCGACGACTTGCAGATGGGCGCCATCACCGACCGCTATCCGCTGGAAGAGGTGGTGTTCCGCGCCGTGGACGCCGGGGCGGACATCCTGCTGTTCGGCAACAACCTGCGCTGGCAGCCGGACTTGGCCGCGCGGGCGCATGCAACGCTGACCGGCCTCGTACGTTCGGGGCGCATCTCCGAGGACCGCATCCGCCAGTCGTACCAGCGCATCGCCCGGCTGAAGGGGCTGCTGCGCACGGGTGACGCCACCTTGGCGGGCAACGGGCTTGCGCTGCCCGAGTCGCCGGACCTGCCCGATGTCGGGGATGGGGGCAAGCAAGGCCGGATGGGTATGGGAGGAGGCAGCAGTGCTACGCCCTAGTGTGCGTACCCTTAACAAAAAGTTTGGGGGGGAGGGGGCCGGGGAGGGAGACCCTTTCCAAAGGGTCCCCTCCCCGGTTATCTCCCGTCTCCCTCAACCCTCTTTCCCGTGACCACCGCATGCACATCGTCCTGTACCACCCCGAAATTCCGCCCAACACGGGCAACGTGGCGCGGCTGTGCGCGGCCACGCGCACGGCGCTGCACCTCATCGAGCCGTTGGGCTTCAGCCTGGACGACCGCTACCTGAAGCGGGCCGGGCTGGACTACTGGCCGCACGTGGACCTTGCCGTGTGGCCGGACTGGCAGGCGTACCTGGACGGGGCGGGACGCGAACGCCGCCTGGTCATGACCAGCGCCCGCGCGGGCGCGGCGGTGCACCGCTTCGAGTTCACGGAACGGGACGCCCTTGTCTTCGGGCCGGAGACCACCGGCCTGCCGCCGGACGTGCTGGACGCCACGCCCCACCACGTGCGCATTCCCATCTGGGGTGAGGTGCGCAGCCTGAACCTGTCCACGGCCACGGGCATCGTGCTGTATCAGGCGCTGGCGCACACCGGTGCGCTGGAAGGGCGGTGATGGATTCCCTTTGGGGCGCGTGGGGCCTGCTGGCCGTGCCGCCGCTGGCCCTGGCCCTGGACCTGTGGCTGGGCGACCCGCGCGGCCTGCCGCACCCGGTGTGTGGCGTGGGCTGGCTGCTGGGCCGGGCCGAACGGCTGGCGCGCGGCCATGCGGACCGCCAGCCGGAAGCGGTGCGGCCCGCCGCGTTGCGCCGGGCGGGCGTCCTTGCCGTCATGGCCGTGGCGGGCGGCTCTGCGCTGGCCGTGTGGCTGCTGTCCGGCCCGGCCGTTCTCGCCCCTTGGCTGGGCGGGCTGGCGGCGGTGTATTTCGCGTGGGCCGGGCTGGCCCTGGGCGGCCTGCTGCGTGAAGGACGGCGCACCCTGCACGCCATCGAGCACGGGACGCTGGACGAGGCCCGCACGGCGGTGTCCATGCTGGTCAGCCGGGACACGGCCGCGCTGGACCGGCCGGACCTGCGCCGGGCGCTGGCGGAAACCCTGGCCGAGAATTTCAACGACGGCTTCGTGGCTCCGTTCTTCTGGCTGCTGGCGGGCGGACCCGCCGCGTTGTGGGGCTACAAGGCGGTGAGCACCATGGACTCCATGTGGGGCTACCGCACGGAAGAATGGCGCGACCTGGGCCGGGCCTGCGCCCGGCTGGACGACCTGCTGGCGTGGCTGCCCGCGCGGCTGTCCGCGCTGTTCTTGTGGCTGTCGCGTCCGCTGATTGGAGCGGACAAGGGGCCGGGCGGCGGGCGCGGCGGCTGGCAGGGCTTCGGCCCCATGGCTCGCGACGCCCGGACCATGGAATCGCCCAACGCGGGCTGGCCCATGAGCGCCGCCGCGTGGCTGCATGGCGCGTCCATGGGCGGCCCCACCCCCTACTTCGGGGTGGTCAGGCACAAGCCGGTGCTGGGACCACGCCCGGCGGGGAATGAGGGTGGCCCGGCACCCGCCCCCGCATGGGACGCCGACCGGCTGGAAGGACTGCTGCGCCACCTGCGCGTGGCCGGGCTGGTGGCGGCGGGATGTCTGTGGGGCGCGGCGCTGCTGCTTGCGACGTTGACCTGACCGGCAGGATGTCAGCGCAACTGGCTGTCCTTGCTGCCCTTGCGGTTGTACGGCGAAACCGCCTGGCGGTCCCGGTCGGCCTCGGCCTCTTTCTGGCACTGCACGCACAGGCGCACGCCGGGCAGGGCGCGCTTGCGCGCCTCCGGGATGGGGTCGCCGCATTCCTCGCAGAAGTCCAGCCCCGGCCCTTTGGGCAGGCTGTCACGTGCCCGCTGCACCTCGTCGGCGATGGAGTCGCGTATCTGGTCGTTGACGGCGTTGTCGCCCGCCCATCCGGTGGCCATGGTCGTCTCCTTGCGCGGCGGGCCGCCCGCTACGGCGCGTCGTCGCCCACGTCGTCGGCGCGGTCGGGGGCGGGAGTCAGCAGCACGCGGTCGATGCGGCGGCCGTCCATGTCCACGATCTCGAAGCGGTAGCCGCGCCAGCGCAGGGAATCGCCCAGGCGGGCAATGCGGCCCAGGCGGTGCAGCATGAACCCGGCCAGGGTTTCGTACGAACCGGGGCGGTCATCGGGCTCGTCGGGCGCGCCCAGGCCCACCAGCGAGCACATCTCGTCGAAGGACAGCAGGCCGTCCAGCAGCCAGCTGCCGTCCTCGCGCTGCATGGCGGCGGGTTCCGGGTCGCCTGCATCGTCGGGAATTTCGCCCACCACGGCTTCCAGCACGTCGTAGGTGGTGATGACGCCCTGCACTTCGCCGTACTCGTCCACCACCAGGGCGAAGGGCAGCCCTTCCGAGTTGCGGAACAGGTCCAGCAGGGTCAGGGCGCGGGCCGTCTCGGGAATGTACAGGGGCTGCCGGACGAAGCTGTCCATGGGGATGGCCGGGTCGTCCAGCCGGGCGGCCAGGAAGTCGCGCGCCTTGAGCACCCCGGTGGCGGCGGCGATGTCGCCCCGCGCCACGGGGAAGCAGGAATGGGACGACTGCGCGATGCGCAGCATGCTCTCTTCGTCGGACTGGTCCAGGTCCAGCCATTCCACCTGCGAGCGGTGGGTCATCAGCGACCCGGCGCGCCGGTCGCCCAGCCGGAAGATGCGTTCCAGCATGTCGCGCTCGGCGTGTTCCACCACGCCGGATGCGGCCCCTTCGCCGATGAGCCCCCGGATGTCCTCTTCGGTCACCGCCCTGTCGCCGCCCTCGGGCAGGCGCAGCAGGCGCGACGCCGCGCGCGACGACGCGCTGAGCAACTGCACCAGCGGCAGGGACACGCGCAGCAGCAGCGCCATGACCGGCGCGGTGCGGCGGGCGCACGCCTCCGGATTGCCGAAGGCGATGCGCTTGGGCACCAGTTCGCCAAGAATCAGAGTCAGGTAGGTGATGATCAGGATCACCAGCCCGAAGCCCAGCGGGCCGCTGTAGGGGCGCAGCACGTCTACGCGGGCCAGCGCGGCGGATAGGTGCTCGGCCAGCGCGGCCCCGCCGTAGGCCCCGGTGAGAATGCCCACCAGGGTGATGCCGATCTGCACGGTGGAGAACAGCCGGTCAGGTTCGCGCAGCAGGCGCAGGGCCGTGGCCGCGCCCTTGGTGCCGCGTTCCGCCTCCTGGCGCAGGCGCACCTTGCGCGAGGCCACCAGCGACATTTCCGCCAGCGAGAAGAAGCCGTTGATCAGGATGAGCAGGACGATGACGCCTGCCTCGAAGTAGAGGGAACTGGATGTGCCTGTGTCGTCCATGGGAATTGGGGGGGAATTCGGGGGGAACCCGTGGGGAAGGTTGTGGAAAGGTCGTGCGGGCGCGCGGGTGGTGGCCGCCGGAAGGGTCAGCGGACGGGCCGGCGAGCGGAGTGCGGGGCGTCTCTCCGGTGTTCACCGCCGGTCCGCGCCTGTGTCATTCCATAATCTTAGGGCGCGCGCGGCCCGCAGGCAAGGGTGAAACGGAAAATTCGCGCGAATGTCCGGAAAGGGTGGCGGGCGGGATGGGGATGGGCTTGGCGCGGCGGGTCCTCCGCAGGTAGGCCGGGGTCAGGCAACCTCGCCGGCGGCCTTGCCGCTGGCCCAGGCCCAGTGCAGGTTGTAGCCGCCCAGTTGCCCGGTGACGTCCAACACCTCTCCGGTGAAGAACAGGCCGGGGCGCAACGCGCTTTCCATGCTGCGCGAGGATATCCGGTCAACGCGCACGCCGCCTGCGGCGGCCTCCGCCTTGCGCATGCCCTCGGTGCCCGCGGGCACGGCAGTGTGGACGTGCACGGCCCCATGCAGGGCGGCGCGGGCGGTTTTGGACAGTTCGGCGATCCTGCGGCCCGAAATGCCGGGCGGCACAAGCCGTTCCGCCAGACGGTCCGGCATCAGGCGGCCCAGCAGGGTACGCGCCAGCAGCTTGCCGTGCTCGGGGGCGCGCAGCATTTCGTCCAGGTTTTCTCCGGGCAGAAAGTCGATCTCCACCGGCGCGCCGGGCTGCCAGTGGCAGGACGCCTGCAACGCCGCCGGGCCGCTGATGCCCCGGTGGGTGAACAGCAGGGACAGGGTGAAGGACACGCCGCAGGTCGTCACGCGGGCGGGCAGGGCGATGCCCGCAAGCCCGTGCAGCGGCCACTGCGGGGGCATGGCCAGCGGCGCCAGCACCGGGCGGGGCGGCGTCACCGCGTGGCCGAACTGGCGGGCAATGCGGTGGCCGATGTCGGTGGCCCCGACCTGCGGCCAGGCCGGGCTGCCCGTGGCCACCACCAGCGAGGCGGCGTGCAGCCGGACGGGGGAGCCGGGGTCCTGCGCCGGGGCGACGGTCACCACGAAGGCCGTGCCGTCGTGTTTCACGCCTTCCACGCGCTGGCCCAGCAGAAAGCGGCAGCCCGCCGCGCGGCAGCGCCGCTCCAGCAGGTCGGCCACGTCATCGGCCGAGTGCAGGCAGAACAATTGGCCGTGCTCGCGTTCTTCCCAGGCGATGGCGTTTTCGGAAACCAGGCTGACCATGTCCCACGGGGTGAGCCGGGCCAGGGCGGACTTGGGGAAGTGGGGATTGCCGCCCACGTAGTGCTTCGCGTGCATCTCCAGGTTGGTGAAGTTGCACTTGCCGCCACCGGCGATGCGCACCTTGCGCCCGGTGGCGCGGGCGTGGTCCACCAGCGTCACGCGGCGGCCGCGCGCGGCGGCGGTCATGGCGCAGAACAGGCCGGAGGCCCCGGCCCCCAGAATGATCACGTCGGTGGCGATCACGTCGGTGGCGATGACGTCGGTGGCGATGACGTCGGTATCGGTACGGGTCACGTGGTGCGGTGCGCCGGGATGCTCCCGGCGTTGCCGGAAGGTTGGGTTGAGGGGCGGGATGCGCCCGTGGCGGCACTCCTACCCGAGGCCGCGCCGCTTGTCACCCCGTGAGCCGAGGCGACGGGGAAGACAGGGTCGTTCCGTGCGCCCGTGGTGCGCAACCGCCCATCGACAGCCGCCGCCGGGTGCCGTATGTTCGCCACCGCCGCGCCCCCGTTGCCCGCGGCCATTTCGGGACCGTCCGAGACCTTCCCGGAAACCGCCCCGAGAATCCCCCCCGCAGACTTCCCCGAGAATACTCCCAAGGACCGTCTCCCATGCCCGTCTCCTTCGCCTCCAGCTATCGCGCGCCGTTCTTCCTGCGCAACGGGCACGCGCAGACCATCTTTCCCGTGCTGTTCCGCCCCCGCCCGGAGGTGGAGCAGCGCCGCGAACGGTTGCACCTGCCCGACGACTTCATCGACCTCGACCTGACCCCCGCCGACCCCTTCGCCCCGTTCCGGGGCGTGGCGATCATTTCGCACGGGCTGGAGGGCCATTCGCGCCGTCGCTACGTGCAGGGCATGGCCCGCGCGCTGGCCGCCACCGGCTGGGACGTGGTGGCCCGCAACTTCCGGGGCTGCGGCGGCGAGACCAACCTTCAGCCGCGCATGTACCACAGCGGCGAGACGGAAGACCTGCACGCCACCGTGCGGTTCTGCCTGGCTCGGGGCTACCGCCGCATCGCGCTGGCGGGCTTCAGCATGGGCGGCAACCAGACCCTGAAGTACCTGGGCGAGAATCCCGGCCGCGTTCCCGCCGAGGTGGTGGGGGCGGTGGCCTTTTCCGTGCCGTGCGACCTGGTGGGCGCGGCCGCCGTGCTGGACCGCCCGGCCAACCGCATCTACATGGAATACTTCCTGCGCTCGCTGCGGGTGAAGATGCGCGAAAAGGCGGCCCTGTTCCCCGGCATGTTCGACTTGGCCGGGCTGGACGCCATGCGCACCTTCGCCGAGTTCGACGAGCGGTTCACCGCGCCGCTGCACGGCTTCGCCTCGGCCATGGACTACTGGCGGCGCAGCGGCTGCCTGCCGGTGCTGCACGCCATCCGGGTGCCGACCCTGCTGGTCAACGCCTGCGACGACCCGTTCCTGTCGCAAGGGTGCTTCCCCGAGGCGGAGGCGGCCCGCAACCCGGCGCTGCACCTGGAGATGCCGCGCGACGGCGGCCACGTGGGCTTCGTGACCCTGAACGGCGACAACCGCTACTGGTCCGAGGCGCGGGCGGCGGACTTCCTGGCGGGGCTGGGCGCGGAGCGGGCCGGACACTGATCCGGGAGGCCGGTGAATCCGCTAATTGAGCCGCCTGTTGTGCTCGGGCATGACCGCCAGCAGGGTGTCCTTGTCCATCGCCTCGGAGCGGGCCAGCAGGTTCTGGCCGCGCAGGGCGGAGGCCCCGATGCGCCGCATCACCGACTGGTAGGCGGGGTGGGCCCTGTCGGGCAGCGTTTCCAGAAAGCCGTGCCGGTTCAGCAGGGTCAGCAGGCTGCGCACGGCCTCGGCCATTTCGGCCATCTCGGCGCACAGGTCGGCGCGCAGGTCCATGTCCAGCGCGGGCTTGGTGCCGTCGGTGCGGGTGGCCTCGCCAAGGCGGCGGAGCATGTCGCGGTCTTCGGTGGTCAGGTTTTCGGCGGCCTGGCGCATGATGTTGTCTTTCATGAGTGTGCCTCCTTGGGCTTGCAGCCGGAAAAGCAGGAAGCATGCCGTTTGCGTATCTTGATGAAGTTGCAGAAGATTTTATGGACGGCGTCAGTTTTCGGACAGCGCCGGGCAACCGCGGGGCGGCACCCCGCGCGGGCGGCCGCCGGCATGGCCCGGCGCGGCCTGCCCGTGGGGGCCGGCCACGCCGGGCGCATGGTTATTTCAGGCTGGCCAGTTCCTTGTTGAGTTCCGCCACCAGTCCCTTGTCCTTGGGATTCAGGGACAGCGCCTTCCGGAAGTGCTCCCGCGCCACCTCGGGGGCGTTTTTTTCGTACTTCTGGATCATGCCGATGTAATAGTGCGCCACGTAGGCGTCGGGCTTCAGGGTGACGATGGCGCCGTAGTCGGCCAGCGCCTCGTCGAAGCGTTGCAGTTCCAGCAGTGCGTGACCCCGGTGGAAGTAGGAGCTGGTGTTGCCCGCATCGAGCGCGATGGCCTTGCCCCAGAAGATGGCGGCGTTGGGCCAGTCCTTGGCCCGGCTGAACAGTTCGCTCAGTTCCAAGATGGCTTCCTTGTCGCCGGGGTTCTCCTGCACCTTTTTCATCAGCGCCGCCACCTGGGTTGCGTCCGGGCCACCCTGGCGCGCCTGGGTTCCCCCCTGCCGGCGGGATGCCGCGGGGTCTCGCAGGAAGGCCGCCAGGAATATCGCGGCCACGGACACGGCCACCACCAGCAGCACGAACTTGCGCGGGGTCGTTTTCAGGTCGTTTTCCCGTGGGTTACTCATCGGAGCCCTCCTGCGCGGCGCCCCTGCGGCGCAGGGCGAAGAACGGCAGCAGGCAGATGGCC
Source organism: Nitratidesulfovibrio sp. D1 (assembly GCF_051133415.1). Lineage (NCBI taxonomy): Bacteria > Pseudomonadati > Thermodesulfobacteriota > Desulfovibrionia > Desulfovibrionales > Desulfovibrionaceae > Nitratidesulfovibrio > Nitratidesulfovibrio sp. D1. Next base: position 523,575 of record NZ_JBPGNZ010000002.1, on the reverse strand, counting down.
AGGCTGCCGATCCACACCCAGTTGACCATGGGGTTGATGTTCACCTTCAGGGGGGTCACCCGGTCGCTTTCAAGGTCGTGGATGGTGGCGTACAGTTCCTCGCCCAGGCTGAACAGGATGGACACCTCGCTGCTGGGGTGGTTGTAGTTGCGGTAGATGCGGCTCTGGGGGGTGAGCTGCCCTAGCGGCTTGCCGTCCCTGGTCACGGAAATGACCGCCTCGTCGATGGCCATTTCCGGGGTCTCGCGCTGGCGTTTTTCCACGTAGACGAAGTCGTAGCCGCCGAAGGAAAACCTTTCTCCCGGCGACAGCGGGGTTTCGTGGCTTTTCTGGAACGGGCCGGACACGGCCACGCCAAGGACGATGACCGCGAACGCCAGGTGCGAGCCATGGCTGCCCAGGAACCACCGGGAACGGGCGATGCCCTTTCGTTGCAGCGCCAGCAGGACGCACGAGACGGTCACGGCGGCGGCCGACGCCACGCCCGCCACCGACAGCAGCGGATCGACCCCGGACCACCAGCCGACGGCCAGGATGGCGCACCACGTGCCCGCCACGGCCAGCAGGGCGCCGGGCTGCCGCACCCCGCCGGTCCAGCCCAGCCACGGCGCCACGGCCAGCAGCATGGCCATGGCCGTGAACAGGGGCAGGCAGATGGTGTTGTAGAAGCCCTGGTTCACCCCTACGGGGTTGGCTTCCCACAGTTGGCTGATCACCGGCCAGATGGTGCCCAGCAGCACCACGGCCCCCAGGGCCGAGAGCAGCCAGACCAGCAGCACCACGGCGCCCCGCCTGCTGGCGGGGTGTGCATCCTCGCCGTCCTTGCGCCCCTGCGAGCCCACGGCCAGCGCGCCCAGGCTGATGGCCATGCCGGAAATCATGGCCAGCAGCAACGGCCTGCCCACGCCGCCTTCGCCGAAGGCGTGCAGCGATTCCACCACCCCGCTGCGCACCAGATAGGTGGCGAAGATGCACAACAGCAGGTTGAGGCAGGCCAGGAACACGTTGGTGCGGCGCAAATCGCCCAGCCGCCGCTCCACCAGCATGGTGTGCAGCAGCGCCGTGGCGGAGAACCACGGGATCAGCGAGGCGTTTTCCACCGGGTCCCATGCCCAGTAGCCGCCCCAGCCCAGTTCCATGTAGGCCCACCACCCGCCCAGCAGGATGCCGGCGGTCAGCAGCGCCCACGAGGCGATGTTCCAGTTGTGCGCGATGTCCACCCAGCGCCTGCGCTCTTCGGCCATGGTGGAGGCCAGCGCCAGACAGGCGGGAATGGCGAAGCCCGCATACCCGGCGAACAGCAGCGGGGGGTGCAGGATCATGCCGACGCTGCGCAGCAGCGGGTTCAGCCCCTGGCCGTCCGGCGGGGGGCTGTCCAGGCTGACGAACGGGTTGCTGGGTCCCGTGAGCAGCAGCAGAAAAAACGCCTGCAACGCCAGGAAGAACAGCCAGAAGTGGGTGCGCGTGCGGGGTGCGAGGTCCTGGTAGGAGCGGGAAAACATGAACAGCAGCCCGGCCGCGGCCATGGAGAGCGCCCAGAACAGCAACGACCCCGCTTGCCCGGCCCAGAATGCGGTAACGGTGTAGAACAGCGGCAGGGTGGTGTCGGTGTACTGGGCGACGTAGGCCAGCGAGAAATCGCGCAGCACCAGCGCACGCAGCAACACGGCGGAGGCAAGGATCACCAGGGACGCGGTGCCCAGGTTGGCCCGTTCCAGCCACGGCAGGCCCCGGTCGCGGCCGTTCCAGGCCTCCAGGCAGGCGAATCCTGCCGCCAGGATAACGAGAAGCAGGGCGATGGACAGCGCCCCATTCGCCAGAAGATACATCCATCCTCCGATATCCGGAAAAATCCGGACATGCTGAAGGCGGGACGCACTGCGCCCCGCCGTTTATCGTTGGCCTTGGTTCCGTGGCTACATGGAGTGGTGCGGCCCCATGCCGCCACCCATCATGCCGCAGCCCATACCGCCCATACCCGTGGCCGGAATGCCGGCCTTGGCCAGCGCCCGGCGCAGGTCGACCTGTGCGGCGTACAGCTTGGCGCGGATATCGCCCACTTCCCTGGTCAGCGACTGGACCTTCTTGTCGTCCCCGCCCTGCGCGTAGATCTGGGCGTCGAGTTCGGCCTGCCTGGCGTACAGTTGCTGCTGCAACGGGGCCGTGGCCGCGTAGTGCTCGGCGTGGATCTTCTGCGCCGCGGCCTGTTGTTCCGCGGAAAGGCCGTAGTACATGTGGCCGCCCGTCATGTGTCCCTGGGCGAACCCGGTGGCGGACAGGGCGAACAGGGTGAACAGAGCCGCCATGGCGGTTGCCAGGGGCATCAGGCGCTTCCTTGCGTTTTTCATGTCGTTCCTCGTGAAGAAGGTGGTTGTTGTGGCGGAAAGGGGTGCCAGGCCCTGGAATGGGTGGTCTCGCGCTCATTTCCTCCCGCACGGTGCGGAAGGCGCGCAGGAAAGGGGGTGGGAAATCCCCGGGCGAGGCCCTGCCGCCGATGTTGCCGTTGTTACCAACTGCATCCGCCATGGCCGCCGGGGTAGCCGTGGCCGTTGTGGTATCCGGCGTCCGTGCCGGTGCCCGTGGACAGCGTCATGTCGGTGCGGCCGTGCATGGTGTTGAAGGCGCTGGCGGTACCGATGTCGCCGAGGATCAGCGCGCCGCCCATGGCGGCGGTGATGGCGAAGGCCGCCGCGATCTTCCTGATGAACTCGAACATGTCGTTCTCCTTGCTTTGCGTTGCGTGAATATATCAGAGCACATTTTTCAATGTGTTGTATTCTTCAAGGGTTATATCTCCACGGGCCAGCCGTTCCTTGAGTATTTTCAGGGAATCGGAACTGTCCGATGCGCTTCCTGACCGACGGGATGATGTGCGCATGAATGCATATGCGAAAACAAGAATGATCAGTGCAGCGATTGCATATGCAGCATATCCATGCATTCCGAATTCATGATGAGGAAAGAAATATGATTCACAATCGTATGTGTTCATTTTTCTGTCTTGTGCATACTTTCAGGTTGACGTTTCAAATGGCATATTCTTGTACTAACCGCATTACATCAATGTATTTGTGCACATTTTATGGCGGTATGAAGTTTCTTATGGTGGCCTGATGTTCGCGGCACATTTGGCGTAAGCCGTTTTTCCGATCAATGCATCCCGTAAAGCATGAGTCGTGCCAGACACGCGAATTTTATATAATACCATGTAATAAAAGATGTTTTTTATTGGTTTCGGGGGGCGTTCGCCTGCTCCGGCCCCGCCGGGGTGGGGAATTGGGTTACAGGTGGGGTGGACGATGCGGGTAAAAAGGTTACATGTTTGCCTCGACAGGAGGGCCAGATGACGTTGAACCATGACGTGCCCGGCCGGAAAAGCGCGGCGCTTCGGCTTTCCCCGTGGCTGGTGGTGGGCATGGCCATCATACTGGCCTTGGCCGTGGCAGTTCTTGCGGTGCGCAACACCCAGCGTGAAAGGCGGCACATATCCCAAAACCTCATGGACCGGGCGGAGGCCCTGGTCTGGGCGCTGGAGGCAGGCACGCGGATATGGATGGGGAAAGGCAGCGGCGGCGGGCACTTGCAGGCGCTGCTGGAGGAAACCGCCAAGCAGCCGGGCATTGCGTACATGGCGGTGACCGATGCGCGCGGCGTCGTCCAGGCCCACAGCGACAGGGCGCGGATCGGCCAGCCGCTGCACGGGGCCGATGAGGGGGGCATGCCGAAGGTGACGGACGAGCGGCAATGGCGGGCCATCGCAACGCCCGGGGGCAAGGTCTTCGAGGTGTACAAGATTTTCGCACCCTCGCTACCGCTGTTCCACGATTCCGGGCATGCCCCCGGCGCCGGATGCGGGGACGACGGCTCCGCCGCTTCGCCGCTTCGCCCGTGGGGCGCGGCGGGCGGGACGGGCCGCCACGACATCTACGTGGGCCTTGCCGTGGCCCCGTTCGAAGAGGCGCTGGCCGAAGACTTCCGCAATACCGTCATCGTGGCGCTGCTGGTGGGCACGCTGGGCTTCGGCGGGTTCATCTCGCTGTTCTGGGCCCAGAACTACCGGTTGTCGCGCCGCCTGCTCCAGGACGCGCGCGCCTTCGCGTCCGAGGTGGTCACCCACCTGCCCGTGGGGCTGCTGACCAGCGACGCGGAAGGCAGGATCACCCTGGCCAACGCCCCGGTGGCGGACATGCTGGGGCTGGCGCGCCAGCGGATCGAGGGCACCGTCCTTGACGGACGGTGGGGGGTGGACTGGCAGGCGGCCTGCGCCGACCTTGCCGAAGGAAAACCCGTCATCGAGCGGGAATGCGAGCTGGTGGCGGAAGAGGGAAGGACGATCCCCGCCAGCCTCAGCGCCTCGCGCATCGTCAACGAAGAGGGACAGTTCCTGGGCCACCTGTTCATCCTGCGCAACCTGGAGGAGGTGAAGCGCCTGCAGGACCAGGTGCGGCGTAACGAACGGCTTACCGCGCTGGGCAATCTGGCGGCGGGCGTGGCCCACGAGATCCGCAACCCGCTCAGTTCCATCAAGGGGTTCGCCACCTATCTCGCGGGGCTTCTCCGGGACGAGGACAAGGGCAGGGACGCGGCGAAGCTCATCGTGCAGGAAGCGGACCGGCTGAACCGCGTGGTCTCGGAACTGCTGGAGTTCGCCCGCCCCGGCGTGCCGGACCTGCGCGAGGAGCACGTGGACCGGGTCATCGAACGGTCCGTGCGCCTGGCCACGGCCGATGCGGCGGCGCGGGGCGTGGAACTGCGCTTCGTGCCGAACCCCGCGTTGCCGCCGGTTTCCCTGGACGCGGAACGGTTCACCCAGGCCCTACTGAACCTGCTGTTGAACGGGGTGGAGGCCACGCCGCCGGGCGGGCGCGTGGAGGTGTCGGCCGCGGTCCGGCAGGACGGAGGACTGGACGTTCAGGTGGCCGACACCGGGCGGGGCATGCCGCCGGCCGTGCTGGCGGAGATATTCAACCCCTATTTCACCACCAAGCCCTCCGGCACGGGCCTGGGGCTGGCCATCGTGCACGGGGTGGTGGAAGGGCACGGCGGCGCCATCAAGGTGGAGAGCCAGCCCGGCAGGGGCACCACCGTGAACATATCGCTGCCGCTCCGGCGGCCCGCGTGAGGAAGGCGGCATGACCAGAACACCCGGAACGCGGCTGCTGGTGGTGGACGACGACGCCACGCACCGCAACATGTTGCAGACCCTGCTGGCCGATTGGGGCTACCGCACCGAAAGCGCCGAAAACGGCGAAACCGCCGTCACCCTGTGCAGGGAAAGCCCGTTCGACCTCATCCTGATGGACCTGCGCATGGGCGAACTGTCCGGCATCGGCGCGCTGCGGGAAATCAGGGCCTACAACCCGGCCATCCCCATCCTGATCATGACGGCGTATTCCAACGTGGAGTCCGCCGTGGACGCCATCAAGTCCGGGGCCTACGACTACCTGACCAAGCCGCTGGACTTCGAGGAACTGCGCCTGACGCTGGAGCGCGCGCTGGACCACGCCGCGTTGCGCGACGAGAACGCGGCGCTCAAGACCACCCTGGCCGCCTCGTTCGATCCGGCGGGCATCATCGGGCAAAGCCCGCCCATGCACCGGCTGATGGACATGCTGGCCACCATCGCCCCGTCGGAGGCCACGGTGCTGGTCACCGGCGAATCGGGCACCGGCAAGGAACTCATCGCCCGGGCCATCCACGCCAACAGCCAGCGCGGCCAGGGGCCCTACGTGACGGTGAACTGCGCGGCCCTGTCGGAAACGTTGCTGGAATCGGAACTGTTCGGGCACGAGAAGGGTGCGTTCACCGGGGCGGAGCGGCGGCGCGAGGGGCGTTTCCAGGCCGCGGACCGGGGCACCATCTTTCTCGACGAGATCGGCGAGACGTCGCTGCCCATGCAGGCCAAGCTGCTGCGCGCCATCCAGGAACGCGAGATACAGCGCGTGGGCAGCGACCAGACGCTCAGGGTGGACGTGCGCATCCTGGCCGCCACCAACCGCGACCTCAAGGCCGAGGTGGAAGCGGGCCGCTTCCGGCAGGACCTGTACTACCGGCTCAACGTGGTCACCCTGCACATTCCGCCCCTGCGCGAACGGGTGGAGGACATTCCCCCGCTGGCCGGGCACTTTCTGCGCAGGTTCACCGAAAAGAACGGCAAGCCGGTGAAGGGCTTCACGCCGCAGGCCATGGACAGGCTGCTCAAGCACGGCTGGCCCGGCAACGTGCGCGAACTGGAAAACACCGTGGAGCGCGCCGTGGTGCTGCTGGTGGGGGAATACATCAGCGAGCGGGAACTGCCGCAGAACATCGCGGGAGGGGACGGGGACGAGCCGTGCCCGGCCCCCCGGTTCCACGGCATGACGCTGGAGGAAATAGAGCGGGCCGCCATACTGGACGCCATCGACGCATCGGAAGGCAACAAGAGCGAGGCCGCGCGGCGGCTGGGGATCACCCGCAAGACCCTGCACGCCAAACTGAACCGCTACGCCGACGAGGACCAGTGAAGGGCGCGCGGGCCTGCCCGCCGCCTGCCTCGCCGAGACAATGCGCGTCGCCACCCGCAAACGAAAGGCGGCCGGAACCCTTTCGGATTCCGGCCGCCATGCATTTCGTTGCGGCATGCCTTTCGGCCGTCCGCCGTGCAGTTGCGTTCCCCCTGACTACTTGCCCTTCTTTTTGGCGGCTTCCATCTGGTAGCGCTTCTGGGCGGCCAGGATGGTCTTGCGCAGGCGGATGGACTGGGGGGTGACCTCCACCATCTCGTCCTCGCGCACGAAGTGCAGGGCGCGCTCCAGGGTCATGGGCCGCACGGGGGTAAGGATGACGTTCTCGTCCTTGCCCGAGGCGCGCATGTTGGTGAGCTTCTTTTCCTTGGTGGGGTTCACGTCGATGTCGTTCTCGCGGTTGTGTTCGCCGCAGATCAGCCCTTCGTACACCGGGTCGCCGGGCACGCAGAACATTTCGCCGCGCGGCTCCAGGTTGAACAGGGCGTAGGCCACGGCGTTGCCCGAACGGTCGGACACCAGCGAGCCGGTGAACCGGGTGGGGAAGTCGCCGCGATACGGCTCGTACCCTTCCAGGTACGAGTTCATGATGCCGGTGCCCTTGGTGTCGGTAAGGAATTCGTCGCGGTAGCCGATGAGCCCACGCGAGGGCACGGAAAACTCCAGCCGCACCCGGCCGGTGCCGTTGTTGGCGCAGTTGGTCATGCGCCCCTTGCGGATGGACAGCTTTTCGGTGACCACGCCCATGAACACCTCGTCGCAGTCCACGTACAGGTGTTCGATGGGTTCCAGGCGTTCGCCGCCCTTTTCGCGCATGATGACTTCCGGCCGGCCCACGCACAGCTCGAAGCCTTCGCGGCGCATGGTCTCGATGAGGATGGCCATCTGGAATTCGCCGCGCCCCTTCACGATGAAGCTGTCGCGCTCCTCGGAATCCTCCACGCGGATGGCCACGTTGGACAGGGCTTCGCGCAGCAGGCGTTCGCGGATCTTGCTGGACTGCACCAGCTTGCCTTCGCGCCCGGCCAGCGGCGAGGTGTTGATGGTGAAGCGCATGGCCACGGTGGGCTCGTCCACGCGGATGCGGGGCAGGGCGCGCGGGGCTTCGCGGGTGCAGATGGTGTCGCCGATCTTCACGTCCTCGATGCCCGCCACCACCACGATGTCGCCGGGTTCGGCCTCTTCGGCGTCGCGCAGTTGCAGCCCTTCGTAGACCTGCAACCGGGTGACGCGCAGGGGGTTTTCCCTGCCGTCCTCGTCGATGCAGACCAGGGTTTCCTTGGCCTTGACCGAGCCGTGGAACACGCGGCCCACGGCCATGCGGCCGAGGTAGTCGGAATAGGCCAGGTCCGCCACCAGCATCTGGAAGGGCTCGGCCGGGTCGTGCAGCGGGCCGGGCATTTCCCGCACGATGGTCTCGAACAGCGGGGTGAGGTCGATGCGTTCGTCCTCCAGGCCGTGCATGGCCACGGCGTCGCGGCCGATGGCGTACAGCACGGGGAATTCCAGCTGTTCCTCGTTGGCGTCGAGGTCGATGAACAGGTCGTAGATCTCGTTCAGCACTTCCTGCGGGCGGGCGTCCTTGCGGTCGATCTTGTTGACCACCACCACAACCTTCAGACCCGCTTCCAGCGTCTTGCGCAGTACGAAGCGGGTCTGGGGCAGGGGGCCTTCCGAGGCGTCCACCAGCAGGATGGCGCCGCTGGCCATGGACAGGGCCCGTTCCACCTCGCCGCCGAAGTCGGCGTGGCCGGGGGTGTCGATGATGTTGATCTTCACGCCCTGCCACGTCACGGCGCAGTTCTTGGCGGCGATGGTGATGCCGCGCTCGCGTTCCAGGTCCATGCGGTCCATGACGCGGTCGTCCACCTGCTGGTCGGCGCGGAACACGCCGCTCTGGCGGAACATGGCGTCCACGAGGGTGGTCTTGCCGTGGTCGACGTGGGCGATGATGGCGACGTTGCGCAACCTGTCGTTGTGCACTGCGGTGCTCAAGGGAAATTCTCCTGGCGGGATGGGCTTCGGCCACGGGCGGGGCAGGGCCTCTGGCCCGGCGCGGCTGGTGGCTTGGATGGGAAGACGCGTTCCCGCATGCGGCGGGGAGGCGGGGCGGGGCGACGGCGCGGTGACCTTGCGGCGGAGCCCGGCGAGGGGCCATGCGATGCCGGTCACGGCGTATCGCGGAGGGCTTCCATACACCTACGCGTGCCGGGTGGCAAGCGTGTGTCGATGGGAAGGTATGATTAAGGAATGCAACCTAATGACTATACCCCCCCTGCACCCTCTCCACCACCGCCGCCACCAGCCGGGTCAGCCTGTCCCCGGCCTCGCCCGCCACGCGGATGACCTCCTCCAGCGGAGCTTCCTTCATGCAGTCGGGCAGGTTCTTGTTGGTCAGGCACGAAATGCCCAGCACCCGCAGCCCCATGTGCCGCGCGGCAATCACCTCCAGCACCGTGGACATGCCCACGGCGTCGGCGCCCAGTTGCCGGTACATGCGGGTTTCCGCCGGGGTTTCCATCTGCGGGCCGGGCACGCCCGCGTACACCCCGCGTTCCAGCCGCACGCCGAGGCGCGCCGCCTCTTCCATGGCGATGCGGCCCAGCGCCGCGTCGTAGGGGGCGCTCATGTCGGGAAAGCGAGGCCCCCAGGCGTCGTGGTTGGGACCGGTCAGGGGGCTGTGGCCGGTGAAGTTGACGTGGTCGGTGATCAGCATCAGGTCGCCCGCGTCCCAGCGCGGGTTCAGCGCGCCCGCCGCGTTGGTTATGACCAGCGTTTCGATGCCCAGCGCCGCCATGACCCGCACGCCCATGCACACGGCTTCGGGCGGGTAGCCCTCGTACAGATGGCAGCGCCCCTGTTGGAGCACCACCTCTACCCCGCCGATGCGCCCGAACAGGAACCGCCCCTGGTGCGAGGCCACCGTGGACTGCGGAAAGCCCGGTATCCGCGCGTAGGGCAGGGCAACGGGCGCGTTCAGGGCGTCGGCCAGGCCGCCAAGGCCGGTGCCGCACACCACGCCCACGCGGGGGCGGGGCGCGTGTCCGGTCTGGCCGGAAATGGCGGAGACGATAACGGATACGGAATTCTGGACATTTTCCGGGTTTTGCATAAAATCACCGACATTATTGATTGTGCGTGAACGGTGGGGGGCCACCAGACCGGTCCATCCGGTCCGCACTGCCTGCGTTCGCGTCCGGGGGGACTTGGCGGCGCAGCACAGCGAACAGGCGGGATGTTAGGCCGAACCTATGGATATAGCAACTTTTTTCGGGGTGCTCACGGGCTTCGGCCTGGTCATCAGCGCCATTCTGATGGGGCCGGAGCCGGGGAAGTTCTTCGACATCCCCAGCGTGATGATCGTGTTCGGGGGCACCGCGGCGTCCATACTGGTCACCTTTCCCCTTGAAGAAGTGATGCAGGCCGTGCGGGGCGGCTTCAAGGCCTTCGGCACCAAGCGGGTACAGGCGCAGGACGTGGTGAACACCATGGTCCGCATCGCCGAGATCAGCCGCCGCGAAGGGCTCATCGCGCTGGAGAACGTGCAGACCGAGAACGCCCTGATCAAGAAGGCCTGCCAGCTCATCGCCGACAACGCCGACCCCGGCCTGATCCGGGGCACCGTGTCCATCGAAATCGCCTCCATGAAGCGGCGGCACAACGTGTCCATCAGCGTGTTCAACCGGCTGGGCGGCTATTCGCCCGCGTACGGCATGATCGGCACGCTCATCGGCTTGGTGCAGATGCTGGCCTCGCTCGACGATCCCTCTTCCATCGGCCCGGCCATGGCCGTGGCCATCATCACCACCTTCTACGGGGCGCTGCTCTCCAACCTGCTGTTCCTGCCCATCGCGGGCAAGCTCAAGGCGCGCAGCATGCAGGAAGAACTGCACCTGCTGATCATCTTCGAGGGGGCCAAGTGCATCCTCGAGAACAACAACCCCAGACTGGTGTACGAGAAGCTTTCCTCGTTCCTGCCCCCCAAGGAGCGCAAGGATGGCAGATGACGACGAACTCGACATGGAAGTGGAAGAGGACGAGCCGCCCATGGAGTGGCTGGCGACCCTTGCCGACATGTCCATGCTGCTGCTGTGTTTCTTCATCCTGCTCTTTGCGCTGTCCACCATCGACAAGGCCAGGGTGACCGAGACCTTCGACGCCGTGCGCACCGTGTTCGGCGGCAAGGACACGGAACTGACCACCTCGGCGGTGCGCAGCGAGGATTCGGGCGCGCTGCTGGAAACCGTGCGGCTGCAACGCCAGATCGTCGAAGCCCAGCGCAACACCTATTCGGAAATGCGCACCTACCTGACCAGGAACGGCATGGAGGGCGTCATCGGCGCGGTGTTCGACGAGGGGGTCATAACCCTGCGCATTCCCGCCGAAGTCATGTTCGCCCCCGGCGAGACGGAGTTGAACCCCCAGGCCGAACGCTACCTGAAACCGCTGGCGGACCTGTTCGTGCGCAAGAAGGAACAGTCCATAAACATCCGGGGGTTTACGGACGACTCGCAACCCAGCCCAACGTCAAGGTTCCGGGATAACTGGGAACTTTCTTCGTTGCGCGCGGTGAGCGTATTACGCTATTTCCTGAAAGCGGGCATCGACTCCAAGCGGTTGACAGCCACCGGGCTTGGTGAGTTAGACCCCCTGTTCCCGAACACCACGGAAGAGAACCGGGCGCGCAACCGGCGCGTGGAATTCATGCTGGAACGCAGGGTGACCAAATGACGCGGGGGACCTGCTCCACGACCCTGTACACAACCGGGGGGGCCGGGGATGGCGATGACACACGACGAATTTGAGGATTTCGATTTCATGCTGCCCTCGGACCACGAGGGCGAACGCCGGGCCTACCGCACGTCGGTGCCCGGCCTTGAAGCCAGCGTGACGGGGAAGGACGGCACGTTCCCCGTGGAAAACGTGAGCGCGGTGGGCATTGCCTTGCATGCCCCCGGCCACGCCTTCTCGGAAGGGGAGAACCTTCGGATCGACCTGCTGATCCTGGGCAGGCCCTACATCACCTCGCTGCCCGCCAGGGTGGCGCGGCTGGGGGGGACTGGCCTTGTGGGCTGCGAATTCGCCTCGCCGGACTTCTGGCAGGAATCGCGCCTGGACAAGCTGATCCTCGAGGTCCAGAAGCGGATGATCGCCCAGCGCAAGGCGGAATCCGAGCAACGTGATGCGCAGGCCGCCGGGCAGCGCCGCGACAGCGGGGCCGCCTCCACCGGCGCGGGCGGTTCCACCGGGTTCACGGTGGACAGCGCCGCCGGGACGGAACTGGACGCCTGACGGCCGTGCGCGGGCATGAGGGTGCCCGTGCAGCGGTGCGCGACGTTCCGGCGTCGCGGTGGCGTCGTGCGGCCCATGAAAATGTAACAACCATATCGAGGGACATTGGTGCAGACGAAAGACCACAAGGTGCTGGTGGCGAACAGAGGGGAAATCGCCATTCGCATCGTTCAGGCCTGCCGCAAGCTGGGCCTGGCTTTCACGTGCGTGTACACGGCGGAGGACGCCGCGTCGGGCCATGTGCGCATCGCCCGCGAACTGGGTGGCGACAAGAGCCTTTGCCGCGTCTCTTCCTATCATGACGCCAACGAACTGATGGCCGTCGCCGACGATGCGGGCGCCACCGCCGTGCATCCGGGCTACGGCTTTTTCGCCGAAGACTACCGCTTCGCCCGCCGCGTCTCCCAGCGCGACAGAAAGCTCATCTTCATCGGCCCCTCGTGGCGGGTGATCCGCGAACTGGGCGACAAGATCAACACCAAGCGCCTTGCGCGCAGCCTGGGCGTGCCCACCGTGCCCGGTTCCGACCGGCCCATCTACGACGAGATGGAAGCGGAAAAGGTAGCCCAGAGCCTGTTCGAGTTCCAGGAACAGCAGGGCATCCGCAAGCCGCTGGTGCTGGTCAAGGCATCGGCGGGCGGCGGCGGCATGGGCATCGAAGAGGTGTACGACATCGACCTCTTCCGCTCGGTGTACCGGCGCATCCGCAACTACGCCCTCCGCCAGTTCAAGGACGAGGGCGTGCTCATCGAGCAGCGCATCCGCGACTTCAACCACCTGGAAGTGCAGGTGGTGTCCGACCGCAGCGGGCGCAACCCCGTGCATTTCGGCACCCGCAACTGCTCCATCCAGTCCACGGGCCTTCAGAAGCGCGTCGAAATCGCCCCCGGTTTCGACCCTTCGTCCATCGAATACGGCTTCGACGCCGCCCAGGTGCTGCGCGACATCACCAACCACTCGCTGGCCATGGCCCGCAAGGTGGGCTACGACAACGTGGGCACCTGGGAATGGATCGTCACCCGCGACGGCCGCCCCTTCCTGATGGAAGTGAACACCCGCATCCAGGTGGAGAACGGCGTGTCGGCCACCATCGCCCGCGTGCGCGGGCAGAAGGGCGTGGACCTCATCGCCGAGCAGATCCGCATCGGCCTTGGCGAACCGCTGGGCTACGGGCAGGAGGACATCACCTTCGAGGGCGTGGGCGTGGAATACCGCCTCATCGCCGAAGACCCGGACAACCGCTTCACCCCGTGGGTGGGCCGCGTGGACGGCTTCGGCTGGCCCGAGCGCCCCTGGCTGGCCATGCACACCCACGTGCCCAGCGACGACCCCTACGACATCCCCACCGAGTTCGACCCCAACCTGGCCCTGGCCATCATCTGGGGCAAGGACCTTGCGGAAGCCAGGGAACGCGGCGTGGAATTCCTCGACACGCTGGTGCTGGAAGGCGCCAACAACGCGGGCGAGCCGTTGCGCTCCAACGTCCGGTTCCTGCGGGACAATACCGGGCGCATCCTCAAGTTCTAGACGCGCCCGGCCGGTTTCCGGCTCCGTCGTCCCGGCCCCCTTGCGGGCGGCGCGACGCGGCCCGGCCCCGGCCTTTGCCGTCCGCCGCGCACACGGGCGGACACGCGGCAGCCTTCGCCCGCCCGGCACCGGCGCGCGAACGCCCTCCGCCAAGCATGCTACCCGAACCCGCCGGAACTGCGGGGAAGCGACATATGGATACCGAAAAGAGAACGCAGCACCTTGCCGAACGTCTGGGATACATCCGCGACGTGTTCGGCGGAAAGCACAACGAGAACATCGCGCTCCTCGAATCCAAGTTGCAGGAATTCAACCTGCGCCTGTCCGAGGGCTCCATCAGCGACGAAAACGCCGCGCTGACCACCCTGGAAGACCTGTTCGACTTCGTGGAGCGCAAGCTGGAAGCCGAACTGACGCCCATGGACAAGGTGCGCATCGTGCGGCACCCGCAGCGCATCTGCCTGCGCGACATCCTGGAAAACGTCTACGACAACTTCACCGAAATCGGCGGCAAGGACGAGCACTCCATCGACCCCTCCATGCTCATCGCCCGCGCCTACATCACCCGGCGCAGCGGCAAGAAGACCATCAACCAGCCGGTGCTGGTCATCGGGCAGGAAAAGGGCCACGGAGAGGAATTCCGCAACGGCGGCTCGGTGAAGCCGTGGGGCAACGCCAAGGCCCTTCAGTACATGAAGGTCGCGGAAACCGAAGGCATCCCCATCCATACCTATGTCTTCACGCCCGGCTCCTACCCCGTGGAGGACTACCCCGGCGCGGCCCAGCAGATCGCCCGCAACCTGTACGAAATGGCGGGCCTGCGCGTGCCGGTCATCGCCGTGTTTTCCGAAGGGGGCTCCGGCGGGGCCGAGGCCATCGGCCTGGCCGACCGGCGGCTGATGCTCTCGCACGGGTACTACTCGGTCATCTCGCCCGAAGGCGGGGCGGCCATCGAGGGCCGCCTGCGCCAAGGGCAGCGCGCCGCGCCCGAACTGATTGAAAAGTGCGCCCAGCAGCTGCGCATCACGGCCGAAGACAACCTGCGCATGGGCTACATCGACCACGTGGTGACGGAACCGCCCCTCGGCGCGCGCCCGTACCACTACGACTTCTTCCGGGGCCTGCGCCAGGAGATCATCCGCGCCACGGACGAGGTGATCCTGGGCGTGAAGGGCTTCGCCCCGTTCCGGGCCATGGTGCTGCGCCGCCGCCGCGGCAAGGCCGAAACCATGGACCTCGACAACATGTACGTGCGCTGGAGCCTGTCCGCGTCCGCCAAGGACCGGCTGGTGGGCCGCCGCCACCGCAAGTTCAACCGCCTGGCCCGCAACGCCGCGCGCGACAGGCGTCCCGTGCTGCGCAAGCTGTCCAACATGGGCTGGGACGCCTGGTGGGACATCTACTCCTACTTCAAGTACGACCTGCTGCGTAAGCACCAGCAGAAGATCGCCTACCTCGTGGAAGAGGTGGAGGCCGAAGCCCAGGTGCTTATGGAGAAGGTGGCCGCCCCGTGGCGCAAGATAACCTGCGCCCTGCCCGGCGGCTCGTGCCAGAGCAGCGAGGAGACCGAGCGCGAACTGACCACCCTGTCCGACTGGGACGAGGAGGGCCAGCGCAACGGCAACTGGAGCTACGTGAGCCCGCGCGCCAAGGAAGACCGCGCCATCACCTGCCCCAACGCCGCCACCCACGGTTGCCTCGACCTGTGGGCTCCCGACCTGTTCGGCGAATTCGCCGGGGTGTGCACCTACTGCGGTCACCACTTTCCCATGGAATACCAGTGGTATCTGCACAACGTGTTCGACGAGGGCTCCATCTTCGAGTTCAACGCCGAGATCGAGGCGGGCAATCCTCTTGGTTTTGAAGGCTTCGACGTCAAGCTGGAGCAGGCCAAGAAACAGACCGGCCTGAAAAGCGGCTGCGTCACCTTCGAGGCGCGCATCGACAACGTGAAGCTGGTGGTGGCCATGCTGGTGGCCCCGTTCCGGGGCGGTTCCGTGGGCGCGGCCGAGGGCGAGAAGTTCGTCCAGGCCGCCGAGCGCGCCAAGAAGAAGCGCTACCCCTTCCTGGCCTACGTGCACGGCACCGCCGGCATCCGCATCCAGGAAGGCACCAACGGCGTCATCCAGATGCCCCGCTGCACCATGGCCGTGCGCCGCTACATCGAGGCCGGGGGCCTGTACCTGGTGCTGTACGACACCAACTCGTACGCCGGGCCGCTGGCCAGCTTCCTCGGCTGCTCGCCCTACCAGTTCTCCATCCGTTCGGCCAACATCGGCTTCGCCGGGCCGGGCGTCATCAAGGAGACCACGGGCGTGGACATCCCGCCGGACTACCACCGGGCCTATCGCGCCCTGTCGCGCGGGCACATCCAGGGGATCTGGGACCGCCGCGACGCGCGCGTCAACCTGAAGCAGGCCCTTCTGACCATGGGCGGCCGCAACCTCTACTACCGGTAGCCCGCGCCACGGCAAGGAACAGGTGAGACAGTGTTCGACATCACGCAATTGCTGGATGAGATAAAGGCGTCTCCCTACGAGGAGATCGTCGTCACCGCGCCGCACACCGGCGTGGTCACGTTCGCCGACGTGCGCGAGGGCGCCCGGGTCATCGGGCCTTCCGGCACGTGGAAGGAAAAGAAGGGCACGCTGCTCGCCACTATCGAGCGCGAGCGCAACCAGAAGCCCATCCACGCCGTGGAAAAGGGCGAAGTCAAGGAAGTGCTGCTCCATCTGGAAGGAACCTTCGTCGAGGCGGGCACCCCCCTGGTGCGGCTGCGCCACTTCCTGTCGCGTGACGAGGTGTTGGCCATCATCCTCAAGAAGGCCCTGCACCTCTTCGTCGCGCCGGAACGCGCCAAGTACTACTTCGCGCCCGACGTGGACAAGAAGGTCAAGGCTTCCGGCCCGCGCTCCGTTTCGCTGCACGAGGGCATGGACCTGTTCATCATGTCGCGCATGAAGCGCGAGGCCGGGCTGGCCTATTCCGGCCCCAGCGGCGTCATCTACGCCGTGTACTTCCAGCACAACGAGAACGTGGATGCGGGCCAACCCCTCATCGGCGTGTGCCCGCCGGACCAGCTGTCCCTCATCGAGGACGTGGTGGCCCGCGTGCAGACCGAGTGGGAAGAACGGGAGTAAGCCATGGGCAAGGTGTTGCAGGTGCGCGTGTGGGCTTCCACCTACCGCGACGAGGACGTGGAAAAGGCCTGGCCGCTGCTTGTGGCCCTTGTCTGGCCCGAACCCTTCGTGCGGCCCGTGGCCGGGGATATTCTGGGACCCGCCGACCGGCGCGGCGTGCTGGAACTGGTGCAGGCCCTTGACGACGGTCTGCGCTTCGCCGGGTGGGACGCCCCCGTGCGCGACGCCCTGGCCGACCGCGTGCCCGCCATCGTGGCCCTGCGCGACAAACTGGACGCCGCCCTCGCCGAATGGGACGCCCGTACCGCCAACCGCATCACCGACGAGCTTGAAGAAGCCCTCGATCAGGCCGAAAAGGTGTTGGTGAAGGCGCAGTAAGAAAAGAGCAAGAGCCTGAAAGGGCAGAAGAGATAACGGGGGGAAGGGGAGGACACTTTGAAAAGTGCCTCCCCTTCCCCCCGACCCCCTTCCCCTCCCACAAACTTTTTCATTGTGGAGTGGGAGCCATGGGCAGAGCGGGGCGGAGAAACGCCGGGCCGGGGCAGGGCATCGCCACGTTTCGCTGTCCGCCCCCGTCGAGCGCCGAGGTTGCGACAAAACGCATCCCACGGTATCACCCCACAGGGGCAGGGCATGCCCTCCCTCCTGCCACAGCCAACGCCAGCCCATCGCAAGGAAACAGATATGCTCAACAAGGTCATGCTCATAGGACGTCTCGGCCGCGACCCCGAACTGCGCTACGCCCAGAACGGCACCCCCATCGCCAACTTGCGCATCGCCACCGACGAATCGTACACCGACCGCGACGGCAACAAGGTCGACCGTGTGGAATGGCACACCGTGGTGGTCTTTCAGCGCGCGGCGGAAAACTGCGCCAACTACCTCGGCAAGGGCAGCCTGGTCTTCGTCGAGGGCAGCCTTCAGACCCGCAAGTGGCAGGACCAGAACGGCCAGGACCGCTATTCCACCGAAATCAAGGCCCAGCGCGTCCAGTTCCTCGACCGGCGCGGCGAGGGCGCGGGCGCTCAGCCCGCCGAAGGCGGCGGCGCTCCCCGCCGGTCCTATCAGCAGCCCGCCGGTCAGGGGGGGCAGGGCGGCGGCCAAGGGGGCCAGGGCGGCCAGCGCCGCAATCAGGCCCCGCAGGGCGACCCCTACGGCGGTGCGGACGAGGACCTCGGCCCGGCCTTCCCCTCCGAAGCCAGCGGTATGGACGACGTGCCGTTCTAGGGACACCGCCCCATTCCAGCTTGTTCGTTCGGGGCCGCCGCAGGGCGGCCCCTTCGCATTCCCAGCCCCGGCGACCCGCGCGGTCGCCGGGGCTTTTTCGGCAGGTGCGGTGCAACCTGCAGATATAGCGGGAGGGATTTTTTGAGGCCAAAAAATACTGTGCGCCATATCAATTTTTGGTTGCCATGACGCCGAAATGTGACATATGTACAGTCTGTGAACAAAAGTGCCGGGCAGACCGCGCGCCATGACGAAAGCCGGTGGTCCACACCGCTTCCGGGCACGGAACAGGGAATGCGCGCATGGTCTGCGGGGCTTGCTTTCGCCGCCGTGCGCGGCAGGAGACGCAGATGATGCACGACCCCATGGAACGCGCGCTGCTCAGCCGCATCGCATGGGCCTATTACGTCGAGGGCATGACCCAGTCCGACGTGGCCGACTGGCTGGGCATCAGCCGGGTGCGCGTCAACAGGCTGCTTCAGGTCTGCCGCGAGGAAGGCTACGTGCAGATCCTGGTCAACGCCGACCGGGCCGTCTGCTACGAGCTTGAGCGCAGCATGGAGGCCGCCTTCGGCCTGCGCCGCGCCGTGGTCATCCCCACGCCGCCCTCGCAGAAATCGCTCAACCGCAACCTGGGCCACGCCGCCGCCCAGTACCTTTCCGGGGTGCTGCGCGACGGCTCGTCGCTGGGCCTCGGCTGGGGCACCACCGTCGCCGCCGCCGCCACCTCGGTGCCGCGCAAGCCCGCCCAGGGGCTGACCGTGGTTTCGCTGTACGGCGGCCTGCCCTACAGCGTGGTGATCAACCCCTACGAGATAGTGGCCACCTTCGCGCGGCGGCTGTCCGCCTCGCAGACCTACTACATCGCCGCGCCCATGTTCGCCCCCAGCCCTGAATCGTGCCGTCTGCTGAAGTCGCAGGAGCTGTTCCGCTCCGTGTACGCGCGGGCGGTGCGGGTGGACGTGGCGCTCATCGGCATAGGCCAGCTTGCCTCCGACGCCACCAACGCGGTGCTCGGCGCCATAACCCAGGACGACGTGCGCTCTTTGCAGCGCACCACGGCCGTCGGCGAGGTGTTCGGCACCTTCGTCGACGCTTCCGGCGTGCCCGTCGAGCACCCCATGAACGCCTGCTTCATGGGGCCCAGCCTCGACGAGGTGCGCTCCATACCGATGACCATCGCCGCCGCGGGCGGCGAGAACAAGACTGCGATCATAAGGGCCGCGCTCACCGGCGGTTTCGTCAACGTGCTGGTCACGGACGAGGGCACCGCGCTGCGCCTGCTCGATCGGGAACATGGAGGAGATGCATGAACAGGTCAGGGTTGCTGGAACGACTGAAGTCCGGCCGCGAATTCGATCTTCTGGTGATCGGCGGCGGGGCTACCGGTTGCGGCGTGGCCGTGGACGCGGCCACGCGCGGGCTGGATGTCGCGCTGGTCGATCGGGCCGATTTCGCGCAGGGCACCAGCAGCCGCAGCACCAAACTGGTGCACGGCGGGGTGCGCTACCTGGAAAAGGCGGTGCTGCAATGCGACCGCGAACAGTTCGGCCTGGTGCGCGAGGGCCTGCGCGAGCGCGGCTTTCTGCTGGCCAACGCCCCCCATCTGGCCCACGCGGTGCGCCTGCTGACGCCCGTGCCCACCTGGAAGGACGCGGGCTACATGTTCGCCGGGCTCACCCTGTACGACCTGCTGGCCGGGCGTCTTGGCCTCGGCCACAGCAGGTTCGTGGGCAAGCGGGCGGCGGAGCGCATGTTCCCCACCCTGCGCATGGGCGACTACAAGGCCGCCGTCACCTACTGGGACGGCCAGTTCAATGACGCGCGCATGGCCGTGGCCCTGGCCCGCACCGCCAACGCCCATGGCGCCACCTGCTGCAACCACGTCGAGGTCGTCCGCCTGGTCAAGGAAGGCGGGCGGCTGCGCGGCGCGGAACTGCGCGACATGCTCACCGGCGAGACGTGGACCCTGCGCGCCAGGGGCATCGTCAATGCCACCGGCCCCATGGCCGATTCCGTGCGCCGCATGGACGATCCCGGCGCGGACGACATTCTCAAGGTCAGTTCGGGCATCCACATCGTGCTCGAGGCGGGCTTCACCCCGCCGGACCTGTCGCTGATGATCCCCAGCACAGAGGACGGCCGCGTGCTGTTCATGATCCCGTGGCAGAACCACGTGGTCTTCGGCACCACCGACGAGCACGCCAACCCCGAACACGACCCGGTGCCCGACGTGGCCGACATCGACTACCTGTTGCGCTACGCCAGCAAGTACCTGTCGCGCCCGGTCACGCGGGGCGACGTGCGCGCGGTGTGGAGCGGGCTGCGGCCGCTGGTGTTCGCGCCCGGCAAGGGCAGCACCCAGGAACTGGCCCGCACCCACGTCATCGAGGTCTCGCCCGCCGGGCTGCTGACCATCGCGGGCGGCAAGTGGACCAGCTACCGCATGATGGCCCAGGACACCGTGGACCGCGCCGACGTGGCCTTCGGCCTGAACCTGACTCGCCCCTGCGTCACCCGCGACCTGAAGGTCATCGGCGCGCGGGGGTTCATTCCCGGCGGCCACGCGGAAATCGCGCGCGAATACGGCGTTGCGCCGGAACTGGCCAAGGCGCTGCACGGCATCTACGGCGACGAGGCCGGGCAGGTGCTGGCCATCGCGCGGGACGAGAACCTGGGTGACCGGGTGCACCCGGACCATCCGCACATCCTGGCCGAAGTGGCCTTTATCGTGCGCAACGAAATGGCCATGCGCCTGGTGGACGTGCTGGTGCGCCGCCTGCCCATGGGCCTGCTGGACGTGGAGCACACGTTGCAGGCCGCGCCGGGCGTGGCCCGGATCATGGCCGCCGAACTCGGCTGGGATGCAGCCCGGACCGAGGCGGAACTGCAACACCTTGACGCGTATCTTGCGGGGTGGCGCGCCCCCAGGGACTAAGGTTTGCCACGCGGGGCAGGGGGGCGCCACACGGCGCGCCCCGCCCCGCGATACGGAAGGCGCGCGGCGCAAGGGCCGCCGCGGGACAGTCACTGTGCCATGCAAGGCAGAATTTCCGGACGGTCGTCCGGAACATGGCACAGGCGGCCCGGCCCGCCGCGCATGCGGGTAACGAACCGTCAACGGATCTCCGGGTTGGTGCAGACCCGGCGGGTCGCAAGGAGGGACGCGACTCCCAGGCCGCCTAATCCGCCCGTCGGCCGGTCTCCGGGACCGGAAGGACGGTGCGGGACGCGCACCCGCAAGGGTGCCGACCTTCGCGCGGAGAACGCAGGGTACTCCGTGCATTCATGAGAGGGTGTACCATCAGGAGGATTCTATGAAGGAACTTTCGCTGGGACGGGAAATGCTGTCCGAATTCATGGGCACCATGGTCCTGATCATCTTCGGCGCCGGCAACGTCGCCATGACCGTGCTTTTCGGCAAGGGCCTGAACATCACCTGGGACAACATCACCTTCGGCTGGGGTCTCGCCGTGTTGTTCGGCATCATGGCCGGTCTGCCCTCGGGCGCGCACATCAACCCCGCCGTCAGCCTGGCGCTGGCGGCCACCGGCCGCTTCCCGTGGAAGAAGGTGCTGCCGTACTCCGTCGCGCAGGTGGCGGGCGGCTTCGCCGGCGCGGCCATCGTCTTCGCCGACTTCCACGCCAAATGGCTGGGCGTCGATCCGCAACTGGCCAGCACCGCAGGCATCTTCTGCACCTTCCCTGCCATCACCACCTCCTACCTGCCGGGCTTCATCGACCAGATCATCGGCACCGCCGTGCTGATGTTCGGCATCCTGGCCATCGGCGACTTTGCGGGCAAGAACAACATCGGCTGGATCGGCGGCATCCTGGTGGCGCTGCTGGTGGTGGCCATCGGCATGAGCCTTGGCGCCATGCACGGGTACGCCATCAACCCCGCGCGCGACTTCGGCCCGCGCTTCTTCGCCCTGCTGGCGGGTTTCACCCAGCCCAACCTGATGGAGCCGGGCATCGTGCTGGTGCCCATCGTCGGTCCGCTCATCGGCGGCCCGGTCGGCGCGTTCCTCTACGACTGGACGACCGGCGCCGTACACAAGGCCCAGGCCGCCTAGCATCGGTGTTCCCGGCGGGCGGCCGGGACGCCAACCCCGTGCCGCCCGTGCCGCAATCCCCCCAACCAAGGGAGTAGCACGACATGACCAAGTACGTTCTCGCACTTGACCAGGGCACCACCAGCTCGCGCGCCATCCTCTTCTCGCGCGAAGGCGACATCATCCAGATTTCCCAGAAGGAATTCACCCAGATCTACCCGCAGCCGGGCTGGGTGGAACACAACGCCAACGAGATCTTCGACACCGAGTCGTGGGTCATGCGCGACTGCCTGAAGCAGGCGGGCATCGACGCCTCGCAGGTGGTCGCCGCGGGCATCACCAACCAGCGCGAAACCACGGTGGTCTGGGACAAGGCCAGCGGCGCGCCGGTGTACAACGCCATCGTGTGGCAGGACCGCCGCACGGCGGGCTTCTGCGACGAACTGAAGGCGCGCGGCCTGGCCGACACCTTCCGCCGGAAGACCGGCCTGGTGCTCGACGCCTACTTCTCCGGCACCAAGGTGCGCTGGATCCTCGAAAACGTGCCCGGAGCCCGCGCCAGGGCCGAAAAGGGCGAACTGCTGTTCGGCACCATCGACACCTGGCTCATCTGGAACCTGACCAAGGGCGAGGTGCACGCCACCGACGAATCCAACGCCAGCCGCACCCTGCTGTTCAACATCAACACCGGCGACTGGGACGACGAACTGCTGGGCATTCTGGGCGTGCCGCGCTCCATGCTGCCCAGGGTGACCCGCTCGTCCGAGGTGGTGGGCGACATCCATCCGGAATTCCTGGGCAAGGCCATTCCCATCGCGGGCAACGCGGGCGACCAGCAGGCCGCCACCTACGGCAACGCCTGCCTCAAGCCCGGCATGGCCAAGAACACCTACGGCACCGGCTGCTTCATGCTCATGAACACCGGCAAGGAAGTGCACGCCAGCAAGAACAACCTGCTGACCACCATGGCCTGGGCCACCCCCTCGGGCCGCTACTTCGCCTTGGAAGGCAGCGTGTTCATCGCGGGCGCGGTGGTGCAGTGGCTGCGCGATGGCCTGGGCATCATCAAGGCCGCGCCCGAAGTGGAACAACTGGCCCTGAGCGTGCCGGACAACGGCGGCGTGTACCTGGTGCCCGCCTTCGCGGGCCTTGGCGCGCCCCATTGGGACCAGTACGCGCGCGGGGCCATGGTGGGCATCACCCGTGGGGCCACCAAGGCCCACATCGCCCGCGCGGCGCTGGAATCCATCGCCCTGCAAACGCTCGACATCATGGATTGCATGCAGAAGGACGCGGGCATCAGGCTGGCGGCCCTGCGCGCCGACGGCGGGGCCACCCGCAACAACCTGCTGATGCAGTTCCAGGCCGACGTGCTGGGCGTGCCCGTGGAACGGCCCAAGGTGACGGAAACCACGGCGCTGGGCGCGGCCTATCTGGCCGGTCTGGCCGTGGGCTTCTGGAAGAGCGAGGAGGAAATCGAGGCCATGTGGCAACTGGACCGCCGCTTCGAGCCCAACATGTCCGCCGAGGCCCGCGAAAAGCTGGTGTACCAGTGGCAGCGCGCCGTGGAGCGGGCCAAGGCCTGGGCGCAGGAGTAGGGACCGTTTCTAAATTGTCTTTTCGCCCGTTGGCTGCGTCAAACTTCGCCTGCCATTTCGGTCAAATACGAGTAGAGTACGCGTTGCGGTCGCCATCCGTAATGCTCGTGAACTCGCATAACGGCTGCCGCACTCCCTCATGGCAGGCTTGTTTTCCTTGCCGACGAACGAAAATCCTGCTTTAGAAACAGCCCCTGAACAGCAAGGCCGCAGACACGGCCAAGGCATGACCGACGCCGGGAAGGGCAACCTTCCCGGCGTGTCGCGTTGCCGGGAGCAGTGGCTGTGTTGGCGGCGGGAGCGGTGGGCGGGAGGCGGACCGGCTACGCCTCTGGCTGGTGGCTGAAGAATTCCCCCGGCGTGCGGCCCATCAATTGGCGGAAGGCGGCGATGAACGCCGAGGTGGAGTCGTAGCCCATCTCCAGCGCCACGGCGGTGACCCCGCGCCCGCGCTCCAGTTCCGGCAGGGCGGCCAGCATGCGCGCCCGCTGCCGCCATTGGCGCAGCGAAAGACCCGTCTCGGCCCGGAACAGCCGGGTCAGGGTGCGGTCGCTCATGCCCGCCCTCGCGGCCAGACGCGGCAGGGAATGGTCCTCGCCGGGGGCGTCCAGCATGGCTTCGCACAGCGCCGCCAGACGCGCGTCGGCGGGCAGCGGCAGGGACAACCCGGCCTCGGGCAGGGCCACCAGTTCGTCCAGCAGCACCCTCACCAGCCGCCCGTGCGCGCCGCGCTCGTCATAGTCCCTGGGCAGCCGGGTGAAGGCCAGCACCAGTTCGCGGGCCAGCGGGGTGACCTCCACCACCCGGCAGCGGGCGGGCGCGGCGCTCCACAACGGGGCCAGCGCGGCGGGGTCGATGTACAGGCTGCGCTGCTCGGCCGGGCCGCTGGTCATCACCTCGTGCGGCAGCCCGGCCGGTATCCAGATGGCCCGCTGCGGCGGGGCCATGTGGCTGCCCTGGCGGGTGCGCACCTCCAGCACGCCGCGCACGGCGTAGGTGAACTGCACCCAGCCGTGGCTGTGCGGATGGGTCCACGACCCGGCGGCCAGCGATTCGGCCCGGGCGAACACCGGGCGGGGCAGGGCGGCGATGTCCGGTATGAGGCGGGGGATGGTCATGCGCAGTCCGTGGGGTGGTCGGGATGCCTTTCCGTGCCGTGGGAAGCGGGAAACAGTGTTTGGCGTATTCCCGACATATCTTGTCTCCGTGTCGATAGCAGGAAGGGGCGCGGGTGGCTAGATGTCTGGTGCGGGCGGCGCTCGGGCCGCCCGGCGAACCCCAGCCCAACGGAGAGACGGCCATGTTCGGGGAATATGTACGACGGATGGCCAGGGACTGGTTCCTGGCCGGGATGCTGGGAGCCGTGGTCCTGGCCACTCTGCTGCCCGACCTGGGGGCCAGCGGCGGCGCGCTGCACGCCGACATGCTGGGCAACGC
This sequence comes from Nitratidesulfovibrio sp. D1, assembly GCF_051133415.1. Classification (NCBI taxonomy): domain Bacteria; kingdom Pseudomonadati; phylum Thermodesulfobacteriota; class Desulfovibrionia; order Desulfovibrionales; family Desulfovibrionaceae; genus Nitratidesulfovibrio; species Nitratidesulfovibrio sp. D1. The sequence goes on along the minus strand of NZ_JBPGNZ010000002.1, from coordinate 498,796 downwards.
GGGCATCTTTCTGATCTTTCTGTTCCACGGCGCGGGCATCTCGCCCGAAAGCATGCGCCACGGCATGTCCCGCTGGAAGCTGCACACCATGGTGCAACTGACCACCTTCGTGGTGTTTCCGCTGTTGTGGTTCGGCTTCCGCTTCGCCTTCGACGAACTGGTCCCGGCGGACCTGATGCTGGGCTTCCTGTACCTGTGCGCGCTGCCCTCTACCATATCCTCGTCGGTGGCCATGACCGCCATCGCCCACGGCAACGTGCCGGGGGCCATCTTCAACGCCACCCTGTCCAGCCTGCTGGGCATCTTCCTGACGCCGGTGATCATCGCCCTGGCAGTCGGATCGCAGGGTGGGGCGCTGTCGCTCACCGACGCCATGATCAACATCGCCGGGCTGCTGTTCCTGCCCTTCGTGCTGGGCCAGCTGGCGCGCCCGTGGCTGGGCGGCTTCATCGCCCGCCACAAGAAAAAGGTGAACGCCTTCGACAAGGCCGCCATCCTGATCCTGGTGTACAACTCGTTCTGCGATTCCGTGCGGGGCGGCCTGTGGCGCGACCACGGCATGGACCTGCTGGCCCTGACCATCGGCGGCGCGGCCCTGTTCCTGCTGGTGGTGCTGGCGCTGAACACCGTGGTGGCCCGCGCGTTGGGCTTCGACAAGGCCGACGAGATAGCGGCCGTGTTCTGCGGCTCCAAGAAGACCCTGGCCTCGGGCGTGCCCATGGCCCGGCTGCTGTTCGGCGCGCATCCGGCGCTGGGGGTCATCGTGCTGCCCATCATGTTCTACCACCAGTTGCAGTTGTTCGTGTGCTCCATTCTGGCCGAGCGCTACGCCCGGACCATGCGTGAGCTTGAACGGGACGGACGCGATGCGCTGCCGGGCCATGCGGGCGCGGTTGCCGAACCGGGCGCCCCCGATGCCCCCGGTGCCCCCGGTGCCATGGAAGCCGCCAGCCGTTCGTGAAACATGCCGGGGCCGCAAGGCTCCGGCACGGGGCGGGCTCGGGGCTGTTTCTAAATGGTCCTTTCGCCCGTTGGCTGACCGACCCGAAGGGCGCGAAGCGTGCCCGTTACGCGAGCTTGCGAGTGTTACGGGCATCGAGCGCAACGCGGTCAAACTTCGTCTGCCATGGCTCTGCTGTCCTTATCCGTAAGGTTCGCTTCGCTCACCAACGGCTAAGGCTCGGTCGAATACGGTAAGAGTACGCTCTGCGGTCGCCATCCGTAATGCTCGAAGACTCGCATAACGGCTGCCGCGCTTTGCGGTCCTCATCCGTAAGACTCGCGCTGCGCGCTCGCCTAACGGCTGCCGCACTCCCTCATGGCAGGCTCGTTTTCCTTGCCAACGAACGAAAGTCCTAATTTGGAAACAGCCCCTAGGGGAGAACCGCGCGAATGCACCCCGCGCGGCGCGGCCCGCCCCATCCTCGCCTTCTCCCTCCGCCTCATCCCCTCGCAGCCCCTCCGCGCGCTCGGACGCGGAGGGGCTTGCGTTTCCGGACCGTCTGCCGCACAGCAGGGGCATGCACACCCGCACCGCTGAAAAATCCGCGCCCTCCGCTACGCCCCCTGTCGCGTCCCGTGCTGGAAAGGGCGACGTGGCCCCGAAGGAAGATATAACCTGGACGGCGGCCTCGCGCCTGCCGGGACTGGACCTGCTGCGGGCGCGCTACACGCGGCAGGTGTTCGCCCGGCACTTCCATGAAGGGTATGCGCTGGGCGTCATCGAGGACGGGGCGCTGCGCTTCCGCTACCTGGGGCGCGACCACGTGGCCGCCCCCGGCGCGGTGAACCTGGTGGCCCCCGGCGAGACGCACGACGGCCGCAGTGCGGGTGACGCGGACGACGCGGGCTGGGCCTACCGCATGTTCTACCTCGACCCGGACATCGTGCGCATGGCCGGTGAGGAGGCGGGCCTGCCGCACGGCGCGCTGCCCGACTTTTCCACCGGCGTGCTGGACGACCCGGTGCTGGCGCGGGCCATCGGCGCGCTGCACCGCGACATGGAGCGCGCCGGGCCGTGCATGCCCACCCTGGCGCAGGAGACGCGCCTGTCCGCCGTGCTGGCCCGCTGGATAACCCGCCACGCGGCCCAGCGCACCCCCACCGCCCGGCCGCCGCGCGCCGGAAGGGAGCCGACGGCCGTGCGCCGTGCCCGCGAATATCTGGATGCCCACTGCGCCGACGACGTGCGTCTGGCGGACCTGGGCGACGTGGCCTGCCTGAGCCCGTTCCATCTCGCCCGCGCCTTTGCCGCCGCCGTGGGGCTGCCCCCGCACGCCTATCTGGTGCAGGCGCGGGTGCGCCGGGCGCGCGGCCTGCTGTCCGCCGGGTCCACGCCCGCCGAGGCGGCGGCAGCGGCGGGCTTCGCCGACCAGAGCCACCTTACCCGCGCCTTCCGGGCGCAGATGGGGGTGACCCCGGCCAGATTCCGCAAGATGCTTCAAGACGCGCGCGGCGCATGGGCCGTAGCCTTCGTGGAAAACCGGACTTCCACGGAGGACTCCCATGACCATGACCACGCCCCGGCCCACCCGGATCAGCCGGACCACCCGGCAGACCGGGCAGAATCCGGCGTCCCCCATATCCCCGATATCCCCGGCATCCCCCGCCGCTGAGCCGCCGCACGCGGATGCCGCGCCGTCCCCCATTCCTTCCCCCGTGCCGCCCCATGGTCCCGCATGGCGCGCCTGCCTCGACCTCACCGCCGCCATGGTCATCGTGGGCTCGTCGGTAGCGGCGGCGCGCTTCGTCTCGTTGACGCTGCCGCCGCACCTGGTGCAGGAACTGCGCTTTCTGGTGGCCGCGTGCATCGCCGTGCCGCTGCTGTACCGGCGGGAGGGCGGCCTGCCGCGCCTGCCCGCGCGCGACTGTGCCGTGCTGTTCCTGCAGGCCGCCGCCGGGTCGCTGCTGTTCAATGTGCTGCTGCTGGCCGGGGTGGCCCGGCTGGATGCGGCGGCGGCCGGGGTGGTTACCAGCACCACTCCGGCGGTGATGACCCTGGCCTCGCTGGTGTTGCTGCGCGAGCGCCCCGGCCCGCGCGCCCTGGCGGGCATCGCCTGTTGCGTGGCCGGGGTGCTGGTGCTGCGTCTGGCGCCCGTGCCGGGCGTGGCGGGGGGCGACGCCTCCGGCCCGCTCGCGGCCTCCGGAGTTGACGGCATGGGCCTGTTGCTGGTGCTGGGCGCGGTGTGCTGCGAAACCCTGTTCCTGCTGCTGGGGCGCACCCTGCGCACGCCTGTGTCGCCGCTGGCCGCATCCACGGCCTGCACCCTGTTCGGCGCGGTGCAGTTTCTGCCGCTGGCCCTGCCGGAGGCGCACCGGGTGACGGAACTGGACGTCACCGGCTGGCTGCTGGTGGGCTACTACGGAGCGGTGATCACCGTGGCCGCGTACGTCTTGTGGTTCCGGGGCGTGACCCGTGTGCCCGCGGGCACAGCCGGGGCGTTCACCGCCGTGCTGCCGGTGAGCGCGCTGGGCTTTTCCGCGCTGCTGCTGGGCGAGCCGGTGGGCTGGGCACATCTGGCCGGGGTGGCCTGCGTGCTGTGCGGCATCTGGTACGTGACGCGGCGCTGACGCGTCCGGCGGCGAAGGGGGCCGCCGTGCCGGTGCGCCGATGAAACATGGCGTTTCGCGCGAAAATCCATTGCCGCTGGCAGTGTAACGTCATATAAGGAGAGTGAAGGAGAGTGATCACTTTCCCTATGCGTCCGCGCTTGTTCCCGTTGTCACGATGTCGGCCGGGCTGCCCCATGAGCCAACCCGCCGACGCCCGCTCCGCCTGACGATTCACGGACGCTTCCTCCGCTGCCACGCGTGCCGCCCACCGGGGTGCGGCACGCTTTGCCCGGAACGCCGGAACACCGGAAAGGAGGAGCCCATGAAGATTCTCATCGCCGTCGACAAGTCCGCCTACTCGGAAAAGGCCCTGGCCAAGGCCGTGGACATGGCCAAGAAGGAAGGCGCGGAACTGATCGCCCTTGCCGTGGCCGAACAGCCCGTGGACATGGGCGAGATCGCCGTGTCCGTGAGCCTGTCCGACCACTTCAAGGCCGTGGCCGACGAGGCCCTGGAAAAGGCCGGGGAACTGGCCAAGTCCAAGGGCGTGACACTGAAGCCGGTATTGGAAAGCGGCTCTTCGCCCGCCGACAACATCATCGAACTGGCGAAGAAGGAAGGCGTGGACCTGATCGTCACCGGCAGCCGTGGCCGCACGGGCATCGAGAAGTTCCTGCTGGGCAGCGTGGCCTCCAAGGTCATCTCGCACGCCCCGTGCTCGGTGCTGGTGGTGCGCTGACGCCACCGCCCTCCGCCGGGGCTCCGGCCCGGTTCGCGCCCGGCCCGGTTTGCGTCCGACCCGGTTCGCATCCGGCCTGATCGCGTCCGGGATGGTCCCGGCCAGGCTTCCCCTTGCAGCATGACAGACAAGACCGGGCGCGGTTCTCGCCGCGCCCGGTTTCTCGTCGCCTTGGGGCCTTCCGTCCCGTTTTCCGTCCGTCGCCATCCCGTTTCCGTTCCGTGCCCGTTGCACCGCCGTGGCCTGCATGATGCCGCCGGGCCATGCACGCGCTCCCGCTTGCCAAAACCCTTGCCGAGGCGTACCGGCGCAGTGGGGCCGTGCAACGTGGTCCCGAAACGACCGCAGCGAGGGCAGGGTGCATGGCCCAGCAACGCATTTTCGCATCCGCGACGCAGCAGCAAGAACCCACCCGCTGGCTGGACGTGTTCGGCCTGCTGTTCGTGGCCGGGGTGCTCGGCCTGGGCATCTGGTTCGCCCTGGCGCACCGACAGGCCACATCCGGTCCGGATATCTCGCTGGCCCCGGCCATGCTGCCGCGCTACGCCGCGTATTCGGTGGGCCGCATGTTCCTGGCCTACCTGCTGTCCATGGTCTTTTCGCTGGGCTACGGCACGCTGGCCGCGCGTTCGCGCCGGGCCGGGCCGGTGCTGCTGGCCGTGTTGGACATCCTGCAGAGCGTGCCCATCCTGTCCTTCCTGCCCGTGGTGCTGCTGAGCCTTTCCGCCCTGCTGCCCCAGGCCGTGGCGGTGGAGGCGGCCTCGGTGGTGCTCATCTTCACCAGCCAGGCCTGGAACATCACCTTCGCGTGGTATCAGGCCCAGACCACCCTGCCCGGCGACCTGCGCGAGGCCGTGGCGGGCTACCGCATGGGCGCCTGGCAGCGCTTCCGCACGCTGGACCTGCCCTTCGCCGGGGTGAGCCTGCTATGGAACAGCATCATGAGCTGGGCGGGCGGCTGGTTCTTTCTCATGGCGGCGGAAATGTTCACCGTGGGCAGCCGCGACTTCCGTCTGCCGGGCCTTGGCTCCTACCTTCAGGAAGCTGCGGCGCGAGAGGATACCACCGCTATCCTCATGGGCCTCGGCACCATGATGGTGGTCATCGTCACGCTGGACCAACTGGTGTGGCGGCCGCTGCTGGCCTGGGGCGAGCGGTTCAAGCTGACCATGGTGGCCGAGGAGGGGCAGCCGGAGTCGTGGTTTCTGGACCTGCTGCGTGCGGCGGGGCGCATGGCCCCGGTGCGGACAGTTCTGGACAGGGGGCTGGCCCCGGCCGCCGAAGCCGTGGACGCCTGGCTGATCCGCCGCTTTCCGCCCTCGGGCGAGAGCATGGACGCGGTCCGTAACGAGCCGTGGGCGGGCCGCCTGTTCGCTGCGCTGCTGTTCGGGTGCGTGGCCTTCGGCCTGTGGAAGGGCAGCGGCCTCCTGGTGCAGGTATCCCCGGAAAGCTGGCGCGGCATGGCCATCGGCATCGCGGCCACCTTCCTGCGGGTCATGGCGGCCATGGCCGTGGCCCTGGCCTGGACCCTGCCGGTGGGCGTGCTCATCGGCACCAACGCCCGCCTCGCGAGGGTGCTGCAACCTGTCGTCCAGATCGCCGCGTCCATCCCGGCCACGGCGCTGTTCCCGGTATTCCTGATGGTGCTGGTGGACGTGACCCACGGGCTGAACGCGGCGGCGGTGCTGCTGATGCTGCTGGGCACCCAGTGGTACCTGCTGTTCAACATCATCGCCGGGGCATCGTCCATCCCGCGCGACCTCAAGGACACCGCCGCGCTCATCGGTCTTTCGCGCGCCCAGCGGTGGCGCACCCTGATCCTGCCCGCGTTGTTCCCGTACATCGTCACCGGGGCCATCACGGCCAGCGGCGGGGCGTGGAACGCCAGCATCGTTTCCGAGTACGTGTCCTTTGGAGGCCGTACGCTGAGTGCAACGGGCATCGGGGCCATCATCGCCCGGGCCACGGCCGAGGGCGACTTTCCCCTGTTGTTCGCGGGCACGCTGAGCATGATCGTGACCGTGGTGGGTTTCAACCGGCTGGTGTGGCGGCGCCTGTACCGCCTGGCCGAAGAACGTTTCCGCATGGAGTAGGGCATGCATGCACCTCTCGTCGCCCTGCGCGGCCTTGGCAAGGCGTACGGCAGCGGCGCGCGCCGCTTCACCGCCGTGTCCGGCATCAACCTGGAAATCGCCGAGGGCGAGTTCGTGGCGCTGCTGGGGCCGTCCGGCTGCGGCAAATCCACCCTGCTGCGCATGATCACCGGGCTCATCGCCCCCACCGAGGGCGAAGTGCTGTACCGGGGCGGGCGGCTGGAGGGGGTGAACCCCCACGCCACCATCGTGTTCCAGACCTTCGCCCTGTTCCCGTGGCTGACCGTGCAGGAAAACGTGGAGGTGGTGCTGAAGGCGCGCGGCGTGCCCCCGCGCGTGCGCGCCCGGCGCGCCCTGGACCTGCTGGACCGGGTGGGGCTGGCGGGCTTCGACAACGCCTACCCGCGCGAACTTTCCGGGGGCATGCGCCAGAAGGTGGGCTTTGCCCGCGCCATGGCCGTGGAGCCGGAACTGCTGTGCCTGGACGAGCCGTTCTCGGCCCTGGACGTGCTGTCGGCGGAAACGTTGCGCGGCGAACTGCTGGAGCTGTGGACCAGCGGCAAGATTCCCACCCGGGCCATTTTGATGGTGTCGCACAACATCGACGAGGCGGTGTTCATGGCCGACCGCATCGTGATCATGGACAAGGACCCCGGCCACATCGTGCGCGTCATGCCCGTGGACCTGCCCCATCCGCGCCAGCGCAAGTCGCCGGAGTACCTGGCCTTCGTGGACAGGGTGTACGCGCTGCTGGCGGGCCAGACCCTGACCGAGGACGAGGAACTGGGCACCGCCCCCGGCCAGCCCGGCCACACCCGCCGCCTGCCGGACCTGACCATCAACGAGATCACCGGCCTGGTGGAGCGCATGGCCGACCAGCCCGCCCACGGCGCGGACATCTACCGCCTGACCGAGGAACTGCACGTGTCGTCCGACTACCTGCTGAAGGTCATCGAGGCGGCGGAACTGCTGGGCTTCGTCACCATCCGCACCGGGGACATGGAACTGACCCCCCTGGGTGAAACCTTTGCCGAGGCGTCCATCCTGGCCCGCAAGGAAATCTTCGGCTCGCGCCTGCGCCGCCTGCCGCTGGTGGCGTGGCTGCTGGACCTGTTGCGGGCCAGCGGCAACCGCCAGATCAAGTTCGAGGTGGCGGAGACGGCCCTGTCGCTGGAATTTCCCCGCGTCGAAGCGGCCCGCCAGGTGGAGACCATGATCAACTGGGGCCGCTACGCCGAAATCCTGTCCTACGACGACAACAGCGAGGTCATCCTGCTGGAGCCGGAGGGCGGCGTGCATCTGGAATGAGCCGCGCCCGCATTTATCGCTTTACATCCCCCCGGCCGGGGGGTATTGGTCACGCATTCAGCTAGGGGAGCCCGTAGGGCTGAGAGTGGAGCATGCCTCCAGACCCTCTGAACCTGAAGCAGTTCACACTGCCGTAGGGAAGCTGAGCGTACCGCGCCCGAAATGCCGGAAACGCCCGTCCACCCTGCGACGGGCGTTTTTTTGTTCGCCCGCCGCACGGAAGCAGGAAGGGCCGCACGGCGGGCGCGCCACAACGCGAAGCTGGGGGAGCCCGCACGGGCTGAGAGGGAAGGACGGCCTTCCGACCCCGAGAACCTGATGCAGGTCATCCTGCCGTAGGGAAGCTTCCTCGCCTTCGGGCCATCACAGGGGAGCTTGCCGTTCGCAGGCTCCCTTCGCTTTCTCGAACGTCGCGGCAGCGGAGGTTACGGCATGACGATACGCGTGAACGGACAGCAGATGGAATGCGAACCCGGCACGACGCTGCTCCAGTTGCTGGAGCGGATGGCCCTGCGGCCCGAGGCCGTGGTGGTCGAGCGCAACCGCGCCATCGTGAAGTCCGGGGAGTACGGGGCCACCCGGCTCGATCAGGGAGACGAACTCGAACTACTGCACTTCGTGGGAGGGGGCTAGTGACGCACGACACGCACGACAACGACACGCTGGTGATCGGAGGGACGGAACTGACGAGCCGCCTCTTCATCGGCACCGGCAAGTACGGCACCGACTCCCTCATCCCTGACGTGGCCGGGGCCTCGGGCTCCCAGGTCATCACCGTGGCGCTGCGGCGCGTGGATCTGGCCAACCCCAGGACCAACGTGCTGGCCCACATTCCGCCGCACATGCGGCTGCTGCCGAACACCTCGGGCGCGCGGACGGCCGACGAGGCCGTCCGCATCGCCCGGCTGGCCCGCGCCGCCGGGTGCGGCGACTGGATCAAGATCGAGGTCATTTCCGACAGCCGCTTCCTGCTGCCGGACGGCTACGCCACGGCCCGCGCCACGGAAACGCTGGCGAAGGAAGGCTTCGTGGTGCTGCCGTACATGAACCCCGACCTGTACGTGGCGCGCGACCTGGTCAACGCCGGGGCCGCCGCCGTCATGCCGCTGGGCGCGCCCATCGGCACCAACCGGGGGCTGCGCACGGCCGAGATGATCGGCGTGCTCATCGAGGAAATCGACCTGCCGGTCATCGTGGACGCGGGCATCGGCAAGCCCTCGCAGGCGTGCGAGGCCATGGAGATGGGTGCGGCCGCGTGCCTGGTGAACACGGCCATCGCCACGGCGGGCGACCCCATAGGCATGGCCCGCGCCTTTGGCGAGGCGGTGCGCGCCGGGCGCGCGGCGTATCGTTCCGGTGCGGGGCCGGTGACCACGGGCGGGGCCAGCGCATCGTCGCCGCTGACGGGTTTTCTGGGGGAATAGCCGGAGCGCGCGGCGCATGGGGCGGGCCGTGGCCTGCCGGATGCCCGTCCTCCATCCGTTCGTCGCCCCGGCACAAGGAGCAGGACATGAGCATGTACGACGTGGTCAGTGAATGGACCCCCCGCGTGGCGGACGCCCCCCTGCGCGAGGTCATGGAATCGGCCACCGCCGCCGACGTGGCCCGCGTGCTGCGCAAGGAACGCCTTTCCCCGCACGACCTGCCGGTCCTGCTTTCCCCGGCGGCGGCCACGCAACTGGAAGCCATGGCCCGCCGCGCCCGCGAACTGACGGTGCGCCACTTCGGCCGCACCATCCAGTTGTTCACCCCGCTGTACCTTTCCAACCATTGCACCAACCAGTGCCGTTACTGCGGCTTCAACGCGCGCAACCACATCCCCCGCCAGCGCCTGTCGGACGCGGAGATCGTGGCCGAGGGCCGGGCCATCGCCGCCACGGGCCTGCGTCACCTGCTGCTGCTCACCGGCGACGCGCGCCACGTGTCCGGGCCGGAGTACATCGCCCACGCCGCGCGGCTGCTGGCGCCGTATTTTCCTTCGCTGTCGGTGGAGGTGTATTCCCTCACGGACGACGAGTACGCTCTGCTGGTGGACGCGGGCATCGACGGCATGACCATGTTTCAGGAAACCTACAACAAGGCCCTGTACCCGGAACTGCACCCCGCCGGACCCAAGCGCGACTACCGCTTCCGCCTGGACGCGCCGGAGCGCGCCGCCCTCGCGGGCATGCGCGCCGTGGGCCTGGGCGCGTTGCTGGGGCTGGACGACTGGCGGCGCGACGCCTTTTTCACCGCCCTGCACGGCCACTGGCTGCAACGCCACTACCCCTATGTGGACGTGAGCTTTTCCGTGCCGCGCCTGCGCCCGCATGCCGGGGCCTTCCAGCCTGCGCACGCGGTGTCGGACCGCGATCTGGTGCAGGTCATCCTGGCCTACCGCATCTTCATGCCCAGCGCGGGCATCACCGTGTCCACCCGCGAGCGGGCGGAACTGCGCGACAACCTGATCCCCCTCGGGGTCACCCGCATGTCCGCCGGGGTGAGCACCGCAGTCGGGGGGCACGCGGCGCACAAGGGTGCGGAAGGGCAGGCGGGCCATGCGGCTCCGGGCGACGCCGACGCCGCCACCCCGCAGTTCGAAATCTCCGATCCGCGCAGCGCCGACGCCATGGCAGCCGCCATCGCCGCGCGCGGCTACCAGCCGGTGTACAAGGACTGGGAATCGGTGCTGGACGGAGGGTACGGGTGTGGGATAGCGTGCGCCGCGCGACGCACCCCGCCCGGGGCCGGGGCCTCCGCCGTCGCAATCCCCCTTCAGGAGCTTGCGTGAGCATTCTTTCCGACGGTCTCGCCCGGTATCTCGAACATGACCACCTTGAACGCATGGCCGCAGCCCGCGTGGGCATCGCGGGGGCAGGGGGCCTTGGCTCCAACTGCGCCGCCATGCTGGTGCGCAGCGGTCTGCGCCGTCTCGTGGTGGCCGACCGCGACGTGGTCGAACCCTCCAACCTCAACCGGCAGCAGTACCAGCCGTTCCACCTCGGCAAGTCCAAGGTGGACGCCCTTGCCGAAAGCCTGCGTATCATCGAGCCGCGTCTGGTGGTCACCGCCCGGCGCGTGGAACTGACCTCCGCCAACGTGGCTGGCGTGTTCGCGGGCTGCGATATTCTGGTGGAAGCCCTGGACGACCCCGAGGCCAAGCGCATGTTCGTGGAGGCCGCGCTGGAAATGGGGGCCTTCGTGGTGTCCGCCTCCGGCATGGGCGGCTGGGGCGGCCCGGCCATGCAGATGCGCCGCATAGGCGAGCGCATGGTGCTGGTGGGCGACTTCACCAGCGAGGTGGGGCAGGACCTGCCCCCGCTGGCCCCGCGCGTGACCATGGCGGCGGCCATGCAGGCGGATGCGGTACTGCACCATATACTCGGCCCTTGCCCCGGCTTTATGGCGTAAACGCGGGGATGGCGGGCATATGCTGCGTCAAGCCGGTTTCCCGCGCGGGTCACGTACCGAAGAGTACGCTCCCCTTGCGGAAAACCGGCTTTCCTTGCCTCTGCCCACCCTGCCCGCGTTTACAGGGCGTGCCCACTCCATGAAAACTGCGGCAGGCAGGCGATGATATGCGTTTCATGCATGATGTGCATTGCATGAACATGGCGTGAAAATTCCCGTTCCTCCAACCCCAAGGAGCATCCCATGCCGCGCATCCTTCCCGGCAGCACGCCGGAGGCCGACATCTACTGCCTGACCGACGACGGGCTGTCGCGCGGGCGGTCCGCCGCGGACGTGGTGGACGCCATGCTGCGCGGCGGGGCGCGCATCGTGCAGTACCGCGAGAAGGACAGGCACGCCGGGGACATGTTGCGCGAGTGCATGGAGTTGCGCCGCATGACCCGCGAGGCCGGGGCCTGCTTCATCGTCAACGACCACGTGGACATCGCCGTGCTGTGCGATGCCGACGGCGTGCATGTGGGGCAAGAGGACTTGCCCGTGCAGGCGGTGCGGCAACTGGTGGGTCCGGGGCGCATCATCGGGCTGTCCACCCATTCGCCGGAGCAGGCCCGCGCCGCCGTGGCGAGCGGGGCGGATTACATCGGCGTGGGGCCCATCTTTGCGACAAAGACCAAGAAGGACGTCTGCGCCCCGGTGGGCTTCGAATACCTGGACTGGGTGGTGGCCAACATCGAGTTGCCGTTCGTGGCCATCGGCGGCATCAAACTGCACAACATCGGGCAGGTGGCCGCGCACGGCGCGCGGTGCTGCGCGCTGGTCTCGGAAATCGTGGGCGCGGACGACGTGGCCGCCCGCTTCGCGGAGGCCCGCACGGCGATGCGCGCGGGGTGGGGATAGCCCGGCCCGCACGTTGCGCCACCTATCGCCATTCTCCTCCGTTTTCCCGCCCAGGCACGCAAAAACGCGGCGCTCCCGAAAGGGCAGCGCCGCGTTGTTCATTGCATGCAGCAACGGCGTGACGTCTTCGTCTGCCGGGTGCGTTCCCGTCAGGCGATTTCCTCCAGCAGTCCGGATACGCCCGCCGAGGTCGTGGCGGAATCCGCCGAGGCGAACAGGCTGGCGAAGTCGAAGCCGCCCGCGCTGCCGTAGGCGCTCATGGCCCGCCGCAGTTCGGAGGTGGACGCATCGGACCCGTTCTCGCCGCGCGCCAGGCGCAGGGCTTCGGCGTAGCCGGGAATGACGGCGGCCAGTTCCTCGGTGGAAACCGTGCCGTCCTTGTTGGTGTCCAGTTCGTCGTAGTCCTCTTCCTCGTCGTCTTCGCCGGAAGAACCCGAGGCGCCGCTGGCCGCCGAGCCGGAAACCGCCGCGCTCAGGCTGGAACCGGAGGTGGAGGCCACGCCGTTCTCGATGGCGGTGGACAGTTCGTCACCGGTGATCACGCCGTCGCCGTCCAGGTCGAACTGGTTGAAGGTCTCCTCGTCCAGGCCGGATTCCTTCAGGGTCAGGTCGCCGCTCTGGTCGCCGTCGGCCAGGCCCATGATCATGGCCGTGAGGGACGAATAGGCCTGCGCGGCGGCGTCGGACGCGGCCGAGGCGTCCACGGCGAGGGTGCCGTCGTCGCCGACGGTGGCCACGCCCGACTTCAGGGCGGCCTCCAGTTCGAAGCCGGTCACCGTGCCGTCGCCGTCGGTGTCCAGGGCGTCGAACGATTCCTGCTCCAGCCCCGATTCATCCAGCGAAAGCCCGCCGCTGATGTCCTTGTCCAACTGGCCCAGCAGCGAGGCGGTCTGCGCGAAGGCCGAGCCTTTGCCGCCGCCTTCGTTCAGCATGGCGATGAGTTTGTCGCGGTTGCTGAACAGCCCGCTGGCCTGGGTGGAGCCTTCGCTGCCGTCCGACCCGCCGAACAGGCCGGCGAGGGCGGACGTGGCATTCTGGGTTATCTGCGACGCCTGGTCGCTGCCCCAGGATGCCAGCAGTTCCTGTAACGTGGAACTGCTGGAGCTTATTCCCGATATGCTCATGAGTACCTCCTGACGTACCACATGTGCGCAGCGCCGTGCTCGCCCGCAGCCCGAGGGCAGGAAAAGCGTGCCGCACCATGCGGCACGGCCGCGAAAAAGCAAGAATCGCACCAACGGCAAAGCCTGCCGGGTGGCATGGCGTGGCGGGCCGCAACGAGCCCGCCCGGCAGGCGATCAGTGTGGCGGGGTGCCGGGGCCGCGTCAGGCCGTCGCGCCTGCTGCCCCGGTGGCGGCCTGCGCCGCCTCGGCAGCGGCGGCGTCCGCGAGCACGTCGGCAATGTCGCCCACGGCGCCGGAGGATGCGTCGGTGGTGCTGCCGCCGTCACCAGAGGCGGTGCCACCGGTGGCCGCCACCGCGCCGGATGTGCCGGTGGTGGCGCCCGTGCTGCCGGTGGGCGCGGTTTCGAACAGGGCGGTCATCAGGCCGCCCATGTTGCCCTCGTACCGCTCCACGGCCTCGCGGGCGGCCATGCCGTAGGCCCTGCGGCCGTAGCTGCTGCGCGCCACGGAACTCAGCGCGTGCAGGGCGCCCATGACGTCCAGCATCTGTTGCAGCGAGCCGCCGAACTCGTTGGCGGTGACGCTGCCGTCGCCGTTCGTGTCGATCCGCGCGAAGCGGTTTTGGTCAAGGCCGGATTCCGGCTGCGACAGCCCGCCGCTGTCGTCGGCGTCCAGATGATCCACGATGCGCTGGGCGATGCGCGAGGCCATGGCTCCCACGGTGCCCGCTGTGGTGAGCGTGGCGTCCGTGGCAGGCGCGGACGTTTCGCCCGTGCCGGTTGCATCATCGGCGCCGGAGCGCATCAGGCCGATCAACTCGTCGCGCTTGCTGCGTAGCCCGGCGCGCAACTCGCGTTTGCTGACGTCGCCGTCGCCGTCGCTGTCCAGCGCCGCAAAGGCCGTTTCGGACAGTTGCGCCTCGGAGGCGGAAAGGCTGCCGTTGTCGTCGGCGTCCAGTTCCTCCATCATGGCGCTGGCCAGCCGGGCGGTGGCCCTGCCCCTGCCGTGACACGGGTCCCATCCGTTGCGGAAGGCTCCTCCGCAATGCTCGATGCTCATGTGTACCTCCGTCTGCCCTCCCGGGTCTGCCCGGGCTCGGCCCGGGGCATCAAGCCGCAACACGAACGGCGGCGGAAGGTTTTGCCCGCTTCGCGGGCTGCGGAGGACGAGGCAAGTTCCGTTCCGGGAGCGTTATTTTCCCGGCGGCGGCACATTCCCCGTGGCGGGTATCCGGGCGGAAAACGCCCGGTCTATGAGACTGCCCGGCGGTATTCCCAACGCATCGGCTATGGCAAGGATGTTCAACAGGCACAGGTTGCGCTCGCCGCGCTCCACGCCGCCGATGTAAGTGCGGTGCAACTCCACTCTTTCGGCCAACTGTTCCTGCGACCAGCCGAGTGCCTCACGAAAGTGGCGGATTGCCGCGCCTAGCTCGATAAGGCATTGTTTTTCTTCGGCAGAGTATCCTGACATGGCTTCCTCCAATGGCTGAGGGAATCCATTCAGGTTCTGCGTTGACGACTATAAGTCTACAGACTATAAGTATCACACGCCATCTTCGATCCCTAAGGCCGAGTACGTAATTTTCTATTTCATGGGTAACGGCAAGGTCGCGATTCATGCGGCTTGTCTGCAAGCACACGCTTCGATGACGATGAATCTCGCCTTTGCTGATGGTGTATTGCGATATGCTTTCCCTCGCATGCGCAATATTTGCTACAAAATAGAACACAGGGTGTTGTGATCGATGATTCATATCTTGAAGCGCATTTATGAATATCAATTTCCTTTGTGATCTGCTTTCTGCACGGCAACGGTCTGTTTGTGGTGTGTTTATCGGACAAAGTCTCAATATCTTTATGATTGCTTTGGTTTTGATTTTGAAGGGTAATTTTGTCTTGCTGCGAGTGGTGTCTTGTCAGGTGTCAGGGGCATGAGGCGAGTGGGCAGAGTATGTTCTGGAGTTTTTCATGACGTTAAAGATGAAGTTGATCGTGAGTTTTGCTGTCTTGTTGGTGCTTATTGCAAGTGTCGGCGGATCATCTTCAGTTCAATTGAAGGCTATTCTTGAAAATGTTGTAAAGGTTACTGATAACGTTCTTCCAAGTGTAAAGGCCATAGCTGATGTACGGGGCAACCTGAATGAGCTTCGCAGGCAGCATTTCCAGCATGTCATTGCTTCTGAAGAACAGGAGATGGAATCCATCGAGCAGAACCTGAAGGCCATCAACGGCAGGCGCATGGCCAACAGCACCATTTACGAGAAGCTCATCACCTCGCCGGAGGAGCGCGCGGCGTTTCAGGACTATCGCTCCAATATCGAAGACTACGTGAGCGGCATGCAAAAGGCCCTGGCCCTCTCGCGCGACCACCGCGAGAACGAGGCCATGGAACTGGACAGGAAGGTGCTGCGGCCCAGCTTCGCGGCGGCCATGGATGCCCTGAGCCGTTGCGTGGAACTGAACGACCGCGATTCGGCGGCGGCCGGCAAGGCGGCAAACGACCGCGTCGCGTCGGCCCAGCAGATCAACGTCGCGCTCGTGGCCGGGGCCTTGTTGATCGGCGCCGGGGCCGCCATGTTCCTGATCCGTTCCACCCTCAGCCAGCTTGGGGAAGACCCCGGCTACCTGCGGGGCGTCTCTACCGAAATCGCCGCGGGCAACCTGAACGTGGCCTTCCGGTCCGAGCGCCCGTTGTCCGGGGTGTACCAGGCCATGCAGGCCATGGTGGCCACCCTCAAGGGCAAGATCGCCGAGGCCGACGAAAAGACCGTGCTGGCCGAGGCCAAGGAGCACGAGGCCATGGCCGCCACCGCCGCCGCCGAGGAAGCCCGCAGGCGCGCGGAAAACGCCAGGCGCGAGGGCATGATCCAGGCCGCCCAGAAGCTGGAGGGCGTGGTCGAGGTGGTGTCCTCCGCGTCGGAAGAGCTTTCCGCCCAGATCGAACAGTCCGACCGGGGCGCGGAAGAGCAGTCCAAGCGGGTGGCCGAAACCGCCACCTCCATGGAAGAGATGAACGCCAGCGTGCTGGAGGTTGCCCGCAACGCGGGCACCGCCGCCACCTCGTCCGAGAACGCCCGCAACAAGGCCGAGTCGGGCGCGGACATCGTGAACAACGTGGTGCGCGAAATCTCGCAGGTGCAGCAGCAGTCCATGGACCTGAAGCGCGACATGGAAGACCTGGGCCGCCAGGCCGAGGCCATCGGACAGATCATGAACGTCATTTCCGACATCGCCGACCAGACCAACCTGCTGGCGCTGAACGCCGCCATCGAGGCGGCCCGCGCCGGTGACGCCGGGCGCGGCTTCGCCGTGGTGGCCGACGAGGTGCGCAAGCTGGCGGAAAAGACCATGCAGGCCACCAGCGAGGTGGGCAGCGCCATCCGGGGCATCCAGCAGGGCGCCCAGAAGAACATGGACAACGTGGACCGTTCGGTGCGGGCCATCGAGGAAACCACCCGCCTGGCCCAGGAATCGGGCGCGTCGCTGAAGGAGATCGTGGGGCTGGTGGATTCGGCCACCGACCAGGTGCGCGGCATCGCCACCGCGTCGGAGCAGCAGTCCGCCGCCAGCGAGGAAATCAACCGCGCGGTGGAACAGGTCAGCACCATCTCGGCCGAGACGGCGCAGGCCATGCGCGAGGCGGCCAAGGCGGTGTCGGAACTGTCCAACCAGGCCCAGGTGTTGCGCCGCCTGGTCGAAGAACTGAAACAGGGGTAGGCGCGGCATGGATACCACCCACGAGACCATCGCGTCCGCCGTATCGGGGGCGTCCGGGCAGTTCCGGCCGGGCGGCGGGGACGGCACGCTGCTGCAACTCGTCACCTTCACCCTGGGCGAAGAGGAATTCGGCGTGGACATCCTGCGGGTGCAGGAGATCATCCGCATGATGCCGGTCACCCGCGTGCCCGCCGCGCCCGCGTTCGTCGAAGGCATCATCAACCTGCGCGGCAAGGTCATCCCCGTCATCGACATGCGGGCGCGCTTCGGCCTGCGGGCCGGGGCCGCCGATGAAAGGACCCGCATCATGGTGGTGGAGATGGGCGGCCGCGTGGCCGGGTTCATCGTGGATTCGGTGTCGCAGGTGCTGCGCCTGCCCGCCTCCACGGTGGAAGCGCCCCCCGCCGTCATCGAGGGGGGCGGGTCCGACTTCATCCGTGGCGTGGGCAAGCTGGAAGGGCGGCTGTTGCTGTTGCTGGACCTCGACCTGCTGCTGGGCGAGAGCGAGAAGGCCGTGCTGGACGGCATCCGGTAAACCGCCCGGACAAGATCGTTGGGGCGCAAGGCCGTCCCGACAAGATCGCTCGGGTGCAAGGCCACCCGGCCAACGCATCGAAGACTGCTCCGTGGGCGTGCCGCGCGTGACGGCGCGCAAGCGATCCCCCGCCGCGCCCGGACGCGCGGCAACGCCCGCGCTGCATGGCGGCACGTCGCCACCCCGCCTCCTCCCCGACATGGCGGGTCCCCCCCAAGGGCGACGGGCCGACCGCGAAGGCGCGGGGGCATGCGACATGCCCCCCGCCTTCGCCCCCTTTCCGGGGGAATGAAAAACGGCGCGCTTCCCTTGGGAGGCGCGCCGTTGCTTCGTCGTGCGGATGTTGCGGAACTGTTGCGGAACCGGTGCGGAGGGGGCACGAGCCCCGGTCCCCTACACCTCGAACAGCATTTCCAGGTCTTCGCGGGTCAGCGACTTCCACGCCTCCTGGCCGGGGATGATGGCCTCGGCCACGCCGCGCTTCATGTCCTGCAACTTCAGGATCTTTTCTTCCACCGTGTTTTCGCAGATCAGCTTGTAGCTGAACACCTGCCGGGTCTGGCCGATGCGGTGGGTGCGGTCGGTGGCCTGGCTTTCCACGGCGGGGTTCCACCACGGGTCGTAGTGGATGACGTAGTCGGCCGAGGTCAGGTTCAGGCCCGTGCCGCCCGCCTTCAGCGAAATGAGGAAGATGGGGATCTCGGGCGTGTTGTTGAAGCGGTCCACCTGCTCGAAGCGGTCCTTGCTGGTGCCGTCCAGGTAGCAGAAGGGAATGGCGTTAATCTGCAACCACGAGCGGATGATGTGCAGCATCTGCACGAACTGCGAGAACACCAGCACCTTGTGGCCTTCCTCCACGATGTCGGTGATCATGTCCTTGAAGGCGTCGAACTTGCCGGAGGGCAGGTTGGTGGTCAGCCCCGGCATGTCCAGCTTCAGCAGGCGCGGGTGGCAGCAGATCTGGCGTAGTTTCAGCAGCGCGTCCAGGATGGACATCTGGCTTTTGGCGATGCCCTTCTCGTCCACGTCGGCCATCACCTGCTCCTTCAGCTTGCGGGCAAGGGCGGTGTACAGTTCCGCCTGCTCTTCGGCCAGGGCGCAGTAGTAGGTGTTCTCGATCTTGGGCGGCAGGTCTTTCGCCACCTCGGACTTGGTGCGCCGCAGGATGAACGGGCGCACCCGGGTGCGCAGGTAGTCCAGCGTTTCGCTGTCGCCGTCCTTGATGGGCTTGATGATGCCCCGCTGGAAGGCGTGCTGCGACCCCAGGAACCCCGGCATCAGGAATTCGAACAGCGACCACAGCTCGAACAGGTTGTTCTCGATGGGCGTGCCCGACAGGCACAACCGCATGCGGGCGTTGATGCGCCGCACGGAACGCGCCGTGATGGTGTTGGGGTTCTTGATGTTCTGGGCTTCGTCCAGGATGATCGAGTTGAACTCGTGCTCCTGCAACTCTTCCAGGTCGCGCCGCAACAGGGCGTAGGTGGTGACCACCAGGTCCGATTCGTCGATGCGGCGGAACATGCCTTCGCGCCGGGTGCCGTAGATGATCAGGCGGCGCAGCTCGGGCACGAACTTCTGGGCTTCGCGGTCCCAGTTGGGCAGCACCGAGGTGGGCACCACGATCAGGTTGGGCCCCACGGCCCCGCGTTCCACCATGTGCTGGATGAACGACAGGGTCTGGATGGTCTTGCCGAGGCCCATCTCGTCGGCCAGGATGCCGCCGAAGCCGTATTCGCGCAGAAAATTGAGGTACGACAGGCCCTGCTGCTGGTACCCGCGCAGCGAGGCGGTAAGCCCCTTGGGCGGGTCGATGGGCCTGATCTCGCGGAAGTTGCGGATCTTGTCGCGCAGGCTGTTCCAGAACGGGTCGGTCTGGGCGTCGGGCAGGTCGTCCAGCAGGCTGTCCAGCACCGGGGCCTCGAACTGCTGGAACTGCTTCTGCGGCGGCTTTTCCGGGTCAAGGCCGAGGGCTTGCAGCTTGTGGGCGATGCGCTTCAGCCAGGCCTCGGGCAGGCTGGTGTACGAGCCGTCCTTGAGCTGCACGTAGCGCTTGCCCTGGGCCCACGCCTTCCAGATCTTGTCGATGGGCACCTTCTGGCCGTCGTATTCCACGGTGATGTCCAGCGAGAACCACTTGTCCTCCTCGCTGCTTTCCACCTTGGCCGTGATGATGGGCTGCGACAGGCGCACCTTGTAGCGCGACAGGGCCTTTTCGCCGTACACCCGGTACAGCTCCACCAGCTTGGGGTAGGCGTCGAGCAGGAAGTTGATGGCCTCTTCCGGCTCCAGGAACCACATGCGGTTGCTGCGCGGCTGAAAGCGCATCTCGGCCAGCAGCGCGGTGAGCGACGCTTCCTCTTCCTGATGGCGGCGGATGAGGCAGGTGTGCCCGTCGATGGTGTAGCTGCCGGTCTGGAATTCGGGGTTGGGGCCGGGCAGGTAGAATTCGCCGTGCACCGTCTCGTAGATGTTCTGGATCTCCAGGGTCAGCAGGCTGCCTTCCTCGTCCAGGAACAGCTTGGGGTTGTACGTGGCCGGCTGGAAGATGGGCTCCATGTGCTTCAGGAACTCTTCCTGCCCGTACAGGTCGCTGGTGGGCAACTTGGTCCACACCCGGTCGAGGAATTCGGAGATGTCCTCCTGCGGGATGACCGGGGGCTGGCGGACAAGGTCCTGCACCAGCTGCGAGTTCAGGCTGGTGTGCACGGGGTAGAACCCCTTGTTCCAGCACACCCACAGCGGCATCTGGCCGTGGAAGGTCACCTCGCTGCCGATGATGGAGAACGGCTGCTTGCCCTCGCGGTGCAGCATCACGTCGAACGACAGCCCTTCGTCGGCCAGTTGCGGCTTCAGCTTCAGGCGCATGGAGGTGCGCTCGATGCGGCAGGGCTGGTCGGTGTCGCCCCAGAACAGGTAGTATTCGTTACGGATGGCCCACAGGAACCAGGTCAGCAGTCCGTCCGGCACCTCGATGCGGTGGCCGTAGTAGTCCACGATCTGGCCGATCTGCTGCGCCACCTGCGCCAGTTGGGGCGAAAGCTCGCACCAGTCGGGGTTGCGCAGGATCTGCTCCAGCGTGATTTCATTATGCACCGTGGACAGGCCCGACTTGTTCTGGCGGCCCCGGAACAGTGAAACCAGCAGCCGCCCCGGCTCGGGGTGGAAGCGGAAGATCAGGTAGTGCTGGCCCGCCTCCGGCTCTATGGCGGTGGAGAAGAAGGCGCGGAAATTCTGCCGCCATTCGGTCTTGGGCCGGGCGGGTTCCTCGCCGCCGGAACGCGTTTCCAGCGACGACAGCATCTTGAGGGCGGTGGCCCCCACGTGCCGGCACACGCCGGAGAACGAATCCGGGCAGTTGCAGTGGTAGGCGGTGGTGCCTTCGCCAAGGCTGACGGACAGCCTGGGCGAATATATCTGGAAGTCCTCCCCCTGGATGCTTCCCTCGACCTCCCAATAGCCGTCGGCCTTTTTCAGGCTCAGCTTCTGGACGCCGCCTTCGGCCAGGATGTCCTGCGACCCGTCCAGGATGTATTCCGGGATGGAATCATGGACGAAGTCCTGCAGGAGCGAACGGACGGATTGCTCCTCGTTCAGTTCCATATGCTCGTGTGCTCCTCTGGAGTCGCAACCGGAGGGGAGGCGCGCATGCCGGATGCGGGCGGGGCGCGCTTCGTGTGTGTCCCCCCGTACGAAGCGCAATTGACCATTTTAGTCCAAAATTGCGCCATTATCAATAGCACGGACGTTTGCTCACGGCGCGGGACAATGATATCCAACGCGCTCGGGGAAAATCCGCCGCGCCACGCGCGGGGATGCGCCCATGCCATCGTGAAATCATACCCCATCCACGGGAATAGGCAATAGCCGGAGGCAATCGCATGAACCGCACCGTCACGCCCGCGCCGCGCGCCGCGCGCGCAGGCTCGTTCCTTCTGGCGCTTTTGCTGTGCCTGCTGCTGTCCGCCTGCGGCGATTCCGCCCCCCAGGGTGGCGAAAAGGCCGGTGAAAAGGCCGCCGCCAACGCCACCGCCGCCGGGGGCAACGCGACCTCTGTACAGGGCGCAGGGGGCGCACAGGGCGCGCAGGCGGCGCCCGGCGAGCCGGTCACCGGCGACCGGATCATTCTCGGCACCATCGGCGAACCGTCCAACCTGCTGCCGTTCATCGCCTCCGACGCCTCGTCGCACGAGGTCAGCGACCAGATCTTCGTGGCCGCGCTGCGCTACGACAAGGACCTGAACATCGAGAAGTGGGCCGCCGCCTCGTACGAAGTGCTGGAGAACGGCACCCTGTTGCGCTTCACCCTGCGCGACGACATCCGCTGGGAAGACGGCAAGCCCCTGACCGCCGACGACGTGGAGTTCACCTACAGGCTCATGGTGGACCCCAAGACCCCCACCCCCTATGCCGAGGACTACCTGGCCATACAGGAGTTCCGCAAGACGGGGCCGCTGTCGTTCGAGGTGCGCTACGCAAAACCCTTCGCCCGGTCGCTGATCACCTGGATGCACGGCATCATGCCCAAGCACCTGCTGGAAGGGCAGGACCTGATGAACACGTCCTTCTCGCGCAAGCCCGTGGGCGCGGGGCCGTACCGGCTGAAGGAATGGGAGGCGGGCACCCGCCTGACGCTGGAGGCCAGCCCCGGCTATTTCCTGGGCCGCCCGTACATCGACGAGGTGGTCTACCGGGTCATCCCCGACCTTTCCACCATGTTCCTGGAACTGAAGGCCCAGCGCCTGGACATGATGAACCTGAGCCCGCAGCAGTACCTGCACCAGACCAACGGGGCCGAATGGGACATGGCCTGGCGCAAGTTCCAGTACCTGTCCTTCGGCTACAGCTACCTTGGCTACAACCTGGCGCTGCCGATGTTCAAGGACGTGAAGGTGCGCCAGGCCCTTGCCTGCGCCATCGACCGCAAGGCGCTGGTGGCCGGGGTGCTGCTGGGGCAGGGCATGCCCACCGTGGGCCCGTACAAGCCCGGCACCTGGGTATACAATGACAGGATCGATGATTATCCGTATGATCCTGCCAAGGCCAGGGAACTGCTGGCCCAGGCCGGATGGGCCGACACCAACGGCGACGGCCTCATCGACAGGGACGGCGCGCCGTTCGCGTTCACCATCCTGACCAACCAGGGCAACGACCAGCGCATCAAGGCGGCCACCATCATCCAGAGCCAGCTCAAGGCCGTGGGCATCGACGTGAAGATACGCACGGTGGAATGGGCTGCCTTCATCAAGGAATTCGTGGACAAGGGGCGCTTCGACGCCGTGCTGCTGGGCTGGAACATCCTGCAAGACCCCGACCTGTACGACGTGTGGCACTCGTCCAAGGCGGTGCCCGGTGGGCTCAACTTCGTGGGCTACAAGAACCCGGAGGTGGACGACCTGCTGGAGCGCGCCCGCTCCACCTTCGACCAGCCGGAGCGCAAGAAGCTGTACGACCGCTTCCAGGAAATCCTGCACCGCGACCAGCCGTACTGCTTCCTGTACGTGCCGTATTCGCTGCCCATCGTCAGTGCGCGCTTCCAGGGGCTGGAACCCGCCCCGGCGGGGCTGACCCACAACTTCACCCGCTGGTGGACGCCGAGGGAGCAGCAGCGGTATCGCATGCAACAGTAACAACTGTTTCCGGATTGTCCTTTCGCCCACCCCACAGCACCCGGCCCCGCCGCCGGGTGCGCGCGATTTCGCGGCACTGACCGGCGGGAACACACAGCCAACTCCGGCCACGGCTCCATCCCGCCCTGGCCGACGCAAACAGGCCCGAACCGCATGATCCGCATCCAGGACGTTCTCGACAAGGTGGCGTCGGTCAACAAGGACGCCGACCTTGCCCTCATCCAGAAGGCCTACGTGTACGCCGCCGCGGCGCACGCGGGCCAGACGCGCCTTTCGGGCGAGCCCTACCTGTCGCACCCGCTGGCCGTGGCCTATACCCTGGCCGAGATGCGCTTCGACGAGGCGGCCATCTCCGCCGGGCTGCTGCACGACACGGTGGAAGACACCACCGTGAGCATCGAGGACATCGACACCCTGTTCGGCGAGGAAGTGGCCGACGTGGTGGACGGGGTCACCAAGATCAGCCAGATGACCTTCGAGAGCAAGGAAGAGGCCCAGGCCGAGAACATCCGCAAGATGATCCTGGCCATGGCGCACGACATCCGGGTGCTCATCGTCAAGCTGGCCGACCGCCTGCACAACATGCGCACCCTGGACTTCCAGAAGCCGCACAAGCAGAAGCTGATCGCCCAGGAAACCATGGACATCTACGCCCCGCTGGCCAACCGGCTGGGGCTGCACCGCATCAAGCTGGAACTCGAAGACCTGAGCTTCCGCTACCTGAAGCCCGACGTCTACGCCCAGATCGACGACTGGCTGGAAACCAACCAGGTGGTGGAACGCCACTACATCGAGCGGGTCATCACCCGTATCCGCGAAATACTGGAGAAGAACGAGATCAAGGGCGAGGTGCGCGGGCGCATCAAGCACAAGTACAGCATCTACAAGAAGATGGTGCAGCAGGACCTGACGCTGGACGACATGCACGACATCATCGCCTTCCGGGTGATCGTGGGCGACCTGCGCGACTGCTACGCCGTGCTCGGGCTGATGCACGCCCAGTGGAAGCCGGTGCACGGCCGGTTCAAGGACTACATCTCCATGCCCAAGGCCAACGGGTACCGCAGCCTGCACACCACGGTCATCGGGCCGGAAGGCGAGCGCATGGAGATCCAGATCCGCACCGAGGAAATGCACCGCCTGGCGGAACACGGCGTGGCCTCGCACTGGCTGTACAAGGAAGGCAGCCGGGTGAACCCGCGCGACCTTGAACAGTTCACGTGGCTGCACGAAATCCTCGACCGCCAGAAGATGGAGACCGACTCCAAGGAGTTCATGCAGTCGCTGCGCCTCGACCTGTTCAAGGACGAGGTGTACGTGTTCACCCCGCGCGGCGACGTGAAGGAACTGCCCGAAGGGGCGACCCCTATAGATTTCGCCTACCTGATTCACACCGAGGTGGGCAACCACTGTGCCGGGGCCAAGGTCAACGGCAAGCTGGTGCCCCTCGGCACCGCCCTGAAGAGCGGCGACACCATAGAGGTCATCACTGACAACGGCCGGCGGCCCAGCCGCGACTGGCTGAAGTTCGTCAAGACGGCCAAGGCCCGCAGCCGCATCCAGCACTACATCCGCACCGAGGAGCGCGAACGGTCCATCGCGCTGGGGCGCGAAATGCTGGAAAAGGAAGGGCGGCGCATGGGCATCAACATCGCCAAGGCCCTGCGCGAGGGCGACCTGCTGCCCGTGGTCAAGGAGCTTTCGCTGGGCAGCGTGGAGGACTTGCTGTCCAACGTGGGCTATGCCCGCTACACCCCCAAGAAGGTGCTGCGCCGCCTGCTGCCCAAGGACGAGGAGGCGGCGGCGGAGGAAGCGGCCAAGGCGGCCGAGGCCACGGCGGCCAGCGCTGCCACGCGCGAGGCCAACCGCCGGGCCGACAGCGTGAGCATCAAGGGGGTGGACGACATCCTGGTGCGCTTCGCCCGCTGCTGCAACCCGCTGCCGGGCGACCCCATCATCGGCTTCATCAGCCGGGGGCGCGGGGTGACGGTGCACACCTCGGACTGCGCCAACGTGCAGACCATGGAGCCGGAGCGGCTCATCTCGGTGTTCTGGGACGGGCAGGAAGACAAGCCCTACCCGGCGCGCATCCACTTGGTGTGCCGCAACGAGAAGGGCGTGCTGGCCCAGATTTCCGCGCTGCTGGCCGAAGAGAACGTCAACATCGACTCCGGCACCATGCGTTCCATGGTGGACGGCAAGTCGGAAGTGGACTTCACCGTGGAGGTACGCGACGTGGCGCACCTGTACCGGGCGCTGGACAAGCTGCGCAAGCTGCCCACGGTGGTGGAAGTGCTGCGCTCCACCTCGACTATGGAATAGAGGGGAATAGAGGAGAATAGCGGGAATAGGGGCGGATGCGGAAGTCGGGGAGCCCCGTGTGAACGCCGCCCACATTTTACTCGCCATGCGTGACAAAAGAGGGGCCTCCTTGCGGAGGCCCCTTTTGCTGGCGCTTGTGAGTGGAGAGGCTGGCCGTTTCCTTGGGTTCGTGTGCCCGCGGCCCCGGCGTGGTCTGGAAGTCTTGTCGGGATTGACGGTGTCCTTGTCTTTCCCCTGCATCGGGCGTGCTGCAAACCGTCCTTTTCCCCGCTGGCTGCGTCAGGCTTCACCGTCCATTTAGGTCGAATACGAGAAGAGTATACTCCCTCATGTCCGGTTCGCTTTCCTTGCCAGCGGCTGAAAAATCCTGGTTTGCCGTCCCGCCCTCCTGTTACTGGCCCAGCAGGTTCAACGCGAGACGGGGCAGGGAGTTGGCCTGCGAAAGCATGGCCACCGCCGCCTGCGACAGAATCTGCTGGCGCACAAATTCCGTCATCTCCATCGACACGTCCACGTCCGATATGCGGGACTCGGCTGCCTGAAGGTTTTCGGCCTGGATTTGCAGGTTGCTGATGGTGTTTTCCAGACGGTTCTGGAGTGCGCCGAGGGCGGCGCGGATCTGGTCCTTGGAGATGATGGCGTTGGTCAGACCTTCCAGGGCCGCCTGCGCCGCGGACTGGGTGGAGATGGACTTGCCCTTGCCGTCGGCGGCCTGGGCGCCCACACCAAGGGCGGACGCGGTCGCGTTGCCGATCTTGATGTAGTAGTAGTCTTCCGCGCAGTCGTTGGCGGAGCCGAAGTGCACCTTGAGCTTGCCGGTGGCCTCGATGCCGGAGCCGTCGTGAGCGCCCGAAAGGTGCCCGTTCAGCAGGTGCACGCCGTTGAAGTCGGTGGAGTTGGCGATTCGGGTGATTTCCGAGGCCATGGCCTGGTATTCCGAATCGATGATCAGGCGCTGGTCCGAGGTGTAGGTGCCGGTGGCGGCCTGCTCGGCCAGTTCCTTCATGCGGATCAGCTTTTCGTCGATGACGCCAAGGGCGCCGTCGGCGGTCTGGATCAGCGAGATGGCATCGTTGGCGTTGCGCGCGCCCTGGTTGAGCGACGCGATGTCGGCGCGCATCAGTTCGCGGATGGCGAGACCGGCGGCGTCGTCGGCAGCCGTGCCCACGCGCAGGCCCGAAGAGAGCCGGCGCACCGAGGTGGCGAGCTTGCCGTACGACAGGCTCAGGTTGTTGGTGGCGTTCATCGCCATCAAGTTGTGATTGATTATCAGTGACATGACCATTCCTCCTTGAATGTGTCGTCACGACTTCCGTTGCCAGATCGGGGGACGCGGCCTTGCGCCTGTGGCGCGGAAATCACCTCCGGTTGGCCGTAGATTCTCCCCTCCCCACTCGCCGGTCGTATCGGCACCCATAAAAAAGGCTTTAGGGCTGGACGGGAATCTTTTTCGGTTTTTTCCGAAATGAGTTCTTAATCGTGTGGGATTGATGGAATTATTTTCCGAATGATTTTTCGCGTGGGCGGGCGGCGGGCGGCGGGCGGAATGAAGCGGCGACGCGGGGGGAACGGGCAGGCGGCCGGGCCGGGGGAACCGATCGCCACGCCAAAAGGCCCGCGCGCACGGGGCGGGCGGGCTCTGGTGCTGGCGGGGGAAACGCCGGACGCGGCGCGCGAGGTTATTTCAGGAATTCGGCCAGGGCGCCGTTGCGTTCCTTGAGCAGGCGCAACATCTGCTCCTGCTGGCGCAGGCGGCGCACGGCCCGTAGCGACAGCCACGCCCCCAGCACCAGCAGGACCAGGTTCAGCGCGCCCACCGGCAGCAGGAAGTGCAGCACGTCCTCAGTGTTGTAATAGCGCGAGGTGGCGATGAGGAAGGTGGTCAGCGACATGGGCAGCGCCACGATGGCGATGCCGGTGCGCAACGCGGCCAGCGAGGTGCGCTTTTCCGCCAGGATCAGTTGTGCCTCGTTGATGATGATGGGCGCGGGGGGCGGCGGGCAGGCCGCCTCGCCGTGCTCCGCCGGTTGGGCG
Organism: Nitratidesulfovibrio sp. D1; assembly: GCF_051133415.1. NCBI lineage: Bacteria > Pseudomonadati > Thermodesulfobacteriota > Desulfovibrionia > Desulfovibrionales > Desulfovibrionaceae > Nitratidesulfovibrio > Nitratidesulfovibrio sp. D1. The sequence continues at coordinate 471,453 of NZ_JBPGNZ010000002.1, read as the reverse complement.
GGGGCCACCGCCTGGAAGTCCACGGGCGAAGGCTGGCGGGCCGGAGCGGGCTGGGGGGAGGCAGCGGCAGAAGCGGCCGGGGCGGCGGCTGGTGGGACGGGCGGCGTTGTGCCCCCGGCGGGTTGGGCGGGCTGGGTCATGGCGTGTCCGGTGACGGGTGAAAAGGGAACCTGCGGCGGTCAGGGACGCGACGTCTTGCCCGCGCTCACGTCGTACTGCCCGCGCGAGCGCACGGTGCACCCCGTTTCCAGCACGAGGGCCAGCGCCAGCACGCACGCCAGCACCAGCAGCGCCCAGCGGGCAAGGCCGCGCCGGACGGAGCCGCCACGCGGGGCGCGGGGCGCGGGAGACGGGGAGCCGGATGCGGGCCCGGATGCAGACATGGTCGCCATGGGAAGCCTCTGCCGTTGCGGTGACGTTTTCCGACCTTCGGATAGTAGCGCGCGCGGTAAAAATGGCAACCCCGCGCCACCCGCGTAACCCGCGTCACCGGCACCAGGGGCCTGCGTGCGGCGCCCGGGTTCCGGGCGGCGTCGCGGGCAGGAGCCTCAGCGCCCGGCGTAGCGGACGCGATAAATGGCCCCGGCGTAGTCGTCCGCGATCAGCAGCGAGCCGTCCGGCAGCACCAGCAGGGCGGCGGGCCGTCCCCACGGCGCGCCATCGCGCAGCCAGCCTTCGGCGAACGGTTCATAGGACACCGCCTGGCCTTGGTCCAGCCGCACCAGGGTCACCCGGTAGCCGATGCGCGTGGAGCGGTTCCACGATCCGTGCTCCGCGATGAACACCTGCCCCCGGTATTCGGCCGGAAACTGCCGCCCCGTATAGAACGCCATGCCCAGCGAGGCCACGTGCGGCCCCAGGTTGCGCGCCGGTGGCGTGGCGGCGGCGCAACCGCCGGGCTCGCCGTATTCCGGATCGGGAATGGTGCCGCCGTGGCAGTACGGAAAGCCGAAATCCAGCCCCGGCACGGGGGCGTGGTTCAGTTCGTCCGGGGGCAGGTCGTCGCCCAGCCAGTCGCGGCCGTTGTCGGTGAACCACAGTTCGCGGGTTTCCGGGTGCCAGTCGAACCCCACGGTGTTGCGTACCCCGCGCGCGAACACTTCCTCGCCGCTGCCGTCGGCCCGCATGCGCAGGATGACGCCGTGGCGCGGGCCGGTGCGGCACACGTTGCACGGCGCGCCCACGGGCACGTAGAGCAGGCCGTCCGGCCCGAAGCCCAGCACCTTGGCGCCGTGGTGCGTCTCCGACGGCAGGTCGGCGCGCACGGTGACCGGGGAGGGCGATGGACCGGGCTGCGGAGAGCCGGGACCAGACGGCGCGGACGCCGCGCCTGCATGCGCCCATTCCTCCACGCCGTCGTAGCGCAGCAGGCGCGACACGGCGGAGACGTACAGCGACCCGTCGCGGAAGGCCACCCCGGCGGGCAGGGGCAACCCCTCCGCCAGACGCAGCACGCGCATGGGGCGCAGGGTGTCGTCCAGGGGCAGGGCGTGCACCAGCCCCGCGCGCATGGACCCCACGAACAGGGTGCGCGTGCCCAGGGCCATCTGCCGCGCGTTGGGCACGCGGGCGTACAGTTCCACGGTGAAGCCCGGCGGCAGCCGCAACGCGCCCAGGGGCAGGTCGTCGGGAACGGCCAGGGCGGCCGGGGCCGGAGGCGCCACGGAAAGGGCCACCACGGCGCGCGGGGCGGCGGGAGAGCCCGCCTGCTCCGGACTGGAGATGGAAGCGGCGGCGGGGAGCGGCAACGCCGATGCGGCCAGCCAGAGCAGCACGATCAGCACGATCAGCACGGCCGGGGGATACGGGAATGGACGGACGGCGGATGGGGCGGTCACGGTGCGCATGCGGCCTCCCTGTGGGATGAAGGGTGCGGTGCGTGGACGTGATCGGCGGGGAACCCGGCGGCGGTGCGCCAACGGGGCGCGGCCCGGCGCGGGAGACCGGCGGTTCCGGTCATCCTTGCAGGGCCGCGCGGAAATGGCAAGCGCGGGGCGAAGCGGCGCGCGTCAGCGTTGCAGGGGCAGGGGCCGCCACCAGAAATCGGTGCCCGGCAGGGCGGCGTAGCCGATGCGCTGGTAGAACCTGGTCAGGCTGGCCAGAGAGCGCTTGGGGTCCACGCCGATGCATTGCGGACCGATGAGCGCCAGGTCTTCCGGGCGCAGCCAGTCCAGGCAGAACTGCAAGGGGCAGGGGCGCAGCAGCGAGGCGCCGCAACCGGCGTGCAGCCACGAGCGTTCCAGCAACTGGCGGGCCAGGCCGTAGCCCCGGTAGGCGGGGGCCACCAGCAGCACGTCCACGTACGAGATGGGGGCGTCGTGAGTGACGGCCATGGCGAAGCGCACGGCGTCCACGGCTTCGCGCAGGTCGTCGTGGTTCAGCCCGGCCAGCGCGGCCACGCCTTCCAGGTTGTGGTATTCGAGGACGAAGCCCCGCAGGCGGCCCACCACGCGCCCGTTGTGCAGCGCGTCGATGGTGTAGGGGTGGATTTCCGGATCGGCGACGGGTTCGACGGTAAGGTGGGTTACGCAGCTTGCGTGTGTCGGGTGCATGGGGGGAAGGGTTTCGGTTGCGGGCGGCGGATGCCGCGCGGTTTCGGCGTATCAGAGCACGGCCCGTCCCGCAACGGGGGGGAGGGGGACGGATGCCGGGGGCAGGGGCAAGCGGCTTGCGGGCGTCGCCGGAAAAGGAACGCGCCGGGCAGGCCCGGCGCGCGAATGGTTGCTTGTGGCGGTGGCGTCCCTGGGGGCTGTTTCAAAATTAGGATTTTCGCCCGTTGGCAAGGAAAACGAGCCTGCCATGGGGGAGTGCCTCAGCCGTTAGGCGAGCGCGCAGCGCGAGTCTTACGGATGAGGACCGCAAAGCGCCCCAGCCGTTATGCGAGTCTTCGAGCATTACGGATGGGGACCGCAACGCATACTCTTCTCGTATTCGACCGATATGGCAGGTGAAGTTTGACGATGCCAACGGGCGAAAAGACAATTTAGAGACAGCCCCTAGAACACCCGCTTGGCCCCGGCCCACTGGTTGCACCACGGCTTGGCGTTCAGCTTGGATATCACCACGCCGTCGGACGAACTGCTGTGGATGAACTTGCCGTCCTCCAGGTAGATGCCCACGTGGTGGATGCGGCGCTTCTTGTTGCGCTTGAAGAACACCAGATCGCCGGTCTGCAACTGTTCGCGGCGTATGGTGCGTCCCTCCAGAAACTGCGACTGCGAGGTGCGCGGCAGGTCGATGCCCACGTTCTCGTACACCCAGCCGGTGAAGCCGGAACAATCGAAACCGGTCTCGCCCGAACCGCCCCGGCGGTAGCGGGTGCCCAGCTTGGACATGGCCACGTTGACCAGCTGCATGCGGGCGTCGATGGCGGTCATGTCCTCGTCGACGTCTTCCGCCTTGGGGTGGTGGTCGCCGGTTTCGTCCATGGCGGCCAGGGCTTCGTCCAGTTCGGCGATGTCGCTGAGCACGCCGTCGGCCAGGGTGTCGTCGCCTTCCTCGTCGTCCTCGGCGTATTGGGAACCGGTGTTGTCGAGGCGGGTGGACCCATCCAGGCGCGGGGCAATGTCGCAGGCGGCCCCGGCGTCCTCGTTGGCGGTGGCGGATTCTGCCATGGCGGCGGGCTGGTCCGTGTCATGCGCGGTTTTGGCAACCTGACGGACGCAGGCGGGGCCGGCCAGGGTCATGGCGAGCAGCAGCGGCAGAAGGCGGGCGCAGGCGCGGAATAGCGGCGACGGTCCGTTCTTTGTCGTCATGTGCATGGCGGCGTTCGGTGGTGTTGCGGTGTTGGCGGCTTTGGAGACGAACTGGCCGGGGGCGGATGCATGCCTTTGGTTTCAGGGGCCTGCGGCCGTCCGGCGTGCGGTGGAACCGGATATGGACTGTGGCTGTGGCGGCTGCGGGAAACGGGTGTTTCGCGCCGACGGTTTCCTTGGTGCCAAGAAAACGGCGTTTTGGCAACCCGCTCGTGACGGCGGGCGCAAGCGGGCGGGCGCGTTCCGGAACGATTTCCAGACAGAAAAAGGGCTTGTGGCCGGATGCGTGACGACCGGGGCCTCAGCAGGCCAGGGGCGCACCGGCGGATGGGTGGGGGCGTATGTGCAGCAGGTCGTCGCTTTTGTCATGCTCGATGATGGACAGGTCGTATGCCGACTGGAGATTCATCCAGAACGCGGCGCTGGTGCCGAAGAACCGCGCGAGCCGCGCCGCCGTGTCGGCCGTGACGCCGCGTCGCCGGTGGACGATGTCCGAGATGCGGGTGGCGGGCACGCCCAGGGCCACGGCAAGGGCGTGGGGCGTGATGCCGAGGGGGGACAGGAATTCTTCGCGCAGGATTTCGCCTGGGTGGGTACGGATGCGCATGGCGTCCTCCTTAATGGTAATCGACGATTTCGACTTCGTGGGCGGCTCCGTCCCGCCAGACGAAGCAGATACGCCACTGGTCGTTGATCCGGATGCTGTGCTGCCCTTGCCGGTCGCCCTTGAGCGCTTCAAGGCGGTTGGCGGGGGGAATGCGCAGGTCGTCAAGGCAGGCCGCGGCGTCCAGCATGTCGAGCTTGCGCAGGGCGACGCTGGTGAAGGCGCTGAACCTGCGGGTTGGCGTGCCTTCAAAGATGGCTCGTGTTTCCTTGCACCGGAACGATGCGATCATTGTACGTCCAGCGTTTACCGTTTGGCGTTAAACTAGTCCGCGCGCCCCCGGCTGTCAACCCCGGGCGGTATGCAGGCCCCCCAACGGAAAAAGGGCTTGTGGCGTTCACCACAAGCCCTTGACCGTTCTGGTCGGGATGAGAGGATTCGAACCTCCGGCCTCAGCGTCCCGAACGCTGCGCTCTAGCCAAGCTGAGCCACATCCCGTCGAGGAAGAGGTGTTTAGCGCGGGTGGGTGGGAATGGCAAGCGTTTTTATGGGCGGTTGTCAAAAAGAGTGGGTTCACCTATTGTACATACGGCCAAGTTTACTGGCAGTCCCGCCGTTCAAGGGCACGGAGCGGCGCACTGCGCCGGGCGCATAGCCCGTCTCGGCGATGCCGGACGGCTTGGCCCACGATACGGATACCCATTGCGAATCGTACGCGAGTTCCGGGGCCGGAACATGCCGTTCCGGTACAGGGAGGAACCCGACGCCCGGACGTTCCCGAGGAGACCCGAGTGATCACGGTTGTCGTTGTCGATGATTCCGCCTTCATGCGCAAGGCGCTTTCCAGCATGCTCGAAAAAGACCCCGAAATCAGCGTGGTGGCCGTGGGCCGCGATGGTGAGGAAGGGCTTGAACTGGTGCGCAGGCACAATCCCGATGTAGTGACCCTGGACATCGAGATGCCGCGCATGGACGGGTTGACCGCGCTGCGCCGCATCATGATGGAGATGCCCCGCCCGGTGCTGATGGTCAGTTCGCTGACCACCGAAGGGGCGGAAGCCACCCTCAAGGCCCTGGAACTGGGCGCCGTGGACTTCATCCCCAAGCAGCTGTCCAAGGTTTCGCTGGACATCGTGCGCATAGAGGATGAACTGCGCGAGAAGGTGAAGGAAATTTCGCGCCGCAAGTTCCTGCGCACGCCCCGCTCGTTGCGCGCCCCCCGCCCCCTGGGCGACGGGGGCGCCGCCGTTTCCCCGGGGCCGGGCGGTGGCGCCGTCACGGGGGCGGGCGACGGCGGCTCGCGCCCGGTGCTCACCCCACGCACCGGCCGTCCGGTGCGCGATATCGTGGCCATCGGCGTTTCCACCGGCGGGCCGCCCGCCGTGCAGAAGGTGCTGTCGCAGCTTCCGGCCGACTTTCCGGCCAGCATCCTCATCGCCCAGCACATGCCCGCCGCGTTCACCGGCCCCTTCGCCAAGCGGCTGGACGGCGTGTGCCGCATCGCGGTGAAGGAGGCCGAGAACGGCGAACGCCTGCGCCCCGGCACCGCGTACATCGCGCCCGGCGGCAAGCACCTGCGTGTGGACCAGAAGATCAGCATGGTCGAGGTGGTGGTCACCCCGGAACCGGCGGAGGCGTTGTACAAGCCATCGGCCAACGTGCTCATCGAATCGGTGGCCCAGGCCATGGGCCGCCGCACCCTGGGCGTCATCCTCACCGGCATGGGCAGCGACGGACTGGAAGGCGTGCGCGTGCTGAAGCAGAAGGGCGGCCGCGCGCTGGCCCAGAGCGACGCCACCTGCGTGGTCTACGGCATGCCCAAGGCCATCGTGGACGCCGGGTTGGCGGACGAAATCATAGACATAGACGACATGGCCTCTGCCATAATGACGGGACTGTACAAATAGCCTGCGCCAAATGCCGCGCCAGCGCGGCGCCGCAAGGCGACCGGCGGACGCGGCGCGGCCCGGCGGGATCGGGTCAGGCAATAAGGCCAGCCATTCACGGAAGGACGGGAGTATGTCCGAACAGCAGATCATCGAGCAACTCCAGGGCGACGACGTCGAGGCGATCCGCGAGGCGGCCTATGCCGCCGGGAACCTTCGGCTGGAAAGCGCCGTGCCGCATCTGGTGGCGCAGATCCAGAGCCACAACATAGGGGTGCAGGAAGCGGCCGACCGGGCCCTGCGCAAGGTAGGGGGCGTGACCGCCGTGCGCGGGGTGCTGCCCCTGTTGCGGTCGGACGACGCGCCCATCCGCAACATCGCCATGGACGTGCTGCGCGAGATCGGGGCCGACGACTTCGACTCGCTGAAGCAGCTGCTGCATGACGACGACCCCGACATGCGCATCTTCGCTTCCGACATCCTGGGCACCTCGGAAAGCATCCTCGCGGTGCCCCCGCTGTGCGAGGCCCTTCTGCGCGACCCCGAGGTCAACGTGCGCTACCAGGCCGCCGTCAGCCTTGGCACCCTGGCCTTCCCCGACGCGGCGGAATGCCTGAACAAGGCCATGATGGACGAGGAGTGGGTGCAGTTCTCGGTCATCGAGGCGTTGACCAAGATCCGGGCCGAATCCTCGGTCAACGCGCTGGTCAAGGCGCTGGACGCGGCGTCCGACCTGGTGGCCTCCATGATCGTGGACGCCCTGGGCGAGATGGGCAACATCAAGGCCGTGCCGCTGCTGCTGAAACGCCTGGACAAGTCGCCCGGCCCGCTGCGCAACAAGATCGCCAAGGCCATCGTCAACGTGCTGGGCGGCAAGTCGCTGTCCCTGCTGGGTGAAAAGGACCGGCTGCGCCTGCGCGACTACCTGCTGGCCGCCATGGACGACGAGGACGAGGACGTGCAGAACGCCGCCATGCGCGGCCTTGCCAGCATCGGGGGGGCAGAGGCCACCGAGGCGGTGCTGAAGGTGGCCGTGACGCTGGACCCCGACCGCGACCACGAACGCCTGGTGGCCTGCGTGCACAGCCTGGCCGACATCGGCTTCAACGCTTCGGTGGACCGCCACGTGCGCGGCGACGACGAGCACACCCTGCTCATCCTCGTCGAGGCCATCCGGGGCATGCCCAGCCGCCACGGCATCGACGTGCTGCGCGGGGTGTTCTGGGACAAGCCGCGCGACGCGCAGCGGGCCATGTCCACGGTGCTGGCCGAACGCTGCGACCCCAGCGACCGCGATTTCTTCATCGACGTGCTGGACCGCCACAACGACGCCCACGTGCTGAAGGCCGCCCTGCACTACCTGGGCCGCCGGGCCAAGGCGGTGGAGGCGGGCGAGCGCATGCTGGCCCTGCTGGAACATCCCTACGACGACGTGAAGGAAGCCGCCCTCGACGCGTGCATCGCCCTGAACGACCCCGGCATGAACGCCCGCTTCCGCGAATCGTTCCGCAGCCCGGACCCGCTGCACCGCATGATGGCCGTGTACGCCATGGGGCGCTTCGACGTGGACGCGAACCTGGCCGAACTCACCGAAGCGCTGGAGGACGAGATTCCCGACGTGCGCAAGGTGGCGCTGGAGGCGGTGGCCAACGTCTGCCCCTTCACCAGCGAACGGCTGGAACTGGTGGTGCCCCGCCTGCACGACGAAAACCGCGAGGTGCGCCTGGCGCTCATCGAGCTTCTGGGCAACTGCGGCGAAGGCAACGTCTTCCCCTACCTCATCCAGGCCCTGGACGACCCGGACGACTGGGTGCGGGTGCGGGCCATCGAGGCGCTGGGCTCGCTGAAGGATTCCGACGCGGTGCCGCAACTGGTGGCGCTGACGGAAAACGCCGGGCACCTGGTGCTGCTGAAGGTGGTGGAAGCGCTGGGGGCCATCGGCGGCAACGTCGCGTTCCGGGCGTTGCTGCACCTGATGGAATCGGAGGACCCGGAGGTCCAGCAGGCCGCCGAGACGGCGGCCGCCCGCATCCACGAGGAACAAGGAGTGGATGACTGATGTCCTCGCTGTTCTCCAACTCCATCACGCTGCGCAAGGAACTGAAGATCTCCGACGAGGAGTTCGTGCAGCTGCGCGACTTCATCTACCAGCAATGCGGCATCTACATCGCGGAAAACCGCAAGTACCTGGTGGAAAACCGCCTGTCGAACCGCCTCAAGGAACTGAACCTCAAGAACTTCGGCGAGTACTACTACTTCCTGCGTTACGACGCCAACAAGCGGGTGGAGCTCAACCGGCTGTTCGAGGTGGTGACCACCAACGAAACCAGCTTCTACCGCAACCCACCGCAGTTGCAGGTGTTCCAGGAACACGTGCTGAAGACCGTCCTGAACGAACTGCGCGCCAAGGGACAGAAGCGGCTGCGCATCTGGTCGGCCGGGTGCTCCACCGGGGAAGAGCCGTACACCCTCGCCATCATCCTGCACGAGGTGCTCAAGACCGAGCTTGCGAGCTGGGACATCAAGATCACCGCCAACGACCTGTCCGAGGCGGTGCTGGCCTCGGCCCGGCGCGGCGTCTATTCCGACTACGCCCTGCGCACCACCCCCAAGGAGATCATCGATCGCTACTTCATCAAGGAAGGCACCCAGTTCAAGGTGGATCCCAAGCTGAAGCAGCTGGTGAACTTCGGGCAGATCAACCTCAGCGACCGCATGGGGCTGAAGCGGGTGGAGCGTTCGCACATCGTGTTCTGCCGCAACGTGATCATCTACTTCGACGACGAGATGAAGAAGCAGGTCATCGGCTCGTACTACGACAACTTGCTGCCCGGCGGATACCTGCTCATCGGGCATTCGGAATCGCTGCACAACATCACCCGCGCCTTCAAGCCGGAACACCACACCGGCGCCATCATCTACCGCAAGCTGGAGTGACGGCGGCGGCAAGGGAGACGGCAACGTGACGGAACGGAACCAATCCGTGCCCGGAAAGGTGGGCGCGGCCGGGAAGCGCCCCTCGGGTACGGGCGCACGGGACGGCCGATGGGCGCGCGGGTAGTCGCCATCGCCAACCAGAAGGGGGGCGTGGGCAAGACCACCTCCACCCTGACGCTGGGCGCGGCGCTGGCGCGCCGGGGCAAGCGCGTGCTGATCATGGACCTTGATCCGCACGCCAACGCCTCGGTGCACCTCCGGTTCTACCCGGAGGACCTGGACGTGACCATGTACGACCTGTTCATGGTCGACGAGGCGGCCTGGCCCGGCCTGTGGAAGCGCCTGGTGCGCCGCAACGAAGGGCAGGACTGGGACGTGGCCCCGGCAAGCATCCAGCTTGCCGAACTGGATGTGGACCTGAAGGGCCGCAAGGGCAAGGGAGCGATACTGCAACAGGCCATCGCGCACGTGCGCGACGACTACGACTTCATCATCATCGACTGCCCGCCGCACGTGGGCATCCTGCTGGTGAACGCGCTGGTGGCCTGCGATTTGCTTGTCATTCCCATCCAGACCGATTTTCTGGCGCTGCACGGCCTGAAACTGTTGTTCGACACCATCCGGGTGCTCAACAAGGTGCTGCCGCAGCCCATCAGGTACCGGGCCCTGGCCACCATGTTCGACAAGCGGGCCAGGGCGTGCAACAGGGTGCTCGAACTGCTGGCGCAGAAGATGGGACCGAAGATGTTCAACACGGTGGTCGGCATGGATACCCGCTTTCGCGAGGCCAGCGCGCAGGGCAGGGTGATCTACGATCTCGATCCCGACAGCCGGGGGGCGCGTGCCTACGACGCGCTGGCCGAAGAGATGTTGCAATCATGACCCAGCGTTCACCCGAGGAGTACTTCCGCCAGCACGATTTCGGCTCGGAAGCGGCCACGGGCGGCGGAGGCGAGTTCACCGCCGCCGAACGGGCCTTCATGCAGAAGTATCTTGGCGTCGAGGAAGGCGACATCCTGCGCCGCATCGGCATCGATCCTTCGCGCGCAGGGGCCGCCGGAGCGGCGGCGGACGGAGCAGTGGGCGTTCCCGGTATCGACGACGAGGCGGAAGCGCTGGACGCCCGCCTGCGCCGCGAACCGGTGCTGCAAATGGTGGGGTTTTTCCTGGGGGCCCAGGAATTCGCCGTGCCCACCGAGGCCGTGCAGGAGGTCATCAAGTTTTCCACGCCCACGCGCCTGCCCGCCGCCCCGTCGTTCGTGGCGGGCATCGTCAACCTGCGCGGGCGGGTCACGCCGCTGGTGCGGCTGCGCGAACTGCTGGACGTGCCCCATGGGGATGACGGGGGGTACGGGGGCGGCGAGGGCGCCGGAAGCGCCGGGGGCGAGGACAAATTCATCATCGTCTGCCGCAGGCGCGGCCTGCAAATGGGCATGATGATCGAGCGGGTGCACACCATGTACCGGGTGCCGCAACAGGATATCGACTGGGCCATCGAATCGCACCTCGGCGTCAGCGTGGACTTCGTGTCCGGCCTGCTCAAGGCGGGCGAACGCCTGGTGAGCATCGTTTCGGTGGACAAGATACTCGACTGTGTTCTGAAACGCTGAGGAGGCACGCATGAGCAAGCATATATTGATCGTGGACGACTCCAAGACCGTTCGCAACCTTGTCGCCTTCATCATGAAAAAGGAAGGCTTCAAGGTGACCACGGCGGAGGACGGACTCGACGGTCTGGAGAAATTGTACTCCTCCGAAAAGGTCGATCTGATCATCTCCGACGTGAACATGCCGCGCATGGACGGGTTCACCTTCATCAAGACGGTGCGTGAGCAGGAAGCCTACCGCGACCTGCCCATCGTGGTGCTGTCCACCGAAGGGCAGGAAAAGGACATCCAGATGGGCATGAGCCTTGGCGCCAACCTGTACATGGTCAAGCCCGCCCAGCCGGAAAAGATGGTCAAGAACATAAAGATGCTGCTCGGTTGACCGATACGATGCAGTGTAGTGGTTCCGAACGCGCGGCACGGCGCCGCGCCAAGGCTTTCTGGGGGCCCGGGAATCCCGGTGCGGGCGGCCATGGCGCCGCGCCGAACGGCATCCCGGCTATCGAGCACGGCCACGCCCCGGCCTACCTGAGGTGAGGGTATGAGTCAGGATTTCATGGATCCGGAAATATTCGCCGATTTCATCGTCGAAGCCAAAGAGCACCTCGAGACCATCGAGCCCAACCTGCTCGAACTCGAGAAGGCGCCGGACAATCTCGCGCTGCTGAACGAGATATTCCGCCCCATGCATTCGCTGAAGGGCGCGTCCGGCTTTCTGGGGCTGAACCGGATCAACGGCCTTGCGCACCGCGCCGAAAACATCATGGACGAGTTGCGCAAGGGGGACATGACCGTCACCTCCGAGATCATGGATGTCATCCTCTCGGCCACCGACGCGTTGCGCCAGATGGTGGACAACCTTGATTCAACCGGCGGCGAGGGCGACGTGGAGACCGAATCCATCATCGCCACCATCGACGCCATCATGGCCGGAGACGCCCCGGCGGCGGCTCCGCGACCCGCGCCCGCCGCTCCGCCCCGAGCGCCAGCGCCGGTGGCGGAGCCCGAGCCCGTGGCGGCGGCGCAACCCGCGCCAGCGCCTGCCCCGGCTCCCGCCCCCGAACCCGTGCCCGCCGCGCCGCAGCCCCAGCCGGAACGCATCGCCCCGGCAGAGGGCGGTTCCGCCGAATGGATAGCCACGCTGGAGCCCATGGAGTCCTACGCCCTGACCGCCTTCGGCGAAGGGCACCTCAAGGACTTCATCGACGAGGCCCGCGAGATGGCGGAAAACCTCAGTTCCGGGCTGCTGGAACTGGAGCGCAACCCCACCGGGCAGGGCGAACTGGTCAACGACCTGTTCCGCTTCTTCCACAACCTCAAGGGCAACAGCGGCATCATCGGCTTCGCCGAACTGAACAGCCTGACCCACGAGGCGGAAACCCTGCTCAACAACGTGCGCCGGGGCGAGATGACCGGCTCGCACGAACTGGTGGACCTGCTGCTGCTGGTGGTGGACCTGCTGGAAGCGCTGGTGTCGCGCATCGACCCGGCCACTGGCAACGTCACCCCGTTCGACATTTCGGTCATCCTCGACTGCCTGCGCAAGGCGGTGGCGGGTGGCGAGATCACCCTGCCCGACGGCCTCGGCGGACGCCGGGCCGCTCCGGTGGCCGAGGCGCCTGAGGAGGCGGAAGCCCCCGCATCGGGTGCCGCCACAGCGGACGGCGACGAGGACATGCCGTCGCCCCCCGTGGCCCCCGGCTACGACCCCGACGACGTGGCGCTGTTCATCAACACGGTGCGCCAGCAGATGGACAACGTCGGCGTGGCCCTGAAGACCCTTGCCGCCGACGGCACCCAGCGCGAGTACATCGACGCGCTGTACCGGTGCCTGGTCACCATCCAGAATTCCTCGGGCTACATGGGGCTGGACGAAATCCGCGTCTATGCGGAACGCACCGCCGGTCTGGTGGACCAGGCGCGCTTTTCGGGCATGGATTTCAGCCTGATGGTGGACCTGATGGAGCAGGAAACCTCCATCATCGGCGACATGCTGGAAAAGCAGATCGCCCGCATCAGCACGCCCGCGCCTGCGCAGGCTCCCGAAGCCGCTCCCGCCCCGGCTCCAGTTCAGGAGGCCAAGGCCGCGCCCGCTCCCGCTCCGGCGGCAGCCACACCGGCCGAGGCAACCGGGGGCGATGCCGACGACGAAGAGCCGGAGGACGACGATGCGGCTGTGGTCACCATTTCCTCGGTGACTGGGGTGACTGGGGTGACCGGCTCCCCCGCGTCCGCCGAGGCGGTGAAGTCTGCCGCTCAGGCCCCCGCATCTGCCGTTGCCGCCCCGGCGGCGCCTCCGAAGCCTTCGGCCCCGGCAACGCCGCCCAAGCCCGCCGCTCCGGCTGCTCCGTCGGCCCCTTCGGGAGGTCAGGGTGCCGCAGCCGCCGCGCAGGCCCAGCAGGCCGGCACGGCCAAGGCGTCGTCCACCATCCGCGTGGACCACGAGAAGCTCGACCACCTGATGAACCTCATCGGCGAACTGATCATCAACCGCAACCGCTACACCATGCTGGCCCGCAGGCTGGAGGACGACACCAACGTGGTCATCGCCGAGGTGGCCCAGGACCTGTCCGAAACCACCTACGCCATGGCGCGCATCTCGGACGACCTGCAGGACACCATCATGAAGGTGCGCATGGTGCCGGTGTCGTCGGTGTTCTCGCGCTTCCCGCGCCTGGTGCGCGACCTGTCGCGCAAGAGCGGCAAGGAAGTGGACCTGATCCTGGAAGGCGAGGAGACGGAACTGGACAAGAGCGTGGTGGAGGTCATCGGCGACCCGCTGGTGCACCTCATCCGCAACGCGGTGGACCACGGCGTGGAGTCCGAGGACGAGCGGGTGGCCAAGGGCAAGAAGGCCAAGGGCAAGGTGACCCTGCGCGCCTACCACAAGGGCAACTCCGTCGCCATCGAGATCGAGGACGACGGCAAGGGCATCGACCCGGAAAAGATGCGCGAAGTGGCCGTGCGCAAGGGCATCGTCTCGCCCGACGAAGCCAAGGCCATGGACGACCGCGAGGCCATGGAACTCATCTTCGCCCCCGGCTTCTCCTCGGCAGAGAAGATCACCGACATCTCCGGGCGCGGCGTGGGCATGGACGTGGTGCGCACCAACATCAAGAACCTGAAGGGCAGCGTCAGCATCCATTCCGAGATCGGCAAGGGCACCCGCTTCACCCTGTCCCTGCCGCTGACCCTCGCCATCATCGACGCGCTGATGGTCAACGTGGCGGGCGAGATGTACGCCATCCCGCTGGACGCCGTGTCGGAAACCACCAAGATCGAGGCGCGCCGCCTTACCGACGTCAAGGGCCGCAAGGCCGTGACCCTGCGCGGCGAAGTGCTGGGCATCGCCTCGCTGTCCGAACTGCTGGGCCTGCCCAAGGGCGACAAGCAGGACGTGCTGTCCGTGGTGGTCATCCACGACAACGACCGGCGCCTGGGCCTGGTGGTGGACCGGCTGCTGGAACGGCAGGAAATCGTCATCAAGCCCCTGGGGGCCTACCTCGGCGACCTCAAGGGCATCTCGGGCGCGACCATCATGGGCGACGGCAGTGTCATCCTGATTCTGGACCCGCACGAGGTGTATATGATGGCCACCTCGAAAGCGATTTAAGGCTCCGCCAGCAGTTTCCCCAGAACAGAACGCCCCCGTCCGGCAGCACCGGGCGGGGGCGTTTTTCTTTGGGATCGGGCGGATGGGCCAGGGGCTGTTTCCAAATTAGGGTTTTCGTTCGTTGGCAAGGAAAACGAGCCTGCCATAAGGGAATATACTCTTTGGTATTTGACTGAAATGGCGGGCGAAGTTTGACCGCTCTGCGCTCGATGCCCGTATCGTTGCTGTCCCCATCCGTACGGCTCGTTGACTCGCCTACGGCTGGGGCAAAGCTCGCAAGCTCGCTTAACGGGCACGCTCCGCGCCCTTCGGGTCGGTCTGCCAACGGGCGAAAGGACAATTTAGAAACAGCCCCTACATGGGGGCGTGCAGCCGCACCACATAGGCCAGGGTGCTGGCCTCGCAGCCGCAGGCCACCATCAGCAGCACCAGCGCGCTCACGATGCCCACCTTGTGGCGCAGCGGCGTGGCGGAGCGGATCACCGTGCCCCACAGGCCGCAGGCGGCCAGCGGCAGCACCAGCGTCCCGGCCAGGGGCAGCAGCGGGGGCAGGGCGGTCAGGTCCGGGCTGGTCAGGGTGGCGGCGCGGTACAGCACGTACACGCCCACGGGCAGGGCGCACAGGGTGCCGCCCAAGGCCCAGCGGGCGCACACGCCAAGGGCGTAGTTGTAGTAGTCGCGGCCGAAGTCGTCCTTCGCGCGGCGGGTCAGCAGCCAGGCCAGGCACAGGGCTCCGGCGGCCCCGGCGGCCACGAAGACCGATTGCCCCAGCACCGGCCACAGCAGCGAATCCACCGGCGCGCTGATGAGAGCGCGCATGGTGTCCATGGCGGAGGCGCTGGAGGGCAGGGGATGGCCCGGCAGCAGCAGGGCGCGGGCCAGGGAGAAGCCGCTGGCCGTGGCCTCGATGCCGCCGATGCCTGCGGCAAGACCCACGAAGCGGTGCATGGCCGATCCCTTGATGTGCTTCCAGCCCAGCAGGTACAAGGCGGCGCAGGCGCCGGAGCCCGCCAGCAGCGTGGGCACGGACAGCAGCGGCACGCGGAACGGCCCTTCCATCAGGTCGGGCTGCATCTGCACCATGCGGACCATGACCGCACCGCTCACGGCCACCAGCACGGCGGCGGTCAGGGCGGACAGTAGGGCTCCCTGACGGGCCAGCTTGTCGGGAAACGAGGAGCGCTGGGTCACGGCCAGACGCTGGGCGGACAGGCACAGGAAGGGCAGGCCGGTGACGGCCAGCAGCAGGCAGGCCAGTATGCCGCCCGGCAGCGCCAGCGACCAGACGGCGGCATCGGGGAACAGGATCATTCGCGAAAGCTCCGTTGGGGTGATGCGGCGGCGTGAACGGCCTGCTGCCAGGAGGCCCGCAGGCGTCCGGGGCGTTGCCGCAGCGGCCCTTGTGCCCCAAAACCGCTTGGGGCGCAAGGGCGCGGGCCGTTGTCTCCACCGATGCCCCCGTGTGTGGGCGAAAGCGCGCGGGGGGCCGTCCGGTGCGCGGCGGCATGTGGATTTCCTTGAAAAAATGGCGGCCATCGCCTATGGAGGGTACAGTTCCGTCAACGTACTCGGCCTGTTCGGAGATTCCTCATGCAGCATCGGCGGCTTCGCGCATCGGCGGCATTGCTTGTACCGGCCCTTCTCCTGGCCACGGCCCTTTTTTCCGGTTGCGCCGGGCAGGGCGCGGCACAGGGCAGCACCGAATGGCGGCTGCGCATGCTGGAGGAAAAGTACCTTTCCTACGAAGAAGCCCGAAAGGCCCGCGACAGTTCGGTGGACGAACGGCTGCGCGCCCTGGAGGAAAAGCAGGCCGCGCTGTCCGCCCGCGTGGACGGCGACCGCGAATCCGACGGCCGCAGGCTGGACGCGCTGGAAGGCGCGCTGGCGGGCAAGAAGGACGATACGGCCCAGCCTTCCGTCGCCCCGCCGCCTTCGGTGGACGCCGATGACCTGGGCAAGGGCGGCCGCCGGGTCCAGCCGGAGCCGGTCCGGCCGGAACCCGCCAAGGCCACCCCGGCCGCCAAGGCCGCGCAAAAGCCGGAACCCAGGGCCGCCAGACCCGTTTCGGACAAGGCCGCCTACGAGGCCGCCCTGAACCTGCTGCAACGCGGCAGGGCCGACGAGGCCCGCGTGCGCTTCGACGGGTTCCTGGGCGACTACCCCAACAGCGCCCTGGTGCCCAACGCCCTGTACTGGAAGGGCGAAGCCCTGTACGCCCAGCGCCGCTACGCCGACGCCATCGTGGCCTTCAAGGAGGTCACGGCGCGCTTTCCGAAGCACCACAAGGCTGCGGACTCGTTGCTCAAGACGGCGCTGGCCTACAAGCAGCTCGGCGACGACGAGAACGTGCGCTTTCACCTGAAGGCGCTGCGCGAAGATCATCCCGATTCCCCGGCCGCCAGGCTGGCCCGGCAGCGTTTCCCCAACGGATAGTCTGGTCCGCGCCGCAGCCATGGCCCCACCGCTTCCCGCCACCGCGAGCCCGGACGCCACGGGCTCCGGATCCGCAACGCCCGGCCCCGCCGCGCTGCCCGCCTTTGCCGACCTGGACGCGGCGGGCCGCGCCGAGTTGTGGGCCGCCCTGGCCCTGCGCCACAGCCCCGGCATCGGGCCGCGCACGGTGCGCCGCCTGCTGGCGGGGCTGGGGTCCGCGCTGGCCGCCGTACAGGCCGCCGAGGGCGGCGGGCACGGCTGGGCGCGGGCGGGCGTGCGGTCGCACATGGCCGCTCCGGTGGCGAACGGCGCATGGCGCGAGTCCGCCCGGCAGGAATGGGACGCGGTGCGCGGCTGCCGCTGCGGTATCCTGTTATGGACCGACCCGCGTTACCCCGCCCGGCTGCGCGAGATTTCCGATGCTCCCGCCGTGCTGTACTGCCGGGGCGACGCCTCTCTGCTGGCCAACCACGCCGTGGCGGTGGTGGGTTCGCGCCTGTGCTCGCGGGCCGGGCGCGGCGTGTCCGCCGACATCGCCTACAGCCTGTCCGCGGCGGGCGTCACCGTCGTCTCCGGCCTTGCGCGCGGCATCGACCGCGAGGCCCATGTGGCCGCGCTGCAAGAGGTAGGCTCCACCATCGGCGTGCTGGGCACGGGCATCGACGTGGTCTACCCGCCGGAACACGCGGACGTGTTCGAACGCATGGAATCCACGGGACTGCTGGTGTCGGAATACGCCCCCGGCACGCTGCCCCTGCCCGCGCATTTTCCCGTGCGCAACCGCATCATCAGCGGGCTTTCCGTGGGGGTGCTGGTGGTGGAGGCGGCGGCCCGCAGCGGCAGCCTGATCACCGCGCGCCTGGCCCTGGAGCAGGGGCGCGAGGTGTACACCGTGCCCGGCCCGGCCACGGCCCAGTACACCTGCGGCTGCCGGGGGCTCATCGAGCAGGGGGCGCGGCCCGTGACCACGGCGGAGGACATGCTGGCGGACCTGGCCCCGGTGCTGGGCATGGAACTGGCCGCGCTGGCCGCGCCGTGCCCGCCCCCCGGCCGGAACGGCGATCCTCTGGACGGGATGTTTCCGGCGGACACCCCGGCCCCTCCGGCGCCACCGGCGATCCGGACGGTTCGGACGAACCCGGCGACGCCCCGCAAGGCGGCACGCCCCGTGCGAAATCGTCCGGCGGCGGCCGGGAATGTCTCCGCGCCCGTCCCTGCGTCCGGCGGCAGCCCGGATGAGGCCATCCTGGCCTTGCTGCGCGACCGGCCCGGCGTCCATGTGGACGACATCTGCCGCGCGCTGGGCATGGGCGCGGCGGACGTCAGCGCCCGCCTGGTGTTGCTGGAGGTAGGGGGCGGGGTGCGCCGGTTGCCCGGCATGCGCTACGAGCGTATGTAGGGGAACGCGCCAACACGGACAGCAACGGCGGCGCGCACGCACCGCCGGAGAAGGATATGCAGAAGATACCGCTCGACCTTGCCGCGCCCGGCATGAAACTGGCCAAGCCCGTCACCAAGTCCGACGGGCTGGTGCTGGTGGGCGCAGGCGTTGAACTGACCACCACCATCATCTCGCGCTTTCGCGTCAGCGGGGTGCAGTCCCTCACCGTGCAGGGACGCCCCGTGGACCTCGGCGACGACGGCGGCAACGACCTTGAACGCATCGCCGGGCGGCTGGACCACCTGTTCCGCAAGCACGGGCAGGACCGGTTCATGGTCACCCTGCGCAACATGCTGCGCCGCTTCTTTGCCGAGCGCATCGCCGCCGCCAGGGCAGCGGAGGAGGCCGAGGCCGCCGCCATCGCGGCCGCCGCCGAGGCCGCGCGCGAAGAGGCGGAAGCCCTTGCCGCGCAAAACCGTGTTTCGCTGGTGCCGCTGGTGGATGACGGACCGGAGGACGGGCCAGACCGGCCCGAAATGGCGGGGGGCAACGGCGCGCCACGGGAGAACGGGCGATGAGCGAAGATCTGCGCACCACCTACAAGGGGCGGCTGCTGGCGGTGAAAGACCTGCCCACGCTCCCCACCGCCCTGCAGGAAGTCTCGCGCCTGCTGGAACTGCCCAACACCACCACCGACCAGGTGGCCAAGGTCATCTCCTTCGACCAGGTGCTGGCGGCCAAGGTGCTGAAGATGGTCAACTCGCCCATCTACGGCTTTCCGGGGCGCATCGGCACGGTGAAGCACGCGCTGGTGCTGCTGGGGTTCAACGTCATCCGGGGGCTGATCATCTCCACCTCTGTCTACGACGACATGAACCGCGCCATGCGCGGACTGTGGGACCACAGCGTGGGCTGCTCGCTGGCCTGCGGCGAACTGGCCCGCGCGCTGGGCATGAAGGATCCGGAGGAATACGCCGTGGCCGGGCTGCTGCACGACCTCGGCAAGGTGGTGTCGGCCCTGCAACTGCCCGAGGCCAAGGCCCGGGTGGACGCCGTGGTCAAGGAACAGGACCTTCTGTACATCGACGCGGAAACGCAGGTGCTCGGTTTCGGGCACGACCGCATCAATGCATGGCTGGCCGAGCACTGGAACCTGCCCCCGGCCATCCGCGAGGGCATGGCCTTCCACCACAAGCCCATGGGCGCGCGCATCTACCCGCAGATGGCCTGCGTGGTGCACGTGGGCAACTTCATGGCCCGGCTGTTCGAGTACGGTTCCGGCGGCGACGACAACGTGCCGCCGCTGTCGCCCCACGCGCTGAAGCTGCTGGGTATGAACCAGCGCTCGCTGGAGGCGCTGCTGGACACCCTGTGCGAGAAATTCGCCGACGCCGGGGAACTGGGCTTCGCATGATCCGTGACGCCGCAGCAAGGCCGTTTCTGCCGGGCCTGCCCGTACCGTCCGGCCTGCCTGGGCCGTTCATCCTGCCGCACGCGGTCCGCGTGGCGGGGAGAGCGGCGGGGAGGGCGCGATGAGCACGCGCCCCCTGGGTTTCGGCGAGGCGGCAGCGGCGGGCGTGCCGCGCTGCTGGCTGGTCACGGCCGACGGCTGCCTGGCCGCCACGGTGCGCGCCCTGTGGCCCGCCGACGGCGGATCGCCGGCCATGCCCGGCATCACGCCGCGTCCCATGGACTGGCGGGTGTTCGACAACGGGCGGGCCGTGCTGGAGCAGTTCTTCCTCGACCCGCCGGACCTGCTGCTGGTTTCCGCCGCGCTGCCGGACATGTCGGGCGTGTCGCTGATCCAGTTGGTGAAGGGCGAGAACGTCTACCGCCAGGTGGCCACCCTGCTGGCCCTGAACGTGACGGACGCGCCGGGCGTGGCCGGGGTGGACTGGCAGGGCGTGGAGGCCGACGACTTCATGGTGCTGCCCGCCGTGCCGGACGCCGGGCGCGCGCCCCTGCCGCTCCCGCTGGCCACGGAACTGCGGGCGCGCGTCGAACTGGCCCTGGCCCGCGCGGGCCGCGCCCTGGACGCCAGCCCGCTGACCAAGCTGCCGGGCAACACCTCGATCATCAAGTTCATCCAGGGGCTCATCGACCGGCGCATGGATTTCGCGCTGGCCTACGCCGACCTCGACAACTTCAAGGCGTTCAACGACAAGTACGGTTTCTCGCGCGGCGACGAGGTGCTCATGCTCACCGCGCGGCTGCTGGCCACCACGGTGCGCGAGGTGCGCGGCCAGCCCGCCTTCGTGGGGCACGTGGGCGGCGACGACTACGTGTTCGTGACGCCCGTGGACCAGGCGGAAGACGCCTGCCGCCGAGTGGTGGGGGCCTTCGACGCCATCGTGCCCGGCTTCTACGACGCGGACGACCGCGCGCGCGGGGCCATCGTGGCCCACGACCGGCAGGGGCAGGTGCGCACGTTCCCGCTGATGGCCGTGTCCATCGCCGTGGTCTGCAACCGCCCTGCCGCCGGGTTCGCGTTGGCCCACTACGGCGAGGCGTCGTACCGGGCCAGCCAGGTCAAGAAGCTGGCCAAGGACAGGACGGGCAGTTGCTATGTCTTCGACCGGCGACAGTCGTGAAACAGGCGGGGCCGACGGACCCCGGCACGCGCCCCCCGCCTCCGCCCGCGCCGAGCTGCTGGACATGTTCCTGGCCCACCTGGGTATGGAAAAGGGCTACGCCGACGCCACCGTGGCCGCCTACGGCACGGACATGGACCAGTTCGCGGCGTTCCTGGAAGAGGCCGCAACTCCCCCTGCCGTTTCCGGCCGGCCCGCCTTGCCCGCTCCCGTGCAGCCCTCCCCGTTCCTTTCGCTGGACACCCCGGAACACATCACCAGGCGTCACGTGCAGCGGTTTCTGGCCGAATTGCACCGCCAGCGCATCGCCAAGTCCAGCGTGGCCCGCAAGCTGTCGGCATTGCGGGCGTTCTTCCGGTTTCTGCTGCGGCTGCGCCGGGTCACGGCGGACCCCACGGCGGGCGTGCACAACCCCAAGCAGGAACAGCGCCATCCCCACGCCCTGAACGTGGACCAGACCTTCGCCCTGCTGGACGAGCGGCGGCAGCGCAAGGCCCTTGCCACGGCCCGCGCCGGGCACGCCGCGGATTCCGGCCCCGGCGACGCCGTGCTGCTGGCGCGCGACCTGGCCCTGGCCGAACTGCTGTACGGCTCGGGACTGCGCGTGTCCGAGGCGTTGGGACTGGACGTGCTGGACGCGGACCCCGCATCGGGCGTGGTGCGGGTGATGGGCAAGGGTGGGCGCGAGCGCATGAGTCCGCTCAGCGACACGGCCCGCGACGCGCTGTGGGCCTGGCTGGCCGTGCGCCACGAGGTGGACGGGGACCGGGGCGAACCCGCCCTGTTCCTGGGGGCGCGGGGCGGCCGCCTGAACCGGCGGCAGGCCGCGCGGATCATCGAGGCGCTGTGCCTGCGGGCCGGGCTGCCGCAGGCCATATCCCCGCACGGACTGCGCCACTCCTTCGCCACCCACCTGCTGGAGGCCGGGGCCGACCTGCGCAGCGTGCAGGAACTGCTGGGCCACGCCCGGCTTTCCACCACCCAGCGCTACACCCACCTGACCCTTTCGCGCCTGGTGGACGTGTACGACCGGGCGCACCCCCGCTCGGATATGGCGGAAAAGGCGGCCAGGCCCAAGCCCGCCGCAACGCCGGAAAAACCGTCCCGTGCCGCCAAGCCCCGCAAGGGCGGAAAGGGCACGCCGAAGCGGTAGCGCTTTCCGTTTCTTTTCCCGTTCGCAAAAGAAAACGGGCCGGAACCTCGTGGGGTTCCGGCCCGTTGCATGTCGGTGAGTTGTTGGAAGCCCTTCGATTGAACGAGGGTTTCTTCCTTATATCCCGCGACGGTCTTCCGTCGCGGGGGGCTGTGCGGAGAGGATGCGAGGAATTACGAGTTTTGCCCGCCGGGCAAGGCGGCTTGGCGTTTTTGAGCGGAGCGTACTTTCGTACGTGAGCATCAAAAACGACAAGCCAACGCAGCCCGGCGGCAAAAGACGGGTTCCGTCCGCAGCGTGTCCGCGCCGGAAAGGACGCAACGCCCCTACGCGCGCAACATACCGAAGCGCTTGGCGATAGCCTCCTCGAACTCCTGCTGGAGCGAGGAAATCAGCTCGTGCACCGACTGGATGCGGTCCACCCGGAACACGTTGGCGCCGGAGAAGGCGAAGCCCTTCTCCAGGTTGCCCTTCATGGCGTTGATCAGCGCGGCGGCGATGCAGTAGGGGGTCTTCTCCTGCTCGCAGGTGCTGATGCACTTGAACACGCACTTGAAGGGCTTTCTGGCGCCCTCGCGCATGGCATCGATGAACGAGTTGCCGATGGCGCGTCCGGGCATGCCCACGGGACTCTTGATGATGGTCACGTCCTGTTCGGTGGCGTCCACGTAGGCCTGCTTGAAGCGGTCGTCGGCGTCGCATTCGTGGGTGGCCACGAAGCGGGTGCCCATCTGCACGCCCGCCGCGCCCAGTTCCAGGAACCGGGTGATGTCCTCGCCGGTGTACACGCCGCCGGCGGCGATGACCGGAATGCGGCGGCCCTTTTCGTCCTCGAAGGGCTTCACCGCTTCCACCACCTGCGGAATGACCGCTTCCAGCGAATGGCTGGGGTCGTCGATCTCCTCGGCCTTGAAGCCCAGGTGGCCGCCCGCCTTGGGGCCTTCCACCACGAAGGCGTCGGGCACGTAGTCGAAGCGCGAAATCCACTTCCTGGCGATGACCGAGGCCGCGCGGGCGGACGACACGATGGGCACGAGCTTGGTGCGGAATTCTTCCTTCTTCTGGTCGCAGGCGTCGCGCAGGTGCCTGGGCAGGTCCAGCGGCAGGCCCGCGCCCGAGAAGATGATGTCCGCCCGCTCCTCGATGGAGGTGCGGACCATTTCGCCGAAGGTGGTCAGGGCCACCATGATGTTCACGCCCACGATGCCCTGGGTCAGCTCGCGGGCCTTTTGCAGCTCGCGGCGCAGGGCGCGGACGTTGGCTTCGATGGGGTTCTTGGCAACGTCGGGTTCCTTCATCCCGATCATGGCGGCGGCGATGACGCCGATGCCGCCTTCGTTGGCCACGGCGGACGCCAGGCGCGACAGCGAGATGCCGACGCCCATGCCGCCTTGCACGATGGGTATGCGGGCGACCAGGTCGCCGATGTTCAGGGTCGGAAAAGGCATGATTCAGTCCTCCGGTGCGGTGCGTGCGTGCCGGTGAAGGCACGCGGAATGAACCGGGCCCGCGCGCATGCCTGGCATGGCCGTGGGCGCTCCGGTGTGCCGCCATGCGCGGGCGGCGCGCGGAAGACGCGCAATGCGGCATGATGCCGGAATCGCGCCGTCTCCGGGGCTGCATCGGAATCTTTCGGGCAGCGAACGCTGGGTGGCGTCGTGCGGTACGGTGGCGGCGGTGCGGTTTCTCCCGCGCAGTCCCCACTGCGCGGGCGCATGCGCCGCCGGGCCGTGGCCGGGCGGACGCCGCGCTTGGCGGCACGGAAGGGCCGATGCGGCCCGTTCCCTCAGCCACGCATTTTACACAGTTTCGTGCAAGAGCACCAGTCGCAATGTTTGCCGTCGCGCGGCAGCAGCAACGGCGCTTCGGCCATGTGCCGCAGCAGGAAGGCGAGCAGGGCGGGGATGCGGGCGGTGATGGCCGTATCGCGGGTTTCGTCGTCCATGCCCTCGCCGAACAGGGGCAGTTCCTGCCCGGCGTCGCGCAGGATGACCCAGGCGGCGTCGTGCACGTCGCGCCCGGATTGCTGCCCGTACATGTGCACGTAGGCGGGCAACTGCACGCCGTGCAGGGCGGCGGCCACGTCGGCCAGCAGATCGGGATCGCGGTCGGGGGTCCATATCTCGATGCGTTCCCACAGCGCGTCGTCGGACCACGCGGACGGCCTCCACTCCACCTTGCCGGTCTTGTAGTCCAGGATCACCGCGCCTTCGCCGTCCTCGAACCCGCGCAGGTCCACCCGGTCCACCCGGCCATGCAGGCGGCGCACGCGGCGGCCCGCGCTGCCCGGCACCTCTATGGCGGCTTCCACCGGCTCTTCCAGTTCCAGCACAGTGAAGCGCTCCGGCTGGCGGGACAGGTAGCGGGCAAGGCGTTCCGGCCCGGCCACCTCCAGCATCAGCAGGGCGTCGGGCGGCAGGCGGCCCGACTGGCCGGACAGGTCGGAGGCGGCCAGCCGTTGCAGGAACAGGCGGGCCAGGTGATCGGCGGAAAGCTCGGCGCGGCGCACCTCGCGGCCCTTGTGGGGCAGGTGGAAGTCCAGCAGCACCTTGTGCAGCAGGTCGCCTACGGCCAGCGGGTCGTCGCCTTCGTTGACCTCGTCCGGCGGAGCCAGCCCGGCCAGCCGTTCGTGAAAGAAGCGCACCGGGCAGGTCAGCCAGGCGTCGAGGGTGGAGGGGGACACGGGCGCGTCCAGCAGCCGTCCCAACGCGGCGTCGATGGCCGGGGTGCGTTCGATGGGGCGCGGCGCGGAACGGAAGGGGCGCACCGTGCACGCGGCGGCATGCAGCGGCGGCTGGCCGGGGGAGAGCAGTCCGCCGCGCGCGCGTTCCTCGCGCCACAGCAGTTCTTCCACGAAGCGGCTGCGGATCTTCTTTTCGTCCAGCAGGCCGCTGCGGTCCACGCCGGTCTGGTAGCACAGCACGGCCTCTTCCGCCCCGGCCAGCAGGCGGTGGAAGTTGTGCGCGGCCACCCGTTCGCGGCGTCGGGAATCGGGCAGCCCGGCCATGGCGCGCAGGCTGTCGGGCAGCAGCGGGTCGTGCCCCGGCGCGCCGGGCAGGCGGTCCTCGGTGGCGTCCAGCACGATGACCCGGCGGAAACGCAGCAGGCGCGTTTCCAGCATGCCCAGCACCTGCAACCCGGCCAGGGGCGTGGCCTCGAAGGGCACGCGCTCCTCGCGCAGGGTTTCCCGCAGGATGGTGTGCAATACCTCGCGCGGGAAGGGCGTGTCCGCCAGTTCGCAGTCGCGCAGGGCGGGGATGACCCGCTGCATGAGCCGGAACAGGCATTCCGCGTCGATGGGAAAGCGCTCCCACAGGGTGCCGCCGTGGGCCAGCAGCAGATCGCACAGCGCGCCCACGGCATCGGCCACGCGGGCCGGGGTGTCCGCCGTTTCCCAGCGGGTCAGGCACAGGTCCAGCACGCGGTACAGCAGGGCGGCCGCCGGGCCGTGGGCACCGCCGGGCGCGGCCTGGGCCACCTGGCGGGCCAGCGTGCGCGGGTCTACGAAGCTGGCCCCGCCGCGCACCGCGTTTTCCATGAGGTGGAACAGGTCGCGCAGGGGACGTTCGCCATCCAGTTCCAGCATCTTCAGGTACGGGTGGCGGATGCACTCGATGACCGTGCGCCAGTGGTAGCGCAGGCCGCCCATGCCCTCGTCCGGCTCGTCCTGCTGCCCGTCCTGCTGCCCGGACAGCGAGGTGGCGGGCCGGGCGGTTTCCTGGAGGCGCATCAGGGTTTCCACCAGCCGCACCAGAGTGGAGCGCGCCAGCGGATAGCCCATGGAAATGTTCACGTCCTTGTCCGGCAGATGGTGCAGCACGGGCATGAGCAGGCCGGTGTCCGGCAGCACCACGGCCGTGCCCGCCAGTTCGTCGACTTCCGGCGAGGGTGTGTCGTTGCTTTCGGTACTTCCGATTGCTGGTGTTAGATTCGATTTTTTTAAATTGTCGGATGGGGCGGCAGTGGCGCGGAGCGCATCTTCCATGACCAGCAATTGCGAATGCAGGTCGTAACCTTCATGGAAAGCGATTGATGGAGCGTGCCCGGAAGGCGGGCAGGCCAGCGCGGCCCCGGCCCGCCACGAGGTCAGCCAGCGCACGTGGTCTTCGCAGGTCCAGTGCACCGGGCGCGCGCCCAGTTCCGCCACGGCGGCGTCGGTATGCAGGCACACCGTGGCCCCTTCGTGCCGCCACAGGTGCAGGAACAGCGCTTCTTCCGTGCCGGTGAGGGTGGAGAACCCGGCCACGAACAGCCGCTTGCCCGCCAGCAGCGGGGGCAGGGTGAAGCCGTCGGGGCGTTCGGCGGCGCGGCCGGTTTCACCGGGTCCCGGCAGCAGCCGCACGGAGCGGAAGGCGTCGAAGCCGGGCGTGGTCCAGCCGCGCTGCGTCAACGCTGTCGCGTACGCCTCGTGGATGCGGCCCAGCGCTCCCAGCAGGGCGGCGGCAAAGGGGGCCACCTGCCCTTCCATGTACTGGTAGTCTTCCGGCACGCGGTTCTGGACGAAGAATTCCTCCATCAGCGAGGCAAGGCGCACGCCCCACGGAAAGAACCTGCGCTGGTCCGTGGCGGCGAGGTGTTCGTGCAGTTCGTCGCCGGGGCGGGCCAGACCGCGCACGCAGTCCATGAGCAGGCCCACCCGGTCCAGCAGGGGGACGGGCCGGGCCGGGCGCGCGGCCGGGTCTTCCGCATGGGCGCGCAGCAGGGCGAACATCTGGCGCACCGTGAACACGCGGGGCAGCAGGCAGGGCCGGGCGATGTCCGGGGCGCGGCGGATGCGGTCCACCAGATAGCGGCCGGGCCGCCCGTGCGGAAAGACGAACACGGCGTCGCCGGGGCGGCCGCCGGTGGCCTCGACGAGCGTGGCGGTGAGCCCGGCCAGGAAGTCCGTGTCCCACGGAAAGATCAGGAACGGGCGCGGCCCGGAGATGCCGTGCGGGGCGCGGGACGCGGCGCGCGCGGCAACGCGGCGGGTGGCCCCGCGTCTGGACCGGGCGGCGGACGGCGCGCCGGGCATGAGGATGTCGTCTGGACCGGTCACGGGCGATGTCCTTCAGGTGTCGTCCCGGCGGGTGTCGTTCCGGCGGATGTCGTTCCGGGCAGCGGGGCGGCGGGCAGTTCCACGGGCCGGACCACCCGTCCGTCAAGGTACACCAGCACGCCGCGCACCCCGCCGGGGCCGCGCCCGGCGGCCTCGGCCAGCAGGCCCAGGTAGCGCCGCACCTGGGCCACGTGGTCGTCCGAGGGGCGGCCGGTCTTCCATTCCACCACGGTGCAGGTCTGGCCGTCGTCCACCATGAGGTCGGTGCGGTGGATGCTGCCCTGCGCGTCCATGATGGACTGTTCCGGCACGCCGTGGGTGAACCAGTGCGCGGCCTGGGGCAGCGCCGCCAGCCATGCCAGCATGGCGGTGAGTTCGCGGGCCGTGGCCTCCGGTTCCGGCACCGGCAGGGGGAAGGCGCGCATGCCGTGGGCCACGGCGCGTGCGGCGTCCTGGTCCGGGCTGCCGGTAAGGCGCAGCTGTTCCAGGCAGGCGTGCACCAGCATGCCGCGCCGCCGTTCGGTGAAGGTGAATTCCTCCAGCTGGTTGCGGAATATCTTCAGGCGCGGCAACCACTGCATGGGCCGCCACGGGGCGGTGTCCGGTGACTGGTCTGGCGACTGGTCTGGTGACGGGAGGGGCGACGGGGGCGGGGGGGCGTCCGGAACATCGGGCGGCACGGCCTGCGCTTCCGCTTCACCCTGCGCACCTGTCTCCCGCGCCGGGGGCACCGCGCCGGTCACGTACTCCTGCTCCGTACCGATGCCGCACCCGGTCAGCAGGGCGCGCACCCCGGCCAGCAGCGACGAATTCTTTTCCGCGAACGGGGTGGAGGTGACGTAGGCGTGCAGTTCATCCACCGGGCGCGTCCAGCCCACGTAGAGCAGGTGCAGCTTTTCGGCGGCGGCCGCCGCCTGCGCGCGGTGGTAGCGGTCGCCCATTTCCGGGCACAGCGGGGCCAGCAGCGGCTGGCCGTCCAGTTCCGTCACCACCAGCGGCGGGTCGGTACGGTCGGGCTGGTGGTGGAAGGGTATCACCACCACCGGGAATTCCAGCCCCTTGGATTTGTGCATGGTCATCACCCGCACGGCGTCCATGGCCTCGGGCATGGGCACCTTTTCCTCACCGCCGCTCTCGGTCCAGAACTCCAGGAAGGTGGCCAGAGAGGTGAGCCCGCGCGACTCGGCGTTGTGCACCACCTCCAGAAAGCGGCGCACGTAGCCGATGTCCTCCGGGTGGCGTTGCGCCACGCGGAAGCGTTCGAAGATTTCGCGCACCGTGTCGTAGGGACCCATCAGCCCGGCGCGGGCGTAGAACGGGGCCAGCCACGTTTCCCACGCGGCCGGGAAGGTGGCCCGGAAATCGGCCAGCAGGCCCTTGCCGCCGCGCGGGTCGTCGGCGGCGCGGGCGGAACGGTCGGCCAGCCAGTCGCGCAGCGTGCGGCCGGAAAGGCCGCTGACCCCGCCGAGCAACTCCTCGCCGGTCAGCACTTCCCACAGGGCCAGCGCGTTGGGCGGGTAGTCCAGGAAGGCCAGCAGGGCCACGGTCTGCGTGACCAGCGGATGGTCGGCCAGGCGCAGGCTGTTCTCGGTGACCACCGGCACGCCCCAGTCCATGAGCCACGAGGCCACCAGCGCGGATTCGTCGTTCTTGCGCACCAGCACGGCCACGTCACGCCACGGGCGGCGGGCGGCCAGATCGTCCAGGAACAGCGCGCGCAGTTGCTGGCGCACCTTGTCGCGCAGGTCGGCGTTGTCCTCTCCGGCCACGGGCACCATGCGCACCAGCCCGCCCTGCGCGGACGTCCTGTCCGGAACCCCTTGCGCCGCCCCGGCAAAGGCCCGCGCCACCGACGCGGCGGCCTCGTCCAGCACGTGGCCGGGCGTCTTGTCGCCCAGCATGGCCGACAGCACCCCCCGCGCGCGCAGCGGGTCGTCCAGTTGCGCGAACACCAGGTTGTTGTGCTGTACGATGGCCACGCGGCTGCGCCAGTTGCGGGGCAGTGTGTCGCGCTTGGGAGTCGGGACGATGGCCGTGAGCGCGGGCGATGCCAGGATGTCGTCGAACAGGGCGGAATCGCCGCCGCGCCAGCCGTAGATGGCCTGCTTCACGTCGCCCACCCAGGTCAGCCCGCCCCCGCGCGACAGGCATTCCACGGCCAGCGGTTCGATGGCGGCCCACTGGTCGCGGCTGGTGTCCTGGAATTCGTCGATGAGGATGTGCGCAAGGCGCGTGCCCATGCGGCAGAAGGCTTCCGACACGCCGAACTCGCCGTTCAGGACGTCGCGGGCGTGCAGGGGGATGAGCGGTTGGGGCAGCTTGCCCTCGCGCCGCTGGAAGTCGGGCAGGTGCGCGGCCATGGCCCGGGCCAGACCGGCCAGCGGGGCCACCTGCAAGGCGCGCTGGATGAGCCGCCCGCGCACGGCAAAGTCGTTGCAGGCGTCGCGCCAGGCGTCGAAGGCCGCGCGCGCCTCGTCGCTGGCAATGCCCTTCGATTTCTTGAGCAGGCAGTCGTCCAGCCCGCCCTTTTCCAGGTAGGCGGATTTGGACAGCGGGGAAAAGGCTCCGTTCTCCGCGCACTTGTCCAGAAACTTGTACAGGTTCGCGGCGGCGGAAAGCTGCTCTTCGGCCAGGATGCGCGACAGGGCGGCCGTGGCATCCCGCATGTCCGTGTGGATGGCCACCAGCTTGGCGGCCAGGGCGTCGGTATCCACGTCGGGCAGGCCGCCCCGGTGCGCATCCTCATCGAACGGGCCGGGGGCGGACATGCCGCCTTCCGCCAGGTGCAGTTGCAGCAACTGCGAAAGGCGCATCCGCAGCCCGGTCCCCACGGTGAAGCCCTTGAGATCGGTGTGGAACAGCAGCAGGCGGCAGGCGTCGCGCACGTCGTCCCGCAACTGCGCGTCGCCCCGGCGGGCGCGGTCCAGGATCAGGTCGTACAGCGGTTCGAAATACTCGTCGGGCGAGAAGGACGGCTCGAAGTCGGGCGGCAGGGACAGTTCCAGCGCGGCCAGACGCACCAGCATGGTCAGCAGGCTGTCGATGGTGCGGATGTTCAGCGCACCGTAGCGCCGCAGGATGATATCCACCCAGCGGGCCGCGCGGGCCGGGGGCCACGCCCCGTCGTCGCCTTTTCCGGCTTGGGCAGGATCGGCCAGGGCGTGCTCCTTGAGCAGCCGGATGACCCGCTCCTTCATCTCCGACGCGGCCTTGTTGGTGAAGGTCACGGCCAGGATGTCCGGCCAGCAGTGCCCGCCCTCCACGGCCAGCGCGCAGGCCCGTCCGTCCTCGTCGCGCGCGTCCGCCAGCAGCGCCAGGAAACGCCGGGTCAGGGTGTAGGTCTTCCCCGATCCGGCGGATGCCTTGATCTGCGTCAGCGTTGGCGTGGGCATGGGGTGGATGTGCTTGAAACGAGAGTATCAAAGTTGATTACGTGCACGAAACCGTTTCCGGACGGGGATTTCGTCGTCTGGCAAGGAAGCCCCGTGTTCCGCGAGGGGAGCGTACTCTTCGGTACGTGACCCGAGCGGAACACGGCGGCTGACGCAGCCAGAGGGGGAAAGCCCCTCCGGAAACTAGATCGGGCAGGCGCGGGTACTATCGGGCACCATCCCCGCCAGATCCACCTGCCCGGTGGACTCCAGCACGGCCCGCCAGTAGTCGGACGCCACGTTCAGCTTGCGCCGGGTGCGCGTCACCAGGTCCAGCGGCAGGTGCACGTAGCGGTCCATCAGCTTGGACACCACCATGCCGGTGCGCCCGGCCATGGCGGCGTGCACGGCGTGCTGGCCCAGAAAGCCGCAGTACACCCGGTCGTTGGCGTTGGCGGGCACGGAACGGATGATGTAGCTGGGGTCGATGTACTTCAGGGCGAAGGGCAGCGAATGCTCGTCGCAGTAACGCTTGATTTCCGAGCGCAGCAGGGTGGCGATGTCGCCCAGGATGGGGTTGCCCGAGGCGTCGGTTTCGCCGGTGCCTTCCAGCAGGTGCTGGCCCGCGCCCTCGGCCACCACGATCACCGCGTGGGCGCGCGAGCGCAGCCGCTTTTCCAGCGCGGGCAGCAGGCCCCCTTCGCCGTGCAGGGCAAAGCGCACCTCGGGGATGAGCACGAAGTTCACCTCTTTCAGCGAAAGGGTGGCGTGCGCGGCGATGAAGCCCGACTCGCGGCCCATCAGCTTGACCAAGCCCACGCCGTTCATGGCCCCCAGCGCTTCCACGTGGGCGCACTGGATGGCCTCCGTGGCCTTGTACACGGCGGTCTCGAAGCCGAACGACTGGCTGATGAAGTTGATGTCGTTGTCGATGGTCTTGGGGATGCCGATGACCGAGATGCGCAGGTTGCGCCGCGCGATTTCGGCCACGATGCCCGACGCCGCGCGCATGGTGCCGTCGCCGCCGATCATGAACAGGGCGCTGACGTTCATGCGCTCCAGCGCGTCCACCACCTCTTCGGGCGACTGCGGCCCGCGCGACGAGGCCAGGATGGTGCCGCCGAACTGGTGGATATCCGAGACCTTGTCCGGAGTCAGTTCCATGAACTCGTGGCGGTACTTGGGGATGAACCCTTCGAGCCCGTAGCGGATGCCGATGACGGCGGGCACGTTGTAGGCGTGGTACGCCTCCATGACGATGGCCCGGATCACGTCGTTGATGCCGGGGCACAGGCCGCCGCAGGTGACGATGGCGCACTTGGTCTTGGAGGAGTCGAAATACAGGTGGCTGCGCGGCCCGGCGGGCTCGAACAGCAGGGGCACCGATTCCGCGCCCAGTTCGGCGATGTGTTCGCGGTCGAGGAACAGGGGGATGCCCTGTTCGTCGGCGTAGCTGCCGTAGCAGAGCGGGGTGGGGATCTTGGCCGGTCCCAGGACGGGGATGGTGGTGTCCAGTTGCAGGACGCCGTTGTCGAAATGGGTCGAGGGCATGCGGTCTGTCCTCCTGGGACTGGCGGCTTGGAGTGAGGTGGCGGAACCGGGTGAGCCGGGCGGGCCGGGGGAACCGGACGAGTTGGCCGGAACCGGACGGCTGGCATTTCGTGTGGTTTTCTTCGGAGATACCCGTATACGATAGCACGGCGCGGCCCATAAGGCCAGCCTGCGCGCCCGCGCGTCACGGGACGCGTCATGGGACACGGCGGGGGACACGGCGGGGGGCACGGCGTGAACGCCTCCACTGCCTTCCACGCCGGGAAGATGACGGGCGGACGGCCTGCGCCGCCCGCCCGTTGCCTTCATCCTTACCGGCCAGCCTTTCCGCGCGGGGAAGGGCTGCGTTGGCGCAACTGCCGCCGGAGCTACCAGGGGGTGGTGGGGTACTGCATGCCCAGTTGGGTGTCCAGCATGGCCTGCGAGGTTTCGCGCAGCACGGCCGCGTTGTGGCGGGCGCACTTGTCGCAGCCGATGCCGGGCAGCACGGCCACCGCGTAGCGCACGCAGGTGCCGGCCAGTTCCAGCAGGCTGTTGCCCAGCGAGGTGAGCACGCAGTAGTTCTTCCACACGTACAGCATTTCGTCGCGCACGCGGGCGCGCACCACGCCGTTGCCGTTCAGGTCGAAGTCCTCGACTTCGGGCCGCAGGACGAAGGCGTCCTGCGCGCAGGCGCGGGCCTGCGGCACCACGGCCACGTTCCAGCCGAACATCACGGCGCGGCGGATGCGGCGGCACAGGTCGTGCCCGGTGAACTCGTCGCCATGGAAGCGTTCGTCCAGCGGCCCCAGCTTGCGCAGGGCGGCGGTCTTCACGGCGGCGAAGGCCAGCGAGACGGACTGCACGCGGGTGGGCTGCTGGAAGTGCTTTTCGCCGTAGGCGGGCCAGTTGAACCAGGTGCGCGGCAGGCGGCCGGGCAACCCGCTGAGGCGGGCCAGCTTCACGATCAGGCCGGGCAGGCGGGCCGCGCCGCGCAGCACGGCGTCCTTGGGGCCGGTGACCATGCCGCCCGCCACCATGCAGGCGGGGGTGGTGTCCATGTGTTCCGCCAGGCGGCGGGCCGCGCCGGGGCACAGGGTGGCGGCCGGGTCCACGAAGATGATCACGTCGCCGGTGGCGCGGGCGATGCCCAGGTTGGCGGCGGCGGCGAAGCCTGCGCCCGCCGGGGCTTCCACCAGCACGGCCTCTGGCGCGATGTCGCGCGCGTTGCGCACGGTGGCGTCGGTGGAAGCGCGGTCCACCACGATGATGTCGGCGGATTCGGCAAGGCCCGTCATTTCGGCCGCGGCGGCGCGGACCGAGGCAAGACAGTCGCCGATGTACTTCGCCGCGTTGGCGGCGACGATGACGAACGAGAGCTTCATGCGGGGTTCCTTTGGGGCTGTTGTGCGTTGGGCGCCGGGGGCGGAAGGCCGGGGGCGGAACTGGTCCGGAATGGGGAAGGGCCGGGAGTACGGCCATCCCGGTTGTCCGGTGCGGAGCTACCCGTGCCGGCCCATCCTCACCGGAGCATCCTCACCGGAGCAGGCCCAGTTCGGCGGCGGCCGGCGTCATGGCCTCAATGGCGATGGTCAGGAATTCGCCGAGTTCAAGGCCGATGGCCTCGCACTCGCGGATTCGTTCGCGGCTGACGCTGGCGGCGAACGCCTTGTCCTTCATCTTCTTTTTCAGGCTGGAGGCCTGCATGCCGTCCATGCCGGTGGGGCGCACCAGCGCGGCGGCGCTGACCAGGCCGGTGACGCTTTCGCCACAGCGCAGGGCGCGGTCGAACAGGCTGGCGGGCTCGCGCCCGGTGCATTCGCTGTTGTGGGCCACGATGGCCTGCACGGCCTCTGGCGGCAGCCTGTCGCCGATGAGGTCCACGGCCACCAGGCCATGGTGTTCGGGGGTGTCCTTGGTGAGCGGGTAGTCGATGTCGTGCAGCAGCCCGGCCAGCCCCCACAGTTCGGCGTCCTGCCCCAGGCGCGCGGCCAGGCCGCGCATGACGGCCTCGGTCGCCAGGGCGTGCTGGACGAGGTGGGGTTCCGGGTTGTGCGAACGCAGCAGTTCGATGGCTTCGGCGCGGGGGAGCATGGGGGCCTCCGGAAGACGGTCTTCGTGAAACGGGTCACATGGTCTCCGGACCTTGTACGGTACGAGCACGGGCGTTGCAACCGCCGGACGCGGGGTCCGCTTTGGCCGGGGCGGCGCCGCCGGGC
Source organism: Nitratidesulfovibrio sp. D1 (assembly GCF_051133415.1). Taxonomy (NCBI): domain Bacteria; kingdom Pseudomonadati; phylum Thermodesulfobacteriota; class Desulfovibrionia; order Desulfovibrionales; family Desulfovibrionaceae; genus Nitratidesulfovibrio; species Nitratidesulfovibrio sp. D1. Next base: position 437,335 of record NZ_JBPGNZ010000002.1, on the reverse strand, counting down.
CCGCGCGGGGCGCGGCTTTGTTGACACGTGCCCCATAAAAGCGGAAAAGAGGAGGTTATTTCGCCAAGGAAGGCGGGGATGGCCGTCACGCGGCCATGCGGCGCAATCCGCCCGCATCCCCTTCCGCCGGAATGTTTCCGGATAGGCGTCAACCGGCTGCAACCGGCGAGCACGATGGAACGAATACTCGGCATAAAATTCCGTGAATACGGACAGATATACTACTTTCTCAGTGGCGGGCAGCCCGTTGCCGTGGGCGACAGGGCGATAGTGGAAACGGATCAGGGCCAGGGCATTGGCGAAGTGGTGGCCCTGCGCGACGACCTGCCCGAAGACGCCGGCGAGGCCGAGGGCGACCTGAAGCCCATCCTGCGCGTGGCGGGCGGCGAAGACCTGGAGCAGGCGGCGGAAAACGAGAAGCTGGGCGAAGAGGCCCGCGCCTTCTGCAACGAGTGCATCCGGGGCCGCGACCTGGAGATGAAGCTGGTGGACGTCGAGGTCTTCTTCGACCGCAGCAAGATCATCTTCTACTTCACCGCGCCCACCCGCATCGACTTCCGCGAACTGGTCAAGGACCTGGTCAAGAACTACCGCACCCGTATCGAACTGCGCCAGATCGGCGTGCGTCACGAAACGCAGATGATCGGGGCGGTGGGCAACTGCGGCATGGTCTGCTGCTGCCGCCGTTTTCTGCGCAAGTTCGCCCCGGTCACCATCAAGATGGCCAAGGAACAGAATCTGTTCCTGAATCCGGCCAAGATTTCGGGCATCTGCGGGCGTCTGCTGTGCTGCCTGAGCTACGAGCAGGAAAACTACGAGGAATTCCACCGGCGCTGCCCGCGTCTCGGCAAGAAGTACCTGACCACGCGCGGCGCGGTGAAGGTGCTGCGCGCCAACATGTTCCGGGGCAGCCTGGCCCTGCTGACCGAGACCAACGAAGAAGTCGAGGTCACGCTGGAAGAATGGCAGCAGATGGAGCCGCGCCGTCCCGATCAGGGAGGCGGCGGTCCCGGTGGCGGACGCCCCGAGGGGCATCACGAACGCCGTGGCGATGGGCCGGAAGGCCAGGCCCCGCGTGAAGGCCGTGACGGGCGGGAAGGGCGCGACGGACGCAGGTCCGAACGCGGAGAGCGCTCCGAACGCGGCGATCGGCCCGACCGGCCAGACCGGCGCGAAGGCCGCGCCCCGCACGCCCAGTATGACGGACAGTCCGCCCCGCGCGAGGCGGCACCGGCGGGCAGCATTGCCCAGGCCGAGTTCTCCGTCACATTCGATACGTTCATGACCGGCGACCCCGCGCCACGGGCCGAGGTGGCTGACGCCCCCGAAGCGCTGGCCACGGCACCCGGCGTGTCCGGTACAACCGGAGGCGCAACCGAAGGCGCAGCGGCCGCTCCGGCGGAAGCGGCGCCTCCGGCGGTTCCCGAGCCGGATGGAGAATTGGCTGCCCCGGCGGCAGCGGCGCCCTCCGGTCCCGCTGGCGGCGACGCGGCGCAGGCCCCCGGCGCGGATGCCCCGGCGTCAGGCGCAGTTTCTTCCGGGCCAGCGCCTTCCGGTGCTGCTCCGGCCGTGACGCCCCCCGCCGCGGGCGCACCGGCGGCCATTGCCATGCCGCGCGCGCGCGGGCCGCTGAAGAACACCGATCCGGCCACCCTGCGTTCCAGCCGGGGGCGGCGCAAGCGCAAGCGGCGTCCCTCCCGCCCCCGCGAAGGGGGAAGGGGCGAGGGCGGTTCCGGCGGCCACGGCAGCGAATAGCTGACGGCATCCGCCGGTCCGGCGGCCATACAGGCAACAGTTTCCGCCCCCGGCATGCGCCGGGGGCGGCCATCATATCGGAACGGCGGCGCGGCAGGCCCGCACCGCCCGCATCGCCCGAATCGGGAGACACACGTGGACCGCTTCTACATCACTACACCCATCTACTACGTCAACGCCAAGCCGCACCTCGGCCACGCCTACACCACCATCGTGGCCGATTCGCTGCGCCGCTTCCACCGGCTGCTGGGCAAGGAGACCTACTTTCTTACCGGCACCGACGAGCACGGCGACAAGATCGTGCAGGCGGCCGAAAAGGCCGGGTGTTCGCCGCAGGAATTCGTGGACGGCGTGAGCACGCAGTTCCGCGATTTGTGGCCGCACCTGGGCGTGGAGTACGACCAGTTCATTCGCACCACCGATCCGGTGCACAAGAAGTGCGTGCAGGACGTGCTGCAGAAGGTCTACGACAGCGGCGACATCTACTTCGGGGAGTACGGCGGCCACTACTGTTACGGGTGCGAACGGTTCTACACCGAGAAGGAACTGGAGAACGGCCTGTGTCCCCAGCATCAGGTGAAGCCGGAATACATCAGCGAGAAGAACTACTTCTTCCGCATGTCCAAGTATCAGGACTGGCTGCGCCAGTACATCCTGGACAACCCCGACTTCATCCGGCCGGAACGCTACCGCAGCGAGGTCTTGGGCATTCTGGACAGCGGCGCGCTGGAAGACCTGTGCATCTCGCGTCCCAAGTCCCGCCTGACCTGGGGCATCGAACTGCCGTTCGACACCGGGTACGTGTGCTACGTGTGGTTCGACGCGCTGATCAACTACATTTCCGCGCTGGGCTGGCCTAGCGGCGAGAAATTCAACCGCTTCTGGCCCGGCGTGCAGCATCTGGTGGCCAAGGACATCCTGAAGCCTCACGCGGTGTTCTGGCCCACCATGCTCAAGGCGGCGGGGCTTGAGCCCTACAACAACCTGAACGTGCACGGCTACTGGCTGGTGCGCGACACCAAGATGTCCAAGTCGCTGGGCAACGTGGTGGACCCGCTGTCCATGATCGACAAGTACGGCCTGAGCGCCTTCCGCTACTTCCTGCTGCGCGAGATGCACTTCGGCAGCGACGCCAGCTTTTCCGAGGACGCGCTGGTGGCCCGCCTGAACGCGGACCTTGCCAACGACCTCGGCAACCTGTTCAGCCGCGTGCTGTCCATGACCGCCAAGTACTTCGGCGGCGTGGTGCCCGCGCAGGGCCCGCTGACCGAGGACGACGAGGCCATCCGCTCGCTGGCGGAAGAGGCCCAGCGCAACTACGTGCGGTTGTTCGAGCGGGTGCGTTTCTCCAACGCGCTGGAATCGCTGTGGGAACTGGTGCGCGCCCTGAACCGCTACGTGGACCACGCCGCGCCGTGGGCCCTGTTCAAGCAGGGCGACACCGAACGCCTGGGCACCGTCATGTACGTGATGCTGGAATGCATGCGCAAGGTGGCCGTGCACCTGTGGCCGGTGATGCCCGAGGCGTCCGGCATCTTGCTGGATCAGCTGGGCCAGACGCTGGACCCGGCCTCCGTGCATCTGGCGGAAGAGGCCGACCGCTGGGGCGGGCTGGCCGCCGGTACCACGGTGGCGGCATCGTCCAACCTGTTCCCCCGCGTGGAACTGGAAAAGCCGGAAGCGGCCAGAGGCGAAAAGTCCGGCAAGGCGGAAGGCAAGAAGAAGGACAAGGCGGCCGCCGCCCCCGCGCAGGCCGCCGCGCCTGCTGTCACATCTGCTGCTGGTGACGTGCCCGCCACCATCGAATTCGCCGACTTCCAGAAGCTGGACATCCGCTTCGGTACGGTGCTGGTGGTGGAACGCCACCCCAACGCCGACAAGCTGTACCGGGTGGAGGTGGACCTTGGCGAAGCGGCCCCGCGCCAGATCGTGGCGGGGCTGGCCGAATACTTCGAGCCCGATTTCCTGCTGGGGCGGCAGGTGGCCGTTGTGGCCAACCTTGCCCCGCGCAAGCTGCGCGGCCTGGAATCGCAGGGGATGATCCTTGCGGTGCGCACCGAGGGCGGCATGCAGTTGGTGGCCGCGTCCGGCCCCGTGGCCAACGGGGCCAAGGTGTCGTAACGGGGTTTTCCGGAACCGGGCCGGACTCTGAAACGCAAACCGCCCGCCGATGCATGTCGGCGGGCGGTTTTTCGTTGCGGAAAGCCGGATGGGCGTGTCGGGCTGTCCGGCTATTCGCTCTTGGTGTCGGTGAGCGTGGCGCTGCCGTTGCCTGCGTCGCCAGCCCCGTTGCCGTCGCCGTCCTCCGGCTCTTCCTCCGGGGCTTCCAGGGTGTCGTCCACCCGGTAGCGGCGGTACAGCAGGTAGCCCAGCAGGCTGGAGACCACGAACAGCACCGCGCTGGCGGTGGTGCGCAACTCGGGCGAGACGCGCACGCCGCTGCCCAGCAGGGCGAAGATGAAGGTCTGCGGCACGTATCCGGCGGCCGACCCGGCGAAGAAGGGCAGCGCGGGAATGGCGCTGACCCCGGCCAGCAGGTTGGTCAGCATGTTGTTGCCCACCGGCAGGCAGCGGATGATGAACGACATGGTGAACGGGTCGCGCCCGAGAAAGGCGTTGATCTTCGCCACCCGGCGGCTGAACCGGCGCGCCACGAACGACTGCCCGGCCAGCCGCGCGTAATAGAAGGTGACCACGCAGCCCATGGCCGTGGCCAGCGTGCCCCACACCGTGCCCAGCGCCGCGCCGAAGGCGTAGCCGCCCAGGAAGCCGACCACCTGCCGGGGCATGCCCACGGCGGTGAGCAGGCAGCCCACGCCAAGGTACAGGGCCAGCCCGGAGAAGCCGTGGTCGCGGATGTTGGCGTCCACCCAGGCGGTGTCCAGGGCGTCATGCAGGCCGGAAAGGCGCAGCAGCGCGATGGCGGCCGCAAGGCCGAGGAAGACGAACGCACCCTTGAGCACGCGTTTGAGCAGTCGGGTGGGGCGAGTGGTCATGCGGGGCGATGGCAGGGGCCGGGTGAGGGTGGACGGAAGCGGCCGGTTTTCCATTGCGGCTGCCGGGATTGGGCCAGAGGCCGGCGGGCGGTATGGGCCGCATGTGGGCAGTAGCGGCAACGGGCCATGACGTCAAGGTGCCGGGGCGGCGTCAGCGCTGTCGCGGCCAGAGCAGGGGCAGGGCCAGCACCTGCCCGGACAGCAGCAGCATGTCGCGTTCCAGCAGGGCGAAGAGGGCCACCAGCCCGCCGCCGGTCAGCATGACGATGGGCGGGATGCGTGGGATGCGCGGGCCGGGCGCGGCCGTGTGATGACGGGCGTGTGGCGTTCCGTCACGCGGGGCGGCCCCGGCGGAATCTGGTCCCCGGCCACGGCGCATCGTCCACGCCAGCACGGCGACCTGCGCCAGCAGGCCAGTGAGCAGGATGGCCCAGCGGGCGGGCCAGAGCGTCCATTCAAGGGTGTCCATGCGGTACGGCGTGTCCGTGTGGCGTATCCGGGCGGCGCGACGGCGGTGGCCAGTGGCGGCGAAGAGGGAAGGTCGTCCCGGCCGGATGTCCCGCGCCTAGTTGCGCTCGGCGATGTCGTAGTTGATGTAGCGGCGCTTCATCCACGCCACGGCCAGCAGGTCGAAGGCGGCGGTCTTGGCGCGGCTGAAGGCCCCGTACTTGGAAACGCCGTGCAGGCGCGGGCGGTGGTTCACCTTCAGTTCGGCCACGGTGGCGCCCTGCATTTTCATCAGCGTGGGCAGAAAACGGTGCATGCCGGTGAACATGGGAATGCGCCGGGCCATGGCGGTGCGCAGCACCTTCAGCGAGCAGCCGGTGTCCTTCACCGTTTCGCCGGTCAGGCGGTTGCGGATGGCGTTGGCCCATTTCGAGGCGATGCGCTTGGCGAAGGTGTCCTTGCGCTTGGCGCGCCAGCCGATGACCATGTCGTACCCGCGCTCGTATTCGGCGAGCATGGCGGGGATGTCCGCGGGGTCGTTCTGCAGGTCGGCGTCCATGGTCACGATGACCTCGTACCGCGCGGCCTGGAATCCGGCCGCGAACGCGGCGGACTGCCCGCAGTTCTTGCGGAACGACAGGTAGCGGACCTGGGGATGCCCGGCCGCCAGGCCCTTGATGACCTCAAGGCTGCGGTCCTTGCTGCCGTCGTCCACGAACAGCACTTCCCACTCCTTGCCAAGATTGGCGAGGGAGCGGCGGATTTCCTCGAACAGGGCGGGCAGGTTGTCCTGCTCGTTGTACACGGGCAGCACGACGGAGAGTGAGGTGATGTTCTGCATGGCCCGCACTACATAAGGAATTTGCCCGGCGATGTAAATGTGCGGTTGACAGTCCGGCCGCCCCCGCGTATACACACCTTCTTCGCTGGGGCGGGAAGCCCCACATCGTGTCGCGGGGTGGAGCAGCTCGGTAGCTCGTCGGGCTCATAACCCGAAGGTCGTCGGTTCAAATCCGGCCCCCGCAACCAGAAAGGTCAAGCCGTTATGGAGTCGCTCCGTAACGGCTTTTTCCTTTTCCTGCCCTTTTTCTGCCCTGTTCCTGGCTCAGCCGCGCAGCGTCCGGATGACGTCCACGCGGGCGGCCTGCCATGCCGGGTATGCCCCCGCCATGAGGCCGCACCCGGCGGAGGCCAGCAGCACGCCCACGGCCAGGGGCGGGTCGTAGGCCGCTGGCAGCACGCCCGCCGCATACACCGCCGAGGCGATGCCGAGGGCCACCGCCACCCCCAGCAGCCCCCCGGTACCGGCCATGAGCACGGATTCGAACAGGAACTGTCCGACGATGTTGCGTTTCGTGGCTCCCACGGCCCTGCGCACGCCGATTTCCAGCCTGCGCGCCCGCACGATGATGGTCATGATGGACAGGATGCCCAGCGTGCCGATGGAAAAGGATATCCCGGCTCCTATGGCCCCGAGCACGCGCACCAGCCCCATGGCCTTGGCCTGCATCTCGTTGACCTGTTCGGAAAAGGCGACGCCGAAGTCGTCCGGCTGGCCGGGCGTCAGGTGGTGCCGTGCGCGCAGCAGCGTGCCCACCGCCGCCTGCACGCCGGGCACGGCATCGCGCGAGGCCACGCGCAGCAGGATGCCGGAAATATGTTCCTGCGTGGTCAGGCGTTCCATGAAGGTGGTTACGGGCACGTAGATCTGCTCGTCCACGTTGACGCCCGTGGCGTCCTGCCCCTTCTGGGCCATCACCCCGACGACCAGCAGTTCACGGCTGCCGAAGCGCAGCCGCTGGCCCAACGCCCGCGCCGGTTCGTCGAACAGCCGGGCCGCTATCTCATACCCCGGCACGCAGACCAGGGCCTTGGAGGCCACGTCCCCTTCGCGGAAGAAACTCCCGCACAGCAGTTCCATGTTGCGCATGTCCGGAAACGCGGCCCCGGCGCCCACCACGGGGCACGACGTGTTGCGCCGCCCTTTGGTCACCGGCCTGGTGGACATGGCGTAGGGCACGACCAGTTCCACGCGGGGGACACCCTGTTCGATGGCCCGCGCGTCGTCCAGGGTCAGGGTGGCCGCGTTGCGCCCGCCCGCGCGGTTGTTGTCGCCGCGCGTCATGGTCACCGTGCCCGCCGTGACGTCCGCCACGTTGGCCCCCAACCTGTTGCTTTCATTGGTCACCTTCAGCCCCACGGCCTGCGAGATGTGCAGCACCAGCGTCAGCATGAAGGCTCCCAGGAACACGCCCAAGATGGCGAGCACGGTGCGCAGCCGGTGCGTGGACAGCGCCCGCAACGCGATGCGCAGGTTGCCACGGCGCGAAAGGAACGCCGTGAGGAGGGATATCCGCCTCGCCGCCGGTTTCGTTTGCGGCGTGGTCATGCCCCCTCCTTCAGCGCGGTCACCGGTTCCATGCGCGCGGCGCGCCGGGCGGGTTGCAGGCCGAAAACCAGCGCCACGGCCAGCGCCGCTACGAAGGCGGCCATGAACACGGCGGGTGAGAGGCGCAGCGTCAGCATGTCCAGCCGTTCCAGCATCCGCGCGATGACGAGGCCGAGCCCAAGCCCCGCCATGGCCCCCAGCGTGGTAAGGTACAGGGCTTCGGCCAGGAACTGCGTCAGGATGGCGGCGTCGGTGGCGCCGATGGCCTTCTTCATGCCGATTTCCGTCTGCCGTTCGGCCACGGACAGGTGGAACAGGTTGGCGAGGATGAACCCGCCCACCAGCAGGGCGGCCAGCGCCGTCACGCCCAGGAAGACCCCGAAGCCCCCCTTCAGGAAGCTGACGAAGCGCAGCACCACCAGCGGCGAAACCACCAGGAAGTCGTCGGCCTCGCCCGGCTGCCTGTCGTGCAGCACGCGCAGCAGGGCCTGCACCCGTTTGGCGTTGCCGTCCATCCCCTCGGGCGAGGCGAAGTTGATGCGGATGCCGTTCAGGTAGGTGCGGTCCAGGTTGAACCGGCGCACCATGGTGGTCGCGGGCAGGACGATGCGGTCGTCCTGCTCCACTCCGGCGGCCACGATGTTCCGGGGTTGCAGCACGCCGCGCACCACAAGGGGCACGCGGTCCAGCACCACCACGTCGCCCACCGGGCTGCGCGAACCGAACAGCCCGCGCGCCACCATGCTGCCCAACAGGCAGACCCCCGCGCCGCCCTGCACGTCGGCGGCGGTGAAGTCCTCGCCTTCCGCCAGCGGCCAGTTCCACGTGGCCCGGTAGTTTTCCCCGGTGCCCACCACGCTGGCCACGAGATGGCGTCGGCCCCCGCCGCTGGCGGGCATCTTCTCGCGCAGCAGGAACGGCTGGACGGCGACCGCGCCGGGCAACTCGCTGCCCACGCGGCGCACGTCGTTCCAGGTGAGGGTGCGCGGGCGGTTGCCCATGGGCTGGTACATCAGGTTGCCCCCGGCCACGAAGATGGCCGAAGGGCCGAAGGTGTCGGCGAGTTCCTCGGCCTTCCTGCCCGCGCCCTCCATGGCGGCCACGATGACGGTCAGCGCGGCCACGCCGAAGGCCACGGCCAGCACGATGAACACGCTGCGCGCCCTGAACACCACGATGGTGCGCAGCGCAAGGCGCAGCACGCGCGGCAGCACGGCCAGCACCGGAACGCGGCCCTTGTCCCGCGAATTCATGCCGCGTCCACCATCCTGCCGTCCTGCATGCGGATGCGCCGCCGCGCGGCCGTGGCCACCTTTTCGTCGTGGGTGACGATGACCACCGTGGTTCCCCCGGCGTTGATCCGCGCGAACAGGTCGAGAATGGCCGAGCCCGTGGCGGAGTCGAGCTGACCCGTGGGTTCGTCGGCCAGCATCATGTCCGGCTCGTGCAGCAGAGCGCGGGCAATGGCCACCCGCTGCTGCTGGCCGCCCGAAAGGCGGGCCGGGGTGTGGTGCATGCGGTCGGCAAGGCCCACCTGCTCCATCAGGTGCAGGGCGCGTTCGTGCAGTTGCCTGTGGGGCGTCGCGCTGTACGCCCCCGGCAGCAGGACGTTCTCCAGCGCCGTGGCGTAGGAGAGCAGGTAGAAGTTCTGGAACACGAAGCCGATGCTGCGCCCGCGCAGCCCGCTGCGGGCGTCGTCGTCCAGGGTCTGGGTGTCGCGCCCGCTGAGCAGGTAGGTTCCGGAGGTGGGACGGTCCAGCAGCCCCAGGATGTGCAGCAGGGTGGACTTTCCGGACCCGGAACTGCCCGTCAGCGCCACGAAGTCTCCCCGCCGCACATCGCAGGATATGTCGTGCAGTACTTCCACCATGGCCTCGCCCTGCGGGTAGCTGCGGGTGATGCCGCGCAGGCTGACGACCGGGGCGGTATCGTCCGGGGCGGAGGCTGCCCCGTGGAGCATCGTTCCTTCGCTCACGGACGCCCCCACAGCCCGAGCCCCAGCGCGCAGGCGAACACCGCCAGCCCGGCAAGGGATTTCGGGCAGAAGAAGCCGCTCACCTCGCGGGCATAGGTCCGGTAGGACTCTCCGAAGCGGGGCAGCAGCACTTCCCGTTCCTCCACGAGGGTGGTCGTCCACAGCATGACGACGAACAGCGGCAGCATGGCCAGCGTGTAGACGGCGCCTGAGGCCACGCAAAGCCCGGCCACCAAGTAGAACATGGCCACCACGCCGGGGTGGCGCAGTTCCGCGTAGATGCCGGTGCGCAGCAGCGTGCTCGGCGCGGCGTAGTCCGCAAGGGTCACGGCGAAGTTCTGGCGCATGAAGCGGACCACGTACACGCCCGCGTACAGGGCCAGCGCCAGCCCCAGCAGCGCCGCGACCGGCGCGGCCAGTCCGGCGGACCCGGCAGGCCCCGCGGCGAACATGCCGAATACGGAATCGCCCGCGCCCAGCCGGGGCTGGGGCAGCCAGGGCATCACCACCCAGACGTGCCCGGTGGGAATGCCCAGAAGGTGCAGCGCCGTCAGCATGTTGCGCGGCGGCAGCCCACGGCACCGCAGCGATTCGCGGTACCGGAAATAGGCGCGGTACAGCAGTGCGCCGGGAAAGCCGCTGAGGGCGCAGGCAAGCTGGACCAGGAACCAGGGGTCGCGAAGCATGGGGTCTCCTGTGCGGAACGTCCGGAGCGGACGCGGGTCATGACGCCAGCAGGCGGTACAGTTCGTCGTCTTCTCCCACCCGGTCGCGGAGCATGCGCCGCATTTCGTCCACCATGCCGAGGTCGCGGGCGATTTCCGCCAGTTCCTCGCACCCGGTGTCCGCCTGGTCGTAGAAGGCGCGCACGGTCTCCAGCGCCAGCGTGCCATTGCGCACCTGGTTGCTGAACTCGAAGTCCACGTAACTGTTGGTGTTGCCGCACCGGGCAAGGTACGACCACAGCTTCACCAGACGGCATCCCGAGGCGATGTAGGTCTTGGAAAACCGCTTGATGGGCGTCCAGTCCAACCGCTCGCGCACCACCTGCATCATGGTTTCCGGCAGGTAGGGAAAGTGCTGGTAGGGAAAGACCAGTTGCACCCCCGCAGGGGCCAGCGATTCGGGAAAGAGCCTTTCCGGGCACGGCCCGTGCGCCGCCTGCCAGCCCGCCCTGGCCGTTGCCGTGTCCTCGGCCACCACGGCCATGGTGAATTCCATGAACTCCCGTTGCGCGGGCTCCAGTTCCACGGCCTGCCCCATGAGCAGGATCTGGTCCGGATTGTGCCCGGAGAACACCAGCGGAATGCCCATGGCCCGGGCGAACTCCGTGGCCGTGCGGATGAGGAACCGGCCGCAGAACGTGCAGACCTGCCCGCAGTCCTGCTGGTGGATGCCGGGCTCGCAGAACAGGTAGCGGTAGTAGCGGCGCATCAGCGCGGGGTCCTGCCGGTAGACCACGTAGGGTATTTCCAGCCTGCGGGCGATGGTGGCCGCGTTGTCGAAGGTTTCCGGGTATTCGTAGTTGATGTCGATGATGAACCCCAGCAGGTTCATCCCGTAGACGTCCTTCAGCAGGTGCGCCATGTACGCGCTGTCCTTGCCGCCGCTCAGCATGACCAGCCCTTCATGGGGCAGGCGGGGCAGGCGTCCCCGGACCCCGGCCAGCGTGTCCTCGAAAAGGGTTTTCAGGCGGGGCCAGTCGCGTTGGGGCGGGGGGGCCTGTTTCGCGCAGAACTGGCACAGCCCCTGGGCATCGATGGTGATGCCGTGAAAGGTATCTTCCTGCAGGTTGCATTTCCTGCATGCCGTGGTCGTGTATCTGAACATGCCGTATGGGTTCTCCTGCCGTTGCCGGGTGGATGGTGGGCCATGGCCGGAACGCGCCGCCCGGCGTCCGGACGTGGATGTGCCCGCGCGGCCGCGGCACGGGGATGGGCATCCCGCCACGGCCGCGCGGTTGGATTCCGGCGGCGAGGGCACGTTGCCGCCGGAACCCGGAAGTTCAGGGTGATTCCCCGAGACTGCGTCAGTCGCGGGCCTCGGCCCCGATGGCCAGTCCGTCGATGAACTCGGCCGTCCGGGCGGCCAGTTCCGATGCGTGGGTCTTGATGAGCATGTGCGCCCCGCCCGCGTTGCATTGCAGGCAGGTGACGAAGGCGCGTTCCCATTGCGCCGCCAGGCTCCGGATGGGGGCGTCCTCCTCGTCCTGCCCGGCGACCACCAGCGCGGGCGTGCGCAGTTGCGGCCCGAACGTGAAGTCCAGCATGGCCGAGGTGTCGATCCGCAGCGTCTTCAGGTAGTCGTCCCGCTCGGCGTCGGTCATGTGGGAGAAGTCGTATTTGTAGACCTCGCGCGAGTGGCGCAGGATGTCCTCGTCCGAGCCGGAAAGGATGGCCCGCAGCCCGCCCTGCACCCCCGGCGGGGGGCTGGACACGATGATCACCCCGGCCGGAGGGGTTCCCCGGTCCTCCAGCAGGCGGGCGATTTCGTAGGCCACATGCCCGCCGAACGAGTAGCCGAGCAGGAACAGCGGCGTTTCACGGGCCAGGTCCGACAGCCGGTCGGCATATACCCGGGCGATTTCGGGTATGGAGCCCAGCGGGCTGCCGCTTCTGCCGTGACCGGGCAGGCTGGCCGCCAGCACGCCGTAGTCCCTGGGCAGGTGCGCGGCGAATTCGCGGTACATGGTGGGGTTGCCGCAGGCGTAGGGCAGGCAGAACAGCCGGGCCAGCGGGAATTGCGGCGTGGTCAGTTCCACCATGTCCGCCTCTTCCCCGCCCGGCGAGGCGCGGCGGCGGATGTGCTCCACGATGGAGGCCACGGTCTGGTACTCGAAGGCTTCGCGCAGGCCGAAATCGATGAAGCCTTCCTTCTTCATGCGCATGATCAGGCGCATGGCCTTCAGCGAATCCCCGCCCACGTCCCAGAAGTTGCTGCCGAGGCCGATGCCGCTCACGCCCAGCACTTCCTCCCAGATGCGGGTCACCTGCTGCTCCAGCGGCGTCGTGGGGCGGTCGGAGGCGTCGTCGATGCGGCCCGCCTGGATGGTCACCTCGGGCAGCCCCTTCCTGTCCAGCTTGCCGCTGGGCGTGCAGGGCATTTCGGGCAGGTGCTCGAAATGCACGGGAATCATGTATTCCGGAAGGTTGCGGGCAAGGTGCGCGCGCAGGTCGGCCACGGGCACGGGACCGGTCGAATCGGTCGGGCCGGTGTAGAAGGCCACCAGCACGAGGCTGCCCGAGGTGTCCTTGCGCGGGGCCACCACGGCTTCGGCCACGCCGTCGTGCCCGCGCAGGGCGAACTCTATCTCGCCCGCCTCGATGCGGTAGCCGCGCAGGTTGATCTGGTGGTCGTTGCGGCCAAGGTACTCGATGTTGCCGTCGTTCAGCATGCGCACCACGTCGCCGGTGCGGTAGATGCGTTCGCCGGGCCGGTACGGGTCGGGCACGAAGGCGGCGGCGTCCTTGTCGGGCTTGTCGTGGTAGCCGTTGGTCACGCCCTCGCCGCCGATGCACAGTTCGCCGGGCACACCGAGCATGCAGGCCTTGAGGTCGGCGTTGAGGATGTAGACCCGCGTGTTGAACACAGGCTTGCCGATGGGCACGGTGTTCAGGTCCACGCGCCCTTCGGCGTTGACGGGTATGGGGAACCAGGTGGAGGCCACCGTGGTTTCCGTGGGGCCGTATTCGTTGATGAAGCGGTGGCCGGGGTAGTGGCGCAGCCAGAGGTTGAGGTCCTTGGTGTTGATGACCTCGCCGCCCATCATGATGCGCATGTCGTCGCGCAGGGGAATGGCCTGGTCGCCGAGGTATTCCCGCGCCCCGGCCAGCAGCGAGAAGTGCGAGGGGGTCACGTTCAGGAAGGTGATGTCCCGCTCGCCCAGGAAGTGCAGCAGGCTGTTCACGTCCCTGGTGCGTTCCTCGGACAGGATGTGCAGCGATGCCCCGGCCAGGAAGGGCGTCCAGTTGCTGGTCAGGGTCATGTCGAAGGCGTACGAGGTGAGCAGGGCCAGCCTGTCCTCCGGGGCGATGCCGATTTCCAGGCGCACCCAGTTCAGGAAGTTCACGATGTTGCGGTGGGTGACCATGACCCCCTTGGGGTTGCCCGTGGAGCCGGAGGTGTAGATCATGTAGGCGAGGTCGCGCGGGGTGCACGCGGGCAGGGTGGCGGTGCGCGGGGCATAGGCCGTCTCCGGCAGCACGACCTTGCCGCGCAGGGCGGCGGGCACGTCGGCCTCGGCAGCGCCCTCGTCCAGCAGCACGATGGCGCCCACGCCGCCCAGGTGCGCTTCCAGCCCGGCGAGATGGCGCGACTGGGTCAGCAGCACCCTGGCCCGCGAATCGGCCAGCACGTAGGCCACCCGGTCCGCCGGGTAGTCGATGTCGATGGGCAGGTAGGCCGCGCCAGCCTTCATGACGCCCAGTTGGGCCACGGGCACCTCGATGCTCCGGTGCATGAACAGCGCCACGAAGTCGCCGCTGCCCACGCCCAGCGAGGCCAGCAACCCGGCCACGCGGGCGGCCCGGTCGTCGAATTCCGCATAGGTCAGGCTGGCGTCCTCGAAGGTCAGGGCCAGCGCGTCTGGGGTGCGGGCCACGGTGCCCGCGATCAGCCCGTGCAGGGTGTCGTCGGGGATGGGGGCCTCGGTGCGGTTCACCTCGTCGAGCAGCGCGCGGTATTTCTCGGGGATGACGTTTTCGCCGGTGAAGGGCGCGTCCGCCCGGCCGCTGCGGTGGGCGTCGGCCAGTTGCCGGAGCAGGGTGCGGTACTGGGTGGAGAGTATTTCGACAAAGTCGCGGTCGAACAGGTCGCGCACGTAGTTCCAGTTGAAGTAGTAGGCGTCCTCCTCGTCCTGCCGCGCGCGGTAGTCGTAGATGACGAGGTCGATGAAAGTGCCCGGCGCGCCGGTGCGGAATTCCGGGGTGCTCAGGCGCACGGTCTTCATGCCGCTGACCTCGCCCGAGTACATCCCGATGGAATTGCTGAAGATGATCGAACTCATGGACGTGGCCCGCAGCCCTTCGCGCTCGAATATCCTGCGCGAAAGCTCGATAGACGACACGGGCACCTCCAGCAGCTTGCGCGTGAACGCTTCCGCCTTTCTGGCGATGTCGATGACCGGTTCCTCGAAGTGGGTCTGCAACCGCACGGGAAAGATGTCGATGAAGCTGCCCACGGTCTTGCGGGCCCCGGCGAAGTACTGTTCGCGGTTGAACACCGGCATGTTGATGATCAGGTCGTCCTGGTGGCACCAGATGTTCATCAGCTTGAAGTAGGCGGCCAGCAGCACGGAATTGAGCGAGACCTGGTGCTCGATGGCCACCTGGTTCAGCGCGTTGATGATTTCCGGCTCGATGGTCTGGTACAGGGTGTCGAAGCGTACCGTATCGAGCATGGCGGGGTTGCGCCGCGAGGGCAGCATGGCCTTGGGGGGCAGGTTGCGGAAGATGTCCAGCTGGAATTCCAGCGCGTCGCGGTATTCACGGGTGCGCTGGCGCAGGCGTTCCACCAGCACGTAGTCGCCGAAGGTCATGGGCACCTCGGGCAGTTCCCACGGTTCGCCCAGGCGCATCCTGTCGTAGGTGTTGAAGAGTTCCTCGAAGATCTGCATGTAGCTGTAGCCGTCCACCAGCAGGTGGTCGATGTTCATCATGAACATGTGCCGGTTGCGGCCCAGCCGGGTCACCTCGCAGAAGAACAGGGGCCACGCGCCAAGGTCGAAGCGGTGGTCGTTGTGCTCCAGCCCGCGCTGGGTCACGTAGGCGCGCTGCCGCTCCTCCGTCATGTCCGAGATGTCCACGTAGGCGGTGCGCAGGCGCGGCACCGTGTCCAGCACCTTCATGCGCGGGCGTTCGCGTTCCTCGTCGATGACCGTGCGCAGCACCGGATGCCGGGACACCACGTAGTTGAGGGCGCCGTCGAAGGTGGCGCGGTCGAATTCCCCCGTCATCTCGGCTTGCAGGAAGATGTAGCAGCTGAGCCCGCTGGGCTCGTTGCGCACGAATCCCTTGCGGTGGAAGTACAGGGTTTCCTGAAAGTGCATCAGCGGCAGGAAGCGCTCGCCGTCGCTTCCGGACTCGTCGGCCTGGGGTTCGAAGACGCGCGGCCACAGGTGGTCGGCCATCTGCCGGATGGTGGTGAACTTCAGGAATTCTTCGGAGACGTGCACTTCCTCGAAGCAGTGCTTCACGTCCTCGATGATGCCCAGCATGTCGGAGACGTTGGTTATCCGCGTCAGCAGGCTTTCGGTGGCGCCGACGGTATCCGTCCGCACGCCCAGCCGTCCCGCGACGATTTTTTGCAGGATGGCCTCGATCTCGTTCCGGGGCGGCTCCACGCTGAAGTCGCGGTTGCGGAAGTAGGCGGTCTGGGTGGCCACGGTGGGGAACAGGTAGCAGAAGTTGCTTTCCATCTTGGCCTGGTAGGTGTCCTCCAGGCGCGCCTGGATGCGCATGGCCCGGATGGAGTCGCCCCCCATCTTGAACAGGCTGCGGTGCGGGTCGATCCGGCCGGGTTCCATCCCCAGCACCGCCGACCACGCCTCGCGCACCACGGCGTCGTGGTCCAGGTCCGAGGGGTTGGCGGGCCGGGTCAGTTCGGCCAGGGCCGCGTCGATCCGTGCGGTCCGTTCCGCGTACCCGCCGGAGACGAAGTCGTCGGCGAGCACCCGGCGCATGATCTTGCCGCTGGAGGTTCGCGGAATCTCGCCCTGCGTCACGGACACGAAATGGTCGATGGTGAACCCGGCAAGGTCGCCGATGCGCTCGTTCATGGCCAGCAGGGCGGGGGCCAGGGCGCGCTCGTCGGCCTTTTTGTCGGCGGGCACGAAGAACATGACCACCTTTTCGCGCGCCTGCGCCGGGTCGTACGCGCCGCAGGCCACCACCAGCCGGAAGGCGTCGCCCGCGCCCTCAAGGGCCATCATCTCGATATCCGTCGGGTAGTAGTTCTGCCCGCGCACGATGATGATTTCCTTTTCGCGGCCCACGATGCACAGCTGGCCGGTGGCGCTCATGAACCCCGCGTCGCCGGACGAGAACCAGCCGTTCCGGAAGGCTTCCCGGTTGGCGTCCGGGCCAGCTTTGGGGGCCTCGTGATACCCGGCGATGACGTTTTCGCCCCTGATTTCCACGGTGCCCACCCTGTCGGGGGGCAGTTCGCGCCCTTCGGCGTCCACCACGCGCACCTCGCAGAAGTCCACCGGCGTGCCCACGGAGACGAATTCCGCCGTGGTGTCGGTCTTTTCGCTGGCGTAGCGGACGATGCCCTCGTTCACCAGGCACCGCCGGTCGACAAGGTACGCCTCGACGGGCAGCCCGTTGGGATGGCAGGTGGCGACCAGGGTGGTTTCCGTCAGCCCGTAGCCGGGCATGATGATGTTGCGGGCAAGCCCCATGGGCGCGAGTTGCCGTTCCAGCCTGCGGCAGGCGGCGGCGGAGATCATCTCGGCCCCCACGGTCAGCACGCGCAGGCACGAAAGGTCCACCTCCGGCAGCCGCGCCCCCCGCAGCCCCATGTACGACAGCAGGTGTTCGACGCCGGTGTTGGTGGTGGAGGTGACCGTGGCCCGGTGCTCGTGGATCTTCTGCATCCACAGGAACGGACGCTGGGCGAACTGGAACGGGCTCATCTTCACCTGGTCGATGCCCGCGTACAGGGGCATGAGGTGGCAGCCGAACAGTCCGAAATCGTGGAAGTAGGGCAGCCAGGTGACCATGCGGTCGTCCTCGTCCACGCCTTCCAGATTGCGCAGGGCCACGATGTTGGCCAACAGGTTGCGGTGGGTGAGCCGCGCCCCTTTCGGCGCGCCCATGCTGCCGGAGGAAAATTGCAGGACGGCGATGTCGCCGGGCGCCGGAACGTGAAACTCGGCGTCGGACTGGCCGGTGATGGCCGCCTCGGCCAGCAGGTCTCCGGCCGGGAGCAGGGCCGCGCCGCTTTCCTTCAGGACTTCGGCCAGCATGGCGAACCCGCGCTCGCCTTCGCCGTCCGCGACCACGGGCGCGCCCAGCAGCCGCTGCACGGCGGCGATCTTTGCGGCCTCCATGGAATCGGGCTTGGGGGTGCGCACGTTGGCAAGCGGTACGGGCGTTACCCCGGCGAACAGGCATCCCCAGAACAGCTCCAGGAATTGCCGCGAGGATTCGACGGCGATGATCAGGTGGCTGCGGGGGCGCAGTCCCCTGCGGTACAGGGCCTGCGCGGTGCGCCTGCCCGCAAGCAGCAGGTCGGCGTAGCTCTGGAATTCCTCTTCGCTGCCGGCGGGGTCCACGTGGCGCACGCCGCGCATGGGGAGGCGCGCGGCCGTCCGCTCCAGGACATCGACCAGGGTGCCTGCCAGAAGATCGCTGGAACTGGTATTGAGGCTATACATGGTGTCCTTCCGTGTCGTCGGTTTTGCCTGTTCTGCGCTGGCTTGCCGCAGGGGCGGCACGGGCGTGTCCCCGAGCCGCCAGTGCCGGGAAATCCCTGGCGGTTGGGTTCGTGGGGAACTGTCGGGGTGTTGAGATTCGTTATCAATTGCTGCGGCAAAAAAAGGGCCTGTCGCCACATGTGGGGAATCCTACGTGTGGAAGGGGGCAGCCTCTACCATTTGGGGAATAATTTTTTATATGCGCGGTCTGTTTCGTGATGCGCAACAAGAATTGGGGGATGTCGGGATGTACATAGTTACTCTATCATTTTCATAAAAGATGGACGTATGGGATGGCAGAAGTGCATCAATGGGGAAGCTGTCGGAAGAATTGACAGCAATGCAGTGTCATGCAGTATGGAATATTCGAAATACATACATGATCACCCGGAGATATGCGGCCACAAAGGGTTTTATGGTGGTTTTTGAGATTCCGTTGCCTTTGGCGTCGGAGCGGGGGAATTGCCTTGCACGATGGAGGGGTGGAAATTTTTCCGGTTGACTAAGAACGAACGTTCGTTCTATTTTTTCACCGCTGAATGGGGAACTCCCCCGCAGCATGTCGCAATTGTTTGAAAATAAAGAAAACGGGTGGGCAGAGTGGTACGGACCCCCAAGGTACGCAAGAACGACACGCGGGCAGACGCACGCCGCAGGCAACTGCTGGACGCCGCCGAGGCATGCTTCGCCGATCATGGGTTCCACGCGGCGGGCATGGCGCGGATATCGGACCAGGCCGGCATGAGCATCGGGAATATCTACGGCTACTTCGAGAACAAGGACGCCATCATCTGCGCCATCGTGGACGCCCAGGTTTCCGCCATGCAGGCGGGCCTGGAACGCCTGCTCGAAAGCACCGGCGACATCGCGGAGGCGTTCAAGCAGCAGGCGGCCGTGCAGATACGGAACTGTACCTTGGAGAACAGGTCCGCGCTCATGTTCGACATCATGGCTGAAATGGGCAGGAACCCGGTCATCGCCACGGCCATGCAGGCGCATGACGAGAAGGTGCGGCGGCAGTTGCTGGACATCACGCGGCGGTTCCGCCCCGGCTGGGCACCGGAAAAGGCGGCCGTGCGGGTGGAACTGCTCATGCTGCTGATCGCCGGGGTTCCGGTGCGGCTGACCATGCACCCAAGCCAGGACGGGGAACTTCTGCTGCGGGAAATCCAGCGGCAGATCGACGTCCTTTTCGAGAAATAACAAGCCGGACACCATGTTGCGTAGCGCATCCCGCTGCCGGATGGTGGCGGGGCGGGATATTTTTTTACGTAATTAATGAAAATGATTTTCATTTCCAAAAAAGGCGCGCCGCCGAACGGTGGCGCAAAGGGCTCGCCGGGCGAATGGGCACAGCGCCGGGCGGTTCCACCCGCGGTCCTCTAACCGGAGACGTACGAGGGGTAGGACATGAACGCTGTTGTAAGACGGGGCCTGCTGGCCGGAGGCGTGCTGTGCGCGCTGGTTGCGGGGGGGGCGTCGCTGGCGCCCCCGGCCCTGGCGCAGGACGCGCCAACGGGTAACGCGACCATGCCGCGAACGGAACAGGTGGGAGAAGGGGAGCAGAAGGTCTACGCGCTGCCGGAGGTCATCGTCAGCTCGCAGAAGATCGAGCAACGCCTCAATGAAGTGCCTGTCAGCATCAACCATTACGACGAGATGGAGATCGAGAACAGGCAGATAACGGATACGAAGGACCTGGCCCGCTCGGCGCCGGGCATCTTCGTGCGCGAAACCTCGGGCAATCCGGGCAACACCCAGTTGTATATCCGGGGGCTGGTGTCCGGCGGGGCCGACTTCTTCAACCAGACCGTGGGCGTGTTCAGCGACGGCATGAACATCAACGGCGGGCTGGAGCCACAGTTCTACGATGTGGAAAGCGTGGAAGTGCTGCGCGGCCCGCAGGGTACGCTGTACGGCGGCAACACCCTGAGCGGGGCGATGGTGGCGACCTCCAGGAAGCCGGTGTTCGACTGGGAATCCGGCGCTTCGGCCGCCTACGAATCCTTCAACACCAAGCTGCTCACGGGCATGGTCAACGCGCCGCTGTCCGAAACCATCGCGGTGCGCCTTGCCGGCGCCTATCGCAATAGCGACGGCTACTTCCGCAACGAGGTCAAGGACGACCCCGGCGCCGGTGGCGAGGACTACAACTTTCGCGGGCAGATTCGCGTGAAGCCCAGCGATGCGTGGAACATCAACTTCAACCTGAATGGTTACAACCGCAACTACGATTACAGCATCTACAATACGTTCGACAATTTCGACGACGACCCGTGGAAGACCGATGCCGGCAACCTCGGCTACGTGAAGTCGAACGCCCTGGGTCAGATTCTTACCGTCGAATACGACGGCGGCGACGTGGGGTTCACCTCCATAACCGGCCATCGCCGCTATTCGTCGGACGAAGACAACGACGTGGACTTCACCGAGGCGAACCTGCTTTCCGACAGGTTCCGTCTGGACAACGACCAGTACACGCAGGAACTGCGTCTGCATTCGCAAGACAAGGATGCGCGCCTTCAGTGGGTGGCGGGCGTGTACGGATCGTACGAGGAACAGCGCACGCGCGACGACTACACCCTTCAGGACGACTACGTTGCCGCCATGACGGGCATGCCCGGCCTCGGGGACCTGCGCATGAGCAACGACGTCACCGTGGATGTCTACAATGCGGCCCTGTTCGGCCAGGGCACCTACGGCATCACGGAAAAGCTGTTCCTCACCCTGGGGCTTCGCTACGACCACGTGACCAAGGAACTGGACGCCAAGGGCGCCAACGTGGGCACCATCGCGCCCATGATGGGCCTTGCCGACACCGTGGAGGCCACCGGCGAGGAAAGCTACTCGGCCGTGCTGCCCAAGGCCGCCATCGAATACCGCTTCACCCGCGACCTCAACGTCTACGTATCGGTCGCAGCGGGCTACAAACCGGGCGGATTCCAGACCAACAACGCCGCCGAGGCGGATGAAAGCTACGATTCGGAAAAGTCGTGGAACTATGAAGCCGGTGTGAAGGGCAGCGCATTCGACAACATGATGGATTTCACGGCAGCCGTCTTCTACACGCAAATGGAAGACCAGCAATTGTTCCAGCCGATCAACAGCGGCAGTTCGACAGTTGTCCAGAACGCCGGACAGTCGCACAGCATGGGCGTGGAGCTGGAAGCCCGCGTGCGCCCGGTGCGGGGGCTTGAACTGTTCGGCTCCTACGGCTGGCTTGAGACCGAAATCGAAGACGCGGGTGACAGCACCGTCACCTACGACGGAGCCGAATCCCCCTTCGCCCCCACGTACAAGGCGTCCCTCGGCGGCCAGTACACCTTCGAGAACGGCATGTTCGCCCGTGTCGAGAACGAGTTCATCGGTCCGCACTACCTCGACATTGGCAACAAGGTCCGCCAGGACGCCATCAACCTGCTGGGCTTCCGGGTGGGCTACGAGTTCGACGACTACGGGGTCTACGTCTACGGCCGCAACCTGCTGAACGAGGAATACTACACCATGGTGTTCGACAATTCCGGCATGATGCCGGGCCAGGACCGGGTGGGCACCATGGGCGCGCCCCGCACCTTCGGGGTGATGGCCAAGATGGAGTTCTAGACCACGCCGCGCTCGCGGCCCGTCTGGCAGCAGATGGGCCGCGAGCGCGGCATCCATTTTCCGGAACGGCGGCGCGCAGCCCTGCCCGCCGCTCTCCATACCGCGCAAGCGGGCAAAACAGTCGGCGGTCAGCATGGAAGCTCGGAAAGGATACGTGGCGCAGGTCGGCGAACTCATCAGGGGGCTGGGCTTCAGCCCGGTCAACAAGCGCCGCCTGCAACTGGCCTGCGCGGCGTCGGCCGGCGCGGCGCTGCTCGGGCTCGTGCCCTGCGTGGTCATTGCCGTCCTTGTGGACGGGTACGCGGGGGGAGGCGGAGGCTTCGGCCCACGCGCGCCGCTGGCGGCCGGGGTGGTGGTCGTGGCGGCCTTGCTGCTGCGGCTGGCGTTGCGTACCGCCGCCGGGGGCCTGGCCCACGCGGCGGCCTACGAAACCATGTACGAGATACGCACCGGGCTTGCCGGGCACCTGACCCGGCTGCCGCTGGGGTTCTTTGCCGATGCCGCCACGGGGCGGCTCAAGAAGCTGATGGTCGACGACGTGGAGGAATTCGAGGGCTTCATCGCCCACCACATCGAGGACCTTGCCGCCGCGCTGTGCATGCCGTTCCTCGTGCTGGGCGTGCTGGCCTGGATCGACGTGCGCATGGCGCTGGCGGCGGTGGCGGTCATTCCGCTGGCCATGCTTTCCATGTCGTTCGCCTCGAAGGGCTACATGGAAGAAGCGCAACGGTATCATACGGCCCAGGAAAACCTGAACGGCCGCATCATCGAGTTCGTGCGCAGCATCTACGAAATAAAGGCGTTCGCGAGGTCTGTGGCGGAACTGGACAAGTTCGCGGCGGCCATCGACGAGTACCAGCGGGTGGTGGAGCGCTGGGCCAGGCGCTGGGCGTTGCCCAGGGCGGGTTTTGTCGTGTTCATCGAGAATTCCCTGCTCTTCACCCTGCCCGTGGGGCTGTGGCTGTACCGGCGGGGTTCCGTGGGCGTCGGCGAGCTTGTGCTGTGCCTGCTGCTTTCGATGCAGTTCAGCACGCCCATCTTCAAGGTGTTGCAGCAGAACGACGCGCTGTTGCGGATTTTCGAGGGCTTTCGCCGCATGAAGGAGGTGTGGGACGCCCGGCCCCTGCCGCCGCCCGTATCGCCCGGAGCGCCGAAGGACGCCGGGATCGTGTTCGACAACGTGTCCTTCCGCTACGCGGAGGGCGAGGGCGAGGACGTGCTGCGCGGCGTCAGCTTCACCGCGCCGCAGGGAAAGGTGACGGCCCTCGTGGGGCTGTCCGGCTCCGGCAAGAGCACCATCCTGCGCCTGATTCCCCGCTTCTGGGACGTCACCGGCGGCAGCATCCGCGTGGGCGGCGTGGACGTGCGGGAGATGGACGAGGCCGTGCTGATGCGCATGGTGGCGTTCATGTTCCAGGAAAACGTGCTGTTCAACGAAAGCCTGCTGGAGAACATCCGGCTCGGCAACGCGGGCGCGGACGACGCGGCGGTGCGGGCAGTGGCGGAACAGGCCTGCTGCGCGGAGTTCATCGGCGCCATGCCCGGCGGCTACGGCAGCCCGGCGGGCGAACTGGGCGGCAATCTTTCCGGCGGCGAGCGGCAGCGGGTGGCCCTTGCCCGGACCCTGCTGAAACCCGCCCCCATCCTGCTGCTGGACGAGGCCACCGCCTACGCCGACGCCTTCACCGAGGCGAACATGCAGGCGTCGCTTTCGCGGGTGCTGGAAGGGCGCACCGTGATCATGGTGGCCCACCGGCTGGAGAGCATCGCCGGGGCCGACCGCATCGTGGTGCTGGACAAGGGCACGGTGGTGGACGCGGGCCGCCACGAGGAACTGCTGGAACGCTGCCCGGCCTACATGGCCATGTGGAACCTGGCGCAATGCAACGCGAACTGGAATCCGGTCGGAGAGGTGGCGACATGCTGACGATGATTCTGCGATTGGCTGGCCCGCACCGCAACCGGCTTCTGGCGGGCGTTGCGCTGCGCATGCTCGACGGCGCGCTGGCCCTGCTGCCCGTGCTGGTGCTGTTCCTTGCCCTGCGCGAAATCGTGACGCCGGGAACGCCGGAAGCTGGGGACGGCGGCGCGGGCTGGACGCCCCTGCGGGCCGGGCTGTGCATGGCGGGCATCGTGGCGCTGCGGTTCATCGTGCATGGCGCGTCCGTGCGGGTGGGACACATGGCGGGGTTCCACATCCTGAAGCGGCTGCGCCTGCACTATGCCGAGCATTTGCGGGGCCTTCCGGTCTCGTGGTTTTCGCGGCGCGACCTGGGCGAGGTCAGCGGGGCCCTGTTGCAGGACCTGGGCAACGTGGAGCCCGTGCTGGTGGAAAAGCTGGCGGCCATGGGCAGCGCGGTGACGCAGATCGCTGTGGGGCTGGCCTGCATCGCCGTCGTGGACTGGCGGCTGGCCCTGCTGGTCAGCTGCGGATTCGTTCCGGCGGCGCTGCTCATGTGGTGGGTGAACGGGCGGCTCCGGCGGCGCATGCCCGAGCGCATCCGGGTGCTGGCCGCGCTGACGTCCAGAACCGTGGAGTTCTGCCAGGGCATCGGAGTGGTCAAGGCGTTCGGCATCCAGGGCAAAAGCACCGCCCTCTACGAGCGGGCGGTGGCCGCGCACCGCGACGTGAACCTTGGCCTGCTGCGGTACGTGGGCGCGGCCGCCACCCTGTATTTCACCTGCCTCGAACTGGGGTACGCGGGGCTGATCGGCTTCGGGCTGCCCGTGCCCGGCGATGTGACGGTCGCCGGGGTGGGCGGCGTGGACCCCGCAGCCTTCGCCAGCTTCCTGTTCGCCGCCGTGATGGCCTTCAGGATATACGGCCCGACCCATGACCTCGTGGACCTGAGCGGCTTCATGCACCAGATGCGCACCTCGGGCCGGCGCCTGCTTTCCGTGGAGGCGGACGGGCCGCTGCCCGTTCCCGCGGTATCCGCCGTTCCCGCCGATTCGTCGGTCCGGTTCGAGAACGTGGCCTTCGCCTATGACGGAACACCCGTCCTGCGCGACATCACCTTCCGTATCGCGCCCCGGACCATGACGGCCGTGGTGGGCGGGTCCGGGGCGGGCAAGACCACGCTGGTCAGCCTGCTCTGCCGGTTCTGGGACGTGGACGCCGGGTGCGTGCGCATCGGCGGCGTGGACGTGCGGGATATGCGCGAGGAAGACCTCTGGCGGCACATCACCGTGGTCTTCCAGCGGTTTTCCCTGTTCAACGACACCGTCAGGGCCAACATACGCTTCGCCCGGCCCGACGCCACGGACGACGAGGTCGTGGCGGCGGCGGTGGCGGCGCGCTGCCACGAGTTCATCATGGAACTGCCGGACGGGTACGACACCGTGATCGGCGAGAACGGGGCCAGCCTTTCGGGCGGGCAGCGCCAGCGTCTTTCCATCGCCAGGGCCATGCTCAAGAATGCGCCCATCGTCGTCCTGGACGAGGCCACGGCGTCGGTGGACCTGGACAACGAGCGGCTCATCCAGGAGGCGATCCAGAACATGGTGCAGTCGAAGACGGTGCTGCTCATCGCCCACCGCCTGGCCACCGTGGCGGCGGCGCACCAGATACTGGTGCTGGACGAAGGGCGGATCGTCGACAGCGGCACCCACGCCGGGCTGCTCGCCGGTGGCGGACAGTACGCACGGCTGTGGGACATGCAGTCCACCGTGCGTTCGTGGAATCCGCCGAGCCCGCAGGACCCGCCGAATCCGCAGGACCCGTCGGAGCAGGTCGGCGGCGCACCGCGGCAGGCGTTCGGGGATGTCCCGATGTCGAAATAGTCTGCCGGAACGCTCCGGCGGACCCGCCATATGTGCGGCAGTGGATCAAGGAGTTGTCCGGGCATGAAATGGAATGCGGTTTCCCGTGGAAGAACGTTTGCGCGGCGTATCCTGGCGTTCATCGCCGGGCATCCGAAGTCGTCCGGCCTGCTGGTCGTGGCCGTGGCGCTGCTGGCGGTGGTGGCCGTGGGCGCCAGGCGACCCGGACCCGGCGCGGTGGTGCTGGAAACGGCGCGGGTGGAGCGGGGCGACCTGGAGCGGGAAATACTGGCCACGGGCGTCATCAAGCCGGAGGAGGGGGCGGTGGTGAAGACGGGCACCCGGTTCACGGGGGTCATCTCGCGCCTGTACGTGCGGCTGGGAGACGCCGTGACCAAAGGGCAGCTGATAGCTGAACTGGACGACAGGGAGCAGCGCTTCGAGTGCATGAAACTGACGGCCACCGTGCAGAAGCTGCGGCAGGAACTGGTGCTCTCCCAACGCAATTACCCGCTCCAGATAGCGGAAGCCGGGGAAAGCCTGGCCGTGGCGCAGGCCGACAAGGAATACGCGGACATCACCTTTTCCCGCACCGCGCCGCTGGCGGAAATGGGCGGCGTGGCCGAGTCTGACATGGATTCGGTGCGGCAGCAAAGCAAGGTGGCCGCGCACACGCTGGCGTTGCGCCGCACTTCCAAGGCGCGGCTGGAAACGGAATACACGCTGAAGATCCCGTACCTGAAGGACGCCATCGCAGAGGCCGAGGCCGAGCTTGGGCAGTGCCAGACCCAGCTTTCGTACGCGCGGATCATCAGCCCCATGTCCGGCGTGGTCAGCGCCATCACGGCGCAGGAAGGCGAGACGGTGGTGGCCGGATTGCAGGTGGTCAATCTGATCACGGTGCTGGACCCCAACAGGCTTGAATTGCAGATATTCATAGACGAGAACGACATCGGCGCGGTGCGGCCGGGGGCCATGGTGCGCTTCACGGTGGAGGCCTACCCCGACCGGACGTTCGAGGGCACGGTGGCCCTCATCCACCCCGGCCCGGAATTGCGCGACAACATCGTGTACTACCGCGCGCTGGTCCGCCCGGCGGAAAAGGACGTCCAGCTTCTGCGCCCCGAGATGACGGCGCGGTGCAGGGTGGCCGTGGACCGCAGGGAGCAGGTGCTGCTGGTGCCCAACGCGGCGTTCAAGTGGGTGGGGAACGTGCACGCGGTGTTCGTCCGGAACGGCGCGGACGTCCGGCCCGTGCGCCCGGTCACCGGGCTGGTGGGCACCACGGCGACGGAGGTGGTTTCCGGGCTGGAGGAAGGCGACCTTGTGGTCACCAACCTGCAACTGCCGGCCGAATTGCCCAGGGAGTGGGCCGCCGTGCTGCGGCCCGACGTCACGGGGGGATAACGGGCGGCGTCCGGCTGGCCGGCATGGCCGGCCGCATGCCGCAAAGCGGCCTCGGGACATGTTTCGAGAGCGGCTTCAACGCTGATCAAGGGGATAAGCGATGCCTGCTTTCCAGACGGCAAGTTGGTTTCCCGTGTTGGCCCCCCCTGTATCGCAGGAGCGGGACCTGATGTTTCCCGGCGTCACCCTGCACGTGTACGACAATCCGAACGCGGAAGACTGCTACGGATGCGAGTTCTGCATGGATGTGGCCCCGGTGGAGTTCGTCTATTGCGTTTCGGGCAAGGTCAGGGTCGAGCTGGCGCACGGCAGCGCGGGCGCGATGCCCTTCACGCTGGAGGAAGGGGAAGGCGTGGTGTCCTGCATGCAACGCGTGCGCGGCTATTCGACGGCGGAACCCGGCGTGCCGTTGCAGGCGGTGGCGTTGCGGCTGGGCAAGGGAGAGCTTTCGGACCTGGCGCGCAAGACGCAGTGCCCCTTTCTGACCCGCTGGGAAAGCGCCATCAGAAGAGCCCGAACGGTGTTCTTCGAAAAGATCACCCTGTCGCCGCCGCTGCGCGTCGCGGTGCAGCAGATATACGCAAAGCTGCCTTCCGGCAGCCTGCGCACCATGTTCCTGGAAAGCAAGAAGATGGAACTGCTGTACCTGCACCTGAACTACCTTTCGGCGCGGCAGGGCCCTGTCCGAAGCGTGACCAGAAGCGTGACCAGAAGCGAATACCGCGCGGCCTGCGAGGTGTACCGGAAGATATCGCAGGACTTCGCCTCGTCGTTCCGGCTGGAGGAACTGGCCCGCGAGGCGGGGCTGACCAAGACGCGGCTCAATGCCGTGTTCCGCGTGATGCATGGCGATACCGTATTCGGCATCCTGCGCAGGGAACGCCTGGAATACGCCAGGCGGCTGCTTGAGGAAGGCGAGAAGAACATCACGGAAATCGCCTACGAATGCGGGTTCTCCAGCACCAGCCATCTCACCAAGGTGTTCGCCGATTCCTTCGGCATGCCGCCGAAACGCTACCAGCTGGGCTGCGGCAGATACGGCTAGGCCGGTGCGGCACGCGCGGCGGCCCCGGATGCAAGGAATAGTGCCCCGGATGATAGCGCGCGCCTGCCGTCTGCCGTAGCCTGCGTACCGTGCGGGTTTTCCCCGGAGACCGGGCGTCTGGCCGGGATGTCTGGACATTCAACGATAATGAAGACCAATTTCATGAACGAAACGCCCCCGGTGAAGACTGGCGGTTTCCGAGGCTTGCCGTTGCTCGCCGCGCCATTGCTGCCGGGTGAAGGGCGGGAGGTCATCCATGGATAGCGCATTGGCCGTGCAACTGGCGCTGGCGCTGGCGAGCATGGCGGGGGTTTTGGGGTACCGCGTCTATTTCAGGGCCGAGCGCGCCGCACGCGCCGCCGGGCGCACGTCGCGTCCCATGCCGGTTCCCGTGCGCGCGTTGATGACGGTGTCGGTGGTGGGGGTGTGGTTCGTCATGCCCTTTCTGCCGCAGCCGCTGCTGGGCGCATGGCCGGATGCCGCCCTTTTCGCCGCGCGGGCCCCGGATCTGCTTCCCGCCATGCCGGGGCGCTGGGGCCAGTTGTTGCTGGGTTTGCCGTTCGCCGTGGGCGGCTTCGCCGTCTACGTGGCGCTGATGCGCCGCAACGCCACCGTGACGGCGCGGGACTACAGCCGCCCGGCCAAGCTGCTGATGTCCGGGGCGTACGGGCATGTGCGCCATCCCGTGGTCGTGGCGCGGTTTCTCGGCACCTGCGGGCTGGTTCTGGTCACCGGGGCCGCATACACGGCCCTGCTGCTGCCGCTGCTTGCGGCGCAGCTCTGGCTGACCGCCCGCATCGAGGAGAGGGAAGTGCTCGAACCGTGTTTCGGCAAGCAGTTCGACGTGTACCGGCGAAGCGTGCCCGGTTTCGTTTGTCCGCAGGTGCTGCTGCTGGCCGCCGTGCTGGCCCTGGGCCTCGTCGTGCCCTGGCTGTAGGCGTGAACTGCGCGCGATAAGGAATGGTCATGACCGATACCCATGCAACGCCGCCCCTGCCTGCGTCCGGCCACGCAACGCAAGCCCGCCGGGCAAGCCCGGACGCCGGGGCTTCTCCCCGGCGCGCGGCGGATGTCGAACGGCTGCTGCGGGACATGGCGGCAGACAGCTTCGGCCGCGACCCTCTGGCGGTGGACCCGAAGCGGCCCATCACGGAACAGGCCCCGGACCTTCTCGGGCTCGATGCCTTTTCGAAAAGGGTGCGCGAGGTTTTCGGCGGGAGCCGCGACGTGGAGCAGGCATTGCGCTGCGCGACCCTCGGGCGGATGGCCGAAGTCCTTGCGCCCCCTGTTCAGGGTGTTCCGGTTGTTCCGGACGGCGAGGACCCGGAGGTTCCCGAGAGCCAGGAAGGCCAGGAAGGATGGACGCACCTGCGCCGGGCCGAATCCGCCGCAGCGGGTGCGGTGAACGTGTTGTGCCTGCCGTATGCCGGGGGGCGTCCCGCCATGTTCCGCCGGGTGGCGGAACGGCTTGACGCCTCCTTCCGCGTGGCGTCGGCCCTGTACGGGAAGTCAGGGGCGGACGGGCAGTCGGGCGCGGACGGGCCGTTGCGGGGGATTGGCGACATCGCCGCCGCCCTGCTGGCGGCATTGCCGTCCGGCGGCCCCGCCGTGCTCGTCGGGCATTGCTATGGCGCCTATGTGGCCCATGCGCTGGCGCGGGCCATGGCGCGGCAGGGGCGGCCGCCCCTGTGCATGGTCGTGGCGGGGGCCACGCCGCCCGACGCGCAGGAACTGGTCTACGGCAGCAGCCAGTGGGCGCGCGACCCCGACGGCGAAGCCACGCTGCGCTATCTGGAACGCATCTACGCGCCCCTGCTGTGCGAACTCACCCCGCAGGAGCAGGCCGGATACTGGGTCGAATACCGCCGTTCGGTCAGGCGCATGGAACGGTACGAGTTCGGGCCTGTCCCGCTGGACTGCCCGTGCCTGGTGATAACCGGGGAAAGCGAGGAATACCCGTTCGTCACGGAGTTCGCCGCGTCGTGGAAAGGATGCTTCACGGACTGCCGTTTCACCACCGCGCCCGGCGGGCACATGCTGGTGCAGACGCACCCCGGAGAGTTCGCGGACGTGGTCTCGGAGTTCGTGCTCGGGCACGCCGGGGCCGCAACGGCGGGGAGGCGGGCATGACCCCGCGCATCCTCGTGCTGGGTGGCTGCGGCGGCACGGGCGGGCGCATCGTGGCCGGTCTGCTGCGCCTCATGCCCCGGGCCACGGTGGACGCTGGCGGGCGGCGTCCCCCCCGCCACGGCGGCGCACATGCCCCGGCGGGGGGCGGGCGATGGGTCGCGGCATCCGTTTCCACGACCGCCAGATCGGGCAGATCAGGCGGACCGGGCGAAGCAGGCGCGGACGACGACGGGCTGGTCGCGCTGCTTTCCGCCTACGACCTGGTGGTGCTGGCGCTCGGCCCCTTCGCCACGCTGCGCACGGCCGCGCATGCGGCGTGCATCCGGGCCGGGGTGGACTGCGTGGACATCAACGACGACCCGGCCGTGGCGCGCGAGATCATGGACCTGCACGAAACGGCCGGCGCCGAAGGCGTGCGCGTGCTGACGGGCATGGGGGTCAATCCCGGCCTGAGCACGGCGCTGCTCTACCTGCTGGCCGGGGAGCGCGGCCCCTTCGCCGAGGCGCACGTCCGCCTGTTCGCGGGGGGCAACGAAGGGGCCGGGCGCGCGTCCACGTGGACCATGCTGCACGGGCTTGCCCCACGGGTCTGCGAGTTGCGCGGCGGCTTCGAGGCGTGGGTGCCCGCCGACGATGCCGGTCCCCGGCGGGACGACGTGTTTCCCGGCGTGGGCGTTTCCGTGCCCGCCATCCACTGCTTTTCGGCGGAGGCCGCGCTGCTGGAGCTTTCCGCCGCGCGGGGGCTGCCCCTGCCCGCCGACTCCGTGACCTACCGGATGCATTTCCAGGGCATGCCCCGCCGCATGGCCGGGGTGCTGCGCCGGTTTTCCGCGGCGGACCACCCCAGGGCGGCGGCCGCGCTGACCGGACTGTTCCACGCCATGCACAGCATGGGCAGCGCGGCCGCGCGCAATCTTGCCCGTTCGACCCTGGCCGTGCGCTGCCGTGGCGGGCAGGGGACGTACACGGCCTTCGCCACGGGCGAGACCACCTTCGGACTGACGGCGGCCTACGCGGCGGCCACGGCGTACCGGCACCTGCGCGCCCCGGATGCGCTCCCGCCGGGCGTGCACGCCACCACCCCGGCGCTGCCGTGGCTGCGCGAGGCCCTGGACGACATGGCCGCGTTGCATGTGCGCGCCGCAATCATCGAGGATGCGTGAATGGTCGCCGACAAGGGAAAAATCGCGGTTCTGGGCGGCAGCGGGGACATTGGACGGGTGGTCTGCGCCGAACTGGCCCGGCTGGGGCCCTACGGGCTGGTGGTTGCCGGGCGCAGCCTGGAGCGGGCGGAAGCGCTGGCCGCAACCCTGCCGGGAGAAACGGAAGTGCGCCGGTTCGACGTGGGCACGGAGAGCGGCGACGCCTTCCGCGACTGCGCGCTCATCGTCAACTGCACCGGCCCTTCGTGGCGCACGGGGCCGCTCGCCGCCGCCATGGCGCTGCATGCCGGCGCGCATCTGGTGGACGTGGGCGGGTATTCCCTGCTCATGGGCGAGCTTGCCGGGCGCGGCGGCGAACTGGAGGCGGCGGGACGCAGCTTCGTGCTTTCCGCGGGCTGGATGCCCGGTCTTTCCGAGGTGTTCGTGCGGCATGCCCTGGAGCGCGCGGAGGGCGCGCATGGTCCCGCGGAATCCGTGGTGCTGTATTGCGGCGCGCGGGACACCTGGTCGCTGACATCCGCCGAGGACATGGTCTGGCACGTCTTTTCCGAATTGCGGTTCGGGTGGTTCGAGCGCGGCGTCTGGAGCGGCCGCCCCGTATGGGCGGCCTGCGGCACGGTGACGCTGCCGGTCCTGCCCGACGCGCGCCAGCAGGTGACGTGGATGTACAACGCCCCCTCGCGCCCGCTGGCCGAGGAGCGCCGCGACCTTTCCCTGCGCATCGGCCTGGTGCTGGTGGGGCCGCGCTGCCGGTTCGCCCTGGCGTTCTCCAAATTGTTCCTGTCCCGGCGGCGCAAGACGGCGGCCGCCATGCTGCATGGCGCCATCCGCCGCGACGCGGAACGCCGTGGCCCCATGGGCATCCTGCATGCCGAGGTGCGTTCGCGCTCCGGCCGGACCTTCCGGCTGACCCTGGCGGAAGCCCGCAACCACTGGATAACCGGGCTGTCGGCGGCCCACGCGGCGCACGCCGTCATGCAGGGTCTGGCCCGGCCCGGCGTGCACTATCTTGGAGAGGCCGTGCCCGCGCGGGCGTTCATGGAATCGCTGGCCGCATGCGGCGTGGCGTGCACGGAGGACGCGGCGTGACGGCGGCGTGCGCTCTTTCCCCACGGCAGGCGCTGGCCGCGTTGACCCCTGCGGAACGCACGGCATGGCACGACGCATCCGCCAGGGCGCGGGCCGGATGCTGGCGCGGCGATTTTCGCGACTCTCCGGCCGAATACCTGTTGAAGGCCATGGGCGGGGCGGCGCACCTGCCCGCGTTGCACCCGGCGGTGAACCCGTGCGTGGTGGCGCGGGCGTACATCCTGGACGCAATGCTGCTCGACGCGCTGCGCGGGGAGGAACACGCCGAGGTGTGGAACATCGGGGCCGGGTTCGACGCGCGCTGGCACCGACTTGGGCCGCACCATCCGGGGATGCCCGCCGAGGTGGTCTGGCATGAGGTGGACACGCCACGCGTCCTGGCCCTGAAAGAGGCTTTGCTGCGCGATTCGCCGTTCTCCGGGGCGTATGCGGCCGTCGTGCGCCACGAAGTGCACAGAGAGGAGGACATGGGGGAGGTTGCCCGCGTCATGTGCCAGGGCGCGTCCCCGACGCGGCGCATCGTGGTGATGGAAGGGCTGCTCGACCTGTTGCCCGCGCAGGTCAAGCACGGTCTGCTTGTGGCGCTGCGCCGCGCCATGCCCGGGGGCGTGCTGCTGCTGGACGCCCTGGATGCGGCGGGCGCGGCCTTCGACAACCGACGGCCGGAGAGGTTTACCGGACATCCCGCCCTGCGGGTGCACGGGATTTCCGATGATGCGGGGCTGTTCTTCCTGGATGCGGGCTGGGCCGTCACCCGTTCGCAGGCCATCATGGGGCGGGTGCCCGCCATGGTCTGCGCCCGGTACGGGCTGCCCGCCGTCCTTGGCAGGGTGCCCCTGCCCGCCGCCATGACCGACCACTACCGGTGCTATGCGCTGCGCCCGGCGCGCGACCTGGCTTCGGGCGCGCAGGCGGGGGAACATACGCCGCGCGGGGATGGTTCCGTCCGATGATGGTGCTCGCGGTGTTGTTGCTTCCGGTGTTCCTGGTCTCCTGCGGGACGTACCTGTTGTTCCACTACGAGGCCTGCAATTCCACGCGGCCGGTGCCGCCGCCGCACAGCCTTACCGATCTCGCGCGGGGCGTTGTCATGTCCTTCACCGGCATCCTGCTGGTCGTGGCCACCGCGCCCCTGCATTTCCACCTGCGGCGGTTCGGGCGGCGCGGCGCGCCATCGGGTCTTTCGCTGCTGCCGCCGGTACTCCTCATCCACGGCTCGGACCTGCATGCCGGAGTGTGGGTGGTGTTGCGGCGGCTGCTGGTCCGGGGCGGCTTCACGCGGGTGTATTGCCACGCCTGGCGCCCGTCGGGCCGTCCGCTGGAGGAATACGGGGCGGAAGTGGACGCGGCGCTGCTGGCCGTGGACAGGGTGTTCCCCGGAGAGCGCCCCTTGGTGGTGGGGCACAGCATGGGCGGCCTGATGGCCCGCATCTGGCTGCACGGAAGGCGGCATCCGGAGTCGCGCGTGGCGGGCATGGTGACGCTGGGCAGCCCGCACCGGGGGTCGAAGACCGCCCGGATGTTCGGCAGGCGCAAGGACGGACTGGATGAGAGCATGGCCTACGGCTCGGCCTTCTTCCGCGACATGGAGGCGTCCGAAACCCCGGCGGCCATCCCCTGCGCCGCCCTGTATTCGCGCATGGACAACATCATCCATCCGGAGGATGCGCTGGTGCCGCCCCCATCGGCCGGGTGGAAGGTGCTGGAAACCCCGCCGGTGAGCCACATGTGGCTGGTGCTGCACCCCGGCATCTGCCGGATGGTGCTGCGCGAACTGCATCTGGCGCTGTCGGGCGTGGCTTCGGACAAACCGGCTGGCCCCTGCGGGGAACGTATCGAGGACAGTCCGGCATCATGAGGAAAGGCAGCATGCGGAAGAACGGGATGGAAGCCGGAGCCGGGGATGTGTGGCATTCCGGACCCGGAAGGGACGCAATCCCAATGATGGAGGCGGCCGGGGCGCTTTCCGGCGGAGAGCGCGGGGAAATCAGCCTGAACGGCGTCAGCGAAACGCTGCTCATTCCCGTGTGGGCGCGGGCGGTGGAAAGCCTGCGGGGCGACGGACTCGTCCAGGACCCATACGCGCTGCGGATGCTGCATGCCATCGACTACGATTTCGGCAAGTTCCGGAACAGCTGGATATCGCAAACGGGCGTGGCCGTGCGCACGCGCATCCTGGACCGGGCCGTGGCGCGCTTTCTGGCCCGGCACCCCCAGGGCGTGGTGGCCCTGCTCGGGTGCGGCCTGGATGCCCGGTCGCGGCGCATGGACAACAACGCGGCGCTGTGGATCGAACTGGACCTGCCCGAGGTCATCGCCTGGCGGCGCGGCTTTTTCGACGAGGACGCGCGGCACAGGATGCTGGACATTTCCGTGCTCGACACGGCGTGGTTCGCCGAGGTGCCTCCGGACCGTCCGGTGCTGATCCTGGCCGAGGGCCTGTTCATGTACCTGCCGCCGGAGGAGTTGCGCTGCCTCGTGCGCGACATGGCCGAGGCGTTTCCCGGTGGGGAACTGGTCTTCGAAGCGCTGTCGCGTTCGTATGTGGGGCGCAGCGCGCGGCACGACAGCGTTTCGAAGTGCGATGCCGCGTTCACCTGGGGCATCGACAAGGGCAGCGACATTTGCGCGTGGTCGCCCCGGCTGGAATTCATGGGCGACCTTCACTACTTCGATTGCCCGCGAAACCGGTGGCGCTGGCTGTGGTGGATCAGATGGCTGCCGTACATCCGGCGGATGGTCAAGATAAGTTCCTTCCGTTTCCGCCATGCCGCCACCGGCGGCGCGGCGTGACGCCCGCGCGCCGGGCTGTGCGGCGCACGCGGACAGGAAGAGTGCCAGGAAGAGTGCATGGAACGGGCGTGAAAGGGGGGACATTCCCTGCGCCGACGATCGACAAGGAGACTGCCATGACCGCGCAATTGTGGAACGCCCTGGCCCAGGCAACGCCCGTGGCCAAGGCGGTGTTGGGGATACTGCTGTTCATGTCGCTGGCGAGCTGGGCCTACATGTGCGGCAAGTGGCTTTGCCTGCGGGCGGCGCATGCCCGGAACAAGCAGGGCATAGACCGGTTCGACGCCGCGCCCGATCTCGCGGGGGCGCTGGATTCCCTGCGGGCCGGATCGTGCTCGCCCCTGCAATCGGTGGCGCTGCGCGGCCTGCGCGAGTTCAACCGCATCGCCAGGACGGGCGACGTGGACCGGCTGCTGAACAACAACGTGCGCCGGGCCTTGCGGCAGGGCGTCGCCGAGGAAATGGCCCGGTTGTCCTCCTCGCTGTCGCTGCTCGCCTCGGTGGCCAACACGGCGCCCTTCATCGGCCTGTTCGGCACGGTCTGGGGCATCATGCATTCGTTCCACAACATCGGCACGGAGAAAAGCGCGGCCCTGGCCACCGTGGCCCCCGGCATATCCGAGGCGCTCATCGCCACGGCGGTGGGGCTGTTCGTGGCCATTCCCGCAACGCTTGGCTACAACACGTTTCTTTCGCGGCTCGGCAACATCGAGGCGCAATGCATCAACTTCGCGGGCATGTTCCTGAACCGGGTGGAGCACGAGGCGGAACGCCATCCGCAGGGGTTGGACACGGCCGGAATGGGAGGGCAGTGACATGGGCGCGTCCGTAGGTGGCGGCGGCGGTTTCGTCGCCGAGATCAACGTCACCCCGTTCGTCGACGTCATGCTGGTGCTGCTGATCATCTTCATGGTCACGGCGCCCATGATGACCGAAGGGCTTGAGGTGGACGTGCCGCAGACCAAGATGGTGGACGTGCTGCCCACGGACAGCGATCACGTGATCCTGACCGTGGACAAGGCCGGGGTGCTGTTTCTGGATGAGTACCGGGTAGCCCCCGAAGAACTGGAAGGGCTGCTGCGCAGCAACGTCGTGCGCATGCAGCGTCAGCTTTTCCTGCGGGCGGACAAGGGCGCGGCCTACGGCGACGTGGTCGGCGTGATGGGGCGCGTCCGCGCGGCCGGGATAGAAAAGCTGGGAATCGTCGCGGAACGCGACCCCGGTTTGGAGTAGCCATGTCGGGACGGGACTGGATGGTGTCACTGGCGCTGCATTGCGGCCTTGCGGGCGTTCTTGCGTACGGGGCGACCCGGGCCGAGGATACGCCCCGCCCCGTGGAGCGCGTCTACGAGGTGAGCCTGGCGGAATTCGCCCCCGCGCCCCCCGAGATTCCGGCCGCGCCGCCTCCTCCTGCGGAACCCGCCCCGCCGCCCCCGCCGTCTTCCCCGCCCCCCCGGCGCGAAACGAAGACCATCGCGCCGAAAAAGAAGCAGGATGCCCCGCCGGTACAGGCCGAAGCCCCGCCGCCCCCCGCCCCGCCCGAAACAGTGACCGATCCCCGGCCGCAGGCCGAGCCGTCGCCGGAAGCGGGCCGCGTCGTGGCCCGGTATGCCCCCCGCAATGTTTCGGGCTACCTTGCCTACGAATCGGACAAGGTGGACGAGCGGCCCGCCGTGGCCCGGCGCGTGATGCCCGATTACCCCCGGAGCGCCCGGCGGCAGGGCATTCAAGGCCAGGTCGTGGTGCGCATTGTGGTGGACAAGGACGGCAACCCGCAGGCGTGCGCTGTCCACTCGGCCGCCCCCGAAGGCTATTTCGAGGAAGTGGCCCTGCAGGCTGCGCGGCAGATGCGGTTCATTCCCGGCAAGGTGAAGGGAACGCCCGTGAACACCCTGGTCACGGTGCCGTTCGTGTTCAGGTTGCAGTAACCCCTTCGGCATGTTCGTGGCCGTGTGTCTGCGGCGCTGTTCCCCCGCCATGCGCGATTGCCCGTGACGATGGCCGAGGTGGAAATCAGGCTGGACGGCCCCTTTCCCTGGCGAACATGGAAAAGCTGACCTTGACGAGCAGCGCCGCCAGAATCTGGATGGCCGCGGCCGCGACGAAGATGCCGCCGATCCCCGTGGTGTCGAAGGTTATGCCGCCGATGGCGGCGGCAAGCCCGATGGAGAACTGGATGGCCGCCACGGGCACTCCGCCCCGATTTCCGCCTTGTCGGCAAGCGTTCTCGTGATCCTGCCACGCCTTCCTTGATGACCTCCCCGAGGACCGCCGGAAGAGGACGGCGAAGGGCGGCAGGCTGCCTGATCAGCACCCACCTGACACAGCCGCGCCGGGCGCGGCTGTGTCAGGTGGGTGCTATCGCGTACCCCTTGGGAGAATGACCGGAATTTTACGATTGCGCCTGGATTTTTTTCGTAGGGCGGCGTCAATGTTGCGTTAATCCGTTTTTTGTCGTGGGTTATAGACGGATTATTCCTTGATGGTGGTCGTTTTGGTTTGGCGACGGTAACTGTTGAAAATCATTATGCCGGATCATTATATTTATAATTGGGAATCAAAATACTTCCCAATTATTCGAATGGTTGTATATTGTTCAGAAAAACCAAACATGATCCAGGATGTTGCTATGATTGATATTTTCGCAATACGCGTAGTTTCAAACCCTTATGATTGCAAATCATGACGGGCATTAACAAGGGTGCCACACCGTCTTCGGCCGCGTGCGCGTACGATGCTTCAACGGGAACTTTTCCCGCATGATTGCCTGAGGCGTCCTGGACGAGCCGTCCGGCTCCAGTTCGGCATCAGGAAACTGCGGCGCTCGTGGAACATGAAGGCGACAGTCATACTCTTGACGGAATTTCTCTTGGATTTCAGATGGGTTGTTGCTTCGGGGGGATGTCGCAATGGAAGGGGATTGGAGAAAACGAATATCCGTATGCAAGTTTTCTTGAGCCAGGAATGCCAAAGCATTCATGAGCATCCAGCGACGGTTCGGACTTGATTGCATGTGCTCTCAATCTGTTTTTTTCAATATTTCGTATTCTGCTGCGCCGCATGCCGTTTTCATGCTGCTCCAGCCCATTCCAATGCCGACGGAATGCCCGGCGTGAGCATAGGCGGAGATGGGGGAGGAAGAATACATGCCCAAGGTTCGAGGCACCCACCGCCTACGTTCCATCCGGATAGCTGACACGATCACCACGGTGTCGTCATTTCTGGCCAGCGGCCTGGCCGTCGGCAATCTTCAGAAGTACTTCCAGCCCTTGCCCGGCGACCAGCCTCCACCTTCCCTGTCCAGCCCTGTCCTGACGATCTGCATACTGCTCGCCATACACAAGATGATGCTCGAGCACCTGTACGACGAGGCCGACAAAGTCCATGAGCATTGGATCGCTTCGCACGTATTGAGATATTTTCTCGTTATCGCGGCGGACTGCGCCGCCTTGCTCGTGTTGCACGGCATTCCGCGGTTCGACACGCCGGACAATCCCTTCATCGTGCTGTACGCCGTTACGGCGGCCATTCTCGGCTCGTCCGTCACCCTTGCCGCACATGTCTATTCCAAGCGCTGGAGCAGCAACCCCAAGAACATGCGAAACATCGTATTCTTCGGGTCAAACAAGCGTTCCACGTTATTTGCGCGTTATATAAAGGACAACAAGCACACCGGGTTGAACGTCGTGGGTTTTGTAGATGACGAGAACCACAGCCATGAAGACATCAACATCCTGGACCGTATCGACAACTGCGCATCAGTATTTCGCAACAATGTGATCGACGATGTCATAATAAACCTTCCGATACGTTCTCATTACGACAAGATAAACCACATAATACGAACCGCAGAAACGCAAGGAATAACTGTTCATTACATCGCGGACATATTCAATTTGGACAAAAGTTCCCTAGCATCAAAAAGCATTCACGGCATGCCCTCCATAATCCTGCACACCGCGCCGCTGGAAGACTGGAGGATGTCCGTGAAGCGGCTCCTGGATTTCGTATGCGCCCTTGTCCTGCTCATCGCCGTATCGCCGTTGCTTCTTGTCGTCATCATATGCATCAAGGCCACTTCGCCAGGCCCGGCCATTTTCGCCCAGGACAGGGTGGGGTACAACAAGCGAATATTCCGGATGTACAAATTCCGCACCATGTGCCGCGATGCGGAGCGGTTGCAGAAGGATCTTGAAGACAGGAACGAAATGGACGGCGCTGTCTTCAAGATAACGAACGACCCGCGCATAACGCCTATCGGAGCATTTCTGCGCCGCTACAGCATCGACGAGTTTCCGCAACTGTACAATGTGCTTCGAGGCGACATGAGCATGGTTGGCCCGCGCCCGCTTTCCGTCAGGGATTATTCGAATTTTTCAGAAGACTGGTTGCGGCGGCGGTTCAGCGTGCGGCCCGGCATCACCTGCTACTGGCAGATAGGCGGGCGCAACGATGCGAGTTTCATAGAGTGGATGCAGCACGATCTCTACTATATCGACAACTGGAACCTTCTGACGGATCTGAAAATCATCCTCAAGACCGCTGTGGTCATCTTCAAGGGGCATGGAAAATGAACGCGAACGACAGAAAAATGCAGAACTTCCGCGTGTGTTCACATTCCACGCGCTGCATAGGCATCATTCTTTCGACGCTTCTTGTCCTGCTTGTTGCCGCAATGTACGCAAATTCCATGTTTACGTACACAGACAGTGAAAAGATCATCATGAGCACCATGAAATCGAACAAGTGATCCATCGCAGGCACCTGCGAAAGGAGTCGCCATGCCGGAAAAATCAATGCTGCATGACGCACGCCACCGCTGGCGTACGGCCGGTTGTCTCACGCTTGTCGCCGCGCTGCTCGGCATCGGCGCGGCCTGCACGCGCAAGCCTCCCGAGGGATATGCGCCGGTACCAGCAGATTTCCGCCAACCCAGGTTTCCCCAGGAGTCCACGGCGATAGAGCCGGGCGATACGCTGAACATACGCTTCTATTACCATCCGGAACTGAACGACAGCATGACCGTCAGACCGGATGGCAAGATATCGCTTCCTCTTCATCAAGGCATTGCAGTCGCGGGAAAAAGCCCGGAGCTGCTCCAGGAGGAACTGCACGCCATCTACGCGCAGGAGTTCGTGGACCCGGCAATAACCGTGAACATTGAAAAGGCAGTAAACGCACAGGTCTTTGTCACCGGAGAAGTGGCCCAGGGCGGAGCCAAGCCGTTGCCGGGCAACGCCACCGTCTCGCAGGTGCTGGCCACCAGTTCCGTCCTGACCACGGAGGCGGACCTCGGCAACGTCATTCTGGTGCGGCAGACCCGGAAGGATCTGTACACGGCCTACAGGCTGGACGCCGACCTGGTCGCGGGAAAGGACAGGAGCGTCTACATGGCTCCGGGCGACATACTGATAGTCCCCAAGAACGGCATCACCATGGCGAACGATTTCGTGAAGAAGTACATCACCAACATGATCCCCACCCAGGCCAACGTCGTCTGGGGCTTCACGTACTATCTCAATTCAGATTCATCAAACTAACATAGTGGCATGAACCGCTAGCAACAGCGAGGATCACCTTGGCCACCACAACTCGTGACATACTCAACATCGTTTTCCGATACCAACGCCCAGCCATCATCTTCAGCGTGTTCGTGCTTGCGGCAACGTTGGTGTATGCGTTCGCAACGAAAAAATACTACACCTCGACCGCGAACCTGCTCGTACGTCTTGGTCAGGAGCAGGTGGGCACCATCACGTCCGGAGAAAACAACGTATACATCACTAGGCGAGAGCAGGAAATCAACAACGAAAGCCAGATACTGAAAAGCTCGGATGTCGTTCAGGCTGTTGCGGCAAGGCTTTCAGGGCAGGACGCCATTACGGAAGACAAGGACGGCATAGCCAAGCTCCTAACCGACAACATCGACGTAAAGACGATTCTCGATTCCGACACGCTTCAAGTCTCCTTCACCTTTCCCGACGCCGAAATAGCCAGGAAGGTTCTTTCCATTTATCTCGAAGAGTTCCAGAAGCATCACATAAGCGCATACCGGGACACCAACGAAATCGATTTTCTGAAAAAAAATGTCGTCGACTCCCGCGCCAGGTACGATGCGGCGCTCGGACGCCTGCACGAGTTCGTGAACGAGCACAAGATCTATGACAACAACCAGGTAGCCATGCTGTTGCAGCAGTATGACAGGGTTCGCCAGGTCATCATTGACGCGACATCGGACTACGAACACAACCTCAAGAAGAAAAACCGCCTCGAAGGCATTCTGGGCAGCGTTCCCCGATACGAGGAATACAGCGTGGTGGACGCCCGCAACACGCAGTTGAACAAATTGCAGGGCAGGCTGAACGACGCCCTGATCGAAAGACAGAGCCTGAGAGAGCGGTACACGGAAAATTCAAGGCTCGTCCGGGACATCGATGGCGAAATTGCCCTGCTCAGGCAGATGATCGGCGGCGAACCGGAAAGCGTCACCGACACCCGCGACCGCCGGCTGAGCGACACCTACGCCTCTCTCAACCAGACCCTGCTCACCCTGTCCGCCGAAACCAGCGGGCAGGCAGCAAGGATCGCCGAACTGCAGCAACGGCTGGGCGACATCGCCGCCGAGATAGCCCGGACCTCCGGCGACGCGCAGGAATACGACGTGTTGCGCAAGGACGCCGACCTTGCGGAGGCCACCTACGAGAAATACCACAAGGAATACACGGCCAGCATGATCCGCAACAGCGCGGCGCAAAGCGACATCACCAACATTTCGGTGATCGAGCAGCCGTCGCTGGCGCGGTCCCCCGCCAAGCCGAACCTGAAGAAGACGATGGCGTTGTCGCTGCTCCTGCTCGTCTTCGGCAACTGCGCCCTGATCATCGCGCTTCACCTCACCGACAGCACGTTCACCACGCCGGAGCAGGCCGCCCGCGCCCTGAAGCTGGGCGTGCTGGGCGTGCTGCCGCGCCGCGTCACCGCCGCCGGAGAGCC
This sequence comes from Nitratidesulfovibrio sp. D1, assembly GCF_051133415.1. Lineage (NCBI taxonomy): Bacteria > Pseudomonadati > Thermodesulfobacteriota > Desulfovibrionia > Desulfovibrionales > Desulfovibrionaceae > Nitratidesulfovibrio > Nitratidesulfovibrio sp. D1. Next base: position 395,372 of record NZ_JBPGNZ010000002.1, on the reverse strand, counting down.
CGCCATCTCTCCTTCGCTGCCCTTTCCTGCGGATCTCCTGCGTGAATTCCAGCGCATCTATCTCAACATCGCGCACGCCGGAAAGGACAAGGTGGTCCTGGTCGCCAGTTCGCAGCCGTCCGAAGGAGCGCGCACCGTCGGGGTCAACCTTGCCCGCTTCGCCGCCGCCTATCCCCGCAAGAAGGTGGCCTTCGCGAACTTCTCTCCCGCTCCGGTGACGGCAAGCCTTGCCACGCCCCCTGCGGGAACGAGCTTCAACCACATCGTGGCCGACGGGGTGACACTATTCCAGTACCACCCGGGCAACATGGCCGACGAACTCCGTTTCGACATCCTCAAGGAACTCACGCGGGAGTTCGACCAGGTGTTCGTCACCGCGCCTCCGGTCAACAGCTTTCCCGACCTCGTGCTTCTCCGGCGCCATGTGGACCAGATCGTGTACGTGGTCGAGGCGGAACGGACCAACCGCCACTCCATCGCCTACTGCATCGACGTGCTGACAGGCTATGGTTTCGAGAATATCGGCCTGCTGCTCAACAAGCGCATCTTCCACATTCCACGGCAGATATACGGGGCGGTATAATGGACATCTTTGCGATCCAGCACAAGACATCGATGCGGATGGCAAAACTCTACACGCTGCTTCTGCGTTCTTCCTTCAAGCGCATGGGAAAAGGAACCATAATCTTCTTTCCCGTCCGCGTTGATTTTCCGCAGTACATGGCCATGGGAGAACGTTGCCGTATCATGGGGCAGGCGTGGATCACCATGGTGGAATCATGGTTCGACCGTACCTACACGCCGTACCTCGAACTTGGCGATGGCGCGATCATTGGCGCAAACGTGAAAATCTCCGTGGCGTCCACCATGCACATCGGAGAAAACGCAGCCATCGGGCTGAACTGCATCGTCACGGACCACTTCCACGACTATACCTACTGCGACCAGCCCATACTGTACGGCCCCCTCAGCGAGCCGAAACCCGTGACCATCGGACCGGACTCCTACATTGCCGCGAACACCGTCATCGCCCCCGGCACGCAGATCGGCCGCCACGTCTATATCGGGCCGAACTCCGTGGTGCGCGGGGTGATTCCGGACTTCAGCTTTGCCGTCGGCAACCCCGCCCGCGTGGTCCGGACATATGACCCCGAACGCGGCGGCTGGGTTTCGCCCGCGTAAGGCCAGCCCCGCCCGGGCCGTCGTTCCGGCCGCCCGGACAGGCAGATCAGGAGAACGCCATGGGCCGACTGTCCGCCATGCTGCCCAAACCTCTCTACCGCATATGCCGGCGTTGCCTGAACATGTTGGGGGTGCGCACCAGGATAAAGGGTCCCCGCAACCGCATCCGGATGCAGCTTGCGGCGCTGCGCGATGTCGAGATCGACATCGAAGGCTCGGACAACGAAATCAACATCGAAGCGGGCTGCTTTCTCAAGACCGTGTCCATCCGCATGCGCGGTACGGGCCACCAGTTGCATATCGGCCGCGACACCTGGGCCGTGGACGAAAATTTCCACTTCGAAATGCAGGACTGCGGCATCTACATCGGCCAGCGGGTCAGGATGAACGGGGGCAAGCTCTCCGCCGCGGAGACGGGCACATCCATCTTCATCGGCGACGATTGCGGCCTTGCCGAGGGGCTGGACATGCGCACCACCGACTCGCACGCCATCGTGGACCTGGACACGGGGGCGCCGCTGAATCGCGGAGCGGACATCCGCATCGGCCGCAACGTGTGGATGGGGCTTCAGGTGCTGGTGATGAAGGGGGCGGTGGTGGGCGACCATTCCGTGGTGGGAGCCCGTTCCATAGTCCTGCGCGAAATACCTCCGCGCTGCCTCGCGGTGGGCGCGCCCGCCAGGGTCATCCGCGAGAACGTCAGTTGGGTGTGGGACTCTCCTTCTTCCTTCGCCCGCCTGAGCGAGGCCGACCTGAAAATGCTGCGCAGCGGCGAGGATGCATGAACGCGCAAGCCAACAGCGCGGCCGGGGGCGATACGCCCCGGCCTGCCCCGGCGTCTTCCGTCCGCCTGCTCGCCAACACGGCGTGGCTGACGGCGGCGAACCTGATCGCGCGAATCATCGGGTACGGCGGGTTCATCCTGCTTGCGCGCGCGTACTCCAGCGCGGACGTCGGCACGTATGCCGTGCTCGTGACCGGCATGATCTTCGCCGAGCTGGCGGGCAACCTGAGCCTGGACAAGATACTGGTGCGCGACCTTGCCCGCGGGGCAGAGGACCCGGCCGGGCTTGTCTCCGCCGCCCTGCTCCTGAAATTGTGCGCTTCGGTGCTGGGCGCGGGCGCGATCACCGTCCTGCTGTTCGCCATGTACCCGGAATTTGGCGGAATCCGCCCGCAGGTCGTCGTCTACATGTCCGGCGCGGTCCCGGTGGCCATGGCCCGGCTTGTGGAAAGCCTGTACATGGCCCGAGAGCGCATGATGGAGCCTGCCCTTGCCCAACTGGCCGAACGGGGGACGCAGTTCCTCATTCTGCTCGGGGCATGGCTCGGCTGGTACGGGTTCCCGGTCCTGCTGCTGTTGCTGCCCGCCACGGGCATCGTCCGCCTGTGCGCGCTGCTGTGCATGACGGGCGAACACGGCAATGAACTCGCCCGGCTGCTCCGGGCGCTGCCCGGCCACATCCGCGCATGCCCTCCGGCCATGCGGCAACTGCTGTCCGAAGCCGCCCGGCTGCTGGCCGTCGAGGTCATGGCCGGCATCTACTTCCGGATCGACGTGTTCCTGCTGGCGCGCATGACCACCTTCAGCGATACGGGCCTCTATCATGTGGCCTACCGTGTCCTGGATGTCATGGCCGCCGTCTTCACCGGCTACCTTGCCGCCGTCTTCCCCATGCTGGCCCGCCGCGGGCGCGGCGCCCCGTTCACCGTCATCATCCTCTCCGGCCTTGTGGTCATGGTGCCCGCGAGCCTCGGCGTCATCGCGTTTCGCGCGGAAATCCTGGGGCTGTTCGGCACCGCATACGGGCAGGCCGCCACGGTGCTTGTCTGGCTCATGGCCGCCTGTCCGCTCGTCTACATCGCGTCCATGTTCGCGAACATAGCCATCGCCATGGGCCGGATCGGCATGCTTGTCCGCCTGGCCTTTGCGATGATGACCTTGAACGTGGCGCTGAACCTCCTGCTCATCCCCTTCTACTCCATCACCGGCGCGGCCATCGCCACGTTCGTCTGCGAATGCGTCAGCCTCGTCCTTTTCACGGCCGGGCTGCGCGACGTGCTGTGGGCGCCCGCCGAACCCGCCACCGAGGCAGGTGCACCCCGATGAGAAGAAGCCTCGCGCACCTCACGCCCCGCTTCTCGCGCATGGTCGGCATACCGCTGGCCATGGCCGTGCCCGTGGCGCTTCTCGTCCTCGGCATGGCCGAAACCGGCCTGCTGATCTCGGCGCTGGCCATGGCGGGGCTGGCAGGGGCGCTGCTGGCCGGTCTTGCCCCCACGCCGGCGCTGTGCCTGCAACTGCTCCTCCTTGGCCTTTCTCCATTTTTTTTCGGCCTCGACGTGGGGGCCCGGGGGATATTCCCTTTCATCTCGGCGGAAGAGGTGCTGTTCGCACTGATCCTGCCCTCGGTGCTGCTTCGGGCGGTGACGGGAAGGGCGCGCACCGCCGCGCCATCCCCCGGCCTGCTGTTCGCGCCGCTGGCGGCCATCCTTCTGCTGGCCTTCGGCTTTCTGCTGAACGCCGCCACCTACGTGGCCCTGCGGACGTTTCTTGAAACCGTCGTCCTCGGCTACCTGCTCTATCTCGTGTTCCTGCTCGAAACGGACAGCGAACGGGCCGTCCTTTTCACGCGCGTCCTCGCGCTTGTCGGGGTGCTGCTCGCCGCGGGGGGACTGGTGGAGTTCGCGTTCAAGTACAACCCGCTCATCGAGTACGCCGCGAAGAACCTGCCCGATTACAAGCAACTGTTCATCTCGCCCCGGCTGCTCCAGCGCCTGAACGCCTTCTACCGGCCGTACGTGATCTTCTTCCACCCGTCGGAGGCCGGGACATTCGTGGCCATGTGCGTGCCCTTCGTCTACCTGTGCGCGAAGGACATGCGAAACCGCGTTGCCGCCGCCGCGCTCCTGCTGCTTCCGCTCGCGTTTCTGGTGGTCAACTTCACCCGTGGGGTATGGTTCGCCATGGCGGTGGTCGCGCTGGCCCACCCCCGCCTGCGCCGCTGGGCCGTGCCCCTGTGCCTCGTGGGGCTGTCCCTGCTGGCGGCGGCCAGCGCGATGTTCGAGGGACATCCGTTCTTCGACCGCGTCCTCGCGCCACGAAACCTCGTGATGCGGTTCTTCTACTGGGGCGTCGCCTTCCGGATATTTGCGGACAACATGCCCGCCGGCATAGGCTACATGAATTTCAAGAACGTCTACACGGAGCACATGGGCGCGGTTCCCATGGATATCCGGTCCGAAGTGCAGACCATCAAGGTCGCGGACAACATCTTCCTCACCACGGCGGCCGAGCAGGGGCTGGTGGGGCTGGCCGGGCTTCTCTGGCTGCTCGGCTACCTTGTCTGGCGGGTCCGGACGGGAATGCGGCGGCTGGTCCTGGGCGGACGGGCATGCGACGCGCGGTTCGTGCAGATGGCGCTTGCGAGCATGGCCATATACGTGACGGCCGGACTGCTGGCGGACTTGCACTTCTTCACCAAGGTCACGCGGTTGTTTTTCATCCTCGCCGCCATGGCCCTTGCCCTCGCGGAGCAGGGCGCATCAGCGTCCGGCCCCGGGCAGGGCACCCCCGCGCCCCCCGCCGCGCCCGCGCGCCTGCCCCAGGGAGGCGCGACCCCATGAAGCGCCTGAGGATCCTGCTGCTCACCAACTCGCTCGGCGGGGTGAAGCGCCACGTGCTGGACCTGGCTGCCGGGCTGGACCGCGACAGGTACGAGGTCGTGGGCATCTTTCCGGACAAGACGGCCGATCCGCAACTGGACGAAGGGGGCGGCGCCTACCAGCGCGCCTTCAACGCCCTGGGCCTGCCGTTCCTGACCCTTGAACTGCCGCGCCGCCCCACGCCGGACATGGTGGCCCGCGCCATTGCCCGGCTCATTCCCCTGCTGCGCGAACTGAAGCCCGACGTGCTGCACTGCCACTCGACCATGGGGGGCGCGGTGGGGCGCATCGCCCGCCTGTTCGCCCCGGCCATGCGCGTGGTCTACACGCCGCACCTGATGTTCTACCAATGCTTCAAGGGCATCAAACGGCGTGCCTGCCTGATGGCGGAAAAGGCGCTGCTGCCCCTGTGCGACAGCATGATCGCCGTTTCGGCCTCCGAATGCGCGGCCCTGCGCCGCGACATGGGCACGGAGCGCATCCGGCAGATCAACAACGGCGTGGCGCTTCCGCCGCTGCCCGACGACGGCGCGCGCCACGCCATCCTGCGCGAACTGGGCCTCGCGGGTGCCTTCGGGGAAGGACTGCGGCTGATCCTCTGCCCGTCCCGCTTCGAGCCGCAGAAGGACGTGCAGGCGCTGCTGAGGGGCGTGGCCGGGCTGAACGGAACAGGCCCGGAAGTGCGGGTGCTGCTGGCCGGTACCGGCGAAGAGCGCGAACTCCTCGAACGGCTCGCGGCCGGTCCCCGGCTTGCCGGAAAGGTCATGTTTCTCGGCTGGCGGGAGGACATGGACCGCCTGATGGCCGCCGCCGACATCGTGGTGCTGCCCTCCAGGGTGGAGGGATGCCCCTACGTGGCGCTGGAGGCCGCGGCGCACGCCAGGCCGCTGATAGGCAGCGACGTGCAGGGGGTGCGCGACTGCATCCGCCACGGCGAGACGGGTTTTCTGGTCCCGCCCGGGGATGACGAGGCCATGACCCGGAGCCTGGCCACGCTGCTGGACAGGCCCGCGCTGCGCCACCGGTTCGGCATGGCCGGGCGCGACATGGTCGCCCGCGATTTCAGCCTGCCGGGCATGCTGCGTTCCACGTCGGACGTGTACGAGACCTTGTGCGCCGACGCCATGCGCAAGGATGGGAGGCGGCGCTGATGGACGTATCCGTCATCTACGTGAACTGGAATTGCGCGGACGAGATACTGGCCTCCGTTGCCACCGTGCGTCGGCACGCCGCCGGGCTGGAGTACGAAATCATCGCGGTGGACAATGCCTCGGCCGAAGACCCCGGCGTGCTGGAGGGCAGGGTGGACCTGCTTGTGCGCAACACGCGCAACGCGGGGTTCGGGGCAGGGTGCAACCTGGGCGCAAGCAGGGCGCGCGGGCGGCACCTGCTGTTCCTGAACCCGGATACCCGGCTGCACGACGACGTGCTCTCCGGGCTTTCCCGCTTCCTGGACGCAACCCCCGCCACCGGGGCCTGCGGCCCCATGGTGCTGGAGCCGGATGGCCGGGTGCACTACGGGGCCGCGCGTTCCTTCCTCAGCATCGGCAACGACCTCCTGGAGCATTCCACGCTCACGTTCCGCCTGCCCGGCAACAGGCTGACCGGCCGTCCCTACTATTCCTACTGGGACCACGCCTCCACCCGCGACGTGGACTGCCTGCTGGGGGCGTGCATGCTCTTTCGGGCGGATGTGTTCCACGCCGTGGGCGGCTTCGACGAGAAGTTCTTTCTTTATTGCGAGGAAGTGGACCTGTGCAGGCGCGTCTGGCAGGCGGGCCATGCCGTGACTTACGTGCACAGTTGCCGCATCACCCATTCCGCCCGGCACAGCACCATCCGTTTTTTCGGCAGCATGGGCAGACTGGTCCGGCAGTACCTTGAAAGCGAGGAGTACTACTTCCGCAAACACCACGGCAGGGCGTACGCCCTGGCTTGGCGCGGCATGATCGCCGCCATCTACGGACTGCGCTACCTGCGTCGGCGCGACCCGGACTTTCTCGATTACGTGCGCTGGAGCCTGGGCCATGATTAGCGTCATCATTCCCACCTGCGACCGCGCGCCCGTTCTGGACCGCTGCCTGCGCGCGCTGCGGGACGTGAAGGGCATCGAAGGCTGCGAGGTGATCGTGGTGGACGACGGCTCGGCCGATTCCACGCCGCAGGTCATCGCCCGGCATGCCGAATCCTTTCCCGTCCTGCGCCCGCTGCGGCAGGAGAACCAAGGGCCGGGCAGGGCGCGCAACGCGGGAATGGCCCAGGCCGGGGGCGACGTGTTCCTGTTTCTTGACGACGACGTATTCGCCAGCCCCGGCCTGCTGGATGCGCATGTCGCCCTGCTGGACGCGGGGGCCGACGTTTCGCAGGGGCGGCTGGAATGGCATCCGGAACTTGCGGGTTCGCCGGTCCTGCGGTTCATGGACCGCCATGGCATGCAGTTCGTGCAGGAAGGCTACGCGCATGGCCGGCCCGTCAGCTTCCTGCACGTCTATACCGCCAATCTTTGCGTGCGGGCGGACGTGTTGCGCTCCGTGCGCTTCGACGATGCGTTCGCGGCCAGGCGCTACGCGTTCGAGGACACCGCCCTGGCCTACAGGCTGCACCGCGCCGGAGCCAGGCTGCTCTTCAACGCCGCCGCCCACGCCCTGCATTACCACCCCATCGACGAAACGCAGCTGGTGGCGCGCGAGCGCAAGGTGGGCTACGCAAGCCAGATCCTGGCCTCGTCCTACCCGGAAATCGCCGTGGCGGCGGGAATGCGGGCATTTTCCCTGTTTGACCTGTTGCAGGCGGGCGTGCTGGCCGGTCTGATGGGACTCGGAATGGATGCATGCGCGGGGTTCGAACTGCGCCTGCGGCTGCGCTGCCGCGAGGCGTTCCTGCGCGGCGCGCTGGACTACACCCTCGAGCAGCGGCGGAAAGGGGGAAGCGCATGACGCGGCGGCACGTCCATGGTTTCCGGACCCATCTCGCGCGGCTCGCCGCCCTCCTGATGCTGGGCGTCGCCATGGCAATGGCCGCCGTGGGCGATGCGGCGGCCATGGACGCCTGGATCACCTTCCGGAACTCGCCGCGCCCCGTCTACGTCACCAACCTGCGCGTGCACTACCGGAACGACTTCGTCGGGCAGGAGCGCTTCGTCATGATGCTGGGGGAACAGCGGAAGTACGTCTCCTTCGACTTCCGCCAGGTGCGCGCGGTAAGGTTCCAAGGCGTGGCCAGTCAGCGCGCGGGCATGGTGAGCTACGTCATCCGGCTCGACCTGAAGGACGGCGGCAGCCATCTGGCGGGCATGCTCATGCCCATCAGGGCGCTGTCCGGCAGCGCCTCCGGGCGTCCGTGGAAGTTCGAGACGGGGTCCTACGACGAGGAACTCGCGCGCGAGATGTCCGAACCCCTGCAGGAGATCAGGTTTGCACCAGGAATCCGCTAGCACGGCCGGACACCGGCCCGCCCCCGCGTACAGCGTGGTGATCGTGGCCTACCGCAGCGAAGACGCCATCGCCGCGTGCCTCGATTCGCTGTTCGCGGATTCCGCCGCGACGGGGCGTTGCGAGGCCGTGGTGGTGGACAATTCTCCGGACGAGGGCACATGGGAGGCGCTTCGGGAATACGCGCGCGCCCATCCGCTGCGGCGCGTGCTGACGATCCGCAGGCCCGACAACCCCGGCTTCGCCCGGGGCTGCAACCTCGGCGCATCCGTGGCGGGCGGGCGCATCCTGGTCTTCCTGAACCCGGACGCATGCGTCCTGCCGGGCGCCCTGGACGCGCTGGCGGCCCGGCTGGACGGGCATGCGGACATAGCGGTCGCGGGTCCGCAGATACTGGCCCCGGACGGAAGCGTCGTGCCCACATGCCGCAGGCTGCCCACGCTCTGGCGCATCTTTCTCGACGCCACGGGGCTGGACCGTCTTGTGGGCGGATACCGCATGCTGCATTTCGATCACGCCACGGCCCGGCCCGTGGACCAGGTCATCGGGGCATGCTTTGCCGTGCGGGCCGACGATTACAGGCAAAGGGGCGGCTTCGACGAGCGGTTCTACATCTATTTCGAAGAAGTGGACTACTGTCGCCGGGTGCTGCAATCAGGCGGGCAGGTGTGGTTCGAGCCCGCCGCCAGGGTGCGGCACGCGGGCGGGGCGTCCTGCGAAAGCGCGGGGGCGCTGGAGTTCACCACCGCCATCCTGCGTGAAAGCCGCACCCGCTATTTCGACAAGCACGCCGGGCCGTGGGGGCGGGCAGGCATCCGCCTGCTGAACAGGTGCGAAGCGCTGGCCAAGGCGGCGGCGCTTCTCGCCCTCGACATCGCGGAGCCCAACCCCGCGCGCGCCGCCAAGGCCAGGGGCTTCATCCGCGTGGCGCGCGGGAAATGGCCTCCCCATCCTTAGCGGGGCATGTCCGCGGCAAGGTCCACGACCTCGGGCCCGCCCTCCGCCGCGGCAGGCAGCGGAGCCGTATGGTCCAGCACCAGCATGGGCGGCAACCCCACCATCCCCTTGTACGGCCGCCCCGCGAAGGCGGGGCTTTTCAGCGCGTTCCAGTTGTTGGCGTCAACCGGCAACGCTCCCGCGCTCAGGCGGGAAAGCAGCCTCAGCCACTGCCCGGCGGCATTCCGCATCCATGCGGGCTTGGGCTGCCACGAGCCGTAAGGATGGTCCGGAATGAACGTGGAGTACTCCTGCCCCCAGTAGCCGTCGGGAAAACGGCGGACCACCAGCTCCGGCGTCCAGTCCCGCCACGATACGCGCGCCAGCCTGGCCTTTCCGGCGTTGAAGTCGCGCACGGCCCGGCCGTACTCCGTAAGTTCGCCGGTTTCCGTGTTCGCCAGCGCCTTCACGTGTTCCACATATGCGTAATCGACGCCCATCCTGTAGGCGTACTCCAGCGCTTCGCGCAGTTCCCGAGGGGTATGGTGGCCCGGACTCCATGTTCCGTTTTCGGGAAACTTGTCGAGAAACCACAGGTCCACGCAGGCGAACAGCAATTCCTGGCGGTACTGCCGGGCCGCCCCTGCGTAAACGAAGTACATCAGGTCGTTGCTGGTCTCCTTCAGGAACTTCGGGGCAAGGATGGCCCCTCCCCGGGCTGCCGCGTGGGCGTAGTCCGGAAACACCATTTCGAACACCGCCAGCTTGCCGTATCCGGCCTGGTAGGCAGACAGTTCGCGTATTTTGCCGACAACGGCCTCGTAGGCGGCAAGCGGCGACATTCCGCGTGAATCGACGAAGTATGGCGGCACGGTGCGGCCGTTGACCGTTGCGCCGTTCAAGGACTGCATCAGCATCGGCTCGTCGTAGACCTGCCCCATGAACAGCGGGTCGGCGCGCAGCCTTTCCATGATCGCGGGCTTGATGTCCCAGCGGTAGGTGCCGTCCGGATTCCGGAAGAAGGGAACGCCGGGCACATAGTTCACCAGCTCGGTGTTGAACAGGTAGCGCAGCCCGTTGGACCGGAAGAAGCGCACCAGTTCGTCCAGCCGTCCGGGTTGTTCCATTTCTTCCGGCGAAACGTGCCAGACCACGAAGTCGACACCCAGCGCCTTCAGCGCGGCGGCGTAGCCGGGACGGCGTATCTCGCCCTTCCAGTTGTCGCCGTTGACGCCGAAATGGAATGGCGGGACCTGTTCCTGCGCCGCGTGCGCGCAGGCAGGCAGCAGCAGGACGAAGCACAGGACACGGAACAGGCGGGCGAGGTCAGGCATGGCGGTGTGCCCTCCGAAGTATTCCGGCGTAACCGGGAACATGCGCTTCCAGGCTGAAGGCCGCGCGCACGGTCTCCCGGGCGTTTTCTCCCATGCTTCGCCGCAGTTCCGCGTCGGACAGCAGGCGGTCCAGGCGGTCGGTCCATTCCCTGGCCGAGTCGGCGAAGAACCCGTTCTTTTCATCGATGACCACGTCCAGGTTCGCGCCCACCGGCGATGCCACCACCGGCAGCCCCGCGGCCATGTACTGGATGAGCTTGAAGGCGCATTTGCCCCTGGAGAAGGGGGAATCACGCAGCGGCATGACGCCGATGTCGAAGGTGCGGAAGAAATCCAGTTCCTCCCGCAACGACCACGCCACATCCACGACGCGCACCCCCGGCCATGCCAGCGGGCGGCCAAGGCCGACGACGCGCAACTCGAAATCATGGCGGCGCGCAAGCACGGGCATGGCTTCGGCAAGCAACTCCAGATGCGCTCCGCTGTAGGGCGTGCCTATCCAGCCTATCCTGGGGCGCGGCGCGGGTTGCGGGGCCAGCGGCCCGAAACGGGACATGGGCACCACGGTGGGGATGACGAAGACGTTCGGGGTGTACGCGGAAAAGTGGCCGGACAGGAACCGGTTCCCGCACACCACGGCGGAATAGCGGGGCGCAAGCCGGAAAAACTTTCCGAAATCGCGTCCCCGATGGTGCAGGATGCCCTTGCATGTCCCGTCATGCAGAAAGACGGCATCGTCGATATCCAGCACCACGCGGGGATTTACGGAAAACAGCAGGCGTTCCAGCAGCGGCGGGCCAAGCGGGCAGAGTTCGCGCCCTATCCACACCACATCGCACGAGCGGGCAAGCGCCAGGATATCCCGCAGCCGCCGCGCGTAGCCCGCAGCGAACCCGGCCGCCAGACGGACGGCGTCGCCGCCGTCCACCTGAGCCCGCCATGTCCGGGGGGAGAGCAGGCTGCGGTGAAGGACGTCGATGCCTTCTGCCCGCAAGGGCTCGACATACTGGAGAATCCTGTATCTTGTATCGGGAGCCTCCTCGGGCCGGACCGTCAGGGCCAATACAGACAGGCGGGAAGACATGGCGGCACCCCGCATTGCAAGGATGAGAGAGGATATTGCCTCGTGCCGGATAAAATACCACAGCCTGCCGCACCGGCGTCAAGAGAACTGGCGGGCTCAAGCCGATACTCATTGCATGCCGGATATCTTTCACGCAGAATGTCCGGCAACAACGGCCATGCGCATGACCCCGTCCCTGCCTTGGCGCAGGCGGGCGTCACCGCAAACCGGCAGGAGCCCTGCCCATGACCAGAAGCGGACTCACATCCGGATTCCTGCACGGAGCCGCCATCTTGATGGCAACGTGCGCCGTGGCGGTCTTTCTGGCCGCGCACGTGCAACCGGCCGATTCGCCGCCCGCCCGGATCGAGGCCAGACCGGCCCCACCCGCAACGGACGCCCGGCCTGCCGTTCTCCCCGCTCCGCCCGGAGATGCCTCCCCCTCTCGCGCCGGGGGCGCATCCGCCGCCCCGATGGCGGAAGCCGTGCCGGATTCCGGCGGCAACCGGCCCGCCGCCGATCCACCGGCGGAGGCAGCGGCGCTCGCCGCCCCCGCCATGCCGGACGGGCCGCGCGCTTCCGACGCTCCGGCGTCCCTTTCCGCGAGCACGGCCCCCGAACCGCTGCTTCTCGTCCGTATCGGCGGCGAATGCATCTCGCTGACCGAGGAAGAAGGGCTCGACCCCGCCTGTTTTCCGCTGATCGAGGCCAGCCTGCCCGCCATCCGGCGGTCCCATGGTCAGGTGCTGGTGCAGGGCCACACCGACAGCCGCACCATCGACCCGAGGGGGCAGACCAATTTCCGGAACAACCAGGAGTTGTCCGTCTACCGGGCGCGCATCGTGGCGGCCCGGCTGGCGGACATGGGCGTGCCGGCGGACCGCATCCTGGTCTCGGGGCTGGGGGAAAGCCGCCCCATAGCCCCCAATGACGGGGAGCGCCAGCGGGCGCTGAACCGCCGCGTGGACATCATGCTTGCGCAATGACGAGGCGAGGTCGCGTATGTATCTGGCTCACTTCGGTCTTGATCGCCGTCCGTTCGAAAACGTGCCCAACGCCGATTTTTTCTTCGAATCCGGCCAGTACGCACGAACACTGGCCTTCATGCGCGAATCGGTCGCCCTGGGCAGGGGGCTGATGGTCATTTCCGGGCCCATAGGCGCAGGCAAGACCACGCTCACGCACATGCTCGTTTCCGACCTTGGCCCGCAGGACGTGCGCGCCTGGCTGCTCATGCCTCCGGCGGAAAGCATGGAACTGTTCGCTTACGTGGCACGGGAAACCGGGGGGGCGCTTTCCTCCGGGGCAGGTTCCGCCGCGCTGCTGCACGCCGTGCGCGAACGTTGCGCCGACCTGCGGGCCAAGGGACGCAAGGCGCTGCTGCTCATCGACGAGGCGCACCTCGCCACGCCGGATTTTCTCGAAGGCGTGCGCATCCTGTGCAACCTTGAAGACGCAACGGGCAAGCTGTTGCAGATATTTCTCGTCGGGCAGGAAGAACTGCCCGGCTTGCTGGAAGCTCCCGACAGGGTCGCGCTTGCGCAGCGGGTGGCCGCCTGGCTGAAACTTGCGCCCATGACCCCCGAGCAGGTGGCCGGGTACGTGACGCACCGGATCACGGCCGCCGGAGGCCCGCCGGACCTTTTCACCCCGCAGGCCCTGGAAATGACGGCAGAAGCCGCGCACGGGACGCCCCGTGTCGTGAACAACCTTTGCGACAGGGCGCTTTCCCATGCAGCCGGGCGCGCGGGGCGACGCGTGAAGCCGCAAGACCTGCACGAGGCCGCCAGGGACCTGGGGCTTGGCCAGAGCACCCGCGCCTACCTCAGCCGCAACGGTTCGCCGGAAGTGTTCACCCGCTCCACATCCAGGGTATGGTCCGTCCCGGCGCAACCCTGTGTCGTCGTCACTCCCCCCGTCGACGCGCCCCTCGCCGCATCCACTGGCGCCCCTGCCGCCGCCGCCCACACTCGTGCACCGGCCGCATCGGCTGAGCCGGTCGAAACGGCCGCATCGGCCGAACCGGCCCCACGCCCCGGCCCGCCCACGGAAGCCAGCCTTCGTCCCCTTCTCCTCCAAGACCGCCAGAGACAGCCTGCCGTGACCGGCTTTCTGTTCGCGCTGGTCATGCTGCTTCTCAGCGCGCTGTATTACCATTCCCTGCGGGGCGACTGGCCCTGGCCCGGCGACATCCTGTCCGCTCTCGCGCGGATGTTCTGACCGGCCGGAAGGGGAGCGTGGCCGAGGGTTTCGTTTTGCAACGCGATGCTGGCGCGACATCGCGTTTTTCATGTTCCTGCCTTGCGTGGAGGCCGCTTTGGGACAAGGCCGCCTTTTCCTACCGCTCCGTTTCCATGCTCTCCAGCAGCCGCGCCATGGCCAGTTCCCTGCCCATTTGCAACAGCAGTCCGTCGACGTGCTCGAAGCTGAAGCGCGAGCCAAGATACAGGTGCATGTACCCGGCGGGCACGCCGCAGTGCGGGGCCATGGCCCCGGCCAGTTCGCGGGTGCGCTGCTGGGCGCGGCCGCTCCAGGGCCAGTCCGAGTCGGCCAGGAAGCCGATGGCGTGCTCGGCCCGCACGTCCTCGGCCCGCATGGTGAGGCCGGTCAGGCCGATGTCCAGGTAATGGTTGACCACGGCCAGCGGCTTCACGCCCTCGGCAAGGCTCACGTCGTCCAGCCCGTGCATGGCGGCGGTGGCGAGTATGATCTCTTCGTCCGCCCCGCGCGCGGCCAGTTCGCGCAGCACCCACGAGTGGTGGTCCTCGTTGCGGGCGATGAACGGGTCCTCGGACTTGTGCAGGGTGTAGTTCGCGTCGAAGGCGTACACGAAGCGCTTCAGGCAGTCGTGCAGCAGGATGGCGGCGTAGAGCAGGCTGCGGTCCAGCGGCAGGCCGCGCGCCTCGTGCGCGTCGCCCAGGGCGCGGGCGTTGCGCAGGTCCTGCAACACGTGCAGGGCCAGCCCGCCAATGTGCCCGTGGTGCGCGCCCGATCCGGGCGACGCGGCAAAGCGCCACGCCTCATGCCGGGGGTGGGCATAGGGCGTCAGCGGTTCTTCCAGTTCCATGAACTCTTCCACCAGGCCGCGCCACACCGGGTTGGTCACGGCGGGCACGAATTCGCGGCGGATGGCGGCCAGGGCGGGTTCTCCCTGATGGCGGGCCAGCCGGGACAGTTGGTGCGGCGGAATGATTTCTAGGTGCGGCATGGCTGTCCCGATCTCTTGTTTCCGGTCCTACTTGATGCCCGCCCGCATGAACGACTGCACGAACTGCCGCTGGAACAGCAGAAAGCCGATCAGCAGCGGGCCGGAGGTCATCAGGGTGGCCGCCGTGATGATCGACCAGTCCACCCCCTGTTCGGTGGACGAGAACACCTGCAGGCCCACGGTGAGCGGCCGGGAATTGGTGGTGTTGGTGACGATGAGCGGCCACAGGAAGTTGTTCCAGTGGTAGCTGATGGAAACCAGCGCGTAGGCCAGGTACACCGGCTTGCCCAGCGGCACGTACACCTTCCAGAGGATTTGCAGGGTGCTGGCCCCTTCCACGGCGGCGGCCTCGTCCAGTTCCTTCGGGATGCTCTTGAAGGTCTGGCGCAGCAGAAAGATGCCGAAGGCCGACGCCATGTACGGCAGGCCGATGGCCAGCGTGGAATCCAGCACCCCGATGGCCGACATGGTGCGGTAGTTCTCCACCACCAGCACGTCGGGCATGATCATGAGCTGCATGAGCACCAGCGCGAACAGGATGCCCTTGCCGGGGAAGTCGTACTTGGCGAAGGCGTAGGCCGCCAGCGTGCACAGCACCAGTTGCCCGGCCAGCACCATGGTCACCAGCAGCACGGTGTTGACCAGGTAGCGGGCGAAGGGGGCCGCGTTCCACGCCATGCGGAAATTATCCAGCGTCAGCGGCGCGGTAAGGCTGAACCGGGTGGAAAATTCCGAAGGGTGAAAGGCCGTCCACACGGCGTACAGCAGCGGCAGCGCCCACAGCAGGGCCAGGGTCCACGCGGCGGCGGTGTCCAGCACGCGGGCCAGGCCCCGGCTGTCGTAGATGTTGGTCTGGCTCATCTGTAGTGCACCTTGCGTTCGAGAAAGCCGAACTGGCCGATGGAGGCCAGGGCCAGGAAGCCGAGCAGCACCATGGTCAGCGTTGCCCCGTAGCCGGTATCCCAGAATTTGAAGCTGACTTCGTAGATGTAGTAGAGCAGCAGCGAACTGGCGTTGTTGGGGCCGCCCTGGGTGAGCACGAACAGGTGGTCCACCATGCGGAAGGCGTTGATGGTGGCGTTTACCAGCACGAACAGGGTGGTGGGCATCAGGAGCGGTATGACCACCCGGCGGTAGTAGTACAGGCGCGACGCCCCCTCCAGCATGGCCGCCTCGGCCAGCGAAGGGGGTATCTGCTGCAACGCCGCCAGGTAGAAGATCATGAAGAAGCCCGCGTCCTTCCACACCGCCACGGCGATGACGCACGGCAGCGCCGTGGACTCGCTGCCCAGCCAGTTCACCCCGGTCATGCCCAGCGCCCCGCGAATCTGTTCCAGCAGGCCGTATTCCGGCGTGTAGAAGAACAGCCAGATGTTGGCCACCGCGATCATGGGCAGCACCGTGGGCACGAAGTAGCACAGCCGCAGCACCGACTGCCCGGCCAGCCCGGCGTTGACCAGGAAGGCCATGGTCATGGCCAGGCCGATGGACAGCGGAATGGTGCCGCAGGCGAACAGCAGGTTGTTCACCAGCGCCTTGCGGAACACCTCGTCCTCCAGCAGGTACTGGTAGTGTTCCAGCCCCACGAACTCCGCGGGCGCGCCGCCCCGGCCGTCCAGGAAGAAGCTGTGGATGAAGGTGTTCACCGCCGGAAGGTGGGTGAACGCGGCGATGAACGCCAGGGCCGGCAGTAGCAGGAGCCAGGCGTGGATGTTCCGCATGGTGGCGGGGCTGCGGAAGGCTGGGAACACGGATGGACCTCCGGAATAGACAGTGAGGGCGGAATGGACTGTGAGGGCAGGATGGACGGCGCGCGGCAGGGTGAACGGCCGGGTGGCGGTCCATGTCCCCGGCCGGGGCGGAACACGCGGCTCCGTCCCGGCCGGGGCTTTCGGTCAGTCGGCCTGCCCGTCGGGCAGCAGGGGGGCAGGCGCGGCGTGCGCCCCTACTTGCCGTAGCGGCGCAGGATGCGTTCCGCTTCCTTCTGGGCGTCCTTCAGGGCGTCGGCGGGCTTTTTGGAGCCGGTCACGGCGGCCTGGATGGCGTCGTCCAGCGCCTTGGTCACGCGCTGGTTGTCGTGGGTGGACAGTTCCGGCACGGCGTGGGCCAGCTGGTCGCGGGCCACGGCCGCCACGGGGAACGTGGCCACGTAGTCCTTCATGGCCGGGGTTTCCCAGGCGTCGGGGCGTACGGCCACGTAGCCGGTGTCGATGCCCCACTGGGCGGCGCGTTCCGCGCTGGTCATCCACTGCACGAAGGTGACGGCCGCCTTGCGTTCGGCGGGGGTGGCCTTCTTGAAGATGTAGAAGTTGCCGCCGCCCGTGGGCGAGCCGGGGCGCGCGCTGGCGGGCAGCATGCCCACGCCGAAGGGGAAGGGCGCGTTGGTGCGCACGTTGGTCAGGTTGCCGGTGGTGGTCCACATGATGGCGGTCTTGCGCTCGAAGAAGTCGCGCGGGGTGGTGGCCCAGTCGATGGTGCCCTTGGGGGACACCTCGTGCTTGTAGGCCAGGTCCACCAGGAATTGCAGGGCCTCGACGGCCTTGGGGTTGTCGAAGTCGGTCCTGGTGCCTTCGGCGTTCATCAGTTCCACGCCGTTCTGGATGGCCAGGGCCTGGAACATCCAGTAGGCGTACCCGGTGGAGGGAATGGCCACGCCCCACTGGGTGACCTTGCCGGAAGCGTCGCGCACGGTCAGCTTCTTGCCCATTTCCACCAGTTCGTTCCAGTTGGCGGGGCCCTTTTCGGGGTCCAGCCCGGCGGCCTTGAAGGCTTCCTTGTTCCAGTACATCACGATGGTGGAGCGCTGGAAGGGAATGCCCCAGGTCTTGCCGCCGGTCTGGCTGTTGCGCATGAAGCCGGGGAAGTACGCCTTGACGAAGCCCATTTCCTCGGGCTTCAGGATGTCGTCGTAGGGCACCACCGCGTCCTCGTCGATGAGGGTGTACATGTCGGTGGACAGCAGCACCGCGATGTGCGGCGGCTCGCCCCCGCGCAGGGCGGTGAGGGCCTTGGTGAGGGTTTCGCGGTAGATGCCGGCGTACACCGGGGTGATCTTGATGTCGGGGTGTTCCTTCATGAACTGGTCGGTCATGCCCTCCACGATCTTGGTGATGGACCCGCCGACGGCAACCGGGAAGTAGAAGGTGAGGTTCACCTTTTCCGCCAGTGCGGTGCCCGCCAGCAGCGTCAGCGACAGCAGGGCCGCCGCCATCAAGGTGCACGCTTTCCTGAATCCGGCCATTGTGATGCCTCCTGCGATGTTGCGTTGGGGATGATGGTCGAGGATCGTGGCCCGCCCGTGCGGGGAAATCGTGTCCGTCGTGTCGCGGACCCGTGTCATTGGCAGGTGCCGCGCCGTTCGCCGGTTTGCGCGTCGAAGACGTGGATGTGCTCGTCCGGGCAGTGCAGGTAGATCTCGGCCCCCACGGCGATGGTCGGCACGCCGTCCACCACCACGGAAAGCTCCTCGCCCCCCACGCGGCAGCCCAGCACCGAGCTGGAACCCAGGTATTCCACGCTTTCCACCACGGCGCGCCACCCTTCGGGCGCGATGCGGACGTGCTCCGGCCGGATGCCCAGGATATAGTCCGGGCTGTCCACCACGCTCACCCTGCCGGAACGGCTGCCCGCCACGCACACGCTGCCGCGCTGGTCGTCCAGGCGCACCAGGTTCATGGGCGGGGTGCCGATGAAATTGCCCGCGAAGGTGGTGGCGGGGCGGGAATACAGTTCGGAGGGGGTGGCGTTCTGCACGATGCGCCCGCCCTGCATCAGGATGATGCGGTCGGCCATGCTCATGGCCTCGGTCTGGTCGTGGGTGACGTAGACCATGGTCATGCCCAGGGTCTGTTGCAGCGCGCGGATCTCCCGCCGCATCTCGTGGCGTAGCTTGGCGTCCAGGTTGGAGAGCGGCTCGTCCATCAGGCACACGGCGGCCTCGGCCACCAGGGCGCGGCCCAGGGCCACGCGCTGCTGCTGCCCGCCGGAAAGCTCGCCCGGCTTGCGTTGCAGCAGGGCGCCAAGGCCCAGGATGTCCACGGCGCGGGCCAGGCGTTTTTCGCGCTCGGCCTCCGGCACCCTGCGCACGGTGAGCCCGAACAGGATGTTCTCGCGCACCGTCAGGTGCGGGAACAGCGCGTAGGACTGGAAGACCATGGCCAGCTGGCGCTGGGCCGGGGGCAGGTTGGTGACGTCGCGCTCGCCGATCATGATGCGGCCCGAGGTGACGGATTCCAGGCCCGCGATGAGCCGCAGGGTGGTGGACTTGCCGCAGCCCGAAGGCCCCAGCAGCACCAGCATGGTGCCCTGTTCCACCTCGAAGGAGACGTCGTCAACGGCGCGGACGTCGCCCCAGTGCCTGCTGACGTTCAGAAGTTGAATGGCGGACAATGCGACCCCCTGTCGCTTGGGGTTGAGTGAGCACGAAGCGGGCCGGCGCGGCGGGCGCCGGGAATATGGTGGCCGTTACGCACAACCGCGTGAGCGGCCGGAAAACGGCACTGTTATGGGCAGGATATGTTGCACACATTTGCAGTTTCGCGTCAATATCTCGTAGTTGTATGATTAAACAGTCATGCGGTCCGGCGGGGTGACGATGGCGCGGCATCCTGGTGACGTTGGCGCGCGGGCACGCCAATCCATTGCGGGCTGGTCGCAGGGGCAACGCCGGTTGCGGTCCCCCCGGAAAGAAACGGAAAGGCCCCCGGAATCCACGGATTCCGGGAGCGCTTTCTGCATGGCCAGTCCGTATGGACCTTACAGGGTGACCAGTTCGTAGTCCAGGCTGCCCATGCCGATGGAGGCGGCGTACTCCACCTGATGCCAGCCGCGCGTGTGCGGGCGCAGGGCGGCGAACTTGTCGTAGCCGCAACTGTGCATGGCGTGGCCTTCCATGGGCACCAGGTTGGGCGCGTCCTTGACCAGGTCGTGGCAGGCCTGGTCGATGGCCACCGGGTCGGTGGAGGCCAGGATGCCGATGTCGGGCACGATGGCCGGGTCGGACCAGCCCGCGCAGTCGCACTGAGGGGTGATGTTCATCAGGAAGTTCAGGTAGCAGATGCGGTCCTGCTTCCCCAGCACCGCGCCGTAGGCGTATTCGGCCATGCGCTCGGCGAAGTCCGCGTATTCCGTGGGCAGCCCCACGCCGATGGCCCCCTGGTTGCACACGCTGACGCATTCGTAGCAGCCGATGCAGCGTTCCGCGTCGATGACCGCCTTGCGCCCCTTCTTGGCTTTCTTCAGCGTCAGCGCGTCGCGCGGGCAGGCCTTCACGCACTGCCCGCAACCGATGCAGCCGGGGTAGATGACCACGCTGCGGCCGTGCTGGTCGATCTTGCCGAGCTGCGGCGCGCAGCCCATGGCCAGGTTCTTGATGGCCCCGCCGAAGCCGCCGAAGGCGTGCCCCTTGAAGTGCGAGATGACCACCATGGCGCTGATGGACCGGAAGGCCTGGGCGATCTTGACCGAGGCGAAGTGCTTGAGGTTCACGGGAACCTCCTCGTAGCAGCGGCTGGTCACGCCGTCGGCGATGATCACCGGCGCATCCACCACGTAGGGGGTGAAGCCGTGGCGGTAGGCGGTTTCCAGGTGGTCCACGGCGTTGTGCCGGGTGGACTTGTACAGGGTGCAGGTGTCGGTGAGGAACGGGCGGCCCCCCGCCGCCTTCACACAGTCCACCACCTGCCGGGCGAAGGTGGGATGCACGTAGGTGTCGTTGCCTGTTTCGCCGAAGTGCATCTTGATGGCCACCACCTCGTCCTCGCCCGTGGCGCCCAGGGGGCGCACCCGGTCGGGCAGGCCCATGGCCTCGCACAGGCGCCGGATCTTGGCCAGGCGGTTGTCCGAGGGATTCTTTACTGCGAGTTTCGCCAGATAGACGGGAACGGACATGGGCGTACCTCTCTTGTCTTTGGGAAGCGAGGGGAGCGGGGGCGCGGGGGCGGGTGACAGGAAAATGCCCGCCGCCTCCGGCGCCGCGCCGGGCGCGCGGCAGGGTGCCAACGGCGGCAGCATAGGCGGCGGGGGGAAAAATGGGGAGGCCCGTTCCTCGCATTCTTTTGCCTGATCCTGCCGGGAGAAGGGAAAATCATCGATTGTCCGGTGATGGGGCGTGCTTTCGGCCCCATGCAATGCCGGAAACGGCAGCCCCCGCCGGGGGGCGGGGGCTGCGAGGGAAGGAGGGCGGACGAAAGGCAGGGGGGCGGGCGCGGGACTGCCCGCCGGGGACGTGAAGATGGGGTTGTGCGGCGCGTTGGGGTTATCCGGCGCTCCACGGCTGGGGCACCAGCGGCAGGTATCCGGTCTGGCGGGCTTGCAGTTCCAGCGGCAGCATGGCCAGTGCCGAGACGGACGGATCGGGCAGGTTGATGAATTCCGTGGCGTCCAGGCACAGGATGTACCGTTTGCAGGCATCGCAGGTGTCGGCCCGTTCGAAGGGCCTTTCCTGCGCCGCCAGCAGGCCCAGCCGCTCCGGCTCTTCGTTGCCGCAGCCGGGGCAGGACACCCGCTTGTAGCGCCATTCGGTGGCGCAGGTGGCGCAGTGCAGGAATCGCACGCCGCCATGCCCGGTGATGAATTCGCTGTCGTCCCGTTCGCGTTGCAGGCGCGAGAAGTTGGGCGTTCCTCCGCATGTCGGGCACACCGGGCGCGCCCAAGGCATGGCGCGCAGGACTGGCGCAAGGTCACGGGCCTGGCGTTCGATGAACGGTCGCACGGCCTCGACCGCCACGAAGGACAGCACCTCGGCGGAGACGCCGGGGGGCGGGGGAGCGATGCATCCGCCGGCGCTGGCCACCAGTGCCACAACGTCGATGCCGCCGATGTCGAGGGCCCGCCGCAAGGCCGCGAGTTCAGGTGCAAGGGCCGGGAATGCCCCGTTCAGCACCGGCAGCAACAGCTCCAGGGCGGCTGGCAGGTGTTCCGACACGTCCTGAAAGCCGCAGCCCGACAGCAGGGGAATGCCCTTGGTCGATGCTCCGGGCGCCGGGCACGGCAATGGTCCCGCCCAGCCGGGGGCGGCATCGCGCAGTCTGGCGCGTGCTTCCAGCAGGGGGGCGAAGGCGTCCAGCAGGGGGCGCAGCGGGGGCACCTCGCGCGCCAGACGCGCGGCGTCTTCACGCAAGCGGAGGCAGGCATTCTGCGTCGGGTCGATGGCGGACGTTTCGTCGGAAATGGTGTTCCCTCCGGGCATGGGCGTGGCGGCTGTGGTTGCTGCGGGCGTATCCGGCGTGGCGGCGTGCATGCGTGGCTCCCTTGCAAATGCGGTGCGGATGGCCCCGTGCGGCCGCCCGCAGTGGGCAGCCGCACGGGGTGTGTCGTCGTCAGCTGTTGGCGGAGTCGGCCAGCCCGCGCAGCGGGGCGGCCAGCCGGGCCATGAACTGCTGGCGGCTCATCTGTCGGGGCGCGGCTTCGGCCACGGCGTGGGAGTGGTACTTCTTGGGGTCGTCGGCCACCAGGAAGATCACCGCCACGTCCTTCACGTTCAGCAGTTGCGCCGCCGGGAAGGTCTTCTTCACCGCGGCCAGGCGTTCTTCGGCCAGTTGCAGCATGGCCGCGCGGTCACCGAAGTTCATGGCCCCCATGGCGCAGCTTTTCACGCACATGGGCAGCATGTTGGCGCGCACGCGGTCGATGCACATGTCGCACTTGACGATGCGCCCGGTGGCCGGGTCCTTGCGGGGGATGTCGTACGGACAGGCATCCCGGATGTCCTCGAAGTTCTCCTTGGCCGTCAGTTCGTTGTAGATGATGGCTCCGGTGTCCGCGTCCTGGATGATCGCCTCCGGGTTCGAGGCCACCAGCATGCACGGCGCATCCAGGCAGTGCCTGCACTGGTCCGGGAAGAAGTACCACTGCACGGCGCCGTTCACCATGTGCTCGCTGAAGCGCACCAGCTTGAAGTTGTACGGGTTCAGGTCCGGCGGGTTCTGGTGGGTGCCGGTCTGTTTGGTGGGCACCGGGGGCAGGTTCTTCCATTCCTTGCAGGCCACCTGGCAGCCCCGGCAGGCCGTGCACCGCGTGGTATCTATCAGAAACGCCTTGGGCATTTCGGTTCTCCTTGGCTTTGCGCCGTCAGCCTTCGGCTGCGACGGGACGCCTGCCCCGCCGCATGCCGGGCGGGACGGCTACAGTTCGGTGACCTTGGCGGCCTTGCGCAGGTTGACGAGGCTGGCCTTGAACTCGGGAATGGTGGTGTTGGGGTCGCCCACCGAGGGGGTGAGCCTGTTCACGGAATCCCCGCACTTGGGCTTGGTCCAGCCGAAGCAGAAGGGCATGCCCACGAGATGCACGGTCTTGCCCTCCACCTTGAAGGGCCGGATGCGGATGGTGACCATGGCCACCGCCTGCACCACCCCGCGTATGCTTTCCACGTCCACCACGTCGCCGTTCTTGATGCCCTTTTCCTTGGCCAGTTCATGGCTCATCTCGATGTACTGCTGCGGCTCCGCCTCCAGCAGGGGCGGGGCGTTGCGCGTTTCGGAGCCGGAGCACCAGTGCTCGGTCAGGCTGTAGGTGGTCAGCACGATGGGGTACTTGGGGTCGCCGTTGGCGGCCAGCCTGTCCATGTCGCTGGTGGCCACCTTCATGCAGGGGTTGCTCATCTGCTTCGAGAAGGGGTTGACCTTCAGCGGCGTTTCGGCGGGTTCGTAATGTTCGGGGAAGGGGCCGTCCTCGCGGCCCGGCCCGTACAACTGCGAGCGGCCTTCGATGGTCATGATGAAGGGATAGGTGCCTTTTTCCATGGCCATGGGCGGTGCGCCGCCGTCGGGCACGTCGCCCACCCACTTGCCGTCCTGCCATTCGATGACCACGCGGTCGGGGTTGTATGGCTTGCCCTGCGGGTTCACCGAGGCGCGGTTGTACAGCACCCGCCGGTTCATGGGCCAGGCCCAGGCAAAGCCGGGGTACATGCCGATCTTGGCCTGCATGGGGGTCTGGGTCAGGTCGCGCCGCTTGGCCAGGTTGCCTTCGTCGGTATAGCCGCCGCAGTACACCCAGCACAGGCTGACGGTGGAGCCGTCGTCGCGCAGGTTGGCGAAGCCGGGCACCTGCTGGCCCTTCTTGTATTCCTTGTCGCCGATCTTCACGTCGCGGGTGAACCAGCCGTTGCACTTGCGGGCCACGGCGTCGGCGTCGAAGGTTTCCGGGTAGTCCATGTGCAGCAGGGCTTCCGGCAGCGCGCCGCCCTCCTTGGCGTACAGGGCGCGCACCCGGCTCATGATGGCCGTGCACATCTCGCCCATGTTGCGGCTCTGCCCGTGGGGTTCCACGGCCTTGTAGTGCCACATGTGCCAGCGGCCGCTGTTGGAGATGGTGCCTTCCTTCTCGGCGCGGTAGGCCGAGGGCAGCAGGAACATCTCGGTCTTCACCTTACTGGGGTCGATGCCGGGCCTGCGCCAGTTGTCCGTGGTCTCGTTGTGGAACACCTCGGCCATGACCAGCCAGTCCAGGTTGTCCAGCGCTTTCCGCACCTTGTGGATGTTCGGGAAACTTTGGGCCGGGTTGTGCCCGAAGATGAACCCGCCCTTGATGCCGCCCTTGTACATGCGGTCGAAGATGAACAGGTGCGAGCAGTCCATGTCCGCGTCCAGCTTGGGCAGCAACTGGTACCCGAACTCGTTTTCGGGCGTGGCGTTGTCGCCGTACCAGCCCTTCAGCAGGCTGACCACGTACTTGGGCCGGTTGCCCCACCAGTTGACGCTCTTGGGGTCCTTGCTGACCGGGGTGCTGGCCTTCAGGTAGTCGGCAAGGGTGGGGTAGTTGGCCGTGAACATGTTGTGGTAGCCGGGCAGGTACCCGTAGAGCAGGGCGTGGTCCGTGGTGCCCTGCACGTTGGGTTCGCCGCGCAGGGCGTTGATGCCGCCCCCGGCGATGCCGATGTTGCCCAGCAGCAGCTGCACCATGGCCGAAAGGCGGATGTTCTGCACGCCCACGGTGTGCTGCGTCCAGCCCAGCGCGTAGATGATGGTGCCCGCCTTGTCCGGGCGGCCCGTGGCGGTGAAGGCATCATACACCCGCTTGATGTCCGCCTGCGAAACGCCGGTCACGGACGAGACGCGCTCCATGGTGTAGCGCTCGTAGTGCTTCTTCAGCAGGTTCAGCACGCAGCGGGGGTGGGCCAGGGTGGGGTCGCGCTTCGGCAGGCCCGCCTCGTCCTTCTCGAAGGCCCAGGCGGCCTTGTCGTACTTGCGGGCCTTGGGGTCGAAGCCGGAGAACAGCCCGTCGGTGAAGGCGTACTTTTCGCCCACGATGAACGCGGCGTTGGTGTACTCCATCATGTATTCCTCGAAATACTGCTTGTTTTCGAGGATGTATTTCACCATGCCGCCCAGGAAGGCGATGTCCGTGCCTGATCGGATCGGCACGTGGAAGTCGCTGCGGGCCGAGGTGCGCGAGAACTTGGGGTCCACGTGCATGACCACGGCGCCCTTTTCCTTGGCCTTGATCACCCACTTGAAGGTCATGGGGTGGTGCTCGGCGCAGTTGCTGCCCATGATCAGCACGGCATCGGCGTTCTGGATGTCGTTGTAGTGGTTGGTCATGGCGCCGCGACCGAACGATTCGGCCAGCGCGGGCACGGTGGAGCTGTGGCACACCCGGGCCTGATGGTCGAAGTGCACGATGCCGAGGCCCCGGATCATCTGGTGCAGCACGGCGGCTTCTTCGTTGGAAACCTGCGAGGAACCGAGGTGGAAGACGGATTCCAGCCGGTTCACCACCTGCCCGGCCTCGTTCTTCTGGCGGAAGTCCTTGTCGCGCTGGTCCTTCACCTTGCGGGCGATGCGGTCGAGCATCCAGTCCCAGTCCTTTTCCTCCCACTTGTCGCTGCCGGGGGCGCGGTACAGGGGCCTGGACAGGCGGTTTTCGCTCACGTGCAGCGAGCGCAGGGCAGAGCCCTTGGCGCACAGCCCGCCGCCGCTGACGGGGTAGTCCGGGTCGCCTTCAACGTTGATGATCCTGCCGTCCTTGACGTGGACCAGCGTGTTGCACCCGCAGGAACAGAAGGGACAGATGGAGATGTACTCCTTGGCCCCCTCGATCTTCAGCCCGGCGGCGTGGGCCGAGATAGGCCCAAGGTCGATCCCGAACCGCCCCAGTGCGAGCCCCGCGGCCCCGGCGCTGGTCAGTTTCAGGAATCCTCTGCGTGACAGTCCCATGGCAGCCTCCTTGTTGTGGATGCGCGGTCGGTACGCGCGATGCGCCCCCGTGGGACATGCCGCTCGGCAAGGTGTTGCGCCGGACCGGGGCGCCGCGTGGCGGCGCAACAAGTGCGCTGTCCGTATCGTGTGCGGCGTGCCGTTTCGTGCGCGTCGGGCAATCCTGTTTGGGGGTGGTGGGGCCATTGGTATGCCGCACAATGTGCTGTCGTCAATATTTTTATGTAAAATTTTCAAATAGTTATATGTATTTTTTACAATACATATCCGCAGGGATGGTCTTTTGGAATGGCACGTGTCAAAGACTATTGGTGCAAAAAATGACACGACCCGGAATGGTCCGGGTCGTGCGGCACCGGGGTGGGCGCCATGGCGTGGGGTTCCCGTACCGGGAACCGGAAGAGGGTTCAGGATGCAGGCTTGGGCGGTGGCAGGGTGCAGGCCAGGCAGGGGGCAAACCCTTCGCCAAGCCCGGCGAAGGGCGACACCGGCCAGGGGAACAGGCCGTCGGCACGTTCCAGGGCATAGCGCTCCACCTCTTCGAACCACTGGCGGAACGAGGCGCGCAGAGCCTCGCCGTGCGGGGTCAGGCGGCATCCGTCGCGCTTGTGCCCGGCGACTTCCACCAGGGCAACGCCGAGGGTGCGTTCCGTCGCGCGCAGCTTGCACCACGCGGCCCGGTAAGACATGCCCATGGCCTGTGCCGCCTTGCGGAGCGAGCCGTGCCGTTCGATCATGTCCAGCAGATGCACCCGGCCCAGGCCGAAGACCATGGATTCGCTGTTTTCCAGCCACAGGTGCAGCCGGACCGTGGCATGTCGGGACATGGACCAACCTCCTTTGCCCGACCGGCAGCGAGCGCGCGCGAGCGGGCGGCTGTGCCCGGAACTTGCCGATCGGCAGCGTGAGGCCGATGAAGACCGGGCGGGTTGCTGATGCCGCAAGCGTACGGTGGTGAAGCAGGCCGCGCAAACGGCAAGGGCACTGCAATGCGGCAGTCTGGCAACGCAGCGCCGCAGGTGGGCCGTGCTTGAAGAGCGGGGGCGGAAGAACAGGGAGCGTTGCACGACGTTGCGCGCAAGGCTTGCGGGGCAAGGGGTGCTGGGGGTGAAGCCTTGTGGGTGTAGTGGGGCACGCGCAGGGCACGTCAGCCGGATATGTTATTTTGCCACGAATAGTGACAGGTGCGTGACATTCAGGGCATAGAAGGGATCGATACGACGGGCGTGGCCATTTCACGCCGTGGACGCGCCGAAACAGGGCAGGCACGCCGAGCATGGACATACTTGCCTTCAATGATGTGGTTTCTTCGGAAACCAGAGCACGCCGCTACATTTTGGGATTCTGCTGGAAAAACCATCAGCGGTTCTGCCCCAAGTGCCGCGAGCGCAAGTTGTATCCCGTGGACGGGGGCGACAGGCGGCGGTGTGCCCGGTGCGGGTACACCTTTCACGATTTCAGCCGCCGTTTCCTGAACGGCTGTGCGTTCGACGCCCGCCGCTGGCTGTGGTTCCTGAAACTGTTCGAATTGGGGGTGGCCCCGGCGGACATGGCGGCGCAGCTTGGCGTTACCTATGCCACTGCGCTGAAGGCGCAGGACATTGCCCGCAGGGCGGTGCTGGCGCAGGCGCTGGACGCCCCGGCGCTGTACCGCGCGGGGATATGGCCCGGCCCCGGCGTGCCCCGGCCCCAGGGAAATGGCGCGGACTCCCCGGTATTCGGCATCATCGACCTGAACGGCATGGCGGTGTGCGACGTGCTGCCGGAAGTGACGCCCAACACCTTGTTGTCGTTCAAGTTCAACTTCGGGCTGCGCACGGCGGCGCTGGGGCGCGTGGTGTATACCGCGCCGTACCGGCAGTATCGCGCGCTGGTCTGCTGCGGGGAATCGTTGTGGCCCAGCCGCCTGGTGCGGCACGACGACAGAAAGCTTGCCGCCGAGGTCACGGGGTTCTGGAGCTTTGCCCGGCAGCGTCTGGCGCGGCTGCGCGGCGTGACGCCCGCCCAGTTCCCCCTGCATCTCAAGGAACTGGAACTGCGCTACAATCAGCGAGAAAATGAGTTGTTCGAACCGGTGGTACGGGCCGTGTGCGGCTTCGTGCCCGATGGCTGACGCCCGGCAGCGCATGCGCCCATCGGTGATGGGCCGTCGCTCCGTTGTGCCGCCATCGGCAGTGCGCGTTACGGTTCCGGGTCCACGGGCCGCCCGCCCACCCACGCGCCCAGCACGGGGATGGACGCAACGTCTTCACGCGTGCCCCCGGCGTTCCACGTGTCCAGCGGGTCGCCGCCCAGCACCGCGAGGTCGGCCAGCATGCCGGGGGCCAGGCGGCCCTTGTCCGCTTCCTCGAAGGTGGAAAACGCGGCCTCGGTGGTGAACATGCGCAGGGCTTCGGCCATGGTCACCGACTGTTCCGCAAAGGGGTGGGCCACGGCGCAGGCCATGCCGCGCAGCGGATCGTACCCGGTCACCGGGCTGTCGGAGCCACCGCACACGCGCACTCCGGCGTCAAGGATGGTCCGGTAGGGGTGCAGGCGGCGCATGCGGTGCGGGCCGAACAGCGAAGCGAGATGGGCCATGCGGTCATCGCCGAAATAGGACTCCACGAACGCGGGCTGCATGGAGGCCACCACCCCGGCGCGGGCCATGCGGTCGATCTGGTCCCACGTGGGCAGTTCGAAATGCTCGATGCGGTGGCGGCAGTCGGCGCGGGGTTCCAGCCGCTGGGCGCGCTCGATGGCGCGCAGCACCTGGTCGATGGCCCGTTCGGACTCGCAGTGCACGGCCACCTGCAATCCGCGCGAGTGGGCGGATAGCACGAAGTCGTTCATTTCCCACTGGGTGTACAGCAGGGCGCCGTCGTTGTCCGGATCGTCGGAATAGGGCTCGAACAGCGCGGCGGTGCGGGCGTCCAGTTCGCCGTCGGCGCAGATGCATCCGCCCACGCGCGGCAGCGACAATCGCTCCACCTCGGTCAGGTCCATGCTCTGGTTCCAGCACACCACGCGCAGCGGCAGGCGGGAGGCATTGTCCAGCAGCACGGCGGAGCAGCCGGGCGTCAGTTCGCCTCCCTCCATGGAGTGCACGGTGGTGATGCCCCGCCGCAGCGCCGACCAGGAAGCGGACTGCGCCGCCGCGTCGAGGTGGCCGCGCTCCAGGCCGCGCAGCATGGCCGGAAACACCCAGGTGAGAATGCCGGGGTCGCGCACCACCCCGGTAAGGTGGCCGCCGGGGCGGGAATCCTCGGCATCCGCGCCGGGCAGCCCGCGCGGCACCGCCAGCAGTTTCAGCGCGCGGGAATTCATGACGCAGCGGTGGCAGGTGGCGTGCATCAGCAGCACGGCGCGGTCGGGGGCCGCCCGGTCCAGTTCCGCCCTGGTGGGCATGCGCCGTTCCGCAAGGTCCAGTTCCTCGAACCGGAAGCCGTAGACCACCTCGTCGGGGGATGCGTCGCGCGCGGCGTCGGCCGCCATGGCGAGCACCTCGTCCAGGGTGCGGGCCATGGAAACGTCCATGCCCAGGTCCATGATGCCGGTGAGCAGCAGGTGCGAATGGCAGTCGATGAGGCCGGGCACCACCGTGGCCCCGCCAAGGTCGGCGCGGAGGAAGCCCCGGTCGGCGAAGGGGGCCAGTTCCGCCGCGCGGCCCACGGCCACGATGCGCCCGCCCTCCACGGCCATGGCGTCGGGCAGGTCGGCCCCGCGCAACGTGGCGGGGGCCAGCGGGTCGCGGAACCGGGCGTTGACCAGCAGGCGCGGGCGGGCTTGCGGGCGTGCGGCCGTCATGACCACGCCCCCGCGCCGCAGATGCCGCTGTTGGCGTGGGGAGAGGGCGGAGCAGTGGCGGCCCGCCGCATTTGTCGGCGGATGTGGCGGATGCCGGGGGATGCGCTGCCGGTGCGGACGGTCCGGGTGGTCCGGGTGGTTCGGGCGGCGGAGATGACGACAAAGGCCATGCGGTTCTCCGGTACGGGGGTGCGCTGCGCGGGAAAGGGGACGCCGTGTCCGCCCGGCGAAAGACGGACGCGATCCATGGAACGCGCGGAACGAAGGGCGTCAGCTGTCTTTCTTGCGGAACAGGCGCAGGGGGTTGGGAATGCGCGCGGGGCGGGAAGACTTGGACGTGTCCCCCGGTGCGGCGGGTATGACATCATCGCCGTCATTGACCTCGTCTTGTCCGTGTGGAGCCCCGTTCCGGCCTTGCGGGGCGTCTGCCCGGAAGGGCATGGCCCGGGCCACGGATGTGGCCATGTCGCCCGCACGGTGAACCACGTCGCCCACTCCGTGCGCGGTGGCGCGCGCGCCCTTGCGCACCGCGTCGGCGGTGCGTCGGGCGGTGCCCTCCAGGCCCGACCGGATGCCCGAGGCCACGCCGCCCACGGCGGCCTTGGTCACGGCGCGCACCAGCCCGGCGGTCATGCGTCCCAGAAGGGCCGCCGATTCGCGGTAGGGATTCTGCCGCGCCGGGCAGCCGGGCAGCACGGGCGAGAGCATGTTGCGGGTGACGATGCCCACCCGCAGGGCCAGCAGGGCATTGGCGGAGCCGTCCACCAGGGCGGCAGCCAGCAGGGTGCCCACGTGCGAGGCCCCCGGCACCGAGGCCAGCGGCGAGGCCGTGAGCAGCGGGCCGAGCAGGGCGTGGATGTGTTCCTCCAGTCCCGCCTCTTCCAGCGCGCCCGCCGCCAGGGCCGTGCCCGCCACGTTGATGTACAGGCGCACCATGTCGCGCGGGTGGGGCCGCTGGTCGTAGATGGATGAGACGCGCCACACCAGCCGCGCCAGCAGCACCAGCACGATGAGCGTATCCAGCCTGCCGTTGCGGGCCACGGCCGTGGACAGGAAGATGCGCGAGGCGGTGCGCTTGGTTTCGCGCAGGGCGGCGGCGTCCAGCAAGCGCAGCAGGGCGGCGGCTTCGGCCACCCCGTCGGTCGTGCCGGGCAGGCCGGGCGTACGGGGGGCGGCTGCCGCCATGTCCGCGGCGTCGGTCATCGGATGGGCCATGCCGCCTTCGCGCAGGTGCGGGTTGGCCCGTAGCCGCGCGGTGAGGCGGTACAGGTAGTCGCGCAGTTCTTCGGGCGTGGGGTTCTGCGGCTGCGCCAGCGGGCGGGGCCGCAGGAACCAACTGGCAGCCAGCCAGCCCAGCGCGGCGAGGTAGGCGGCCATGCCGCCCCAGAACACCGTCTGGCCCAGCAACGGGTGGATGCGCGCGGCCATGTCGGACAGGGTCAGCACCTGGCCGCCGATGAACACGAACAGGCTCGCGCACAGTGCCGCCACGAGCAGGAACAGGGCGCGGGGGACAAGCTGGTGCATGGGACTCCTTGGCGGGTAATGTGCGGCGCGAAGGGCCGGGAACGGCAGGCCCGCCGCCGTGCGATGGGGGCGGGTCCGTGCCCGGCAATGCCGGGCCGTTTCCTTTAGGTGCGACAGCAAGGGGGCATCGTCAAGTCCGGCAGCCCGGCAGGCCGGGGGAGGGAGGCGCCGGGGAGATGCGGCGGCGGGCGGGAAGGGAAGGGGGGCGGCCGGGGAGAAGCCAGGGAGGGTAAGACCGGCGGCTATTCGCCGTCGCGGACCTTGTCCTCGAACTGGCGCACCGGCCATGGCAGCACGGTGGCCGCGCTTTCCACGGCGCAGCGCTCCACGGTGGCGAACCACGCGCGAAAGCGGTCCATGGCCTCGCGTCCGACGGTGGTCAGGCGGTACCCCTCGCGGTTGCTGCCCGCCTTCTCCACCAGGCGCAGGCCAAGGGCGGTCTCGGTCTGCTTCAGCTTGCCCCACGCGGCGCGGTACGACATACCCAGCGCCTCGGCCGCCTTCTTCAGCGAGCCGTGCTCGTCGATGGCCAGCAGCAGCATGGCCCGGCCCATGCCGAAGACCATTTCGCCGTCCTCCTCCAGCCACAGGTGCAGGCGGACGGTGGGACGGGGGGCGGGTGCGGAGCGGAGGGGAGGGGTGGTCATGCGCGTGTTCCGTGTAGGTGTGAAGCGGCTACGGCTGGGGGCATGCTCCGGAAATATCACCGGAATGATCACGCCCGGCGCGGTTTGCGTGACTGCGCGGGGTATGTGTTGGCCCGAGCATACCTGTTCATCATGACATAATCGCGGGCCGATGAAAACCGGCACGCGGCCGGTCCGTTCGATTGCATCCGCGCGAGCCGTCGGCGGGGGATGAACCCCGCGCGGCGGCGCGCCGCCGGTCCCGAAGCCCACGGAAAGCGCCGACCGGATGGCCGGCCGGCGCTGGTGGGCAGTATCCGGGCAGTGTCTGGGCAGTAACCGGGCCGTGGCCGCGATACTACTTCTTCTTGGCGGCCGCGGCGTCCTTCTTGGCTTGCGGGCTCATGTGGCAGGGACGGCAACCCGAGAATTCGGGGTGGTCCTTGGCCATCTGCTTGTGGCAGCCGTAGCAGGAGCGGTCGGTGTCCTTGGCGTGGTAGGCCACGAACATGCTCATGGTGTCGCGCTCGCGCGGGCCGGGGGTGGCGTGGCAGTCGTCGTTGGTGCACGAGACGTAGGGTTTCGCGGGGTCCGGCGTGTCATGGTGACACTGCTCGCACGCCACGTCCTTGTGGGTCGCGTGGTTGAACATCACGTGCATTCGCTTGGAGGTGCCGTGCTTCAGTTCGATGGCCTTCTTAGGGGCCTTGGCGGCATCCCCGGCGTCGGCCGCCAGGGCCGCCCCGGCCACGAGCAAGGTCACTGCAAACAGGGAGATGACCAGGTATTTCATCAAGGTGCTCCTGTTCAATACATATTCCAGAAGGATGGTCTGAGCGGGCGCAACTTCTTGCGCGCCGCCACCATGTCCAGATGCATCATGCCCAGCGCCAGGGCGTCCAGGTTGGGGACGGCCTCGCGTTCCCGCAGGTCGACGGTGGGACAATAGGTGTTGCACTTGGTGCACCAGTCCAGCCGTTCGCCACGGGCGGCCTCGGTCTCGCGCAGCATTTCCATGGTGCCGCTGACCTCCTTTCCGCACGAGGGGCAGGCCCCCCGCAGGAACTTCCAGGCGGCGCCGCACATGGAGCAATGCAGGTGCTTCTTGCCGCCGCCGCCGGCCAGGTAGGCGTTCTTGTCGTCCAGAATGGGCTTGTCCAGCCAGGCGATGGTGGGAAAGGCCCCGCACACCGGGCAGTAGCCCTGCTGCCATGCTCCGCCCGTGTCCCAGGGGGCATCCCCTTCTTCGGGCACGGCGGCGGCAACCATGGCGTGCAGCACCGGAGACACCACGAAGCCGGTGACGAACGCAAGCACGCCCGGCTCCACGCCGCCGTCGCGGGCGATGGATTCGATGGACCTGCCCGCCACCACGGCCTCGGCCAGGGCGTCGCGGCTGTCATCGGCCTCCACCGGACGCAGGAAGAACGCCCGCAGCGAATCCGCGTGGGGAGCCACCGCCTCTATGGTGGTCAGGAGCGGCAGCAGTTCTTCCGCCGCCTGGCGCATGGGCCCGGCGATGCCGGTCAGGGAAACCCCCGCCAGCAGGGATACCCCCTGCTGGGCGCGGTCCCATTGCAGTTCCGGCAAGCGCAGGCCCGCCTCGCGCACTGGGTCCGCGAGTTTCCCGGCCAGCGCGTGGCCGGCCGAGAGCAGTGGTTCGAAGGCCCGCAGCACGGGTTCGAGGACAGGACGGCGGGAAGTGACATCTGCCAGCGTTTCCGCGACACTTTGGCGTTTGGCGGCCATGAATGCTCCACGAGAACCGGGGGCCGGAGCCCCCATCAGAGGGTGAAAGCGGCGCACGGGGCGCCCGCGTAGCTGCTACATGAAACCGGCGTACTCGTAGTAGTGTTCCTTTTCTTCCGCCAGCAGGTAGATGACGCTCACGTCCTCCATATCGACCAGATGGGCCTTGGGGAAGCGTTCCTTGGCCACCGCGAGGCGCTTCTGCGCCACGGCCAGCACTTCTTCGCGCTCGCCGAAGACCATGGTGCCGGTGGGGCAGGTCTTCACGCAGATGGGCTGCATGCCCGCGGACACGCGGTCGAAGCACATGTCGCACTTGGTGATGCGCTTGGTCTTGGGGTCGATGCGGGGGATGTTGTACGGACAGGCTTCGGCCACGGCCTTGGCGTCGGCCGGGCTGAGCTTGGCCGACTTTTCGGTGGCCAGCACGGCGCCGGTCTTCTTGTCCTTGATCATGGCGCCGGGCAGGGCCATGTCCGCCACGTCCACGCACACGGGCGTCACGCAGTGGCGGCACTGGTCGGGGAAGAAGTTCCAGACCACAACGCCTTCCTTGGTCAGCCGCTCGTTGAAGCGGACGATCTTGAGGTTGTTGGGGTTGAGGTCCGGCGGGTTCTGGTGCGAACCGCGCTGCTTGGTCTCGTTGGCCGGCAGGTCGTGCCATTCCTTGCAGGCCAGCTGACAGCCGCGACACGCCGTGCATCGGGTCGTATCAACTAAAAATGCCTTGGGCATCGTAGTGCTCCTTGACGGGCGCGCCCCGCAACGGGGCGCGCCCGGCTCTGGTTAGGCTATTTCGGTCAGCTTGTCGGCCTTGCGCAAGTTGACGAGGCAAGCCTTGCTTTCGGGAATGGTGGTGTTGGGGTCGTACGCGCCGACGGTAAGGCGGTTGGTGGAGTCACCGCACTTGGGCGTGGTCCAGCCGTAGGCGAAAGGCATGCCCACGAGATGCACCGTCTTGCCCATGACCGTGAAGGGCCGGATGCGCACGGTGACCATGGCTATGGCCTCCACGCGCCCGCGCGCGCTTTCCACGATCACGCCGTCGCCGTTGTTGATGCCCTTTTCCTTGGCCAGCTCGTGGCTCATCTCGATGTAGAGCTGAGGCTCGGTTTCCAGCAGGTTGGGCACATTGCGCGTTTCGCCGCCGCCGCACCAGTGTTCCGTCAGGCTGTAGGTGGTGAGCACGTACGGGTAGTCGGGGTCGGCCGCCTTGGCCATCTGGTCCATGTCCGAGGTGTGGAACTTGTACACCGGGCTCGACAGCTGCTTGGAG
Source organism: Nitratidesulfovibrio sp. D1 (assembly GCF_051133415.1). NCBI lineage: Bacteria > Pseudomonadati > Thermodesulfobacteriota > Desulfovibrionia > Desulfovibrionales > Desulfovibrionaceae > Nitratidesulfovibrio > Nitratidesulfovibrio sp. D1. Next base: position 360,432 of record NZ_JBPGNZ010000002.1, on the reverse strand, counting down.
AACGGATGGCTGGCGAGCGGGGTTTCCGCGGGTTCGTAGTGCTCGGGGAAGGGACCGTCCACACGGCCGGTGCCGTAGAACTGGGCGTAGCCGTCCTTGGTCATGATGAAGGGCAGCTTGCCCTTTTCCTTGTCGGCCATGGGCGGCCACGGGCCGTCCGGCACGTCGCCGATCCACTTGCTGCCGTCCCACTCGATGACGGCCTTCTTGGGATTGAAGGGCTTGCCGTTCAGGTCCACCGAGGCGCGGTTGTACAGGATGCGCCGGTTCACCGGCCAGCACCACGACCAGTTGGGGAACAGGCCGATGTTGGCCTGCATGGGCGTCTGGCTGGCGTTGCGCCGCTTGGACTTGTTGCCGTCTTCCTCGGTGTAGCTGCCCGCGTAGACCCAGTTCAGCGACGAGGTGGTGCCGTCGTCCTTCAACTGGGCGAAGGCGGGCACCAGCTGGCCGCGCTTGTATTCCTTGTCGCCGATTTTGGTGTCGGCCCAGAAGAAGCCGTTGATGCGGCGGGTCCACTCCTCGGCGTCGAACTTTTCGGTCCAGTGCATCTTCAGCAGGGGATCGGGAAGGGTGCCGCCTTCCTTGCGGTACAGGTCGCGGATCTTGTTGACCAGCGGCACGAAGACGTCGGCGAAGTGGCGGGCCTGTCCGCTTGGCTCCACCGCCTTGTCGAACCATTGCAGCCAGCGGCCGCTGTTGCTGATGGTGCCCGCCTTCTCGATGCGGTGGGCGGACGGCAGCAGGAACACCTCGGTCTTCTTGGTCTTGGGATCGACGCCGGGGCGCTGCCAGTTGTCCGTGGTTTCCGAGTTGTGCAGTTCGGAGCAGACCAGCCAGTCCAGGTTGTCCAGGGCGGCCCGCATCTTGTTGGTGTTGGAGAAGCTGTTCATCGGGTTGACCCCGAAGATGAACCCGCCCTTGATCTTGCCATGGTACATCTTGTCCATGACGTACATGTACGAATAGTCCTCGCCGGGTTCGAGCTTCGGCAGGTATTCGTAGCAGAAGTCGTTCTCGGGCGTGGCCGCGTCGCCATACCAGCCCTTGAGCAGGCTGGCCACGTACTTGGGCCGGTTGCTCCACCAGTTGGCGCTGTTCTTCAGCTTGCTGGCGGGGGTGTTGGCCTTGTTGTAGTCGGCCAGGGTCTGCCACGGGGCCACGGGCATGGCGTTGTAGCCGGGGATGATGTGGTACAGCAGCGCGTGGTCGGTGGAACCCTGCACGTTGGGTTCGCCGCGCAGGGCGTTGATGCCGCCCCCGGCGACGCCGATGTTGCCCAGCAGCAGCTGGATGAGGGTGGAGGTGCGGATGTTCTGCACGCCCACGGTGTGCTGGGTCCAGCCCAGGGCGTACAGGATGGTGCCCGCCTTGTCCGGCTTGCCGGTGGCGCAGAAGGTCTCGTACACGCGCAGCAGGTTTTCTTCGGATACGCCGGTGACGTCGGAGACGTTCTTCAGCGTGTAGCGCTCGTAGTGCTTCTTCATCAGGTTGAAGACGCACCGTTCGTTCTTCAGGGTTTCGTCAATGACCGGGCCGCCGTCGGGACCCGTCTCGAAAGCCCACTTGGACTGGTCGTACTTGCGGGTCTTGGGATCGTACCCGCTGAAGACGCCCTCGTTGAAGGCGTAGTCCTTGCCCACCACGAAGGCGGCGTTGGTATAGTTGAAGACGTAGTCCTTGAAGTAGAGTTCCTTGTCAAGGATGTACTTCACCATGCCGCCCAGGAAGGCGATGTCCGTGCCCGAACGCAGGGGCACGTGGAAGTCGCAGCGGGCGGACGTGCGGGAGAACTTGGGATCGACGTGCATGAGCGCCGCGCCGTTGTCCTTGGCCCGCATGATCCACTTGAACGCGACAGGATGGTGTTCCGCGGCATTGCTGCCGATAATGAGCACTGCATCGGTATTCTTGATATCGATCCAGTGGTTCGTCATAGCCCCGCGACCGAACGACTCTGCCAGAGCCGCAACAGTGGGACTGTGTCAGACCCGGGCCTGGTGGTCCATATGGACAACACCCAGGCCGCGCATGGCTTGATGGATGACGGCGCATTCCTCGTTGGAGGCGTGCGAGGTGCCCATCATAAAAATGGATTCGAAGCGGTTGACAGTCTGACCCTTCTCGTTCTTGAGGATCATGTCCTTGTCGCGGGCGTCCTTAACGCGGCGCGCGATCTGGTTCAGGGTCCACTCCCAGTCCTTCTCCACCCACTTGTCGCTGTGCGGAGCGCGGTACAGCGGCTTCGTCAGGCGGTGCGGGTTGGTGTACATGGAGAAAAGGGCCGCGCCCTTGGCGCACAGCGCCCCTTCGTTCACCGGAAAGTCGGGATCGCCTTCGGTGGAAACGAGCTTGCCGTCCTTGACATAGGCGATGACCTGACAACAGACGGAACAGAAGGGACAGACGCTGCCCACTTCCTTCGCGCCTTCGATCTTGAGCTTGCTGGCATACGCCTGCGCTTCAGCAAGATCGAACCCAAGCTGGCCGAGCGAGAGACCGACAACGCTCACGCCCATGAGCTTGAGAAAACTCCGCCGCGTAGTTTTCATGTTTCACTCCTTGTTAAAGCCCCTCACAGAGTCCGAAAGGTCCGGCGGACCTTCGTGCTGCATCCGCAGAATCCGTGCGCGCGGCCGTGCGCGCGTCCCCGCCACGTGAAGGAGGGGGGACGACACGATGCCGCCGGGCGTGCTCGGGAATCGACGCCGTCGCGGTTCCGCAGGCTTCCGGGCGGACGCGCGGGCCTGCTGGCTTCGCGCGGCCGGTACGACCCTCGGTCCTGCTGGAGAAGATGGATCTGATGCCACCTTCGCATCGTATCTTTTGGGGGCACCATAACAGGGTTCGCGGTGAAAACAAGAAATATTAATAGAAATCGGTGAGTTAAATGCAGCATATGCGCAGGCTTTGTCACTGCCCAGGTCGGATATGGTGTGCGTTATGGTTTGTTACGGTTCTTTTTGGTTGGAATGCGGATGCGTTTGCGTCGGGAGGATGAAGTGGTGAAAATACTGATGGTTGCGCGTTCAAACTAGCGGATTCCGGCACGAATGCATCCGTACGCGTGCGGAATCGCCTGCGGAACGGCAGCCACCCGCACCGGGGGGCGAAGCGCTGTCGGCCCCCGGTGCGGGTGGATGTGAAGGGGAAAGGCTGCGCCGGGCATGCCGCCCGCGCGGGAGCGGTCCGGCGTCAGGCGCGGGGCTTCACAGGCCGGGCGGGGCGCGCGGAGTCGTCCACGCCGCCGGGCATGAAGCCCTTTTCCTGCAACAGCATGTCCAGATGGGCCATGCCCAGCGGCAGCACCGAGGCCACGTCGGCGTCGCGGTGGCGCAGGTCCGCCGCCAGGATGTACCGGCGGCAGGACGCGCACGCCTCGGCGCGCTCGTCCTCGAAGCCCTGCACGTAGCGCAGGGTGATGTTGTCCGGCTTGTCCACCCCGCAGAAGGGGCAGGCGGTGCGCTGGTGGCGCCAGGCATGGTCGCACAGCGCGCAGACCAGCCAGCGCTGGCCGCCTTCGCCCCGCAGCACGCCCAGCTTGGGGGCCGTGCCGCACACGGGGCAGTGCCCGTGGGCCCATTGTTCCGCGTGCGCGGCCAGGGACGGGGCCACGGCGCGCTGTACCCGGCGGGCGGCAGCCGTGGCCAGTTGCATGGCCACGAAGCCCACGGCGTCGGGCGACAGTCCGGCGCGCCGCGCCCATTCCTGGGCGGCGGGCATGCGTCCGGTCAGCGCCCACCGGGCCAGTTGGCGGGACAGGGAGGGCTGGGGGGGCTGGCCCGGGTCTTGCGCGCCGTCCGCCGCTTGCGCCAGCCGGGCAAGCTCGCGCACGTCCCCGGCCACGGCGGGCAGCCCCGCGGCGATGGCCGGAGCCAGATGCTTCAGCGCGTGGGCCAGGAAGATGTCGTCCAGGGCCTGCCCGTCGGGCAGTTCGTCGGCGGGCAGCAGGGCGCGGCCCTGCGCGAAGAGATCGGGCTCCACCCTGGCTTGGGGCACGGGGGCCGCCCCGGCGGGGTCTTCCATTTCCGCCAGTTCCGCCTGGGCCACGCTGAGCGCGCGGAACGCGGCGATGAGCGGCGCGTGTTCGGGGTGGCGGGCCAGCAGGCGGTCCAGGGTTTCCGAGGTGGTGCGGGAAAGGGAGGGGGAAGCGTCGGGCATGGGCATGTCCTTGGTGTGCTGGCGGTGGGGGATGTCCGCGCGAGCCGGGCGGGGCCGGGCGGGAACGCGTCCCGCCCGGCCGTGCCGTGCCGGATTGGGGTTACACGCCCGCCGCGTACTTGTGGTACTTCAGCGGGTCGTCAGTGACAATGAAGATGACGCGCACGTCGTCGGCGTTCAGCGCCTGGGCCTTGGGCCACGTCTTCTTCAGGATGTCCACGCGCCGTCTGGCTTCCGCGAGCATGGCGTCACGCTCGCCGAAGACCATGGCCCCGGTGGGGCACGACAGCACGCAGGCGGGCGGGAGCCCGCTGGTGATGCGGTCGAAGCACATGGTGCACTTGTACATCACCTTGGTGTCCGGATCCTGCCGGGGGATGTCGTAGGGGCACACGCTCAGCGACATCTCGAAGTCGCTCTTGCTGGTGCCTTCGGTGTACACCACCGCGCCGGTGGCCTCGTCGTGGATCATCTCGTCGCCCTGCGCGCCCGCCAGACACGGCGGGTTCATGCAGTGGCGGCACATGTCCGAGAAGAAGTGCCAGTACGGTTTGCCGTCCTTGTCCCTGCCGTCCGCGAAGCGCACCACCTTGAAGGTCTGGTGGCTGAAGTCCGGCGGGTTCTGGTAGGTGCCGGTCTGCTTGGTCCTGGTGCCGGGCAGGCCGTTCCATTGCTTGCAGGCCACCTGGCAACCCCGGCAGCCGGTGCAGCGGGAAACGTCGACGAGTATGGACTTTCCATCAGCCATGACTCACCCCCTATACCTTGACCACGTTGACCATGAACGCCTTGTATTCCGGCGTCATGGCGTTGGCGTCGCCCACCGTGGGAGTGAGCAGGTTGGCACTGTCGCCGTTGTCTTCAGGAAAGCGCCAGCCGTAGTTGTAGGGCATGCCCACCTGGTGCAGCGTCTTGCCGTTGACCAGGAAGGGGCGGAAGCGCGGCGTGACCATGGCCACGCACTCCAGTTTGCCGCGCGCCGATTCCACGCGCACCTTGTCGCCGTTCGTGATGCCCTTTTCCCTGGCCAGTTCCTCGCTCATTTCCACGTACGCCTGGGGCATGGCCTCGGTAAGCCACGACTGCCAGCGGGTGAAGGCTCCGGTGCACCAGTGTTCGGTGGAGGAGTAGGTGGTCATGACGATGGGGAAGCGCGCGTCGGCGTTGGCCACCATGTCCTTGTCGCTCTTGTACAGCAGGATGGCGGGGTTGTTCTGCTGCGGCGACATCAGGTTCTTGGCCAGCGGGCCTTCCAGCGGTTCGTAGTGTTCCGGGAAGGGGCCGTCGCCAAGGCCGGGCCCGAACAGCGAACCGACGCCGTTGGGCTGCATGATGAACGGCAGCTTGCCGCCTTCCGCGGCCAGCGGCGGCGGAGCGCCGTCGGGCACGTCGCCCACCCACTTGCCGTCCTTCCATTCCAGCACGGCGCGCTTGGGGTTGTAGGGCTTGCCGGTGGGGTCGCACGAGGCGCGGTTGTACAGCACCCGGCGGTTCACCGGCCAGGCGAACGACCATTCCGGGTACAGGCCGAGCCCCGTGGGGTCTGCCTTGCCGCGCCGCTGCATCAGGTTCTTGCCGTCCTGGCTGAAGCTGCCCGCGCAGATCCAGTTGCCCGACGAGGTGGTGCCGTCGGCCTGCAACAGGGCGAATGAGGGTACGCAGTCGCCCTTCCTGTACTGCTTGCCGCCTATCTCCACGTCGGCCAGGAAGTAGCCGTTGATGAGCCTGGCCACCTTTTCCGCGTCGTAGCCGCCCTTGTCGGAGAGGCCATCGGACGTCATGTTCAGGATGGGCTCGGGGAACGCGCCGCCTTCCTTCCGGTACAGTTCCTTCAGCTTGTTCTGGATGCGGATGACGGCCTCGCCCGCGTAGATGCAGTCGCCGGGGGCCTTGGTGGCCTCGTAGCGCCACTGTATCCAGCGGCCGCTGTTGGTCTGGCTGCCGGCCTTTTCGACAGAGGCGGAGGCGGGCAGCAGGAAGACCTCGGTCTTGACCTTGGCGGGGTCCATGCCCGGCCCCTTCCAGAACGACGCCGTCTCGTTGTCGAAGATGTTCAGGTGCACCATCCAGTCCAGCTTGGCGAAGGCGGCGCGCACCTTGTTGGAGTTGGGGATGCTGCACGCGGGGTTCTGGCCGAACACGGTCATGCCCTTGATCTTGCCCGCGTACATCACGTCGAACAGGGTCATGACCGAGTAGTCCTTGCCGTCCTCGGCCTTGGGAACCCAGGCGTAGCCGAACTCGTTGTCCTTGCCGGCCGCGTCGCCGTACCACGACTTCAGCAGGCTGACCGCGTACTTGCCGTAGTTGGACTGCCAGTTGACGGATCTGGCTTCCGTGGTCGCGGGGGTGATCTTCTTGATGTACGATTCCAGCGTCTGCTGCGAGGCGCGCGGGGCCGAAAGGTAGCCCGGCAGGTAATGGTACAGCAGCGCGTGGTCGGTGGAGCCCTGCACGTTGGGTTCGCCGCGCAGCGCGTTGACGCCGCCGCCGCACACCCCGATATTGCCCAGCAGCAACTGGATCATGGCCAGGGTGCGGATGTTCTGCACGCCCACGGTGTGGTGGGTTTGGCCCAGGGCGTACATGACGGTGCCCGCGCGGTCCTTGGTGCCGGTGGACGAGTACATCTCGTACACGGTCTTCAGGTCCTTTTCGGGCGTGCCGGTGATGGAAGAGACCTTCTTCAGGTCGTAGCGGGCGTAGTGGGCCTTCAGCAACTGGTAGACGCAGCGCGGGTTCTTCAGCGTCTCGTCGCGCAGGATGACGCCGTTGGCGTCCTTCTGGTAGGTCCAGGTGGACTTGTCGTAGCCGCGCTTGTCCGGGTCGTACCCGGTGAACAGCCCGTCCTTGAAGCCGAACTTTGCGTCCACCAGGAACGGGGCGTTGGTGTAGTTGACCACGTAGTCGTGGAATATCTTGTTGTTGTCGATGATGTACTTGATCATCCCGCCAAGGAAGGCGATGTCTGTGCCCGAGCGCAGGGGGGCGTAGAAATCGGCCTTGGACGAGGTCCGCGTGAAGCGCGGATCCACGTGGATCAGTTTCGCGCCCTTTTCCTTGGCGCGCATCACCCACTTGAAGGAGATGGGGTGGTTTTCGGCAGCGTTGCTGCCCTGGATGAGAATGCAATCACTGTGCTGGATGTCGATCCAGTGATTGGTCATCGCGCCGCGTCCGAACGACTCTGCCAGAGCCGGTACGGTGGGGCCGTGTCAGACACGGGCCTGGTGGTCGATGTACACCAGGCCGAGGGAGCGCGCCCAGGCGGTGATGCTCCAGCATTCCTCGTTGTCCAGGTTGGAACTGCCCATGTGGGCCAGGGTTTCCAGCCGGTTGACCACCTGGCCCGCCGCGTTTTGGGTGATGAAGGACTTGTCGCGCTCTTCCTTCATCAGCCGGGCGATGCGGTCGATGGCCCAGTCCCAGCTTTTCTCTTCCCACCTGTCCGAGTTGGGGGCGCGGTACAGCACCTTGGTCAGTCGGTGTTCGTTGGCCTCGGTGGTCTGGAACATGCCCGCGCCCTTGGCGCACAGCGAGCCTTCGCTCACCGGGTGCTCGGGGTCGCCCTCGATGTTGATGATCTTGCCGGTCTTCTCGTCGGTGGCGCAGATCAGGCCGCACCCCACCGAACAGTAGCAGCATACCGAGGTCGTCTGTCTGGCGCTCTTCAGGCGGTCGATCTTCTTGATCTCTTCCGCCCACGCCTCGATGGGCACGAGATCGACGCCCAGCCCGCACAGGGCGACACCCGCCCCGAGCACGCAGGACATCTTCAGGAATTGGCGTCTTCGCATTCCGGCAACCTCCTTGGATCAAGCTGCGCGGTCCGGCCCCGTCGCGCCGGTTCGCACCCCTGCCGGGGGCTGGCTGCGGCGGACCATGCGCCGTGTCCGCATGGTGAGTTTGGGCAAGCGTAGCAGGTTTTCGGAGGGTGATAATGATAAGTTCAATGAAATCAGCAGCTAAGCATAGCATATGCGTATAGTTTGGCACTGGTGACTTATTCGATGTGTTATTTTTAGTTTGTACAGGTTGAAATAACGTCAAAAACAATCATTATGAGGTCTCTTTCGTCATTCTGCGCCGCAAAATGGTGCCAGTATGACCCGTGAAGACGGCGCCATTGCAAGTGAACGAGTGCTCACGGCATGTGAATGCGTACATACTCCGCACGGTTAGCGGCGGGTTGTATGAACAGTCATTGCAACACGTTGTCATGCTTGAATTAACACGCGTTGTTCGTTGACCGTGACCTGCCGGGGCTGATACATATGCACACTAGGAGTGCCTGCATATTCAGTCCGGCCATGCCCTTCTCTTTGCGTCCGAGAGGGCTCCCACACCGACTGCGGCAACGCCGGAATGCTGCCTGTCCCTTCACGGGAGCAGAAGCACATGCATGGTCACGAACACGGCCTTTCGGTCGTCCCCGTCCACGAAGCCGTGGGCATGATGCTGTGTCACGACATGACGCGCATCGTCCCCGGCGTGGAAAAGGGGCCGGGGTTCCGCAAGGGGCACGTCATCGCCCCCGAGGACATTCCCCTCCTTCTGCAAATGGGGAAGGAGCACGTCTACGCCCTGCGCCTTGGCGCGGGCCAGCTGCACGAAGACGATGCCGCCCTGCGTCTGGCGCGCGCCGTCGGCGGTGCCGGCGTGGCCCCGGAAGCCAGGTGCGAGGGGCGGGTCAATCTCATCGCCGAACACGACGGGCTGCTGCTCGTCGATGTTCCCGCCCTGGGCCGGGTCAACGGCCTGGGCGAACTCGCCGTGTCCACGCTGCACGGCCTGTGCGCGGTGCGCGCGGGCCAGATGGTGGCGGGCATGCGCGTCATTCCCCTCATCGTCCACGAACAACTGCTGCACGATGCCGAACGCGCCCTTGGCGGCGCTCCGGCGGTGTCCGTGCTGCCCTTCCGTCGTGCCCGCGTGGGCATGGTGACCACGGGCAGCGAGGTGTTCCACGGCCGCATCCAGGACAAGTTCGGCCCCGTGGTGCGCCGCAAGTTCGCGGAACTCGGCAGCGAGGTGGTGCGCCAGGTGCTGGTGGCCGACGACCGCGACGCCACGGCCCGGGCCATCCGCGAACTGGTGGACGAAGGGGCGGACATGGTCGTCGTCACCGGCGGCATGTCCGTGGACCCCGACGACCAGACCCCGGCGGGCATCAGGGCCGCCGGGGCGCGCGTCGTCGCCTATGGGGCTCCGGTGCTGCCGGGCTCCATGTTCATGCTGGCGTATCTCGGCGAGGTGCCCGTCATGGGCCTTCCCGGGTGTGTCATGTACCACCGGGCGTCGATCTTCGACCTCGTGGCGCCCCGGCTGCTGGCCGGACTCGACGTCACGCGGGAGGACATCACCGCGCTCGGCCATGGCGGCCTGTGCCTCGGCTGCCAGGAATGCCGGTATCCCGCCTGCCCGTTCGGCAAGGGGACGTGACCCCGAGCCGGACCGGCGGAAAGGGAGGGGCGGCGCAAGCCGCCCGTGCAGGAAGGGCGATGCATTCGCCCGCGACGGAAAGGGCGGTTCGCCCGCCCGCGCAACATGCAACGGACAGATCCACGGAGGCCAGGCTCATGATCAACAAGCATTTCATCGTCAACGGCATACCCCGCAACCTCGTCGTCGATCCCGAGGCGACGCTGGCGGACGTGCTGCGCGAACAGCTGCTGCTCACCGGCGTCAAGGTGGGCTGCGGCGAAGGGCAGTGCGGCGCGTGCAGCGTCATCCTTGACGGCAAGGTGGTGCGTTCGTGCGCGTACAAGATGCGCCGGTTGCCCGAGGGGGCTTCGGTGACCACCATCGAGGGCGTGGGCAGCCCCGACTGCCTGCACCCGCTGCAACTGGCCTGGGTGGCCCACGGCGGCGCGCAGTGCGGCTTCTGCTCGCCGGGGTTCATCGTCTCGGCCAGACAGTTGCTGGAAGAAAACAAGAGCCCCAGCCGCGACGACGTGCGCGACTGGTTCCAGAAGCACCGCAACGCCTGCCGCTGCACCGGCTACAAGCCTCTGGTCGATGCCGTGATGGACGCCGCCAAGGTGCTGCGCGGCGAGATGACCACCGACGAACTCTGCTTCAAGATTCCCGCAGATGGCCGCATCTGGGGAACCAAGTACCCCCGCCCCTCCGCCATTGCCAAGGTAACGGGCACCTGCGACTACGGTGCGGACCTGGGCCTGAAGCTGTCCTCCGAAGCGCTGCACCTTGCGTTGGTGCAGGCGGAAGTGTCGCACGCCAAAATCCTGTCCATCGACACCTCCGAAGCGCAAAAGATGCCCGGCGTGCACAGCGTGCTCACCCACAAGGACGTCAAGGGCAAGAACCGCATCACCGGCCTGATCACCTTCCCTTCCAACAAGGGCGACGGCTGGGACCGGCCCATCCTGTGCGACGAGAAGGTGTTCCAGTACGGTGACGCCCTGGCCATCGTCTGCGCCGACAGCGAAAAGCACGCCCGCGCCGCCGCCGAAAAGGTGAAGGTGCAGCTGGAGGAACTGCCCGCCTACATGAGCGCCCCGGCCGCCATGGCCGAGGACGCCATCGAAATCCATCCCGGCACCCCCAACGTGTACTTCACCCAGAACATCGCCAAGGGCGAGGACACGAAGCCCATCTTCGACGGCGCCGACGTGGTGGTGGAAGGCGACTACTACGTGGGCCGCCAGCCGCACCTGCCCATCGAGCCGGACGTGGGCTTCGCCTACATGGACGGCGAAGGGCGCCTGGTCATCCACTCCAAGTCCATCGGCCTGCACCTGCACCTGTACATGATCGCCCCCGGCCTTGGCCTTGAGCCGGAAAAGATCGTCATGGTGCAGAACCCGGCTGGCGGCACCTTCGGCTACAAGTTCAGCCCCACCATGGAAGCCCTGGTGGGCGTGGCGGCCATGGCCACCGGCCGTCCGGTGCACCTGCGCTACAACTACCGCCAGCAGCAGAACTACACCGGCAAGCGCTCGCCGTTCTTCTTCAACGTGCGCTACGCCGCCGACAAGTCGGGCAAGATCAAGGCCATGGAAACCGACTGGATCGTGGACCACGGTCCGTATTCCGAGTTCGGCGACCTGCTGACCCTGCGCGGCGCGCAGTTCGCCGGGGCGGGCTACGGCATCGCCAACATCCGGGGCCAGGGCCGCACGGTGTGCACCAACCACGCCTGGGGCTCGGCCTTCCGCGGCTACGGCGCGCCGGAAAGCGAGTTCCCGTCCGAAGTGCTGATGGACGAACTGGCCGAAAAGCTGGGCATGGACCCGCTGGAACTGCGCTACCAGAACGTCTACCGCAAGGGCGACACCAACCCCACCGGGCAGGATCCGGAAGTGTACAGCCTGCCGGAAATGATCGACATCCTGCGGCCCAAGTACAAGGCCGCGCTGGAAAAGGCCAAGGCCGGTTCCACGGCGGCGGTCAAGAAGGGCGTGGGCGTCGCCGTGGGCGTGTACGGCTGCGGCCTTGACGGGCCGGACACCTCGGAATGCGACGCCGAACTGAACCCCGACGGCACCGTGACCATCTACAACTGCTGGGAAGACCACGGCCAGGGCGCGGACATGGGCTCGCTGGGCACCGCCCACGAGGCGCTGCGTCCGCTGGGCATCGCGCCGCAGAACATCCGCCTGGTGCTCAACGACACCAGCAAGGCCCCCAACAGCGGCCCGGCGGGCGGCAGCCGTTCGCAGTACGTCACCGGCAACGCGGTGCGCGTGGCCTGCGAAAACCTGGTGGAAGCCATGCGCAAGCCCGGCGGCTTCCGCACCTACCAGGAGATGGTGGACGAGAAGATCCCCACCAAGCATCGCGGCGCGTGGACGGCGGCGGGCACCCACTGCGACGAGAACGCGCAGGGCAAGCCCTTCACCGCGTACATGTACGGCGTGTTCATGGCCGAGGTGGCCGTGGAACTGGCCACCGGCAAGACCACCGTGGACAAGCTGACCATGGTGGCCGACATCGGCAAGGTCTGCAACAAGCTGGTCACCGACGGCCAGTTGTACGGCGGCTTGGCCCAGGGCGTGGGCCTGGCCCTGTCCGAGGACTACGAGGACCTCAAGAAGCACGCCACCATGGCGGGCGCGGGGATGCCGTACATCAAGGACATCCCCGACGACATCGAGCTGATCTACGTGGAAACCCCGCGCGGCGACGGCCCCTTCGGCGCGTCGGGCGTGGGCGAACTGCCGCTCACCGTGCCGCATGCGGCCATCATCAACGGCATCTACAAGGCGTGCGGCGTGCGCATCACCCAGCTGCCCGCCCTGCCTGAAAAGGTGCTGGCGGGCCTCAAGGGCGCGTAAGACGACCAACATGGCCCCGGGGTGGATGCGCTCCGCCCCGGGGCGTCATTTTCCCGGGCCGTGGGGATGTTCCCCGGCGGCCCGCCCGTATAGCCCACCCGTACAGCCCGCAAGGGGGAGCCCGGCATGGACCAGACCTCGCTACGCGACTGGGAGTCGCGCTGCATACAGGAAGAACCGCCCCGCTGCCAGGCGGCATGCCCGCTGCACGTGGACGCGCGCGCCTTTCTGGGGCACGCGGCGAAGGGCCGCTGGCGCGAGGCGCGCGGGGTGCTGGAACGCACCATGCCCCTGCCCGGCGTGCTGGCCCGGCTGTGCGAGGCCCCGTGCGAGGCGGCCTGCCTGCGCGCGGAGGCGGGCGGGTCCATTGCCGTGGGGGCGCTGGAGCGGGCCTGCGCCGCGCTGTCGGTTCCTGCGGCCGACCCGCGCCCCCTGCCGGGGCGGGGGCTGCGCGCCGCCGTGCTGGGCGGCGGGCTGGCCGCGCTAACCGTGGCCTGGGACCTGGCGAAGAAGGGCCACGCGGTGACCCTGGCCGGATGGCTGGAAGACGGCGGCGAGAGCAGCGCCGATGGTGGGGCCGCCGGTGATGCTGATGGTAGCGCCCGATCAGCCGCCTTGGGCCGCCTTGCCGCCATCTCCCCGGACGTGTTGCCACCACAGGCGTTGCACAAGGAACTGGACCGGCTGGCCAAGCTCAAGGTGCGCTTCGCCGCACCGGTCGCGCCCACGGCGGCGGCGCTGGAAGAGATGCGCGCCGCGCACGGGGCGGTGTTCGTGGCATGGAGCCCGGCGGCCGCCCGCGCGCTGGACCTGCCTGGCCGCAACCAGTGCGACGCGCTGACCCTGGCCCACCCGGACCTGCCCGGCGTGTTCTGCGGCGGCTGGCCCGTGGACGGCCCGGCAGGTTTGCCGCGCTGTATCGACGAGGCCGCCGACGGCCGCCACGCGGCCACCTCCATGGACCGCCACCTCACCGGCGTGTCGCTGGCGGCCGGGCGTGAGCGGCAGGGGCCGTTCGAGACGCGGCTGTTCACCAGTCTTGTCGGGGTGCAGGCGGTGCCGCCCGTGGCGCTGCCCGCGCTGCCGCCCGCAGGGGAGGGGGGCGGCGAATCCGCACCCGACGCCCCGTACCGGGAAGAGGCGGCCCGCTGCCTGCAATGCCAGTGCCTGGAATGCGTGAAGGTGTGCGCGTACCTGGAAAAGTACGGCGACTACCCCAAGAAGCACGCCCGGCGCATCTACAACAACTTGGCCATCGTCAAGGGCGTGCATCAGGCCAACCGGTTCATCAACTCGTGCAGCCTGTGCGGCCTGTGCGGCACGGTGTGCCCCACCGGCTTCGACATGGCCCCGCTGTGCCACGAGGCGCGGCGCACCCTGGTGCATGACGGCAAGATGCCGCCCTCCACCCACGAATTCGCGCTGGACGACATGGCCTTCAGCAACGGACCGCATGCCGCGCTGCTGCGCGCACCGGCGGGGGCCACGACCTGCGCGTGGCTGTTCTTGCCCGGCTGCCAGCTTGCTGCGTCCGCGCCGGAGCGGGTGGAGCAGGCGTGGGGCGTACTTGCGCAACGGCTGCCCGGCGGCACGGGCATCGCCCTGCGCTGTTGCGGCGCACCAGCCCTGTGGGCCGGGCGCGACGACCTGGCCGCTGCCGCCGCCGAAGAACTGCGCCATGGCTGGGAGGCCATGGGACAGCCCACGCTGGTGGTGGGGTGCCCGTCCTGCGGCACGACGTTGCGCACGCTGCTGCCCGACCTGCCCCAGACCCCGTTGTGGGCCGCGCTGGCGGAATACGGGACCGGCGGGCCGGAAGTGTCCGCCCCGGCGGCGCTCACCCTGCACGACCCTTGCGCGGCGCGCGAGGACGAACCCCTGCGGGCCACGGTGCGCGGGCTGCTGGCCGCGCGCGGGGTGGCGGTGCACGAGCCGGACCTGACCGGCCAGCTTACCGAATGCTGCGGCTACGGCGGCCTGATGGCCGAGGCCGACCCGGATTTGGCCCGCACCGTCATCAAGCGCAGGGCCGACGCCTGTGACCTGCCCTTCGTCACCTACTGCGCCATGTGCCGCGACCGTCTGGCGGAAGCGGGCAGCCCGGCCAGCCACCTGCTGGACCTGCTGCTGCCGCCGCTGCCCGGCGGCAACCCGGACCCGGCCGCCCCCGGCCCGCACATCACCGCCCGGCAGGAGAACCGCGTCCGGCTGCGCGACCGCCTGCTGCGCGAGGTCTACGGTGAAACCTCATCTGATGTCGCGCCGGAACTGGCGTTGCGCATCACGCCGGAGATGCGGCTGGTGATGGAGCGGCGGCGCATCCTCGACGACGATTTGCGCGGCGTGATCGCGGAAGCGGAACGCAGCGGGCGCTATTTCATCGACGCCGATACCGGCATGCGTCTGGCCTGCCTGCGCCGGGTGCGCGTCACCCACTGGGCGGGGTACGAGCCCGCGCCGCAGGATGCAGCCGGTGGTGAAAGTGCGGGCGACAGGCCCGCATACGCCATCCGGCAGGCCTACGCCCACCGCATGGTGTTGCCGCAGGGGCCACCGGCGGGCGGCTGGAAGGAATCGCCCCACGAACCGGCCTACCTGCCCGCGTCGGGCAACTGGGCCTGCTCCTGTGGCGGCACGCCGCGCCCGCTGTCGGTGGAACTGACCTACCTGGGCAGCACCTTCAACGTGCGGCTGCTGACCTGCCCGGACTGCGGGCGGGTGCTGGTGGATGAAGCGCTGGCCTTGGGGAAGATGCTGGAAGTGGAACAACTGCTGGAGGACAAGTGAGCGCGCCGTCCGCCGCCAACGCCCTTGTGCCGAAGGGGGCCGCCACGGGAACAGGCCCGTGGGAGCACCCGGCCCTGCGCGCCGTGGCCGGTGCCACGTTGCGCCCCGGCGGGCTGGCCCTGACCCGGCGCGCGCTGGAACTGGCCGCGCGGCTGGCGGGCCTGCCGCAGGGCGCGCGGGTGGCCGACGTGGGCTGCGGGCCGGGCGAAACCGTGGCCTTGCTGCGCGAACGGGGCCTGACGGCGGTGGGGCTGGACCTTTCCGCCAGCCTGCTGGCCGAGGCGCGCGGCCGTGATGGAGCCATGCCCCTGATACGGGCCGATGCGGGGGCGAATACCGAAGTTGGTCTGCCGCTGCGCACCGCCAGCCTCGACGGGGCGTTCTGCGAATGCGTGCTCTCGGTGCTGCCGGGGCGGCAGGCGGTGCTGGCGGAACTGGCGCGGGCGCTGCGTCCGGGCGGCGTGCTGGCCTGGTCCGACCTGTATGCGCGGGATGGCCGCCCGGCAGGTGCGCGGCGCGGCGCGGACGGTGGCGAACCCCGGTGCTCCGCGCCGTCGGTATCCGGTCGTTCCTGCCTTACCGGGGCCATCCCGCGCGCGGCCATGGAGGGCGTGCTGCAACGCACCGGGTTCACGGTGCTGGCGTTCGAGGACCACAGCCGCCTGCTGGCGGAACTGGCGGGCAGGCTGCTGTTTGCCGGGGCCGGGCTGGCGGAACTGTTCGGGTGCGGCGGCGGTGGCGGGGGACGGCCCGGCTATGCGCTGCTGCTGGCCCGGCGCAACGGCCCCGCACAGGGCGAGCCATGGGGGGATGCTTCATGAGCGACGACGCATTTGGGCGGGTATTGGCCCTGGGGGCCTCCGGGTACTGCTGTACCCAGATCATGGTCATGCTGCTGCTGGACGTGCAGGGGCGCGAGGCGCCCGACGCGGTGCGCGCGGCGGGCGGCCTGTGCCGGGGCTTCGGCCTGTCGGAGGGCGCCTGCGGCATCCTGCTGGGCGGGTGCATGGCCATGGGCCTGTGCGCCGCCAAGGGCCACGACGGCGAGGACGCCCACGAGGCGCTGGAAGGCATGACCACGGAATTCGCCGAATGGTTCCGCGAGCGTACGTCCGCCAGCGGGGGCATCTCGTGCGGGGCCATTCTGGGAGACACCGGGGGCGGCCGGCCCGACTTCGGCAAGTGCCACGGCCTGCTGCTGGAGGCGTACGGCAAGATGTTCGAAGTGCTGGCGGCCTACGGCGTGGACCCCACGCTGGTGCGCGGGGAGTAGGCGGCATGGCCGGGCGCGGCAATGTTCCGGCGGATTGCAGCCGCCTTGCAGAAAGCACGGGCGCGTCCGGCACTTCCGCGCCGCCGCATGGCCGCGTGCTGGCCCGCACCGCCAGCGTGTGCCCGGTGTGCCTGGGTCCGGCCCCGGCCGAGCGGGTGGCCGTGGGCGACACGGTGTTGCTGGTCAAGCGCTGCCCGGAACACGGCGAATTTTCCGCGCCGGTGTGGCGGGGCGAGCCCGCGTTCACCGGCTGGGTGCGCCCCAAGATTCCCACGGCCCGGCGCGGCCCCGGCACGGAACGGGTGTTGGGCTGCCCGCGTGATTGTGGGCTGTGCCCCGACCATGGGCAGCACACCTGCACCCTGCTCATCGAAGTCACCGGGCGCTGCAACCTGCGCTGCCCGGTGTGCTTCGCGTCCGCCGGGCAGGGGTCGGAGGATGCCCGCGAATCCCGCTGCGAGGACGACCCCTCGCTGAACGACCTGGTTTCCCGCCTGGCCGCGCTGCGCCCCCGCGCGGGCGACGCCAACATCCAGCTTTCCGGCGGCGAACCGACCCTGCGCGACGATCTGCCGCAACTGGTCACCGCCGTGCGCGGCCTGGGCTATCCCTTCGTGCAGTTGAACACCAACGGCCTGCGCCTGGCGCGAGAGGCGGGCTACGCCGCGCGTCTCGCGGCCGCCGGGCTGGATTCGGTGTTCCTGCAATTCGACGGGCCGGACGACGCGGCCACCGCCCGGCTTCGCGGCCTGCCCCTGCACGCGGACAAGGTGCGCGCCGTGGACGCCTGCGCGGCGGCCGGGCTGGGCGTGGTGCTGGTGTGCACCGTGGCGCGCGGGGTCAACGACCACTGCCTGGGCGACATCGTGCGCTTCGGCCTGTCGCGGGTGCCCGTGGTGCGCGGGGCGCATTTCCAGCCGGTGAGCTTCTTCGGCCGGTACGAGGGCTTCGGTGAACCGGACGCTGCGGACGGCGAGGCAGGGGAATCCCCGCGCGAGGCGGCGCGCATCACCCTGCCCGAGGTCATGCGCGCGGTGCGCGACCAGACCGGCGGGCTGATACCGCTGGCCCACCTGCATCCGCCGGGGTGCGAGCACGCCCAGTGCTCCTTCAGCGGCACGTTCCTGGCCCACGAGGACGGCGGGCTGGAACCGGCGGGCGGGGCCTGCTGCGGGACAGGCGGCAGCAATGGCGGCAGCAATGGCGGCAACCGCGACGATAGTACGGGCGTCATCGCCCCGGCCCCCATCCCCGCCGCGTTGGGCGCGGAACGGGCGCGGGCCTTCGTGCGCCGTCAATGGCGGGCGCCGGAGGGAGGAACCGATACCCCCGCCGCGCCGCCCCGCGACGATTTCGAGCGCTTCCTGGCCCGCGCCGGGCGGCGGTTCACCGTGTCCGGCATGGCCTTTCAGGATGCCTGGACTCTGGACACCGAACGGCTGCGCGGCTGCTGCATCCACGTGGCCGCCCCGGACGGCCGCATGGTGCCGTTCTGCGCCTGGAACCTGACCTCGGCGGGCGGCACGCCGCTGCACCGCACCGGCGCGCCTCGCGGAACGGGAAGGACCGGGGGAGAAGGAAACGCAATCGAACCGGGTGCGGGGGAGGGCGCATGACCCGGCACTCCGCGTTTCCTGCGCGTTCCCCGCTGGACCCGTGGCTGGCCGCGCGGTTGTCCATTCCCTCCGACGAACTTTCCCCGGCCACGGTGCGCGCCCGGCAGGACGAACTGCTGCGCGGGGCCGTGCGCCGCGCCCTCGATGCGCCATTCTACCGCGCCCGGCTGGCGGGCCTGCCCCTGCCCCGTTCGCTTGACGACCTGCCCGGCCTGCCCTTCACCACGGCCGACGACCTGCGCGAGGATGGTGACGCCCTGCTGCGCGTGGCCGACGACGCCGTGGCCCGCGTCGTCACCCTGCCCACGTCGGGCAGTACCGGAGCACCAAAACGGCTGCGCTTCGCGGACGCGGACATCGAACGCACCGTGGACTTCTTTGCCGTGGGCATGACCACCCTGTGCCGCCCCGGCGACGTGGTGGCCGTGCTCATGCCCGGCCAGCGGCCGGACAGCGTGGGCGACCTGCTGGGCCGGGGCCTGCGCCGCTCCGGCATGCATCCGGCGCTGCTGCCCCCGGAGGCCAGCGGGCCGGAGCACGCCGCCCTGCTGGCGCAATCCGGAGCGCACGTCTTTGTCGCCACGCCGACGCAGGCCCGCGCCATGGCCGAGGCCGTGCTGTCGGGGCAGGCTCCCGCCTCCCGCCCGCGCGCCTGCCTGCTCAGCGCGGAGGCCACCCCGCCGGAAACGGCGGACAGGGTGCGCGCGGCCTTCGGGTGCGAGGTGTTCGACCACTGGGGCATGACCGAAACGGGTTACGGCGGCGGCGTGGAATGCGCCGCCCACCACGGCTTTCACCTGCGCGAGGCGGACATTTTCGTGGAGATCGTCCACCCGCTCACCGGGGCTCCGCTGCCGGACGGCCAGACCGGCGAGGTGGTGGTGACCACCCTTGCCGCCGAGGCCATGGTGCTGCTGCGCTACCGCACCGGCGACGCGGCGGCCCTGCTGCCGCCGCCGTGCCGCTGCGGCAGTCCGCTGCGGCGGCTGGGACCGGTGCGGGGGCGCATCCACCGCAGCGGAAACCACTGGGACATCATCACCCTTGCCAAGGGAGTACGACCATGACGCAGTTTTTCGGGCAACTGGCCGACGCGCTGGAGCGCGATGGCGCGGCCGCGCTGGCCACCATCGTCACGGCGGAAGGCTCCGCTCCGCGCATGGCCGGGGCGCGGCTGTTCGTGCGCCCCGACGGAGCGGGCGGCGGCTTCGAGGGCACCGTGGGCGGGGGCATCCTTGAGGCGCGCGTGCTGGAGGCCTGCCGCACGGCCCTGGGTGACGGGCTGGCCCGTCTGCTTACCTTCGACCTGTCCGCCGACGAGGCCGCCGGGTCGGACATGATCTGCGGCGGCCGGGTGCAACTGTACGTGGAACCGCTGCGCGCCGCGTCCTGCCCGCGCCTGGCGTCCATGCTGCGCGAAGCGGACCGTCTGACCACGCAGGGGCGGCGCTGCGTGCTGGTCAACGTGCTGCGCCCCGATGCCGCTCCCGACTGCCGCCGCCTGCTGCTGGCGGGCGAGGGGCAGGGGGCTGACGTCAGCGGCGACCTGGCGCTGGAGCCCGGTGCGCTGGCCGAACTGCGCAAGGCCGTGGCCTCGGCCAGCGGGCCGCTGTGCGTGGAGGCGGGCGGCCTGTCCCTGCTGGCGGACCCCGTGGCCTCGCCGGGGCGGGTGGTCATCGCCGGGGCCGGGCACGTGGGGCGGCAGGTGGCGCTGATGGCCTCGCTGGCCGGGTTCCGGGTCACGGTGGTGGACGACCGGCCCGATTTCGCCAAGGCCGACCGGTTGCCCGGCGCGGATGACGTGCGTTGCGTCGGACAGGGCGGCGACTGGCTGGCGGGGCTGGGCCTGCACGAGGACTGCTACGTGGTCATCGTCACGCGCGGGCACCGCAACGACGGCGAGGTGCTGGCCAGCGCCCTGCGCACCCCGGCCCGCTACGTGGGCATGATCGGCAGCCGCCGCAAGCGCGACGCCGTGTACCGCAGGCTGGAAGAGGCGGGCACCCCGCGCGCGGCCATCGAGCGGGTGCATTCGCCCATCGGACTGGACATCGGCGCGGAAACGCCCGAGGAAATAGCCGTGAGCATCGTGGCGGAACTGGTGCAGGCGCGGGCCGCCAGCCGGGTACGCCACATGGTGGCCCCCGTGCAGGTGGTGACGCCGGTGGGCGTGGCGGATGGTGTATGATTGCGGATGAACAACCGGAAGGTGAAACGGCCATGCGGGCTCCCGTAATCGGCGTGGTGCTGGCGGCCGGGGCATCGTCGCGCATGACCCCGGACTTCAAGCCGTTGCTGGACCTTGGCGGGGCCACGGTGCTGGCCCGCTGCGTGGAGATGTTCCGGCAGGCGGGCGTGGCCGACGTGCTGGTGGTCACCGGACATCGCGCGGACGAGGTGGCGGCCGAGGCCGCCCGGCTTGGCGCGGCCACGGTGCACAACCCGGCATGGCGCGAAGGGGGCATGTTCTCCTCGGTGCGTGCGGGGCTGGCAGCCGTGGCGCAACGTGGCGACGGGGCTGGCGGGACTGGCGGGACTAACGGAACTGGCAGGACTGACAGAGCTGGGGCCTTGCTGTTGCCGGTGGACGCCGCGCTGGTGCGGCCCCTGACCGTGCGGCTGCTGCTGGAACACGCGGCCCGGCGGCCTGGCCGGGTATTGCTGCCGGTGTTCGGCGGGCAGTGGGGGCATCCGCCGTTGCTGCCCGCATCGGTTTTTTCGATCATTCTGGGCGATGGCGGCGACGGCGGCCTGCGCGGCGCGCTGCATCGGCTGGGACCGGACGTACTGGAGGAGGTGGCCGTGCCCGACCGGTTCATCCTCCGCGACATGGATACGCCGGGGGACTACCGCGCGGCCTGCGCCGACTGGTCCACCCGAGACGTACCCACGCCGCAGGAGGCGCGCATCCTGCTGGCGGCGCGGGCCATCCCACCCGGCGGCGTCGCCCATGCCGAGGGCGTGGCCGCCGTGGCCGTGCATCTGGCCGACACCCTGAATGCTGCGCGGAATGGCGGCGTGGCTGGCGGAGCAGCCGCCACGAACGCGCTTCTGGACCGGAACCTGACCGAGGCCGCCGCCCTGCTGCACGACATCGCCAAGGGCCAGCCGCGCCACGAGGCCGCCGGGGGCGCGCTGCTGCGCGAACTGGGCTTTTCCGGCGTGGCGGATATCGTCGCCGCGCACCGGGACACCACGCTGCCGGACGGCCAGCCCCTGGCCGAACGGGAACTGGTCTACTTCGCGGACAAACTGGTGCGCTGCCACATGGTGGTGGACGTGGAAACCCGCTTCGGCGAGAAGCTGGCCCAATGGCGTCACGATGCCGAGGCCGCCGCCGCCATAGAGGGGCGGATGCGCCGGGCGCTGGCCCTGCGTGCGCGCATCGAGCGGGAGGTGGGCCAACCGCTGGCGGACATCCTGCATCCGCTGGCCGTGGGCATGCCCGCGTGGGAACCGTCGGCTGACGGGGTGGCAGCCGCCACCATGTGTCCCACGAATACGGCCCCGTCACACGCATGACCGCCATGCCGGATATCCTGCTGTTCCGCCACGCGGCCACGGACATGGGCGACGGCCCGCGCCGGTACATCGGGCGCACCGAAGTGCCGCTATCCGGCGAGGGCCGGGAACAGGCCGTTGCATGGCGGCCGCGTCTGGCCGGGCTGGCCGTGGCGCGGGCCTACGCCTCGCCGCTGGCGCGGGCGCTGGAGACGGCCCGGCTCATGCTGGGGCAGGATGACGGCACGGACGGCAAAGATGGCCGCTCCGGTTTGCCGGGCACTGCGGGCGCATCGGGCATTCCGGTCACCGTCCTGGCCGACCTCGCGGAAATGGACCTGGGGGAATGGGAAGGGCTGGCCCAGGCCCAGGTGCGGGAAACCCGGCCGGACGCCTACGCCCGGCGCGGCCGCGAACCCTGGACCTTTCGCCCGCCGGGTGGGGAATGCTGCGCCGACGTGGCCGCGCGCGGATTGCGGGCGCTGTCCGCCATGTGGCGGGACTGCGCGGGAGAGGAGGAAGGGGAAAGGGGATGCGCCACAGGGCGGCCGTGCCTCGCGGGCGGCGTCGCTGATCACGTCCACGCCCCCCTGGTGCTGGCCGTGAGCCATGCCGGACTGATCCGTTCCGTACTGTGCGCGCTGGGCCACATCGGCCGGAACGAACTGCTCACACTGCCGGTGCGCCACCTGCAATGCGTGCGCCTGCGCCGCCACGAAACGGGTTGGGGCGTGGTCTCGCCGGACTGGCAACCCTGAGGCCCCCATGGGCGGGGTGCGTTCCTGCGGCGCGCCGCCTTCCTATTCCATGTCTTCCACGGACAGGATTTCCCAACGCGAATTGTCCGCCGCCACGCGGAAGGTGGCAACGGCCCGCGCGCCGCACGAGCGGCAGATGAGCACCCGGCGGTGCTCGCCGTTCTTCTGGCCCGCCCACGAGGTATCCGGGGGGCCGAAGTGGCAGCGCGTACAGCGAAACATG
Source organism: Nitratidesulfovibrio sp. D1 (assembly GCF_051133415.1). NCBI lineage: Bacteria > Pseudomonadati > Thermodesulfobacteriota > Desulfovibrionia > Desulfovibrionales > Desulfovibrionaceae > Nitratidesulfovibrio > Nitratidesulfovibrio sp. D1. The sequence goes on along the minus strand of NZ_JBPGNZ010000002.1, from coordinate 337,816 downwards.
GGAGCGACGTTTATCTTGTGCAGGGTAAGGGTGTCTGCTTCGAAGCTGGGCATGTGCAAACCTGTGCTGTTCGTTGGTCGTGTCGTCCGGGTGGCGCATGGTCCGTTACCCGTATCGGGCGGGTAGGGCGATGCCGTACGAACCGGCATGCCGCGCGCATGCTGAACCGGAGTGTCATGTGTGCTATCCCTTTTCCCTTTTTCGGTCAAGTATCAGAGAAATTTTCATCTGCAACTCCCCCGTGAAGTGGCGCCTCATTTTTTGCGGCATACCATGCAACAGCATGCGCGATGCCCTGCGGAACAGTAATGGAGGAATGCCATGTGCATCATGGAAGGGCGAAAACGGCAAGCGGTGAAACGCAGGCGCACGCGAAGCTGACTATGCGGTTGCACGCGGGGCACGTTCTGGTATGGTGCCGATGCCCCCGCAGCACGCCGGACGGCCGTTGCGCCGGGGCTGCCCCCCCTTCATGAACCGTGATGCCCGCGAGCCCACATGTCATCGTCCTCCTCCATTTCTTCGTCCGGTTCCGGCGAGTCCTCGGTTTCCGGCGGCGTCGTGCCGGGTGGAACCGCACAGTCCGATCTCGGCAGGCTGTCCATCGACAAGACCGGCTGGCAGTCGCCCCGGCGTTCTCCCCGGCGGCGTTGGCTCTGGCTGCTGGCCGTGGTGGCGGTGTTCTGCGCCGTGGTGGCCGCATGGCTGCTGTTCCCGGCGGAGCGCGAGGTGCGCCTTGCCGTGGTGGCCCGGACGTATCCCACCCAGTCCATGACTACGCTGGTTTCCAGCGGCTACGTCACCGCGCAGCGCAAGGCGTCGGTGGCGTCCAAGATCACCTCGCGCCTGGAATGGCTGGGGGTGGAGGAAGGCAGCCGGGTGACCGCCGGGCAGGTGCTGGCCCGGCTGGAAAGCGACGACGCCCGTGCCGTCCTGGATCGCGCGCTGGCCAACGAGCGCGCCGCGCGGGCCGACATCGACCGCGCCGCCGCTGAACTGACGGACGCCAACCGCAACCACGCCCGTATGCGCAGGCTGCTGGCGGAAAACGTGATCTCCCGTGCCGATCTGGACACCGCCGAAACCCGCGCCCTCACGGCCGATGCCTCGGCCCGCGCCGCCCGCGACGGGCTGGCCGCCGCCACCGCCGCCCGGCGCGAGGCGGAGACGCAACTGGAATACACCTTCATCCGCGCGCCGTTCGATGCCGTGGTGCTGACCAAGAACGCCGACGTGGGCGACATCATCACCCCGCTGGGCGCGGCGGCCAACGCCAAGGCCAGCGTGGTGACCATCGCCGACATGGGCTCGCTGCTGGTGGAAACGGACGTCGGCGAATCCAGCGTGGGCCGGGTGAAGCCCGGCGCGCCCTGCGAAATCGCCCTGGACGCCCTGCCGGACGAGCGCTTTCCCGGCCGGGTGCACATCATCGTGCCCACGGCCGACCGCAGCAAGGCCTCGGTCATGGTCAAGGTGGCCTTCGACGCGCTGGACCCGCGCGTGCTGCCGGAAATGAGCGCCCGCGTGGCCTTTCTGGACCGCGTGCCTTCCGAGGATGAACGCCGCGCCCGTCCGGCCGTGCCCGCCACCGCCGTGCGCGGAGAGGGCGAGGCCCGCGCCGTGTTCGTGGTGCGCGAGGGCAGGGCGCAACGTACCCCCGTGCGCACCGGCATGGCCCTTGGCGATGCCGTGGAACTGCTGTCCGGCCCGGCCGAGGGCGAACGGGTGGTGGCCGACCCGCCCGCCGACCTGGCCGACGGCGACCGCGTGCGGATGCAGCCATGAGCGGCGCGCAGGATTCCGCCGCTTCTCCCCGTCCCGCCCCGCCCCGCACGGCCAGCCCGCCCATCCGGCTCGACGGGGTGTCCAAGGCCTACCGGCGCGGCGCGCAGGTGGTGCCGGTGCTGACCAGCGTGAACATGGCCGTGGCCCCCGGCGAATTCCTGGCGCTCATGGGGCCGTCCGGCTCCGGCAAGTCCACGCTGCTCAACCTCATCGCGGGCATCGACCGGGTGGACGCCGGGTCCATCTTCGTGGGCGGCACGGACATCACCACCCTGGACGACGCGGACCTGGCCCGCTGGCGCAGCCGCAGCGTGGGATTCATCTTCCAGTTCTACAACCTCATCCCGGTGCTGAACGCGCAGGAGAACGTGGAACTGCCGCTGCTGCTCACGCCCCTGTCCGGGCGCGAACGGCGCGACCGGGCGCGCACCGCGCTGGACATGGTGGGCCTGTCCGACCGCCTGGACCACTACCCCGGCCAGCTTTCCGGCGGGCAGCAGCAGCGCACCGCCATCGCCCGCGCCCTGGTGGCCGACCCGGACATCCTGGTGGCCGACGAGCCCACCGGCGACCTGGACCGCGTGTCCGCCGGGGAAATCCTGGACCTCATGGACGGGCTGAACCGCACCATGGGCAAGACCATCATCATGGTCACCCACGACCCGCGCGCGGCGGAACGGGCGGGCCGCCTGCTGCTGCTGGAAAAGGGCGAACTGGCCGATGCTCACGCTTAGGTTCGTGCTGCGCAACCTGGCCCGGCACCCGCTGCGCAACGCGCTGACGGTGCTGGGCATCGCCGTTTCCATCATGGCCTTCGGCCTGTTGCGCACCACGGTGGAGGCCTGGTACGTGGGGGTTTCCGCCTCGGCCGCCAACCGGCTGGTCACCCGCAACGCCATCTCGCTGGTGTTTCCGCTGCCCATGGCCTACGCGGGCAAGATCCGCGCCGTGGAAGGGGTGACCCACCTTTCGTGGGGCAACTGGTTCGGCGCGTACTACGTGGACGAGAAGAACCTTTTCGCCAACTTCACCGTGGACGTGCGCAGCTACCTGGACCTGTACCCGGAATACGTCATCCCCGACGACCAGAAGGCCGCCCTGCTGCGCGACCGCAAGGGCATGGCCGTGGGCGACAGGCTGGCCCGGCGCTTTGGCTGGAAATTGGGCGACACCGTGCCCCTCAAGGGCACCATCTACCCCGGCGACTGGAGCGTGACGGTGCGGGCCATCTACACCGGGCGCTACCCCAACACCGACGAGACGCAGGCCTTCTTCCACTGGGACTACGTCAACGAGCGCATGAAGACCGAAAATCCCGGCCGCGCCGACCACGTGGGCTTCTACCTGGTGGGCGTGGACCGGCCCGAGAACGCCGCCCGCGTGGCCAACGACGTGGACGCGCGGTTCCGCAATTCGCTGGCCGAAACCCTGACCGAGACGGAACAGGCCTTCCAGATGGGGTTCATCTCCATGACCGAGGCCATCATCGTGGCCATCCGGCTGGTGTCGGGCATCGTCATCGTGATCATCATGGCGGTGGCGGCCAACACCATGGCCATGTCCGCGCGCGAGCGCATGGGCGAATTCGCCACCCTGAAGGCGCTGGGCTTCGGCGGGGGGTACGTGGCCCTGCTGGTGACGGGGGAGGCGCTGGCCCTGTCGCTGCTGGGCGGGGCGGCCGGGTGCGCGCTGTCGGTGCCGGCCACGCGGGTCATCGCCCACGTGCTGGGCGACTACTTTCCGGTGTTCCTGCTGTCCGGCGAAACGCTGGCCCTGCAAGGCGCGGCGGCGGCCGTGGTGGGGCTTGTGGCGGGTGCCGCGCCCGCGTTGCGGGCACGGCGGGTGCGCATCGCCGACGTGCTGGGACGATAGGATACCGCCGCTGCGGTCGTCTTGCCGCCCGCCTCTCCCGTCCCCTCGCCATCCTCCCCGGGCAGCCGACGCTGCCCGGGGAGGTGCGGGCTTCCCGCAGCGTGTACCCGGCGTGCCCGTTACAGGTTTTTCGTGAAGAACCCGGCCAGCTTGCCGAAGGGAATCAGGTTCACCCGGTCGTACAGGTCAACGTGTCCGGCGCCGGGAACATAGTACAGTTCTTTCGGCTCGGCGGCGCGCTGGTACGCGTCTTCGCTGAACTCCCTGGAATGCGCCTGGTCGCCCGTGATGAACAGCAGCGGGCGCGGTGAAATGATTTCGATGTCATTGAACGGATAGAAGTTCATGAACTTGGTGTTGCTGCTGAGCGTGGGGTGGGTGGCGGTTTCCTTTGAAGATCCCGCGGGAATGAACTCGCCTCTCGGCGTCCGGTAGAACTCGTAGAACTCGATTTCGATGGGGTGCGAGTTTTCGTTGATTTCATGCACCGTTCCGCTTGTGTACCTGGTTACGCCGCCTTCGAACTCCACGTAGCGCTGCTCGGCCGCTTCCGCGATGATTCGCTTTCTCTGTTCGAGGCTCTGGGATTTGTTCAGGGCATTCCGGTTGGCCTGCCCCATGTCGTACATGCTGACGGTCGCAATGGCTTTCAGGCGCGGGTCGATCTTGGCGGCGCTGATGGCAAAGCTGCCGCTGCCGCAGATGCCGATGACGCCAATCCTGTTCCTGTTCACGAAGGGGCGCGTACCAAGATAGTCCACCGCGGCGCTGAACGCCTCGCTGTACATGTCCGGCGAGACGACATTGCGTGGTTTACCCGAGCTTTCGCCCCAGAACGGCAGGTCGATGGACAGGGTGACGAACCCCTGTTCCGCCATCTTGATGGCATACAGGTTGGCGGACTGTTCCTTTACCGCACCCATGGGATGCCCCACGATGATGGCCGGGTGCCGCTGGCCCTGATCCATGCCTTTGGGCAGGTAAAGATTGCCCGCCACGGTCATGTCGTACTGGTTCGGAAAGGCCACCTTTTGCGTGGTCACGGCTTGGCTTTGGTAGAAATTGTCAGCGTCCGCGGGCCTGGTCCGGGCTGATGCCGATGTGCTCATGGTCACTGCTCCCAGTAGTGCGGTTATGATGGCGATAAGCGCGAGTCGTTGCATGTTGGTGCTCCTTGCTCGGGTGGCGTTGTGCCGGAAGTGGCCTTGATGAGCCGGATGAACCGTGCGGGAACGCCGCCGACAACCGTATCCGGCGCGACGCTTCTGGACACCACCGCCCCGGCGGCCACGATGGCGTTGTCCCCGATGGTCACGCCGGGCAGAATGGTGGCGTGTGCACCGATCCAGACGTTCCTGCCGATGACGATGGGCGCGGGGTGGATGTGGCCGCGCTCTTCCGGCAGAAAACCATGGTTTATGGTTGCGAAGACGACCATGTGGCCGATGAAGGCGCCATCGCCGATGGTGATGCCGCCCTGGTCCTGAAACCGGCAGCCCGAATTGATGAACACGTTTTTGCCGATGGTCAGGTTTTTTCCGAAATCGCTGTAGAGCGGGGGAAACACTGTCAATGATGCATCCACCTGCTTTCCGGTCAATGTCGAAACGAACCGCCGTATTTCTTCCGGCGTATGATAGGAGCCGTTCAACTCGGCCGTGATGCGCATGGCTTCATTGCTGTACGTCACCATGCAGGCATGCGCGTCTGTTCCTGCCTCGACGGGCAGCCCCTTTTCGAGATGTCGCAATAGTTGCCCAAGTTCCATGTCGCCCGTCCCTGTTGTCCGTCCATGTCGCGCCCCGGTCCTGTCCTGTGAACCGGATATAAGGTTCGCCTTCGCCCATGGGAAATACTTATATCAAATAGCTTGACATGCCTTGAAGGCATGAAAGATCCTGCCGGAAACGGAGGACGCCACATGGAGTTGCGCGTATTACGCTATTTTCTGGCTGTGGCCCGTGAGCGGAGCATTTCCGGGGCTGCCCAACTCCTGCATATTTCGCAGCCCACGCTTTCCCGCCAGATCATGGAACTGGAGGAAGAGTTGGGCGTTACGCTGTTCCACAGGGGGAACAGGCGGATTACCCTTACCGATGAGGGTATGTTGTTGCGTAACCGAGCGGAACAGATTGTGGAATTGGTGCAGAAAACCAAAGGGGAGGTTGCCGCTGCCGATGAAGCCGTCAGCGGGACGGTCTATATCGCGGCGGGGGAGACGCACGCATTCAGGATGTTGGCGGCATCGACAAGGAATCTGGTAGGGCAGTATCCGGGCATCCGCGTGCATCTTTTCAGCGGCAACGCGGAAGATGTGATGGAACGGCTGGACAAGGGGCTGGCGGACTTCGGCCTGCTGATCGAACCCGCCGACGTGACCCGGTACGAGTATTTCCGGCTGCCAGCCGTGGACAGGTGGGGCGTGCTCATGCGCAAGGACAGTCCGCTGGCCGCTCTCGACGCCGTGCAGCCGGAAGACCTCTGGAAGGTGCCGCTTATCGTTTCACGGCAGGCCATGGAAGGGGGGCAGTTGTCGAGCTGGCTGAAAATCCGGCGCGAAAAGCTGGATATCGTCGCCTCGTACAACCTGTTGTTCAATGCGTCACTGTTGGTGGAAGCCGGTATCGGATACGCGCTGTGCCTGGATAACATCATTGCCGCGACCGACGAGAGCGAGCTTTGTTTCCGTCCGCTTCTTCCCCCGCTTGTGTCGCATGTGGATCTTGTATGGAAGAAACAGCAGGTGTTTTCCAGGGCTTCGGAACTGCTGCTGGAAAAGCTGAGAGAGGAACATTGAGTCTTCAGCCTGTTTGGCGAATGTCCATCTTCCGATTACGAAATACGACACAGAGTATCCCAAAGGAAACGGCATGGCCTCGCTCTTCTCGTACAGCCTGCGCAACATGCTGGCGCGCCGCCTGACCACGGCCCTTACCGTGGGGGGCATGGCGCTGGTGGTGTTCGTGTTCGCGGCCATGCTCATGCTGTCCGAGGGGTTGCGCGCCACGCTGGTGCTCACCGGTTCGCCGGACAACGTGGTGGTGCTGCGGCAGGGGGCCAAGTCCGAAATGGAAAGCTCGGTGGAGCGCGACCAGGCCCCGCTGGTGGAAAGCCTGCCCCAGGTGGCCCGCGCCGCCGACGGCGGCCCGCTGGCCGCGCGCGAACTGGTGGTGCTGATCACCCTGAACAAGCGCGGCACCACCAAGCCGTCCAACGTGGTCATCCGGGGCATCGGCCCCCACTCGCCGGAACTTCGTTCGCAAGTCCGGCTGAAGGAAGGGCGCATGCCGCGCTTCGGCACGTCCGAGATCATCGCCGGGGAAAGCATCGCCCGGCGGTTCAGCGGTACGGGCATCGGCGAAAGCCTGCGCTTCGGCCTGCGCGACTGGACCGTGGTGGGCATCTTCGAGGCCGGGGCCACCGGCTTCAGTTCCGAGGTGTGGGGCGACGCGGACCAGTTGATGGCCGCGTTCCGCCGCTCGTCCTATTCCGTGGTGGTGGCGCGCATGAACGAGCGGGACGGGTCCGAGGGACGGGGCGGACTCGCGGGCCTGCGCGCGGGCCTTGCGGCGGACCCGCGCCTGCAACTGGAGGGCAAGCGCGAAACCCGCTTCTACGAGGAACAGTCGGAAATGATGGCCAAGTTCCTGGGGGTGCTGGGCACCATGCTGCCCGCCATCTTTTCGCTGGGGGCCATCATCGGGGCCATGATCACCATGCACGCCGCCGTGGCCAACCGGGTGCGCGAGATAGGCACCCTGCGGGCCATCGGGTTCCAGCGGCGGGACATCCTGCGGGCGTTCCTGATGGAATCGCTGCTGCTGGGCGGCAGCGGAGGGGCCATCGGGCTCTTGCTGGCGTCCACCCTGCAATTGGTGACCGTCTCTACCATGAATTTCCAGACCTTCTCGGAACTGGCGTTCAGCTTCAGCCTCAGTCCGCGCATCGCCGTGTGGTCGCTGCTGTTCGGCACGGGCATGGGCTGCCTTGGGGGCATCCTGCCCGCCATCAAGGCTTCGCGGCTGGTCATAGTGGACGCGCTGCGCGCGGCCTGATTCCCTTTGGGAAGCGGCATATCGCACCCTATTTTGGTAGGAATTATGTCCGCAGTAAAATAAACACCAAGTTATTTCAGTATATTGTAAAATAGGAGAATGCGGCATCCCGGCCCGGTCGAACAGGACTGGCGGCGAGGGGCTTGCACGCGGAATACGAGCGCCGGAATGGGGAATTCCGGCGCTCGTGTTTTTAATACCATGATATTATGGCATATATTTTTTCATGGAAATTTTGGAAGAGCCGTTGACAATATCCCACCATGCAGGTAGGAAATAACCCATACCAGCACGGTAGGAATTAACGGAACACGCGGACTGCCACCCGCGCCTCCGTGCCGGTGACTGAAGGTAGACGCTGGATCACCCCGGATGCGCGCGGAACCATGCCCCCGCGCCACCCGGATACCGGAACAAGGCGATGAGGTTTCCCAAGCTGGCCCGGCGGTGCTGCCGCCGCGGTCCCCGCAGCCGGATGGCGCTGGCGGCGGGGGCCACCCGGAAGCACCGGGGCAGGATTTCCCAACCTTTCAGTACACAGGGGCAAGCCAATGCAAGTTCAGGAGATGTTCGCGATGGCTGAGGCGGGCGACGCAAGCGCCCAGTTCAATCTTGGCATGTTGTACTACGAAGGCAACGGCGTGGCGCAGGACTTCGGCAAGGCCGCCCAGTGGCTGGGCCGCGCCGCGCAGGCCGAACATCACGAGGCCCTCAATTTCTACGGCGTGCTGCACGCCACCGGCAAGGGCGTGGCGCAGGACTTCGGCAAGGCGCTGGAACTGTTCCGCAAGGCCGACAAGTGCGGCTACAACTGCGAACCGGTGTATGACGACCTGCCCACCGACTTCCGCGACAAGCAGTACGGCATGGAACTGGTGGCCGCCAAGCGCGACTTCGTGCGCAAGGCGCGCCTGCTGGCCGCCGAGGCCCGCTGCAACGTGGGGCTTGCCTACCACGGCGAAGCCACCGACGCCACCTCGCGCAAGGTCGCGCGCGAACTGTTCCTGAGCGCGGCCACCTTGGGCAACGGCAAGGCCATGCACCTGCTCGGCACCATGTGTCGTGACGGCGCGGGCGTACCCGCCAGCGAAGTGCGCGCGTACATGTGGTTCGACCTGGCCGTTACGGCGGGCTTCGCCAAGGCCGGAGAGGCCCGCCGCGAACTCATCGACAGGATGAAGGACAAGGACGTGACGCGGGCCGAAAAGCTCGCGGCGCGCTGGCTGCGTTGTTTCCCGCTGCCGGAGGGTGCGGCCCAGTAACCGGCGGCAGGCGGAGCGGCGGCGGGGACGGCAACCCCCGCGCCTGCCGTGCCGCCGGGCTCAGGCCGCGCGCGGCGGTTTCCTCCTTCTTGCGCCGCACCAGTGGCCGATGCACGTGACGCACGGGGCTCCCTGCCGAAAGGCACGGAGCCCCGCAGCATTTGGCGCGTCCGTGACCGGCGTGGAGCCTGCGCGGGCTCCGCGCGGGCCATGCAAATCCTACGTTGCAGGTATGAATTTGACTAATTTAGTCCGAATTGCGCAGGTGAACCGGTATCGAGGTGCAGCGGAGTCATCGATTCGGTGAAGAGGGCGAGCCGGAGGAGGATGGCTCACCTGCGCAGGTAGGGGCAGGCAGGGGCGGGCAGGGACAGGCAGGGCCTGGGTGGGGCACGGCGGACGCCGGCCCGTCATGTCGTGGTTGCGGCGCGGTTACGCCTGGGCGGGAACGGCCCTGCGGATGGTGTCCAGCAGGACGGCGGGGACCACCGGCTTCTGGTGGGTGGGCACGCGACGCGCCAGGCGGGCCGGGCGGGGACCCACGCCGCTCACCACCACCACGGGGGTTTCGCGCAGGGCGGGGCTGCGGCGCAGCCGGGCGTAGAACACCGTGCCACCGGGGCTCGGCAGGTCCATTTCCAGGGTGATCAGGTCGGGACGGAAGCTGGCGGCGGCCTCGAGCGCCTCGGGCGTGGAGGCGGCGGTGCGCACGGCATGTCCTTCCGCCGTCAGCAGCCCGGCAAGGCGTTCGCGCTCGGCGGGGTCGTTGTCGACCACGAGCACGCGGCGGTGGGTGGCACTCATGTTGGTCGCGGACATTGACATCTCCTTCACAAGATGGGGGTAAAAAGGACCCGCCGTGCCGGGCGGCGACGGCGGGTCCGTTCGATGCGGCTAGTCGTTCTTTGCGGCGGGAGCGTGGGCGGCGCAGCCGCAGGCGCAGCAGCCGTCGCCCTTCAGCGAGCCGAGGGCCTTCAGCACTTCCATGGCCACGCCAAGACCTTCCTTGGCTTCCCTGGAACCGAGAGCCCCGACCATGCCGAACATGCCCACGGGCTTGGCCTGCGACAGGTCCAGCTTGGCCAGCATGTCCACCGCGCGGGCCAGGAAGGCCTGCACGTTGGGATCGGCCAGCTTTTGCAGCAGTACGGTCATGAAGGCGAGGGCGTCGCCCATCTTCTCGATGCCTTCGGGGGTGTTGGCGTCCAGCACCTTGCCGCCCGCGCCCTTCAGGGCGGTCAGCTTGGCGAACACGCCGTCCTGCTCCCACTTGCCCAGCCCCTCGATGATGTGGGGCCAGGTGGGGGCCACCGCCGGGTGCATGGTGCGCCACAGGTCGATGAGGTTTTCCAGCTGGTCGAGGCAGTAGTTCAGGTTCGGCACGCCGCGCAGGCCACGGCGCAGCAGTTCGAAGATGTCGTCCAGATGGACCCTGCCGTGCACGTCCTGCAACTCTTCCACCATCAGGCGGAAGGCGTGGTTGCCGATGGGCGTCACTTCCTCGATGAAGTATTTGGTGCCCATCGCGCGCTCGTGCAGGAAGGCGATCCGCTCTTCCATGGCCTCGAGGCGCTGGAGAATGAGTTCTTCGTTGGTCATTTGCGCCTCCGGCTTACTTCTTCCGCATCAGGGAAGTGTCCTTGCCGTGCAGGTACATGTTCGGCTCGAACGGCAACTCGTGACCCTTCAGCATCAGGCTGTAGTACACCCACTTGAACATCAGCTTGCCCCAGTAGTTGATGTAGCTTTCGCCCAGCAGTTCGCAGGGGCCCACGCCGGGGAAGGGGAACATGCCGGGCAGCGGTTCCACGTCGTAGCTGAAGTCGATGAGCGAAGCCTTTTCGTAGCCGGTCACGATGAAGCAGGTGGAGTGACCGTCGAAGTGGTGGTAGTGTTCGCTGCCGTCGATGTCGGACATCAGGTTTTCGGCGATGATGTCGGCCTCGTAGTGGGCCACCGAACCGGCCTTGGAGGTCGGCACGTTGGTGGTGTCGCCGATGACGTACATGTTGGGGTACTTCTTGGACTTCAGGGTGCCCTTGTCGGTGTCCATGAAGCCCATGGGGTCGGCGATGTCCGAATCGATCAGGAACTGCTGGCCCATGTTCGGGGGAATGGTGACCAGCAGGTCGTAGTTGATCTCGTCGCCGGTGACGGAGGCGATGGTCTTGTTGCCCGCGTCAACGCTGTCCACCACGAAGTTGGGCGTGACCTTGATGTTCTTCTTGTCGCACAGTTCGCCCAGGATCTTGGCGGCCACCGGCTTGGTGAACGCGCCGGTCAGCGGGGTGACCAGTTCGATTTCGATGTTGTCGCGCACGCCCATCTTGGTGAAGTACCAGTCGGCCAGGTACACGAATTCCAGCGGCGCGACCGGGCACTTGATGGGGGTTTCGCAGATGTGGTGGACCAGGCGGCCCTTCTTGAAGTTCTTGATCTTGGGCAGCAGGGCGGCGGCGCCGTCGGGGGTGTAGAAGTCGTGGATGCTGCCGCGCCAGTCGTCCAGCAGACCTTCCACCTCGTCGGGGGCGATGCGGCAGCCGGTGGCGATGACCACCCAGTCGTAGCTGTACTTGCCGCCTTCACAGGTGACCACCTTCGCTTCCGGATCCACGTTGGTGATGGTATCCTTCACGAAGTTCACGCCACGGGGAATGAAGTCCTTCTTGGCCTTCTCGCAACCCTTGGGGGTGTCGATGCCGAAGGGTATGAACAGCCAGCCGGGCTGGTAATGGTGGGTGAGGTCGCGGTCGATGACCGTGATCTCCCATTCACGCTCGCTGAGCTTTTTCCTCATTTTGGTGGCGAGCATGGTGCCGCCGGCACCTGCCCCAAGAATGAGCAGTTTCTTCATGCCAGGTTTCTCCTTCACTTATTGGCTTTGGTGAGAGCAGATTCGTGTATTGCAGCCCCGCAGGGCACGGGGCGTTCTGCCGTATCGCGGCGTGTTCAGCGGCTTGTTGCCGTTCAGCTTGGGCGAGGGCGCCGGGCGGGCGTCCTTGTCCCCTTCGGCCATGTGGGCGCAGTCGTCGGGGCGTTCGGCGCCGTGCATGATGTCGGTAAGGGTGAACTGGTCCAGGGTTTCTTCCAGGGCCTTGGCGGCGCTGGTCCAGGCGGCCTTGCAGCGGCAGGGGGCGTCGTCGCAGTCGGCGCCCACGCAGCAGTTGGGAGGCTGCACGCCGCCCTCGACCACGCGCAGCACGTCGCCCAGGGTCACGTCGTCGGGGTTCATGGTCAGCACGTGGCCACCGGCGGCCCCGCGAACGCTGCGGACCATGCCCGCCGTGCGCAACTGCCGGATGATCTTTTCGATGAACTTGACGGAAATGCCGGTGTGCTCGGCCAGTTCGGAGGCGGAAAGGGGCCCGTCCTGCGGGCCGTGCAGGGCAAGGTTGACCAGCAGCCGGGATGCGTAATGCACCGTGGAGGAAATTCTCATGCCGTTCTCCAGTGCCTGTGCGGGGGGGCGAAGGCTGCGCGCCGGGGCGCGGTGGGGCTGTTGACCGGGTAATTCCGGTATGTGCCGTATGTATATTGATGCAATTTTGTTTCTGTTAATCTGAATCTTTTAGAATCAGATTAATTTCGTATGAATTAAACCCATCCGAATTTAGGTGTCAAGCACCCCTCAAAAAAAGGGGTATTTTTCAACAGATTGAATTCGTGCGGTTATTTTGGGGTTGTGAAAAAATTCTTGCTGCGCCCGCCTTCGTTACGGCCGTGCATGACTGGCGGCGGCATCCGCCGGGCGCGCTGACGGCGTGCATGGTGCCACGGGCGGGCCGGGTGACGAGAGGCGGGAGTGGGCTTTTCGGGCGAACGGACGACGCCCTGGCGGGCCGGACGGTATCCGGAGTGATGCGATGCACACTTTTGTAAGAGTGGTTGTTCTGTGCGGCGTCGAGAGTAGCACTTCATGTTGCGTAAACCGATTGTTTTTATTTACCCATTTTCTCGGCATGTCCGGTTAATGATTACTAACATCTTGCCGTTCCAGTCGATTTTCCGGATGTGCAGTGAAAACGAATTTTTTTAATTCCTATTGACAAGGGAGGATATTTTCTGTAAGAAGTTTCCCATAGTTATGTAATAGCTCACTCTTTTTCATCGTGCCGTGTGGCGCGGTGTCGAGTGACGGGCGCGGGACCCATACAATGAAGCTTGCAGCAAAGACACGATACGCGGCGCGCATCCTTCTTGCTCTGGCCATGCACGGCGAAGAGGCTCCCATGACCACCACGGCGCTGTCCCAGCACACCGGCGTGACGGTCCAGTTCATCGAGCAGATCCTCAAGACCCTGAAACGGGGCGGGCTGACGCGCAGTTCGCGCGGGGCCTCGGGGGGCCACATGCTGGCGCGCACGCCGGAGGAGATTACCCTGGGCGAGATCGTGCGCCTGATGGAAGGGGGCATCCAGCTCACCGTCTGCTGTTCCGGCGACGCCAACGTATGCGCCCGGCGGGCCTCGTGCCTGACCCGGTCGGCCTGGGTGCGTGCGTCGCAGGCGCTGGAACGCTCGCTGGAGGAAACCACGCTGGCCACCCTCATGGAGGGCGAACAGCCGTTGTCCCCCCACGACGAAGCGGTCTGTCGCCCGGCGGACGGTGACGGCGCCTCCGCAAGGCGCTCCTCGGTCCGCCGGCCGGCCCGTCCGGTGAGCCCCGCAGAACTGTACTGACCCGCTACCGGGCCGCCCTGCATCGCCAGGCGGCCCTTTTGCCGTCCGGCCCCCTCCCGCGCCGTTGTTCGCCGGGCGGGATGCGGCCGCCCCGGCCGATGTGCCTGCCCCGCTGGCCTGCGGGCGTGCACAAGCCCCGCCCCACGAGTCCCGTCGCACAAGTCCTGATCCAGCCGCCGGTCTGTCCGGCGGCTTCGTTTTGGCGGGCCGTACCGTACGCACCATGGCCCATGCGGCCGCACTCCTCCTCGCGCGCAGTTCCGGTCCGGGCCTGCGCCCGCCGTGCATCATGTTCTATCCCGGCGTGCTTCTTGCAAGATTCCGGAGCGGCGCGGGCCGCCGCAGGCACAATCTGCCGGACGGCGGAAGTCGCCCGGCGGCCGCAAGGCCGGAAAATTTGCATGAATACAGCGCATTGCATACGCATTTCAAAGGACGCCATACGGTTTGCCGCCCCCCGTGAAATGCGGTACGGGTGAGGCCCGGCGCGCCACGGCGCGGGCCGGTTCAATTTCTCGACAGGGCAAGGGGTTTCCGGATGCTCAAGAATTGCAGTCTGTTCATGAAGCTCAGCCTGGGGTTCGGCTCGCTGCTGCTCATCGTGGCGGCGGTGGTCACCTTCTCGTGGCAACAGCAACAGCAGTTGCTGCGCAAGTCCGAGGTCACGGGCAACGCGCAGGCGCTGGTGGCGGGCATGGAGCATTCGCGCGTGGAAATCCTGTACTACCTGCTCAGCCAGGGCCGGGATCACGTGCGCGCCTTCGAATCGCAGCACGGCAGGGATGCCGAGGGCATCGCCATGCTGCGCGAACGCCTTGCCGCGGAGGGCGTGCGCGGGGGCGGCCTGGATGTGCTGGGCCCCATGCACGCCGACTACCGCCGCAAGTTCCTGGAACTGGACGGCGTGCTCACCCACCGCGACCAGACCATCAAGAACGCCGTGCAGGCCGCCAACGCCCTGCAGGAAGGGGTGGAACGGCTGCATGCCGCGCGCCTGAGCATGATCGTGCAGGCCAACCCCGCCCTTGCGCCCCGGCGTGACGAACTGCAAACCCTGGTGACGCTGGAGACGGAATTCCTGCAATCGCGCGTGGACGTGCTCTATTATCTGTGGCGGGGCGATGCCGATGCCCTGTCCCGCGCCCGCATGCGCCTGGACAAGGCCATCACCGCCGCGTCCGGGCTTTCGGTCAGCGAAGGATCCGGCGAAAGCTGGAAGCTGGCGTCGTCGGTGCTGGCCAGCGCGCGCGCCTACCGCGAGCAGGTGGAGCAACTGGTCAAGGACGAAAACGAGCGTGAGAGCCGCCTGACGGGCATGGCCAGCGTGGCCGAGGGCGTGCGCAATACCGTCATCGCGGTGAAGGACGCCCAGCAGGACCGCATGGAGGACGAGGTGCGCCGCTCGTCCGTGATCTCGCTGGGCGTGGCGGGCGGGGCGCTGGTGCTGGGGCTGGTGTTCGCCGTCCTCATCGGCAAGTCGGTGCGCGGGGGCATTGCCCGCGCGGCCGCCGTGGCCGAAGCCGTGGCCCAGGGCGAGACCTCGCTGGAGGTCCGGGCCGAAGGCACCGACGAAGTGGGCAGGCTGTTGCAGGCCATGCAGGAGATGCTCGAGGCCGAGCGCCGCGTGGTGGACACGGCCCGCGAACTGGCGCGGGGCAATGTGGACATTGAGGTGGCCATGCGCGGCCCGCGCGACGAACTGATGCGCGCCCTGGGAGAGATGGTGTCCGTCGAGCGTTCCATCGCGCGCAGTGCGTCCACCCTGGCCACCGGCGACCTGCGCGTGTCGCTGGACCCGCGCGGCGACAACGACCGGCTGCTGACCTCGCTGGGCAACATGGTGCGCCGCCTGTCCGACGTGGTGCGCGACGTGCAGGTGGGCGCGGAGAACGTGGCGGCAGGCAGCGAGGAATTGAGCGCCACGGCGGAGGCGCTTTCGCAGGGGGCCACCGAGCAGGCGGCCTCTGTGGAGCAGTGTTCCGCCTCCATGGAAGAGATGGTGGCGCGCATCGCCCAGAACGCCGAGAACGCCCGCACCACCGAAGCCATCGCGGTGCGCGCGGCCGACGACGCCCGCGAGTCGGGCGCGGCGGTGGGGGCCACGCTGAAGGCCATGCGCGAGATAGCCAGCAAGATTTCCATCATCGAGGAAATAGCCCGGCAGACCGACCTGCTGGCCCTGAACGCCGCCATCGAGGCGGCCCGCGCGGGCGAGCAGGGGCGCGGATTCGCCGTGGTGGCGTCGGAAGTGCGCAAGCTGGCCGAACGCAGCCAGGCCGCGGCCGCCGAAATCACCCGCCTCTCGGGCGCCAGTCTGGAGGTGTCCGAGCGGGCCGGAGAACTGCTGGGCAAGCTGGTGCCGGACATCGAGCGCACTTCCGAACTGGTGCAGGAGATTGCCGCCGCCAGCATCGAGCAGCGCGAGGGCGCAAGCCAGGTCAACGAAGCCCTGCACATGCTCGACCAGGTCATCCAGCAGAACGCGGCGGCCTCCGAAGAGGTGGCCTCCACGTCCGAGGAGTTGTCGGCCCAGGCGGCCCATCTGCAACGCACGGTGTCGTTTTTCCGGCTGACGGCGGACATGGCCCCCAAGGCCCAGCGCGCGCCGGGGCCGCTGCCTGCCGCCATGCCCGCGCTGGGGGAGGGCGACCCGCGCAAGGTGCGTATCGACCTCACGGATGATGCCGACGACCAGGATTTCGAACGTTTCTGATGCCTCCGGCTGGGCGGCCCCGGAATCCGGAGCCGGCCCCGCCGCCTCAGACCGGGTCACACCGTGACCCGCCGCGCAACCGGAACCACGACGTGCAGCAGGGCAACAACGGACAGACGCCGCAGGGGGATGCGGACGGCAGGGGCGCGGCGGGCACGCCTCGGGCTCCCGCCGTGCCGCGTGGCGGGGCGCGCCCGCCGCTCCAGGCGGGACCGGCTCCTTTTGCCCCCACCCGCAGGCTGCTGGCCCTCACCCTGGGGGACGAGCGGTTCGCCCTCGACATCGGCGTGGTGCGCGAGGTGTTGGACTTCGGCGACCTGACGCGCATCCCCCGCATGCCGGCATACGTGCGCGGGGTGGTGAACCTGCGCGGCGCGGCGGTGCCGGTGGTGGACCTGCGCACCCGCCTCGGCATGGGCAGCGTGGCGCGCACGGTGCATTCGCGCATCGTCATCGTGGAGGCGCCCGCATTGCCCGAGGCGGGCGGCGGCATCACCCTGACGGGCGCCCTGGCCGACGCCGTGCGCGAGGTCATCGAAATCGACGCCGCCGCCGTGGAACCCCCGCCGCGCATGGGCACCCCCGTGCCCGCCGAAGTGCTGGCCGGGATATTCCGCCACGATGGACGGCACGTGCTGCTGCTGGATGCCGACCGCCTGTTCGACGACGAGGAGCCCGCCGGTTCCCCGGTTTCGCCCGCTGCCGATGGCCGTCCCCATTCCCGTGCGGCGCGCGTCCCAGATATGCCAGACGCGCCTGACACGCCTGACGCGCCGGACACCTGGAACAGGGCCGCCCACGGCGGAGGAGGCGGCGCATGAACCCCGGCGGCACCGCGCGGCGCGTGTTCACCGAGGAAGCGCGCGACCTGCTCATCGACCTTGAGGAAGCCCTGCTGGAACTGGAGTCGCACCCCGGAGACGCCGCGCTCATGGCGCGGGTGTTCCGGGCGTTGCACACCCTGAAGGGCACCGGGGCCATGTTCGGCTTCGAGGCCGTGGCCCGGTTCACCCACGTGGTGGAAGACCTGTTCGACAGCGTGCGCAAGGCGGGCATGCCGGCCACGTCCGAACTGCTGGCCCTGGGGCTGGACGCCAAGGACCACTTGCAGGACCTGCTGGAACTTGGGGCTGCCAGTGCATCGGCGGAGGGCGGGCCCGAGAGCGCCGCCGCCGTGGCCGCGCGCGAGCGCGAACTGCTGGACCGCATCGGCGGGCTGGCTGCGCGGTGTACGCCCCCGGCGGCGGAGCCCGCCGGGGAGGAAGCCCCCCACGACGCCGCCGACATGGCCTTGTCCCCGCCCGGCGGCGCGGGCGAACCGCCCGCCCTGTCCGGCATCCCCCCGGGCAGCCCGTTCGAGCCCCGGGTGTACTGGCTGCGCTACGCCCCCTCCGCCGACGCGCTGCGCCGGGGACTGGACCCCTCCCGATTGCTGGACGGGCTGCGCGGGCTTGGGGCGCTGCATCTCTGGCCCCACTGCGAAACCGTGCCCGGCCTGGACGGGCTGGACGCCGAAGCGGTGCATCTGCGCTGGGACGCCGTGCTGGTCACCGAGCACCCGGTGGCCATGGTGCGCGAGCCGTTCGCCACGCTGATGGACGAGGCCGGGCTGGAGGTGGTGGCGCTGGGCGAGGAGCGGTTGCTGCCCCCGCCGGAACTTTTGTGCCGCATCGCGGCACAGGGGGGCGTTGCCGATGCCGCCGGGCTGCTGACCGCCGCCGGATTCCCGCACGCTTCCCTGCCCCGGTCCACGCCCATGTCGCCGTCCGCCTCCGCGCCGCGCCCGGCGCCGGAATGCACTCCCCCGCCGGGGGACGACGCCGCCCCGGCGGGCACCCTGCGCCCCGGCGGCGACGAAGGCCCCACCACCAGCCTGCGCGTGGACAGCGCCAAGGTGGACCGCCTGCTGGACAACGTGGGCGAACTGGTCATCCTGCAGGCGCGCCTTTCGCGCATCGCCACCGACCACGACGACCCGCGCCTGCGCGAACTGGCCGAAGGGCTGGAACGGCTTACCGAATCGCTGCGCGACAGCACCATGTCGGTGCGCATGGTGCCGCTGGACGCGACCTTCCACGCCTTCCGGCGGCTGGTGCGCGACCTGGCGGCGCGTCTCGGCAAGGAGGTGCGCTTCGTGGCCGAGGGCGGCGAGACGGAACTGGACAAGACCGTCATCGACCACCTGCGCGACCCCCTGCTGCACTTGGTGCGCAACGCCATGGACCACGGGGTGGAGCCCGCAGGGGTGCGCCTGGCGGCGGGCAAGCCCGCCGAGGCGGTGCTGCGCCTGTCCGCCGCCCATGCCGGGGGCGAGGTGTTGATCACCGTGTCCGACGACGGCGCGGGCATCGACCTGGACAGGCTGCGCGCCGTGGGCGTGGCGCGCGGCCTGCTTGCTCCCGACGCCGAACCCGGCGAGGCGGAACTGCTGCAACTGCTCTTCCTGCCCGGCTTCAGCACGGCCAGCGGCGTGTCCGACCTGTCCGGGCGCGGGGTGGGGCTGGACGTGGTCAGCACGGCCCTGGGCGCGCTGCGCGGCAGCGTGGACGTGGTCACCCGGCGGGGCGGCGGCACGGCCTGGCGGCTGCGCATCCCCCTGACCCTGGCCATCATCGACGGCCTGCGCGTGCGCGTGGGCGACGAGGCGTTCATCCTGCCCCTGACCCAGGTGGAGGCGTGCCTGGAACGCTTCGTGGACGGCGAGGCCGCCACGCTCGGCCTCATCGAGTACCGCGAACGGCTGGTGCCGTGCCTCAGCCTGCGCCGCTTCCTGGACGTGCCGGGCGAACAGCCCGCCTACGAGCGGGTGATCATCGCCAATGTGGACGGCCAGCCCGTGGGCTTTGCCGTGGACGGCGTGGCCGGGCTGGAGCAGGCGGTCATCAAGCGCCTGGGCGGGCCGTGCCGCCGCGCCGCATGGATCGCCGGGTCCAGCGTGGACGCCGAGGGCGGCATATCGCTGATCCTCGACGCCGCCCAGCTGGTGCGCGTGGCGCAAGGCATGCAGGAGCGCTGACCGGCTCCAGGGCCGCCTCAGTGCAGGGCGCGCATCTGGCACACCCCGCATTCCAGCACGTAGGCGTTGCCGGGAATGGCTTTCGCCAGGTGCTTCACGTGGGCGGCGCGCTCGCCGATCTCGTGCAGGTTGCTGCGCTCGTGGCAGTCCAGCACGGCCAATGACACCGAGACGAAGGGAAAGCGCCGCTCCATGCCGTCGCGCCCGCGCGCGGTGATCCAGCCCCGCGCGATATCCTCGCCGCAGTAGCAGCCGCGCACCAGCCGCCCGAAGCAGCGCGTGGCCGCCCGGCACACCCGCTCGGCATGGCGGGGCGAGGTGATGCACACGAAGTCGTCGCCGCCGATGTGCGCCACGTAGTCGCCCTTGGCCCCGTGCCGCTGCACCGCCCACGACAGCACCTTGGCCAGCAGCAGGATGATCCGGTCGCCGTTCTTGAAGCCGTAGGTGTCGTTGTAGCTTTTGAAGTTGTCCAGGTCCGCGTACAGCAGCGAAAAGGGCTGCCCACCGGCCAGGCGCGTCTCCAGTTCCTTTTCCAGCGCCACGTTGCCGGGCAGGCCGGTGAGCGGGTTGGTGCCCTTGGCCAGTTCCACCTGCACCTGGGCCAGCTTGTGCAGCAGCCGCTGCACCGACACGATGCCCGCCAGCACCCCGCCCCGGGTGACCATGATGTCGTCGTACGCCTGCAACCGGCTGCGCGACATGGCCCGGCGGGCGGCGTCCTCCACCGGGGTGGATTCCTCCACCACCAGCGGGCGGGTGTCCATGACCGCCGACACCGGCCGCTTGAAGTACAGCGCCACCCCGTACTGCGCCGACAACTGGCGGTTGAGGTGGTAGTCCATGATCAGTCCCAGCGGCTTGTGGCGCTCGTCCACCACGGCGATGCTGGTCAACGGATCGGAGGTTTCAAAGAGCTTGCGGACCTCGCCCGCCAGCGTGGTGGGCGGCACGGTGTGGGCCGGTTCCGCCAGTTCGCCCACGGGCATGGAGCAGGCCAGCCCGCCCACGCTGGGCAGTTGTCCGGCGGGGCGCAGTTCGCCGATGTCCACGTGGGTTTCCGGCTTGGGGTAGTCGGGCCGCCCCAGGTAATAGCCCTGCCCGTAGTGCGCGCCGATGGCCATCAGGGTTGCCGCCTCCTCGCGGGTTTCTATCCCTTCCGCGATGACCCGCGAGCCGATCTTTTCGGCGAAGCTGACCAGGGTTTCCATCAGCGCGCGGCGCACCGGGTCGCGGTTGATGTTGCGGATGAGCGACATGTCGATCTTGATGAAGTCGGGCTTCAGTTCCGCGATGGTGGCCAGGCCGGAATAGCCGGTGCCCGCGTCGTCGATGGCCACCTTGAACCCCTGCCCCCGGTAGTGCGACAGCGTCTTGTAGAACACCCCGAAATCGCGGATGGAATGCCGCTCGGTGATCTCGAACACGATGTTCTCCGGCGCAAGGCCCATGGCCCGCACCGCCTCCAGCGTGCTGCCGGGGGTGAAGCCGGGGTCGGTGAGGGTGCGCGGGTGGATGTTCAGGAACAGCCTTTGGTCCGGGGCCAGGGCTCCCGCGCAGGCGATGGCCCGCTCGCGGCAGATGCGCTCCAGCGCGAAGAGCATGCCCAACTCCTCCGCGATGTCGAAGAGCATCATGGGCGAGTGGAAGGGCGTGTCCACCGGGCCGCGGCTCAGGGCCTCCCAGGCCATGATCCGCCCGGTGGGAAAGCGCACGATGGGCTGGTACAGGGTGCGGATGGCGTTGTCCTGCAACACCGCCTTGAAGTCGCGCGCAAGGCGCAGGTCGGACAGGTCCAGTTCCTTGCGGGCCATGGTGCGCGCCTCGCGCACGGCCTGGAAGAATTCCTGGCGGGGTTCCGCGCCGGGGCGGCGGCGGTAGGTGGCGCAGCCCACGCCGATGTTCACCTCGCGCCCGGTCCAGCGCAGCACCGGATCCTTCAGGTGGTGCTGCAACTTGAGCTTCATGGTGAAGGCGGCGTCGGCCAGGCGCAGCGGGCGCGCCGCCGGTTCCGGCCAGAACACCAGGAATTCGCCGGGCTCCAGCGGCAGCAGGTGGTGGGCCGGGGCGGGCTGGCCGCTCAGGCCGGGCACCGCCGCCCACAGTCCTTCCACCAGCAGCGATTCGATGCCCGCCGTGATTTCCTCGCCGTACAGGTCGCGCACCAGCACGTGGTCCACCATGCGCACCAGCAGCATGTGCAGGGCTTCGTGCCGGGCCACCAGATCGCGCACCGAGGCCTCGACGGCAATGGGGCCGCCGGGGCCGGACCGGGAAGGGCAGTGCGCCACGGGACCGGATGCCGCTCCGGGCGGCGGCGGACCGTCCGGGCGCGGTGGGTGGATGGTGTCGTCGCGCCTGCGGCCGAACATTTCCAGGAACGGCTCCAGCCAGGTATGTTGCATGTATCCCCCCAGGATACCGTGTGGGCACGTTGCCGGACGCGCGGACGCGAGTTCCGCGACCGGCGTGCGAACGCAACCTCGCGCGGGACGGTGAGCGTGTCGTCTGCGGGTGCGTGCCCGGCGGCGCGGTGACGGCTGCGTGACATGGCGCTGCGCCGGGGTCGTCTCTGGGCGGGTAGTTAGCATGAAGGCGCGGGTGACGGCGGTGACGGGGGTGTGACGATTTGCAGAAGCCCCGGTGCGCGGGGAACGTGGCGCGGCGGAAGCCGGAAAAGGCGGGAGTGATGCCCGCGTCACCCGCGTCAGGCGCGTCAGGCGCGTCAGGCCAGGGGCAGGCGCACCACGAACACCGCGCCGCCTTCGGGCGCTTCCTTTATGGTGATGGCGCCCTTGTGGTTGGTGACCACGATGAAGTAGGCCACGGAAAGGCCAAGGCCGGTGCCCGCGCCCGCCTCGCGCGTGGTGAAGAAGGGCTCGAAGGCCCGGCGGCGCAGTTCGGGCGGCATGCCGGGGCCGTTGTCGGCCACCTCGATGCGCACGTGCGCGGCCTCGGCGGCGGTGGTCAGGGTCAGCACCGGGGGCGGTCCGCCGTCGCGCAGCGCCAGCGCCTGTGCCGCGTTCTTGAACAGGTTCAGGAACACCTGCTCCATCTCGCTGGCGGAACAGCGCACCGGCGGCAGGTGCGGGTCGTAGCGGCGCACCACGGCAATGCGCTTGAAGTCGTAGTTGCGGGCCAGGCTGTAGTCGGTGACGGCCAGTTCCAGGGTGCGTTCCAGCAGGTCGTTGATCTGCACCGGCAGCCGCGAAGGATCGCTGCGGCGGCTGAAGGTGAGCATGTTGGCCACGATGCGCGCCGCGCGCGCCCCCGATTCGCGGATGCCGTCCAGCAGCCCGCCGATGCGGCGTTCGTCGGCATAGGCGGCGATGCGGTCGAAGGTCACGCCGCTGCGTTCCGCCGCCGCGCGGTTGGCGGGCAGGTCGTCCAGCAGGCGGCGGCGCAGGTTCTGCTCCCCTTGCAGGATGCCCCCCAGGGGGTTGTTGATCTCGTGGGCCATGCCCGCCGCAAGGCCGCCCACCGAGGCCATCTTTTCGGCCTGCACCATCAGGTCTTCCATGGCGGCGCGTTCGCTCACGTCGTCCAGGCGCAGGATGCCCCACATCTCCTCGCCGGTTTCCAGCGGGATGGCGGTGACGTCCTCCACCCGGCGGAATTCGCCGGGCTGGCCGTCCGGCCCGTCCGGCCGGGCGTCCGCCGGAACCTCCACGGGGGTGACGATCCGTTCCGGCGGCGTGGCTGTGCCCCCGCGCCGCGCGGCGTGCAGGCGGGGCAGGTGGCGGGCCAGTTCCGGGGCCACCTCCGCCAGCGGGCGGCCGTGCGCGGCCTCGCCCGCGACGCCGAAGCGCCGTTCCGCCGCCGGGTTCCACAGCACCACCCTGTCGGCGGCGTCGGCCACCACGATGGCCGAGGGCATGGCGTCCAGCACTCCCTTCAGGTGGCGCTGGGCGCGCGACAGGGCGCGGTTGGCGCGCGAAAGGTCGGCCAGCAGGGCCTGGCGCTCGCGCTCCGACTCCATGAGCACCGTCAGGTCGTGCATGATGAACGCCACGGCGTCGGGCGCGCCCGGCGCGCCGCCCACGGGGTACAGGCGCAGGGCCATCCAGCGGGGGTGGCCGTCGGGCGTGGCTCCGGGCGGAAATTCCAGGGGTTCGGTGACGATGGGCTCTCCCGCAAGGGCGGCATCCGCCAGTCCGAGCAGTTGGGCGTGCAGCACGTAGCGGTCCCGGCCCAGGGTGTACACGGCCGGGTTGCCCGTGGCTTCCGTCAGCCCGTGCAGGGCCAGCCATTCGGCGTTGGCCTCGCGCAGGGTGCCGTCGGGGTGCAGCAGGGCCATGGCGAAGGGGGCCTGGGTGAGCACGGCGCGGAACTGCTGCTCGCGGGCGTGCAGGGCCTGTTCGGCTTCCTTCAGGTCGGTGATGTCGGTCAGCATCACCAGCACCGCCGGGCGGCCGTCCCATTCCAGCAGCACCCCGGTGCCGAACACCCAGCGCTCGCCCTCGGGCACAAGGATGCGCAACGGCGGGTGGGTGCCCGGCGGCTCGCCGCCCATGCGCCGCATGTACCTGTCCAGGGCCATGGGCCGGTCGGCCGGGTGCAGGTGGTCGGTGAAGTGGGTGCCCGCCAGTTCATGGGCGGGGCGGCGCAGGATTTCGCCGATGCGCGGGTTGACGAAGGACAGCAGGCCGTCCTGGATGACGGCGATGCCTTCCTGCGCATTCTGGAAGATGGACCGGTACTTCAGTTCCGCCGCGGCCAGCCGCTGCTCGGCGGCCTTGCGCTCCTCCACCTCGCGCTCCAGTTCCGCCCCGCGCCGGGCCAGGGCGCCCAGGGCGGTGACGAAGGTGAGCCCCAGCAGCAGGAACACCGTCACGGCCAGGGCGGCCGTGGCCAGGATGTACCGCCGCTCCCCGGCGTGCACGTCGCCGAGGTATGCGCCGGTGCCGATGTAGCAGTCCAGTTCGGGGATGGGCAGCACGAACGACAGCTTTTCTTCCGGCGCGCTGCCGCCCGGCGGTATGTAATAATAGGAGAAAAACCCGCCGTCCGGGTTCGCGCGGGCGGTCTCGACGAGCCCGTTGATGATGGCCACGCCGTGCGCGTCGCGCAGGTCGAGACCGCTGCGGCCTTCCATCTGCCGCTCGAAGGGCTGGACCAGCACCGTGCCGTCGTAGCCGCTCATGAAGATGTAGTTGGGGCCGCGAGTGTCGTTGAAGGTCATGGTGCGCATCCGTTCGCGCACCAGCACCAGGGCGTGGTCCCGGCCGTAGGCGCCGGAGGCCAGTTCGTCCAGCACCGGCTGCACCTGGTTGCGGGCCAGCAGCACCATTTCGCGCAGATGGTTGCGGCGGTATGTTTCCGCCGTTTCCCAGAAGGTATGCACCGCATGCAGCAGGAACAGGGTGAACACCCCGCACGCCAGCACCAGCAGCAGGCACAGCCGCCGCACGGGCGCGCTGCGCAGCAGCGAGGAAAGGGCGCGGGGGGTGATGATGTCCATGCGTTTTCTGGTGTCTTTTCTGGAATTGCCGGGAGCGCGAGGCCGCTGGACGGGTAGGCGCGCTTTTCTTTCCGGGCCGCTGCTGGTAGTGCTGTGCCCCACCGGTCCCTGTCGCCGTGGCCGGTTGTGGTGACGCAAGCCCTACCAATACCTGAAACGGGACCCGAGGGAAACGGTAATGGCGCTCTTTCCGCCTGCGGTGAGCGCTATATCCATACTTCGGTGGACACGCAACAGCATGCATGCCGGAATCGTCCGGCGGAGAATGGATGACCCTGCCGACGACATGGCTCGTGGTGCGCTTGAGCGCGCTGGGCGACGTGGTGCTGACCACGGGCGTGCTGCTGTGGCTGCACCGCACCCGTGGCTGGCGCTTCGTGGTGCTGACCCGGCCGCAGTGGGCTCCGGTGTTCCGCAACCACCCCGCCGTGGACCGCGTGGCCACGGTGGACCAGCGCGACCTGCGCCCCGCCGCGCTGCCCGGCCTGGTGCGTGGGCTGGCGGCCTCGCTGCCCGGCGCGGGCCTGCTGGACCTGCACGGCACCCTGCGGTCCCGGCTGCTGGGCCTGCTGTGGCCCGGTCCGGTGCGCCGCTACCCGAAATTCTCGCTGGAACGGCGGCTGTTCCTGCGTACCGGCGGGCGGCTGTTCCGCCACCGGCTGCGCGCCTGCAACGTGACCCAGCGCTACGCCCTGGCCGTGGAGGCCACGCCGCCCCCGCGCGCCGGACTGCTGCCGCGCATCCTGCTGGACGACGCGGAGCGGGAGCGGGGCATGGACCTGCTGCGCGAGGCCGGGCTGGCGCTCGAAGGGACGCCGGATGGTGCGCCGGATGGGGCGTCGGGCCGCACGCCTTCACTTGCCCGTCCGCTGGTGGCCCTGCATCCCTATTCCACCCACCCGGACAAGGCGTGGCTGGCCGACGCCTGGCGCGACCTGGCCGGGCGGCTTTCCGCCGCCGGGCATGCATGGTTCGTGGTGGGGCGCTCCGGCGGAAAGGGGGGGGCCGAGGGCGGCGAATCCGGCCCCCTGTCCGGCCTGTCCGGCCTGTCCGCCCTGGTCGAACAGGTCCGGGCCTCGGGTGGGGCGGCGGCGGACTTCACCGACCGCACCGGCCTGCGCGAAACCTGCGCGCTGCTGGCCGCCGCCGACGTGCTGGTGACCGGCGATTCCGGCCCCATGCACCTGGCCGCCGGGGTGGACACCCCGGTGGTGGCGCTGTTCGGCCCCACCACGCGGGAATGGGGCTTCTACCCCGAAGGCCCGCGCGACGTGGTGCTGGAAACGGACGACGCCTGCCGCCCCTGTTCGCTGCACGGCAGCAGGCGCTGCGCCCATTCCGGGCGCTGCATGGGGGGCATCGCGCCCGATGCGGTGTTCGAGGCGGTGCGGCGGGTGACGGCGGGGGAGATGGTTCCGGCAGGCACGGAGACGAAGCCCCGCTGACGGCACGGGCCATCGGCGGAGGCGAAGGGCGGCGCTTCCGTCAGCGCGTCAGGCAGGACAACGGGAGGCCGCGCTTCCGTCAGCGCGTCAGGCGGGACAGCAGTTCCCGCGCCTCGGTCAGCGAAGGATCGGCCTGCATGGCGCGATTGGCGTATTCGTACGCCTTGTCCCGCTTGCGCCATTCCATGTACAGCTTGGCCAGGTTGAGCATGGTGCGCGGATGCGCGCCGAACTGGCGCAGGGCGCGCAGGTAGACGACCTCGGCCTTGGGGTACTCGCGCAGTTCCATGTACGCGGCCACGGCTCCGGAATAGGCCGGGGCCTCGCCGGGGAAGGAATCCAGCACCGATTCGAACAGTTCCGCCGCCTCGAAGAACAGCCGGGCGCGCAGGAAACGTTGCCCGATGTCGGTGAGCACCCCCGGCTCGTGCCCCCATTCATCGGCCACGCGGCGCAGCAGGGCCCGCCCGCGCGGCAGGTCGCCCGCGTCCAGCCGGGCCTGGCCGTTGCCGGTCAGTTCCATCTTGCGCATCAGTATCTTCTGGGCCTGTTCGGCGGCCCGTGCGCGTTCCTCCTCCAGCATGGCGTGGCGGATGGATTCCAGCCGTTCGGCCAGCGGAAGCTCGTCGCCCGGCGCGTACGCCACGTAGGGGCCGGAAAGCACCTTGCGCCCTTCAAAGAACTTGCGGATGACGTGGTTCCTGTTGAGGTCGTTGACGAATTCGTGGATGTGCACCTCTGTCTCGAAGCGGGCCTGCCCGATGAGCGTGGTGCCGGAATAGTTGCGCAGGGCCGTTTCCATGGCCCCCAGTGCGCGCGTGAGGTAGCCGCGCGCCAGATAGGCGCGGGACCGCGCGATGTTGTCGCGCACGGCCTTGGGGGCGGTCATTCGCATGGGGCGTCCTTGGGGGGGGCCTTGGAAGGGCCGGACGGACAGGGAGGGCGACAGCCGGGGCGCGGGGCGGTGGCCTGCGGGGTGTCGGCGGCGGACATCCAGCAGCGGCGCACCTCGTCGGCGTGGGCGCGCAGCAGGCTGTCCACGTCATCGGGCACCAGCAGGCGGATGTCCGCGCCGCGCAGCCATTTGCCGCGCAGCAAGGATGCGCTGATGTCCAGTCGGGGCAGGGGCAGGAACGTCAGCATGGTGTCGCCGTAGGGGCCGCCGGGCAGCAGGTGGCGTTCCGTACCCTGCGAGAGGCGGGGTGCGGGGTGGGCCATGCCGCCGGGTTCCGGCGGCAGCGGGACGGCGTCCGGCCAGCGGGCGGACAGGGCGGCGCGGAAGGCTTCCGGCCCGCTGCCCGCGCGGGGCACCACCACGAAGTCGGCGATGCGCGGCAACTCCAGTCCCCGGTGCCAGTGGGGCAGCATTTCGAAATCCTCGCCCCCCAGAATGAAGAACGGCGCGGCCTCCGGCTCGGCGGCGCGGTAGGCGTGCAGGGTGTCCCAGGTGTACGAGGGGCCGCTGCGCCCGCCTTCCAGCGCGTTCACGGCCAGCGCGGCAAAGGGGCGCACGGCGGCGCGCAGCAGGGACAGGCGCAGGCCGAAGGGCAGCAGGCCGTGCCCCTCCTTGTGGGGGGGCACGGCGCACGGCACAAGGTCGATGCGTTCCGGCCGCAGCGCCTCGGCCACCTCTATGGCCAGGCGCAGGTGGCCCGAATGCACCGGGTTGAAGCTGCCGCCAAGTATGCCGATGCGCCGCATGAGCCTTTCGCCGTCCCCTTGGTTGCTCCGGATTGCCTGATTCGTCTGCCCCGGCCCACGTTCGCTCAGCGAGCGCTTACGGACCGTGCGCGACGAAGCCGGTGAAGAAGCGCCACCGGGGACGCCCCTTCAGCCGCCGCGCTGTTCCCGCTGTTCCCGTTACTCCCGGACCTGGCCCGCGCCGAACACCACGAACTTGGTGGTGGTCAGTTCCTGCACGCCCATGGGGCCATAGGAATGCAGCTTGGACGTACTGATGCCGATCTCGGCCCCAAGGCCCAGTTGCCCGCCGTCGTTGAAGCGGGTGGAGGCATTCACCGCCACCATGGATGCGTCGGCCTCGCGCAAAAAGCGCATGGCCCGCGCGTGGTCGCGGGTGCAGATGATTTCGGTGTGGTTGGACCCGTGCGCGGCGATGTGGGCCAGCGCTTCGTCCATGTCGTCCACCACGCGCACGGCCAGGATCAGGTCGTGGAACTCCATGCCGTAGTCTTCCGGCGCGGCGGGGGTGGCCGCCTCGCCCAGAAGGGGCAGCGACGCCGGGCACGCCCGGAAGGTCACCCCGGCCGGGGCCAGCCGCGCGGCCACGGCGGGCAGCAGGGCGGCGGCCTCGTCGCGGTGCGCCAGCAGGCATTCCAGCGCGTTGCACACGCCGGGGCGCTGCACCTTGCCGTTGAAGACGATCTCCACGGCCTGGGCAAGGTCGGCCCCCGCGTCCACGTAGGCGTGGCACACGCCCTTGTAGTGCTTGAGCACGGGCATGGTGGCCTGCTGCACCACGGCGCGGATCAGGGTTTCGCCCCCGCGCGGGATGATCACGTCGATGTACTGTTCGAGGGCGCACAGCGCGCCCACGGCGGCCCGGTCGGTGCGCGCCACCACCTGCACCGCGTCGCCGGGCAGGCCCGCGGCGGCCATGGCCTCTGCGATGAGTCCGGCCAAGGCCAGGTTGGAGTGGATGGCCTCGGACCCGCCGCGCAGGATCACCGCGTTGCCCGCCTTCAGGCACAGGATGGCGGAGTCGATGGTCACGTTGGGCCGCGATTCGTAGATGATGGCGATGACGCCCAGCGGAATGCGCATGCGCCCCACCAGCAGGCCGTTGGGGCGCTGCCACTGGGTTTCCACCGCGCCCACCGGGTCGGGCAGGCCCGCCACGTGGCGGCAGGCGGCGGCCATTTCGGCCATGATGCTCGGGGTCAGGCGCAGGCGGTCCATGCGCGGGGCGTCCATGCCCGCGGCCTGGGCGGCGGCCAGATCCTTGGCGTTGGCGGCAAGGATGTCGGCCTCGCGCGATTCCAGCAGCCCGGCAAGGCGCAGCAGGGCGTCGATCTTGGCGGCGGGAGACGCGGCGGCCAGCTTGCGGGCGGCGGCCTTGGCGCGCTTGCCCATGGACTCGACCAGCAGGGCGATGTCGTCTTTGGTGGCGTCCGGGGCGGCGTCCTGCGTGGTGCCCGGTGTACTGTCCGGGGCGGGGGTGGTGTTCTGCGTGCTCATGGCGGCTCCGGCGCTCTGGCGTTCCGTGTGGCGGCGGAACGACGTGAAGGTTGCGAAACATTGCTATATCCGCAGCCCTTCGGCAACGCAACAATATGACCCGAAGGCCGGGGGCGGCACTGCATGCGGAGGCATCCGGCCCCATCGCGCAAGCCGGTTTGCATGATTTGCGCGCGGCGCATCGCGCCCCGGGCGCGGGCGGGCGAATGGCCTTGTCAAAACCCGCAAGCCCAGACGGGCCGCGAGAAACCGGTCAGCGTCCGGAATCCTTTTGACATTTCTGTAATGGGCACGTAAAAGAATCGGGCTTTGCGATTTCCAGCCACAAAGCGGCCGTGCGCCGCATTCTCAAGGAGCAATTCGCATGTCGGAGAACAAGATCCGGAAAGGACTGCCGCGCGCCCAGCAGCAACCCGCCATCCCCGAACCCCTGAAGGGCGAAGTGTCCGGCGAGGCCGCGCCGCTGCTGCGCTTCGTGCTCGACAACGCCCGCTACATCGCCGCCGGTCTCGGCGTGCTGGTGCTGGCCGCCGGGGCGGGCGCGGGCTACCGCTGGTGGGCCGCCGAGCAGACGCGCGAGGCGCAGGCCGAACTGGGCATGATCACCGTGACCAAGACCGGCGCGGAACGCGTGCAGGCGCTGGAAGCCTTTGCAGCCAAGGCTCCGTCGGGCGTGCGCAACGCCGTGCTGCTGGACCTTGCCGCCGCCGCCATGGAACAGAAGGACTACGACAAGGCCGCCTCGGCCTGGGAACGCCTGGCCGCCGCCGACGGCGCCACCGGCGTGGTGGCCCGCATCGGCCGCGCGCAGGCCCTGTCGCAGGCGGGCAAGGACGCCGAGGCCCTTGCCGTGCTGGAAGCGCTGGAAGGTTCGGTGAGCGAGATTTCGCGCAATGCCGTGCGCGGCCAGCTGGCAGTCGTGGCGGAACGCGCGGGCAAGCTGGACCGCGCCGTGGCCGCCTACGAGCAGTTGATGACCTCCGATATCGGAGGCAACAAGGACTACTTCAGGAGCCGCGTGGAAGCGCTGAAGGCCCGCATGCAGAAGGGGGGCGCGTAAGCCCATGAGCGAATCGACTGCACCATCGGGCGTGACGCCGGGCGCGCGCCCGGTGAATCCTCTTCTGGCTGACGAACCGGGCGCCCGGCGCCTGCTGCTGGGCAACGAGGCCATCGTGCGCGGCGCGCTGGAGGCGGGCGTCAACCTGGTGGCCTGCTACCCCGGCACCCCTTCGTCGGAAGTGCCCGACACCTTCCGCCGCATCGGCGGCGGGGGCCGCTACCGCCTGGAATATTCGGTGAACGAGAAGGTGGCCATGGAAGTGGGGGCGGGCGCGGCGCTGGCCGGTGCCATGACCCTGGTGACCATGAAGCACGTGGGCGTCAACGTGGCCGCCGACCCGCTTTTGACCATGACCTACACCGGCCTGCCCGGCGGCCTGGTGCTGCTGTCCGCCGACGACCCCGGCTGCCACGCCAGCCAGAACGAGCAGGACAACCGCACCTACGCCCGTTTCGCGGGCATGCCGTGCTTCGAGCCCGCCACCGCGCAGGAAGCCAAGGACATGACGCGCGACGCGCTGCTGCTGGCGCGAGAACTCGAACAGCCCGTGCTGCTGCGCACCACCACCCGCGTCAACCATCTGCGCGGCGCGGTGGAATTCGGCCCGCTTGACCAGCCCGCGCCCATCGTGCCCTTCGAGCGCAACCCCCGGCGCTTCGTGCCCGTGCCCGCCGTGGCCCGGGTGCGCCACGCCGAACTGGTCAGGCATCTTGGCGTGGCGCGGGAGAAGGCCGAGCATTCGCCGTGGAACACCGTGCGCGGCGACGGGCGCTTCGGCGTCATCGCCAGCGGCATCAGCCGCGCCTACCTGTCCGACGCCCTGCACGAGACGGGCTGGGGTGGCCGGGTGAAGGTGCTGGATCTGGGCATGACCTGGCCCCTGCCGGAAGAACTGCTGACCGACTTCCTGTCCGAATGCGACGCCGTGCTGGTGCTGGAAGAACTGGAACCCCTGCTGGAGAACGACGTGCGCGCGCTCGTCCAGCGCAGGGGCCTGCCCGTGGCCGTCAGCGGCAAGGGCGGCGCGCTGACCATCTACGGCGAATACTCCACCCAGTCCGTCACCCAGGCCCTGGCCGACCTGCTGGGCGAAACCGCCCGCCTGCCCATGGCCTGCGACCCGGAAACGGCCCTGCCCGTGCGCCCGCCGAACCTCTGCCCCGGCTGTTCGCACCGCGCGCTGTACTATGCCGTGCGCAAGGTGTTCGGCGATGACGCCGTGTACTCCAGCGATATCGGCTGCTACACCCTGGGCCTGCTGCCCCCGCTGCGCATGGCCGACTTCCTGTTCTGCATGGGCTCGTCGGTGTCGGCGGGTTCCGGTTTCGCCACGGCCTCGGGCAAGCCCACGCTGGCCTTCATCGGCGACTCCACCTTCTTCCATTCCGGCATCACCGGGCTGGTCAACGCGGTGTTCAACAAGCACGACCTGATCGTGGTGGTGCTGGACAACGGCACCACGGCCATGACCGGCCACCAGCCCAACCCCGGCGTGATCCAGGACGTGCTGGGCAACGCCTGCGTGCACCTGGACATCGAGGCCGTGGTGCGCGGCTGCGGCGTGGCCGACGTGGTCAAGGTGCGGCCTTTCAACGTCAAGTCTACCATGAAGGCCCTGGCGGAGATGAAGGAACGTTCCGGCGTGCGCGTGATCATCGCCGAGGAGCCGTGCGTGCTCTACGCCCGGCGCACCCTGAAGAAGCCGCGCAACCAGGTGGCGTACGTGGCCGAACAGAGCCCTTCCGTGGCCGACTGTCTGGAACACCTGGCCTGCCCCGCCTTCTTCCGTGACGACACCGGCATCCACGTGGACGAGAACCTCTGCGGCGGCTGCATGGTCTGTCTGCAGGTAGCGGACACCATCAAGGCCCGCAAGAGGAGCGACGCATGAGCAACGCGGCACGCATCCGCATCTACCTTACCGGCGTGGGCGGGCAGGGCACCCTGACCGCCACCACCCTGCTGGCCCGCACCGCCCTGGACCAGGGGCTGGAGGTGACCTCCGGCGAAATCCACGGCATGGCCCAGCGCGGCGGGGTGGTGGAATCCACCATCCTGCTCGGCGGCTGGATGAGCCCCAAGATCGGCCATGGCGAGGCGGACCTGATCCTGGGCTTCGAACCGCTGGAAACCCTGCGCGGCATGACCCACCTGGCCGCCGGGGGCAGCGTGCTGTCCAACACCGAACCGCTGCCGCCGGTGGGCGTTTCCACCGGGCGCGAAGCCTACCCCGGCATGGAGCGCATCCGCGCCAAGGTGGAAGGCTGCGCCGCGCATTCGTGGTTCCTGCCGTGCCGCACCCTGGGCCTTCAGGCCGGGTCGGTGCAGGCGGGCAACAGCGTGCTGCTGGGCGCGGCCTGCGCCACGGGGCTGCTGCCCTTCGGCCCGGACGCGCTGGAGGCCGCCATCCGCACCCATCTTGCCCCCAAACTCATGGACATGAACCTGAGGGCGGTCGAACTGGGCGTTCGGGCCGTCACCTCCGCGAGCTGACCGCATGACCACCATCACCGACGACAAGCGCCTTCAGCCCTATCTCGGCACGCTCCAGAAGATCGTGTCCGACATGGGGCCGCAGCGGCCGTTTCAGTCCACCCTGAAGTCGCTGCTCCGCACGCTGGCTGAAAACCATGACTTCCAGCGGCCGCACATCGTCATCTTCGACCCCGAGACCCGCACCCTGAAGCTCAGCCTGTCGCAGACGCCCGCCAAGGCGGACCACGTGGAATACGAGCCGGGCGTGGGCGTGACGGGGCAGGTGTTCTCCACGGGCCAGCCGGTCATCGTGCCGCGCATCAAGGACCACCCGGCGTTCCTGAACAAGGCCTTCGGCCGCTCCGACGAGGAGCAGGAAAACCTGGCCTTCATCTGCGTGCCGGTGCTGGGCCCCGCCGACGAGCCCCGGCAGGGGCGCGAGGTCATCGGCACCCTGAGCGTGGACACCCCCTCGGTGCCCATGCCGCAGCTGGAATCGCACTGCCGGTTCCTGGAGGTGGTGGCGGGCATGATCGCCAACCACGCCTCGTATCTGCAAGAGGAAATGGCCCGCCAGAAGCACCTGATGACCCAGGGCCTCATCGTGGGCGACAGCAACGACATCGGGTTCACCCCGGCCAACGTGGTTGCCGCGTCCAAGGCCATGCGTCTGGTGCTGAACCAGGCGGCCCAGGTGGGCCCCAGCCGGGCCACGGCGCTGCTGCGCGGCGAATCGGGCACCGGCAAGGAACTGCTGGCCGAGGCCATCCACCAGGCCAGCCCCCGGCGCGAGATGCCGCTGATCAAGCTGAACTGCGCGGCGCTGCCCTCCGAACTGGTGGAAAGCGAACTGTTCGGCTACCAGAAGGGCGCGTTCACCGGGGCGGTGCACACCAAGAAGGGCCTGTTCGAACTGGCCAACAAGGGCACCCTGTTCCTGGACGAAGTGGGCGAACTGTCGCCCAACGCCCAGGCCAAGGTGCTGCGCGCCATCCAGGAGCAGGAAATCCAGCGCCTGGGCAGCGAACAGACCATCACCGTGGACGTGCGCCTGATCTGCGCCACCCACCAGCCGCTGGAGGAACTCGTCGAGCGGGGGCTGTTCCGCGAGGACTTGTACTACCGCATCAACGTGTTCCCCATCTTCATTCCCCCGCTGCGCGAGCGGCGCGAGGACATCCTGCCGCTGGCGGAACACTTCCTGCGCATCTACTCCGAGGAGTATTCGCGCAGCATCAAGCGTATCTCCACCCCGGCCATCGACCTCTTGACGCAGTACCACTGGCCCGGCAACATCCGGGAACTGAAGAACTGCATTGAGCGCGCGGTGCTGGTGTGCGACGAGCAGGTCATCCGCACCTACCATCTGCCGCCCTCGTTGCAGACGGCGGAATCCACCGCCACGGACACCAACCTCTCGTTCTGCGAGGCGGTGGCCAAGTTCGAGCAGGAACTGCTGGTGGACGCGCTGAAGAAGGCGCGCGGCAACATGTTGCAGGCCGCCCGCGACCTGCGCGTGAGCTACCGCATCGTCAACTACAAGGTGAAGAAGTACGGCATCGACGCCAAGAAGTTCGCCGTGGCCAAGGCGCGTGGCATGAAGTAGGCGACGCCCGACCGGCTGGCGCACGCACGTGACGCGACCGGCTTCCGGCAACGGGGGCCGGTCGTTTGCTTTCGGACGCGTGGCGCGGCATGGCGAGGAATGATCATGGATATTCGGAAGATGCAGCGCCTCATCGAGGATAATCTGTCCATCCGGCTGGCCGCGCAGACGGTTCTGGTGCGCGGCGAGGACCGTGCGGGCGGCGGAGAAGCGCCGGGAGCGGGGCAGGGGAAGGAAAAGGATGCCCCCGCCCTGCTGGAGCGGGCGGACATTCGCGCCGTGTACGCCGGGGTGGCCTCGGATACCTTCAACAAGGCGTTCGGGTATCGGGGCGGGGTACCGCTGGCGGACACGGTGGCGGCGGTGCGGTCGTTTTTCGGCGGGCATGGCGCGCCGTACACCTGGTGGCTGGGGCCGCTTTCCGGCGCGGGGGATAGGGCGGAGCAGGGGGAGGACATCCCCGCCGCGCTGGCGGCGCACGGATTTGCCGTGGGCGAAGTGGAAACGGGCATGTACCTGCCGCTGGCGGATGCGGAGCCGGACGCAGCGCCCCCCGTGCCGGGGCTGGACATCCGCCCGGCTCGTGACGCGGCGGGTGTGGCCGACTTCGCTGCGGTGTTGGCCGCCAACTGGAACCCGCCGGATGACGAGGTGTTGCGCTTCTACCGCCGCGCCGCCCCGGCCCTGTACGCGCCGGAATGCCCCGCAACGCTGCTGGTGGCGTATCTGGACGGGCAACCGGCTGCTGCGGCCGAGGTGTACCGCACCGCGTCGGGGAGTTCCCCGGCGGGGGACGCTACGCGTCTCGACGTGGCGGGCGTGTACAACGTGTGCACGCTGGAAACCTTCCGGCGCAGGGGGCTGGGCGTGGCCATTACCCGCGCCGCCTTGCTGCACGCCCGAGGGGCGGGGTGCCGCCACGCGGTGTTGCAGGCGTCCGGCGACGGGTACCGCGTCTATGCCCGCCTGGGCTTCCGCGACGTGGGGCGCTTCGTGGAGTGCGCGCCCGTGGCCTGAGGAGCACGGCAGGCAGAAGGGGGTGACGAGGGAATGCTGCGCCGGACACATCAACGACGAAAACGGGCGGGACCGCGCGCACTGCGCACTCCCGCCCGTTGCGTTCCGATGGTGCCCACCCGGAATGACCGGCCTGTCTGTCTCGTCCGGCCGGTCGGAACGGCCTACGCCGTGGGGTCCTCGTCCAGCCAGCCCTGCAATGCCTCGATGATCTTGCGGGCCTGGTCGGCGCTGGAGATGTTGAACTTGGACTGGGCGCGGTATTCGCCGCCCGTCTTCTTGTAGCGCTTCACCACGTACTTGTCCGCGCCGTAGTCTTCGGTCTTGGGATCCCACTGCCGGTAGCGGAACAGGATGGTGGTCCATGCGCCCTTGGAGAGCACGGCCTTGTCCAGTTCCTTGACCACAAGCTGGCCGTCTTCCTCGTAGTTCACTGTCAATTCTTCGATGGTCGTGCTCATGGTTTGGTCCGTCTGCGCCCGGCGAGGGGCGGAAATGCGTTATTTTTCTTGGGATCAATCAAATTTTGCCATTCTATTCGTGCTGCCGGGCGCTGCGATCACGCAGCCTCCGCGAGGGACACGAATTTCGTTCTCCGGCAAGGAAGGCGAGTTCGCCGCGATGGGAGCGCACTCTTTGGTGCGTGACCGGAGCGGCGAACGACGCCTGACGACGCAGGAGGGCGAAAGCGTGTTCCTCGCTACACTATGATGTCGTCTTCGGAGTGCTGCCCATTCTCCTCCGCCGCCGCCCAGATGCCGCCCGCGTCGCCGAAGTTGCGCTGGGCCTGCTTCAGCCCCAGGGCGAAGGCCTTGGCGTTCACCTCGCGGATCTTGGCGGGCAGGTTGGCCTCCAGGCTCTTGCGCATCACCTTGGGGTCCGCGAAGGGCAGGAGGTGCGTCACCGCGCCCATGACCATGGTGTTGATGGTCATGGGATTGCCGATCTGCTCCCTGGCCATCTGGGTGAACGGCAGGCCCAGGTACACGTTGGTGGGCGCGTGCTTGACCAGGGTGGTGTCCACCAGCAGGATGCCGGTCTTCTTGAGCAGCCGGTAGTAGCTGTTGCACGCCTCGGGGCTCAGCGCCACCAGCAGGTCCAGGCTTTCGGTCTTGGGGTAGCTGATGGGGCGCGAACTCACCACCACGTCGGCGCGGCTGGAGCCGCCGCGCGCCTCGGGCCCGTAGCTCTGGGTCTGGGTGACGTAGTAGCCGTGGCCCAGCGCCAGCGCCGAGCCCAGCAGGCGGCCCAGGGTGATCAGCCCCTGCCCGCCCAGGCCGGAAAGGCGGATCTCGAAACGGTCTATGGGTTGCGGCGCCTTCATCGGTTCTGCCCCATGAGTTTGCGTTGCAGCTCGAAGTAGCGTTCCTCAAGCCCCGGCTCGTCCACGTCGCGGAACACCCCGATGGGGATGCGCCCGTCCGCGGGCTTCCGGTCGGGCTCCTTCAGGGTTTCCACCTTCACGGTGTTGGACTTCAGCCACTTGTACATGTCCACGGCGTTGCGGAACTTGTTCTTGCGTCCGTACTGGGTGGGGCAGGGGCTGAACACCTCCACCACCGAGAAGCCGGGGTGCATGATGGCCGAGCTGATCAGCCTGTCCAGTTGGATGGCGTGGAACGAGGTGCCCCGCGCCACGTAGCTGGCTCCGGCGGCCTTGCACATGTCCGCGATGTCGAAGGCCTTTTCCAGCGACCCGAAGGGCGTGGTCATGGAAATGTCGCCCTGCGGAGTGGCCGACGAACACTGCCCGCCGGTCATGCCGTAGATCTGGTTGTTCAGGATCAGCGCGGTGACGCCGATGTTGCGCCGCGCGGCGTGGATCAGGTGGTTGCCGCCGATGGACAGCGCGTCGCCGTCGCCCATGACGCAGATGACTTTCAGCTTCGGGTTGGCCATCTTGATGCCGGTGGCGAAGGTGAGCGCCCGGCCGTGGGTGGTATGCACGGTGTTGAAATCGACGTACACGGCCATGCGGCCGGAACAGCCGATGCCCGCCACCAGCACCACGTCGTCCTTGGGCAGGCCCAGGGCGTGCACGCTGCGGATCAGCGATCCCAGCACGATGCCGTGGCCGCAGCCCGCGCAGAACACGTGGGGGAACTTCTTGTTGTGGCGCAGGTAGTCGTGGATGAGTTGGGTAACGTCCGCCATGGCCCACCTACAGTATGGCTTTCAGGATTTCGGAGGGCGTGATGATCTGCCCGTCCACCCGGTTGATGGTGCGCACCTTGGTGCGGCCGTTGTTGACCCGTTTCACCTCGCGCGACATCTGGCCCATGTTCATCTCTGGCACCACCACGGTGTGGCAGCGATGGGTCAGCTTTTCCACCGCCGGGCGCGGGAAGGGGAACAGCGTCTTCAGCGTCAGCAGCCCGGCCTTGGCCCCGCGCTCGCGGGCCTGCTCCACGGCCAGGTGGGCCGAGCGGGCCACGCTGCCATAGGCGACGACGGCAACCTCCGCGTCGTCCAGCAGGTATTCGTCGGCCATCTGGATGTCGCCGTAGTACTGGTCGATCTTGCGGAACAGGCGCAGCATGGCGTCCTTGACCTCGTCCGGCCGCTGGGTGGGATAGCCCATGATGTCGTGGGTCAACCCGGTGACGTGGGTGCGGTAGCCGGAGCCGATGGGCGCCATGGCGGGCACGCCGCGCGCCGTGTCGGCGTAGGGTTTGAACCATTCCGGCGGCACCGTGGGTTCCACGCGGGACAGGATTTCCACCTCGTCCGGGTCGGGCACGGAGATCTTTTCGCGGGTGTGGGCCGTCACCTCGTCCAGCAGCAGGATGACCGGGGTGCGGTACTTTTCGGCGAAATTGAAGGCCGTCACGGTCATTTCCAGGCATTCCTGCACGTTGGAAGCGGACAGCACGATGATGGGGTGGTCGCCGTGGGTGCCCCAGCGGGCCATCTGCACGTCGGCCTGGGCGGGGCTTGTGGGCAGGCCGGTGCTGGGGCCGCCGCGCATGACGTTGACCACCACCAGCGGGGCCTCGACCATGCAGGCGTAGCCGATGTGCTCCTGCATCAGGGCGAAGCCGGGGCCGGAGGTGGCCGTCATGGCCTTGCGGCCCGCCAGCGACGCGCCGATGGTCGCGCCCATGCTGGCGATTTCGTCTTCCATCTGGATGAACACGCCGTCCTCGATCAGGGGCAGGCGGTTGGCCATGACCTCCATGATTTCCGTGGACGGGGTGATGGGGTAGCCGGCGTAGAACGAGCACCCGGCCAGCAGTGCGCCCTCGGCCACCGCCTCGTTGCCGAGCGCGAACAGTTCGCGTCTCTTGCGTTTCTTGCGTTGCACCGCCATGGCGTCACTCTTCGGGGTTGGGGTTCGGTTCGGGCGTGGGCTCGGGCGGAGAGGCGCGGCCGTGTTCGGCCTCGGGGTCGCTCCATCCGCTGCGCGGGTCCGGCTGGCCTGGGGCGCTGCGGGTGCGCGGCTTGATGGCGATGGCGAAATCCGGACAGTGCAGTTCGCAGAAGCCGCAATTGATGCACTCGTCCTCGTTGGCCACCTCGGACTTGCCGAAGGCGTTCAGCACAAGCACCTTGGCGGGGCAGAACGCCACGCACAGGCCGCAGCCCTTGCACCAGTCGGGGTAGACACAGACGCGGGTCTGACCTTTTTGCTTCTTTGACATAGCCGCACCAATGGTGGCTTTGGGTGCAACGGAGCAGGGCGTCCGTTCCATGGTGGCCGGGCCGCTGGGGCCGGGATGATGCGGCGGTGAGAGTGCCGCCCCTGCGCGCGTTTGGGCCATCAATAAACGCAACCTCGGGTCACGGCAAGAAAAATTCGGCATGTTGCACGGTTGTGCGAACAATGGAAGCATGCCGGACGGATGGCGCGGCCTGCCCGCCGATGCAATGGCGGCGCGGCATGGGACGCCGTGCGGCCCGATACGGACGGATGGGGAAGGGGGCGGGGCACGGCGGCCACGACGCGCCGGATACGCCGGGCGGACGGTTCGGACCGGGGCGGACGTGGTTCCCGCCGGGACGACGGAACCGGCCGGGAGGGGGCTGCGGAAAGCGGCGGAAAGCGGCGGACAAATGAAACGGCGGCTTCCGAAGAAACCGCCGGTGCGTGCGTCAGATGGACCAGCTTGTAATCAGCCCCCGGAGCACTTCCGGGGGAACCCCGCGTTGCGAGGCCGTCACCACCTTTGTGGGGTACTGTTCCGCCACCTGCACAGAGCGCAGGTACAGGGCGATGATCTCGTCGGTGATCTGCAAGCGCATGCCGGAGCGCACCTGCTGCCCCAGCACCATTTCCAGCATCCTGCGGCCGGAGAAGGTGGAGATATCGGAATAGACGTACGCCATGGCGCACCCCCCTTTGGCACGAAGGCCGTGACGCCATGGCCGCGTCCCCCGCTATCGTCCGGAATGCGGTCGGGGACGGCGTCATGTCGCCGGTTCGGGGCTGCCGGTCCATGGCTGCCTGCGATGCGGGACGAAGGCGGGCGGGACGAGCCCCGTTTCTGCCTTCCATGTGACAAGAGATAGCCGCAAGCCGGGCGTCTGGCAAGGGCGTGGCCGCGAAACGCCGCGCCGGTGCATGGATTATCCGGCTGGTGGAACGGGGATTCAGTCGTCCTCGTGATTGGCTGGCTGGGAGGCGTCCGTCCTGGGATCAGCCGCCGTGGCGGCATCCGTCTTGGGATCACCCAGCAGGGCCACGGCGCACGCGCCGGGGCCGCTGTGGCAGCCCAGCACCGGCGAGGCGGGCACCACGTACAGCGGGGCCACGCCAAAGCGGGCCGTAAGTTCACGGGCGTAGCGGGCGGCGGTTTCCGGCGCGCCCACATGCGCCACGGCAAGGCGCGGGTTGGTCAGGCCGTCCATGGCCCTTTCCAGCAGGGCGAACAGCTTTTCCCCGGCGCGGCGCGGGCCGATGCCCTTGGCCGCCACCTCCACCTTGCCGCCCTGGCGCGGGTCGAAGCACAGCACCGGCTTGATGTGCAGCAGCTTGGCCACCATGCCGGTGCCCCGGCTCATGCGGCCGCCGCGCACGGCGAAGTCCAGGGTGTCCATGGAAACGTACACATGCAGGTTGTCCGCGTCGCGCGCGGCCAGGAGGGCCACCTCCGCCGCATCCATGCCCGCCCTTGCCCGGCGGGCCGCCTCCAGCACCACCAGGCCGAGGCCCACGGTCAGGGTGCGGCAGTCCACGGCGGCGATGCGCGGCGAGACCGTGCGGGCCACGGTGGCGGCAGACTGGTGGGTGCCGCTGTACATGGCCGTGACGTGCAGCGAGGCCACTTCGGCATGGGTGGCCAGCACATCCTCGTACACGGCGCGGAAATCGGCGGGCGCGGGCTGCGAGGTGCGCGCGGAACGGGAGGAGGGCAGGCGGCGGTTGAACTCGTCGGCCGAGATGCTCACCTTGTCCACGAACTCCTCGTCGTCCAGGAACAGGCGCAGGGGCACGGTGCGGATGGCGTATTCGTCCAGCAGTTCGCGCGGCAGGTCGCAGGTGGAGTCGGTGACCACGGCAGTGCCTGTGGGCGCGGGCGCGGCCTGGGGATGGGTCCCGGCCACGGCGGCCAGCAGGTCGCGGTGCTGACGCAGCATGTCCTCAGCCTTGTGGTGCGACACCTCGCCGTATTCGGCGGCGATGGCGAACACCGTGTCCGGCGTGTCGGTGTGCACGTGCACCCGGGTCACGGCCCCGGCGCCCGCCACCACGATGGAATCGCCCAGTTCCTCCAGCCGGACGCGCAACTCCTCGCGGTCGATGGGGCTGTCTGCCGCGTTGCGGATGAGGCATTCGGTGCAGAAGCCGTAGGTCAGTTCCTGCACGGCCACCCGTTCCTGGGCTTCGCCGAGGGTGGGGCTGCCGCCGTCGCCGTCCGGGACATCCGCCGCGTCCGCCGCGTCCGTTGCGCCGGGGACGTCTGATGCCTCGGCCGCCTGCCGCCGCCGGTTGATGGTGCCGCGCTCGGTGAATTCCACGATGCCTTCCAGCAGGTACACGAAGCCGAGGCCCCCGGCGTCCACCACGTCGGCGGCCTTGAGCGCGGCCAGCTTTTCGCGCGTTTCCTGCACCGACTGGCGGGCACGGTCCAGCGAATCGTGCAGCAGGTGATGGAAATCCTTGTAGGAGTGGCAGTTGGCGCGCAGGTGGTCGGCCCAGTCGCGGATGACCGTGAGGATGGTGCCCTCCTTGGGGTGGGCGATGGCCTCCACGGCGCGGCGCGCGGCCAGCGACGCGGCCTCGGAGAAGTCGCGGGGGCTGACGCGCGACAGGTCCTTCACCCCTTCCGAAAACCCGGCCAGGAACTGGGCCAGGATGACCCCCGAGTTGCCCCGCGCGCCCATGAGCGCGGATTCGGCCACGATGGAACTCATGCGGCCGATGGAGCTTTCCGGTGTGGCCGAGGTGGAGGCCACGATGGACTTCATGGTGCCGGCCATGTTGCTGCCCGTGTCGCCGTCCGGCACGGGAAACACGTTGATGGCGTTGAGATGGCCGTGCTTTTCGATGAGGCGGCGCGCGGCGGCGCGCACCACCCGGCGGAAGCGGATGCCGTCGAGATAGCTGATGCGCGAGGGCTGCGCCTGGCTCTCGGAATCTCGGGCGGCCTCGCGGGAGGGCCCGGTGGATGTTCCGGAAGAGTCTTGGGGCTGGGTCTGCCTGTCCTGCAAGTGGAGTCGCTCCTGGCGGGGCAAGTATGGGTGTGGATGCGCGGAGTACGGCGGAATGCGGCCGGGAACGCCCTGCCGGCATGCCCGCCCCCCGGCGGCGCGTTAGCTATAATGGAGTTGCCGTGCCACTGCAACATTGTTGTAACATTGTGTAATGGAAGGGAAACACCATCTTCCGGCACTAGAGGGGCGCGCGGGGCGGCCACGGAACCGGCCCCCCGGCGTTGACGCGAAGGCCCGGCCGTGCGACATGCTGCCGGGACGTGCCCCACACATTCCGTACCCGCGCATTCCTCCTCCGGCCACCCGGCCGGGACTCCCCTTCGGCATCATTCCCGGACAACGCACCGCATCCACATACCGCATGGGATATTCATGAATCTCGACCAGAAGCGCTGCATCATCTTCGACCTGGACGGCACGGTGTACCTGGGCGACCGGCCCATCCCCGGCACGGTGGACTTCATCCGCCGCAACCTGGGGGTGCGCGACATCCAGTTCCTGACCAACAACACCTCAAAGAACCTTGCCGACTACACGGCCAAGCTGGCGGGCATGGGCATCCACATCGGGCTCGACCGCATGCTGTCGCCGCTGCTGCCGCTGGTGGATCATCTGCGGGAACAGGACATCACCCGCGTCTACCCGGTGGGCAACGCCAATTTCACGGCCTTCCTGCGCGAACGCCTGCCCGAACTGGTGTTCACCGCCGGGGACGACTGCCAGGCCGTGCTGCTGGGCTACGACACGGAACTGACCTACCGCAAGCTTGCGGAATCGTGCCTGCTGCTGCAACGGCCAGAGGTGGCCTTCCTGGCCACCCATGCCGACAAGGTGTGCCCCTCGCCGCAGGGTCCGCTGCCCGATGCGGGCAGTTTCATCGCACTGTACGAGGCGGCCACCGGACGCACGCCGGACGTGGTGTTCGGCAAGCCCAACACCATTCTGCTGCGTTCGCTGCTCACGCGCTACCAGCCCCACGAGATGGCCATGGTGGGCGACCGCATCTACACGGACAAGCTGCTTGCGGAAAACGCCGGTATGGATTTCATCCTGGTGCTCAGCGGCGAAACCCGGCGCGAGGATCTTGCCGGGCTTGCACGGCAGCCCGCGCTTGTAGTGGATGACCTGGGGGGATACTGACCCTCGGGGCTTCCGGAACGGGCATCCGCGTGGTCATGCATGGCGTAACGGTAACGTCGCTTGCGCGGGCATGCGCATGTCCGGCAGAATGCCGCCATGCGCCCGTCCCGCCGTGTCCGGTCCATGTCTGGCCCACATCCCGTCCATGTCCCGTCCATGTCC
Organism: Nitratidesulfovibrio sp. D1; assembly: GCF_051133415.1. NCBI lineage: Bacteria > Pseudomonadati > Thermodesulfobacteriota > Desulfovibrionia > Desulfovibrionales > Desulfovibrionaceae > Nitratidesulfovibrio > Nitratidesulfovibrio sp. D1. The sequence goes on along the minus strand of NZ_JBPGNZ010000002.1, from coordinate 294,213 downwards.
CGTCCATGTCCTGTCCATGCCGGGCGGATGCCCGGCGGACAGAAAATGCTTTGAGAACAAGCCTTGCTGGATTATAATACGACGATTTTGCGGCGTTTCGGTGACGAGGATGAGACGCCGCAAGGGCCGATCATTCCAACGTCAACGCCATATCTAGGAGAAGGCAATGACAAAGAAGTGGATGCAGTTGCTGCTCGCTCCGGTCGTCCTGGCCGCGGGCCTGTGCGTCATGACCGCCGACATCGCCAAGGCCGCCGACGAGTGCGCGAACCGTGGCGCGCTGGACGCCATGTTCTGCGACGACAACAAGGACCTGGTGGCCGATACCCCCAAGGACAAGGGGAAGTGGAAGGATCCTGGCACGCTGGTGTTCACGTACACCCCCGTTGAAGACCCCGCCGTCTACAAGGATGCCTTCGCCGACTTCCAGGCCTACCTGGAAAAGAGGACCGGCAAGAAGGTCATCTACTACACCGTGCAGTCCAACGCCGCCGAAGTGGAGGCCATGCGCTCCGGCCGCCTGCACATCGCGGGCTTTTCCACCGGCCCCACCTGCTACGCCGTCAACCTGGCGGGCTACGTGCCCATCGCCGTCAAGGGCGACGCCGAAGGCTTCCAGGGCTACCGCCTGCTGATGATCGTGCGCAAGGACAGCCCCTTCCAGACCCTGGCCGACCTGAAGGGCAAGAAGGTGGCGCACACCTCCGCTTCTTCCAACTCCGGCAACCTGGCCCCGCGCGCCATCTTCCCCAAGCTGGGCCTGACCCCCGAAAAGGACTACACCGTGGTCTATTCGGGCAAGCACGACCAGTCCATCCTGGGCGTGGGCTACGGCGACTACGACGCCGCCCCCGTGGCCGGCGACGTGTTCAAGCGCATGGCCCAGGCCGGGCGCATCAGCGAGGCCGACTACCGGGTCATCTGGCAGAGCGACGTGTTTCCCACCTCTTCGTTCGGCTACGCCCACGACCTGAACCCCGATCTGGTGAAGAAGATCGTCGACGCCTTCCACGAATACCGCTTCACCCCCGAAATGCAGAAGACCTTCGGCGGGGCCGACCGGTTCTTCCCGGTGACCTACCAGAAGGACTGGGCGGTCATCCGCGAAATCGCGGAAGCCAACGGCGAAACCTTCAACCAGTCCGGTCTGCAGAAGATCGCGGAGAAGGAAGCTGCCGAGGCCGCCAAGAAGAAGCAGGAAGCCGAAGCCAAGAAGCAGTAGCGATTCCGGATGGCGGGTGCCGGGCGTCGGGCCCGGCCCCGCCCTGTCGTCCGTCGGCAGAAGGGGTGCCGCCGCCGTGGCCGCGCAGTGCGCGCGGGCCGTGCGGCCATCCGGTCATCAGGTCCGGGCGCATGCCCGGATTTTCCCGTCCGCATTCCGGGGGGTGCACCGCGCGGTGCACGGCGGAGTGCAGCGGGGCGTTCCGCCGGGACGCGCCATGCCTGTCGGCAATACGTTCGTCGCGCGCCGTGACATGCGCCGGGCAATGCCCGGCCGCCGCCGTGCCGCGCCATCACCCGCAGCATTGGGAACCAGCACCGTGCACAAGGAAACCGAGTCCTCTACCACTGCCCGCCGCCCCGCCTGCAGCGCGGGCGACAAGTCGCTCGTCGTCGAGAACCTGCGCAAGGAATACACGCGCGGCAAGCCCGTGCTCAAGAACATCAGCCTGACCGTGGCCGGGCAGTGCACCACCGCCATCATCGGCCCGTCCGGCACCGGCAAGAGCACGCTGCTGCGCTGCATCAACCGGCTCATCGAGCCCACGTCCGGGCGCATCCTGGTCAGCGGGCAGGACATCTGCGCGCTGCGCGGGGCCAACCTGCGCGCCGCGCGCAGGCGCATCGGCATGGTGTTCCAGGAATACAACCTGGTGGAACGCCTGTCGGTGATGGAAAACGTGCTCTGCGGCCGCCTGGGCTACATTTCCCCGTGGCGCGCCTGGCTGCGCAAGTTCCCGCAGGAGGACATCGACCGCGCCTACGACCTGCTGGACATGGTGGGGCTGACCGAATTCGCCCGCGCCCGCGCCGACGAGCTTTCCGGCGGGCAGCGCCAGCGCGTGGGCATCGCCCGCGCGGTGATGCAGCAGCCGCACATCCTGCTGGCGGACGAGCCCACCTCGTCGCTGGACCCCAAGACCTCGGTGGAGATCATGGAACTCCTGCGCGAGGTGGCGGCCGTCAACGACATCCCCGTGCTGGTGAACATCCACGACGTGTCGCTGGGCCGCCGCTTCGCCGACAGGGTGGTGGGCATGTCCAAGGGCGAGGTGGTCTTCGACGGCGTGCCCGGCGACCTGACCGACGCCCACCTCAAGCTCATCTACGGCGGCGAGGACTGGCTGGCATGAGCGCTGCAACCGTCGCCCGTCCCGCGCCCTTCGCGGTCAACTGGTGGTCCCGCCTGGGCTACCTGCTGGCCGTGCTCTACTGTCTGTACGCGCTGTCCATCCTGGACATTTCCTGGGACCGGCTGCTGGCGGGCCTGGACAACGGCGCCCGCTTCCTGGGGGCCATGTTCCCGCCGGAGTTCAAGCGCTGGAAGCTGCTGATCGACAACCTGCTGGAGTCGTTGCAGATAGCGCTCATCTCCTCGCTGTTCGGGGTGCTGGTCTCGCTGCCGGTGGGGCTGGCCGCCTCGCGCAACCTGATGCCCGACTGGCTGACCTGGCCCGCGCGCGCCTTCATCGCCGTGTGCCGCTCGTTCCACCCGGTGATCTTCGCCATCCTGTTCGTGAAAGCCGTGGGCTTCGGCCCGCTGGCGGGCATCCTGACGCTGATCTTCGCGTCCATCGGCTTCGTGGCCAAGCTGTTCGCCGAGGCCATCGAGGAAATCTCGCTGAAGCCGGTGGAGGCCGCGCGGGCGGCGGGAGCGCCGTTCCTTTCGGTGCTGACCTTCGCCGTGCTGCCGCAGGTGCTGAACCGGTTCATCGGCTTTTCCACCTACCAGGTGGACTCCAACCTGCGCAACTCGACCATGATCGGCATCGTGGGCGCGGGCGGCATCGGCGGCACCCTGGCCGCCGCCTTCCAGCGCTTCGACTACAGTTTCGTGTGCGCCATCCTGTTGGCCATCATCGCCCTGATCATGGTTTCCGAGTACGTGGCGGTGCGGGTGAAGGGGGTGTTCCAATGAGCGCGGCGCGCACCTGGCAACGCTTCACCCCGGCGGAGCGCATGGCGCGCTTCACGGTCTTCCTCGTCGCGGGCATCCTGCTGGCGTGGTCGTTCCGCACGGTGGAGATCATCCCCGAGTTCCTCATGGACGCCCCGGAGCAGGTGGCCGACCTGTTCAAGCGCATGTGGCCGGTGGACTACGCCTACTACGAGCGCGGTGTGCACGCGGTGCTCATGGAAACGCTGCATATCGCCACGCTGGGCACCATCATGACCCTGGGCGTGGCCATTCCCGTGGGCATCATGGCCGCCAGCAACGTGTGCCGCGTGCCCGCGCTGAACTGGCTGGCCACGTTCATCCTGGTCTCGTCGCGTTCGGTCAACACGCTGGTCTGGGCGCTGCTGTTCGTGGCGGTGTTCGGCCCCGGCACGCTGGCGGGCACGGTGACCATCGCCGTGCGCTCCATCGGCTTCGTGGGCAAGCTGTTCGGCGAGGCGCTGGAGGAATCCGCCCCCGGCCCCATCGAGGCGCTGCGCGCCTCCGGCGCGCCGTGGATCAGCGTGTTCCTGAAGGGGTACTGGCCGCAGGTGTCTCCGGCGTTCTGGGGCATCGCCCTGTTCCGCTGGGACATCAACGTGCGCGAATCCTCGGTCATCGGCCTGGTGGGGGCGGGCGGCATCGGCATGGCCCTGGACGAGGCGCTCAACCTGTTCCATTGGGACCGCGTGGCGCTTATACTGGTATGCATCTTCGCGGTGGTGGTCATCGCGGAGGTGTTCGTCACCCATATTCGCAAGCGTATTATTTAAGCGCGGCGCGATGTTCACGGGGCGGCGAAAGCCGCCCCTTTCATTTACGGCAAGCCGATTGCCCCGCCGGAGCGGGGCGGGAGGAACCCATGGAACGACTGAAGGGAAAGCGCGTCCTCATGTTCGTGGACGACGTGTATGAAGACCTGGAACTGTGGTACCCCAAGCTGCGCCTGATCGAAGAGGGCGCGGAAGTGGTGGTGGCCGGGCCGGAGAAGGGCCGCACCTATGCGGGCAAGAACGGCTACCCCTGCAAGGCGGACGCCGCCATCGCCGACATGGACGACGCCGGGTTCGACCTGCTGGTCATCAGCGGCGGTTTCGCCCCGGACAAGCTGCGCCGCGACCCCAAGGTGCTGGAACTCACCCGCCGCATGCACGAGGCGGGCAAGGTGGTGGCCCACATCTGCCATGCCGGGTGGATTCCCATCTCGGCGGGCATCATGCGCGGGTTTCGCTGCACCTCCACCCCCGGCATCAAGGACGACCTGGTCAACGCCGGGGCCATCTGGGAGAACGCCGAGGTGGTGGTGGACCGCAATCAGGTGAGCAGCCGTAAGCCCGACGACCTGCCCGCGTTCTGCAAGGCCATCATCGAACTGGCGGCGAAGTAGGCTGCGTCCCTAAGCCAGCCGCCACGCGGCCAGCGCCAGCATCAGGCAGCTGACGGCGGCCCCGCCCGCGAACACGGCGGGCAGGTCGCCCCCGGCGTAGAGCAGTCCGAACAGCAGCGGGGCGATGGTCTGGCCCAGGCGCAGCAGGGTGCCGTTGACGGCCATGATGGCGGCGCGCTGCTGGGTGGGGGCCAGCGAGGTCATCATGGTGGACAGGTTGGGCAGGTTCAGTCCCTGGGCCATGCCGAAGCACAGCACTGGCCCCAGCAGCCACCACAGGCCGGGCATCAGCGGCAGGAGCAGCATGGCCACTGCGTACAGCACGTGGCTGAGCATGATCAGCCGCCGGGCCGGGAACCGTTCCGACAGCCGCCCCAGTTGCGAGGCGATCATGGCCGTGCCCAGCGAGGACACGGCGAAGATGGCTCCGATGCGCGATGGCGCGGCGTGGAAGCGCGTGTCCGCCAGCACCGGAAAGAAGGTGACCATGGGGCCGTACAACTGCACGAAGGTGAGCAGCGAGAGCCCGAACAGCACCAGCGCGCGGGGCGAAAGCGCGATGCGCAGGGTGGAGCGGAAGTAGTCGCCAAGCGTCTGCGTGGCGCGCGAGGCGGGCAGGCGCAGGCGCGCGGCGGCCAGCATCAGCGGCAGCACGGCCAGCGGCAGCAGGAAGGGCGCGTTCCAGCCCAGTTCCGCCAGCAGGCCGCCCACGGCGGGAAAGATGGCCGTGCCCAGGCTGAGCACCCCGGCGTTGTAGCCCATGGCGCGCACCCGGTCGTTGCCCTCGTACAGGTCGCCGATGAGGGTGGTGTACAGCACGCCCAGCGGGGCCGCGCCAAGGCCCTGCACGAAGCGGCAGGCCAGCAGGGCGGGCAGTCCGTGCGCGAAGAAGCAGGCGGTGCCGCCCAGCGTGAACAGGGCCATGGCGGGCAGCAGCACGCGCTTGCGGCCCAGGCGGTCGGCCAGCACCCCCGCGATGGGGGCCAGCACGATGCCGGGCAGGGTGAACGCCGTCAGCACCAGCCCCACCGAGGCCAGCGGGATGTCCAGTTCGCGCGCCATGAGCGGCAGTGCGGGCATGACGCTGGAAACGCCCATGATTACCGTGAGGGTGATGCCGAAGATGGTGTGCAGGTTCCTGTCGCGCAGCAGCGGGTGCATCGGGCTTCCGTGGGCGGTCGAATGTTGGGCGGGTTCTACGCCCGTCCGCGCGGCAAGGTCAAGGCAGATGGGTGGGCACGGGCGCATCCTGCCGCCATTGTTGCATCGGCGGCGGTTACCGGATAGGAAGTCCGAAGGAGCCGGCACCCTGCCCCCGCCATGTGGCGAGGGGCGTGCACGGGCCACGCGGGGGCAACCGCATCCAGCATACGCGAGGGGAAAAGGTGATGCAGCCGGTGGATCCGGAAGGCTTGAGGGTGCGCTGCCCCTACTGTCACAAGGTGTTCATGATGCGCAAGAAACTACCGGCGTCGGAAACCGCCAGGATTCGGGTGAAATGCCCGAACTGCCGCGAGGAAGTGCTGTTGCCCGGCGAGGTGCTGGTGCAGGCCTGCAAGGACGGCGCGGGGAAGTAGCCCGCACGAAGCCCCGGCATCAGACGATGCCGGGGCTTCGTGCGTTTTCGCGTGATGGCGTGATGCGCGCCCCTAGCGCTTGCGCTTCTGCCTGAAGGCGTCCTTGGCCAGCCTGCCCAGTTCGGCCAGGCGGCGGTCCACCTTGTCGTACAGGGTGCCGGGGGTGAACGTGGAGTCGGCGCGCATGCGCCCGGCGGGCATGCCGGTGAGCAGTTCCATGGCCTCGGTGATGTGCGCCACCGGCCAGATGGAGAAGCGCCCCTCGTTCACGGCGGCCACCACTTCCTGCTTCAGCATCAGGTGGGCGATGTTGTCGCGCGGCAGGATAACGCCCTGTTCGCCGGTCAGCCCGTGGCGGCTGCACACCTCGAAGAACCCTTCCACCTTGCGGGTCACGCCGCCCACGGCCATGATCTGGCCGGACTGGCTGACCGCGCCGGTGAAGGCCAGCGAAAGCCGGATGGGCACGTCGGCGATGGCCGAGAGCAGCGCCGCCAGTTCCGCGCCCGAGGCGGAATCGCCCTCGATGCCCGCGTAGCTCTGCTCGAAGCACAGGCTGCCGGTCATCACCAGCGGCTTGGTCCGCGCGAACTGGCTGACCAGGTAGCTTTTCAGGATCATCATGGCCTTGGTGTGGATGGGCCCGCCAAGCTCGGCCTCGCGCTCAAGGTCGATGATGCCCCCGTGCCCCACGCCCACGGTGCAGGATATCTGGTGCGGCAGGCCGAACTCGAAGTCGCCGTACCAGGTCACCGACAGGCCGTTCACGCGGCCCACCTCGCTGCCGCTGGTGCGCACCTTGATCAGTTCGCGGTCGTACTCGTCCATGAAGTTCTGTTCGACCAGGTTGGCGCGGTAGGTGCGGGCCACCATGGCGTCGTGCAGGGTGGTGCGGTCCACCAGCGGGCTGCCCTTCATGGAGGCCAGGGCCGATGCCTCGATCATCAGTTCGCGCAGCACCGGGAATTTCAGGGACAGCTTGCGCTGGTCCTCGATGATGCGCGAGCCGTAGTCCACCAGGCCCGCCATGGCGTCGCGGTCGAAGGGCAGCAGCTTCGCCTCGTCGATGATCCGGGCGATGCGCGAAAGGTACACCTTGACCCCGTCGGCGTTGCGCTCGGTGGCCTCGGTGAGGTGCGCCTTGATCTTGAACAGCTTGGGAAAGCGGTCGTCGTTGACCAGGAGCGTCTCGTACATCTCCTCGGTGCCCACCAGCACCACCTTCAGGTTCAGGCGCAGCGGTTCCGGCTCGATGCCCTTGGTCTTGGTGGATTCCTGCCCGTCCCCCGCGTCCTCTATGCGGGCCTGGCCGGAGCGCAGGGCGCGCAGCAGCCCTTCCCAGGCGCTGGGGTAGGACAGGATGTCCTCCATGTGCAGCACCAGGAAGCCGCCGTTGGCCTTTTGCAGCGAGCCCGCCTTGACCAGGGTGAAGTCCGTGACCAGCGCGCCCATTTCCGATTCGCGCTCGATGCACCCCAGCAGGTTCGACAGCGTGGGGTGGTCGTCCACCACGATGGGCGCGCCGTGGGTTTCGCTGTTGTCCACGAATACGTTGATGTCGTAGCGGAACGAGGTGTCCTCCGGCGGCGGGCCAAGGTCCGGCTGCTGCTGCGGATGGGTGGGCAGGTCGCGCTGCACGAAGCCTTCGATGTTGTCCAGGATGTCCTCGCGCATGTCGGCGAAGAAGCGCTTCAGTTCGTCGCACGGGCAGGACTTGGCGAACTTGTCCGCCAGCGGCGTCAGGAACTGGTCCAGCACCTCGCGCACCACTTCCTTTTCCAGGGTGCGTTCGTCCTCCACGAAGTCCTGTTCGGCGCGGGTCAGCTTGCGCATCAGGCCGGTCATGGCCTGCAACAGCCGGTCGCCCTTCAACTTCAGGCTCTTGCGCAGGGTGGCGTCGAGCTTTTCGTACTCGTCCTCGCTGAGGCGCTTGCCCTCCACGATGGGGTACAGGGTCAGGCTGCCGGAGTCGTCCATGTCCAGGTTGAAGCCTTCGCCCCCGGCCACTGTGTCCATTTCCTTGAACAGCTTGGCGCGCTGGGTCTGGAACTTGTCCAGCAACACGGTGCGCTTGCGCACGAAGGCGTCGTGCTCGAAGCGGCTGGGCGCCTCCTTGCGGGCCTTGGACAGGGCCTGGGTGAGGGCGGTGCGCAGCTTGCGCCCCTGCCCGGCGGGCAGCGCGATGAGGCGCGGCTTGTCCGGGTCCTCGAAATTGTAGACGTGGACGAGGTCCGGCGGGGTGTCCATCTTGCGGGCGCGCGGCGCAAGGTACTCGCGCAGCATGTAGGTGCGGCCAAGGTTGGCCTCTCCCGAAAGGTAGACGTTGTAGCCGCCGTCACGGATGTGCAGGGCCAGTTCCAGCGCCTGCAACACGCGGGGCTGGGGGGTGCGGCGCATGCCGTTGCGCGGCGGGCGCGGAATGGCGTCGCTGGTCTCCCACGCGATGCGGGCGGGGTCGAGCGTGGCGCGAAGGCGGGCGGCGGGCAGCGGGGAAACCTTGGTCATGATGCTCCTGCACGGCGAAGGGCTTGATGGAACGCCAGCCCCGGCGCGAGGGGCCGGGTTTCCCAGCCTAGCCTGTTGCCCCGCGCTTGTCACGTCCCGCAGGGTTTGTCAGCCGGGGCAGGAACGGCTATCATCCGCGCCATGACCGCAGCCCAGTTCCCGCGGCAGCGCCGCGGGGCGGCGGTGCGCGGCGCGGAACCCCGCCCGCAAAGGAGCATCATGAGCGACACCTGCGTACTCTTCTTCGTCAAGTATCCCGAGCCGGGCGCGGTGAAGACGCGCCTTGCGTCCGTCATGGGCGCGGAGCCCGCCGCCGCCATGTACCGCCATTTCGTGCAGGACATGCTGGCCGAACTGGCCCACGTGAAGGCCGACCTGCGCATCTGTTGCGACACGGGCACGGTCCCCGGCGGGGCGGGCGGTGCGGACGATCCGCTGGCCGCCTGCAAGGCGTGGCTGGGGCCCCGGCACGCCTGCCAGCCCCAGCGGGGCGACGACCTGGGCGCGCGCATGCGCACGGCCCTTGCCGATGCGTACGGCGCGGGATACGAGCGCGTGGTGGTGCTGGGCAGCGACATCCCCGACTTTCCGCACGAACTGGTGCAGAAGGCCCTGGACGATCTGGACCTGCACGACGCGGTCATCGGCCCCGCCTTCGACGGCGGGTACTACCTGATAGGCTTCCGGCGCGACAGGTTCCTGCCCGGCGTGTTCGAGGGCATGGAGTGGGGCGGCGCGACGGTGTACGCCGCCACCATGGAACGGCTGGAGGCCGCCCGGCTGGACGTGGTGCGCCTGCCGGAATGGAACGACGTGGACACCATGTGGGACCTCAACGTGCTGTACCGCACCAACCGCAACAGCTCGTTCCGCAAGTCGTCGTCCTACGCGGCCATGCGCGAGCACGACGCGCTGATCCGCCAGTACGACATGGAACTGCCCGTGTGGGCACGGGAAACGGAATCCGGCAAATGAACCCTGCTTCGCTTCTGATGCGCGCGGCATTGTGCGGCGGCCTGCTGGCCCTGCTGCTGTGCGTTCCCCGTCATGCTCCGGCCGCCGACGCCGCGTCTGCGGCTTCTCCGTTCCCCGCGCCCACACCCGGCGCCGACGGCGGCACCGCGGACGCCGGAGAGCCGGAAAAGCCCAGGAAGGCCAAGGCGTTCAGCACGCTGGTCATCTACTTCGAGAACGACCTGTTCGGCGGCACCGACCAGTACTACACCAATGCGGTGCAGGCCCGGTTCGTCTCGCCCGACCTCAAGACCCTGTCCGACGACGAAATGCTGCCCGACCTGCTGGACGGCCTCATCGAGCGCCTGCCCTTCGCGGGCGACCCGGACGCCCAGTACAACGTCAGCGTGGCCTTCGGGCAGGCCATCTACACCCCCTCCGACACCCAGGTCCGGGAATACATTCCCGGCGACCGGCCCTATGCGGGGTTCCTGTACGGGGCCATCGGCCTGCACGCCAAGAAGGGCGACCGCATGGACACCCTGCAATTCACCGGAGGCATCGTGGGGCCTTCGGCGCGGGGAGAGACGGCCCAGAACGAAGTGCACGAGTTGCGCCACATCCCCACGGCAAAGGGGTGGGACAACCAGTTGCACGACGAGCCGGGGCTGATGCTGAGCTGGCAGCGCAACTGGCGGCTGAACCCCGCATCCACCGGGCGCGGCTTCGGCTGGGACGTGTTGCCCCGCGCGGGGGCCACGGTGGGCAACGTGCTGACCCAGGCCAACGTGGGGGCCGAGATGCGCTTCGGCTGGAACCTGCCCGGCGACTTCGAGACCTCGCTGATCCGGCCCGGCGGCGGCATCGAGGCCCCCACCGATGACGCGGACCCCCGCGTGCGCGAAAGCTGGGGCTGGTACCTGTTCGCCGGGGCCGACGGCCGGGCGGTGGGTCACGACATCTTTCTGGACGGCAACACCTTTCGCGACAGCCACGACGTGGACAAGAAGCACTTCGTGGCCGACCTTTCCGGCGGTCTTGCGGTAATCATCGAAGGGGTGCGCATAACCTACACCCACGTCTACCGCACCGAGGAATTCGTGGGGCAGGACCGGGGCCAGCACTTCGGCTCGCTGACCGTGGGGGTGTCGTTCTAGTCACACGGCCGGCGCGCGCCCATCCGGGCGGGCAAAGCCAGCGCACGCACGGGGCGTTCCGCAGGGAACGCCCTTCTTTTTTTGCCGGGGGGCCGTTTCGCCTCCCTTCGTCCTTCCCTTTCTGTCGCCAATCCTCCTTTTTGTCCGCTCCACATGGCCGAGCCCGCACCGGCAGCCGGTTTGCCATGCCATGATTTATAACAGTGATTGCCCGTACCGGGCTGGCTACAATATTATAGACAAAAAAGTAGGCGAGATGGGCAGGTTACTCGGAAGACTCGTCAGAGAGGCACGCCGTGAACGGATGGTTGGCGGCAAGATCCTGTCCATCCGCCAACTGGCGGACCGTTTGGGGGTGCACCATTCCTACCTCAGCCGCATCGAGCGGGGGGACGACGTCTGCCTGAAGCCGGAGCGGTTGATGCATCTGGCCGATCTGCTGGGGGTGGACAGATATTTCATGCTGGCGGTGGCGGGCATCGTGCCCGAGAAATTGCGCGAAGCCATCTACGAGCATCGCGATGGGTTCGGCATGTTCATCCGTTGCGTCCTGCGTGACGAGGATCTTCCGGCCGAGCCGGATGGCGTGGCGGCCCCGTCCAGACAGCCGTACTGGCGCATTCCGTACGCCGATGACGCGGAACTGCTGCACGGCCTGGTGGCCGCCATGACGCGGGAAGGGTGGATCGTCTCGCGGATGGCCCAGGACCGCATGGCTACACAGTTGTCCACATGCGATCTGCCGTTCTGCGACATGGATCTGCGGCGCGGCGTCGTCGCCACGGCCGGGGTGCGCAGCCTGCGGGTGTTCCCGGCGCGGCGTGGCGCGGGAGGCGGCGTGGCCCTGGTCCACCGCTCCCGATGCACGGTGACCGGCAAGCTGGGCGTCATGGTGTCCATGCTGCACAGGATGCGCCATGCCATGGGGGCGCGGGTCCGGGTGGTGGACGGCTTCGGCATGGTCGTCTTCGACAGCAACGAGGATGCCCCGTTGCCCGAAGACGCCCCGGATGAGGCACCGGATGATGCCCCGGCGGCCGCGCCCGAAGGCGGCCCCGAAGGCAGGCCCGCGCCGCGCATCATCTTCGAGAGGATGGCGCGGCGTCTCAACGGCACGCACGAAAGCCGCCAACGTCACGAAAGGACGCTGCGCAAGCTGGCCATGTCCGCCCATGCGTTCTTTCCGTGGGATGAGATGGAAGCGTTTTCCTACATCATACTGCTGCGGCATTGATACGCCGCCGGGCCCGGTCCTGCGGCGTCACGGGTTCCACCACAATCAGCAAGTCGGGGGATTCATGAACAACGTCAGCGTCGGTCTAAGATTGATAGCGGGATTCATTTTTGTGTCGCTGCTCACGCTGGTCACCGCCGGTTCCGGGTATCTGGCCATCGAGAACGCCAGCGAAAGCCTGCGGCGGTCCAACGAGGAAATGCTGCCCGCCGTGGCCCACACGGGCAGCATCGAACTGGCCATGCGCGGCATAGTGGTGGCCCAGCGCACCCTGATGATGGAGCGCCTGTCCAGGGCCGACCGCGAGCGCCAGCGCGAGGACATCCGCCTCGCGCGCGAGGTCATCGCCAAATCCAGGGGGGAGATGGAGCGGCTGCACCTTTCGGCGGCCGTGCAGGAAAAGTGGACGGCCTTCACCGTCACGCTGGACTCCGTGCGCGTCACCAACGACGAAATCATGGCCGCCATCCAGGAATGGGAGCGGGACATCGCCGACGAGGGCCGCATGGACAGGGCGGCGGAAATGGTCACCGGCAAGGGCGTGCAGGCCAATGTCCGGCTGGCCGAGGCCGCCGCGGCGGTGCAGGAGGCCGTGCGGTCGGAGGCCCGCGCCGCCCGTGTGGAAAACGCGGCAGAAGCGCGCAGGGCGCACAACACCGCCGTCATGGTGGCCATCGGCGCGCCGTTGCTCTCGCTGCTGCTCGGCGTGGTCATCCTGCGGTCCATCACCCGCCCGCTGGGGGGTGCGGTGTCGTTCGCGCAGTTGGTGGCCGGGGGCAACCTGAACGCGGACCTTGCGGTGCGCGGGCGTGACGAGATCGGCCAACTGGCCGACGCCCTGCGGGTGATGGTGGACACCTTGAAGGCCAAGATCGCCGAGGCCGAGGACAAGAGCGAGCAGGCTGCCCGCAAGGAGCAGGAAGCGCTGGCCGCCATGCGCGAGGCGGAAGAGGCCCGCAGGCAGGCGGAAAACGCCAAGCGCGAGGGCATGTTGCAGGCCGCCACGCGGGTGGAGGGCGCGGTGGAGGTGGTGTCGTCCGCGTCAGAGGAGCTTTCGGCCCAGATAGAGCAGGCCGACCGGGGGGCGGAGGAACAGGCCAAGCGCGTTTCCGAGACGGCCACGGCCATGGAGGAAATGAACGCCAGCGTGCTGGAGGTGGCCCGCAACGCCGGGAACACCGCCGAGGTCTCCGACACGGCGCGCACCAAGGCCGCCCACGGCGCGGCCCTGGTGGAGCGGGTGGTGGGCAACATCGACTCGGTGCGGCGGCAGTCGCTGGACCTCAAGACGGACATGGAGGATTTGGGACGCCAGGCGGAGTCCATCGGGCAGATCATGAACGTGATCAGCGACATCGCGGACCAGACCAACCTGCTGGCCCTGAACGCGGCCATCGAGGCGGCAAGGGCCGGTGACGCCGGGCGCGGCTTCGCCGTGGTGGCCGACGAGGTGCGCAAGCTGGCCGAAAAGACCATGCAGGCCACCGTGCAGGTGGGCGAGGCCATCCGGGGCGTGCAGCAGGGCACCCGCAAGAACATGGAGAACGTGGACCGCTCGGTGCAGGGCATCGAGGAGGCGACGCAACTGGTGCGCGAATCGGGCGAGGCGCTGGACGAGATCGTGCGGCTGGTGGAGACGGCCAGCGATCAGGTGCGCTCCATCGCCACGGCCTCGGAGCAGCAGTCCTCGGCCAGCGAGGAGATCAACCACGCCGTGGAGCAGGTCAGCACCATCTCCGCCGAGACGGCGCAGGCCATGCGCGAATCGGCGCGGGCCGTGTCCGCGCTGGCGGAGCAGGCCCAGGTGCTGAAGCGCCTGGTGGACGAGATGAAGGCGGCGTAGCCGCACGGGGCGTCAATGGAAGGCGTCATCTGACGGCATCAAAAACAACGCGGGCCGCCCTTCCTTGCCGGAGGGGCGGCCCGTCGTGCTTGCAAGCATTGTCCGCTTGGTGAAGCAGGCCATCAAGGTTCAGAGCGTATTCCCAAAGCAGGATTTTCGTTCGTTGGCAAGGAAAACGAGCCTGCCATGAGGGAGTATACTCTTATCGTATTCGACCGATATGGCAGGCGAAGTTTGACGAAGCCAACGGACGAAAAGACGCTTTGGGGCCTAGCCCACGGCCTCGCCGCTGCCGTACACCTCGGCCAGGATTTCCCCCGCGCCGTCGGCCACCAGTTGCGCCGCCAGGTCCAGGCCGGTCTTGCGGGCGGCTGCGCCGTCGGGGGCGCTGGAGCCGTTCACCGTGCGGCGGATCACCCGCGCGCCGGTCAGGTCGGCCACCAGCCCTTCCAGGGCGAAGGTGGCGTCACCGGTCATCACCGCGTGCCCGGCGATGGGCACTTGGCAGCCGCCCTGCAACCCGGCCAGGAAGCCGCGCTCGGCCTCCACGCGGATGCGGGTGGGGGTGTGCTCCATGAAGGCCAGCAGTTCGCGCAGGTCGGCCCCGTCGGTTCGGTCATCCCGGAACTCGATGCCCAGCGCCCCCTGGCCCACGGCGGGCAGGAAGGCGGGCGGGCCCAGCACTTCGCTTTTGGGTGCCGAAAGGCCGAGACGCTTCATGCCTGCCGTGGCCATGATGATGGCGTCGAACTGGCCTTCGGAAAGTTTGCGCAGGCGGGTGTCCACGTTGCCGCGCAGGGACACCACGTTCAGGTCCGGGCGCAGGGCCAGCAGTTGCGACTGGCGGCGCAGGCTGCTGGTGCCCACGGTGGCCCCGTGGGGCAGGGCGGCCAGCGAGCCGTGATGGACGGACAGGAAGGTGTCGGACGGCTCCTCGCGCTCGGGGATGATGCCCAGCACCAGCCCTTCCGGCAGTTCCATGGGCACGTCCTTCATGCTGTGCACGGCAAGGTCGGCCCGGCCGTCCAGCAGCGCCTCCTCTATTTCCTTCACGAACAGGCCCTTGCCGCCCACCTTGGCCAGCGGCACGTCGAGGATGATGTCCCCACGGGTCTTCAGCACCAGCAGTTCCACCGAAACGCCGGGGTGACGGCCCTCGATGCGGGATTTGACGTGTTCGGCCTGCCACAGGGCCAGCTTGCTGCCACGGGTGGCGATGACGAGTTTCTTCATGTGATTGCGCGCGGTGAGAGGATGATGGCGTGGGCGTGGCCCGTTAGCCGCAGGTGGAGCAGTTCCCGCCCGAACACCCGGAGCAGCCGCCACGGCTGGACTTGGGGAAGGTCACGGTCTGCCCCACGCGCGAGGGCGCGGGCATCTTGAAGCAGGCGCAGGACAGCTGCTTTTCGGTGCGTGCGGAACCGCAGGCGGGGCAGGGGGGCACGTCGTCCCCGAAGACGAGTTCCTCGAACTTCTTGCCGCAGGCGGTGCATTCGTATTCGTAGATGGGCATGATGCGTGTCTCCTCCAAAGGCGGTGCGAAAGACTGCCCCGCTGTACCGCCAGCCCCGTGCCATGCGGGGCCGCGCGGCGCGGGGCGGAAATGTGCCGGGCGTGCGCCGTGCCGGAAGGGGCGGGCCGTTCCGGCGTCTATTCTGGTGTGCTGCCTTCCAGATATGGTTGCAGGGCCAGCACGTTCTCGAACAGGAAATGGTCGGTCAGCTGGCACAGCAGGTGGCCCACGGTGATGTGGATTTCCTGCACCAGCGGGGTACGCCGGTCGGAAACGTCCAGCAGGTAGTCGCACAGCGGGGCCATTTCGCCGCCGCCACGCCCGGTCATGCCCACGGTGGTCACGCCCTTTTCGCGCGCGGCCTTCAGCGCCAGCACTACGTTGGGGCTGTTGCCCGAGGTGGAAATGCCCACCAGCATGTCGCCTGCCTGGCCCAGCGCCTGCACCTGCTTCTGGAACACCTGCTCGAAGCCGTAGTCGTTGCCGATTGCGGTAAGTATCGAGGTGTCGGTGGTCAAGGCCAGCGCGGGCAGGGGCGGGCGCTCCATCATGAAGCGGTTGACGAATTCGGCGGCCAGGTGCTGGGCGTCGGCGGCGCTGCCGCCGTTGCCGCAGAACATGATCTTGCGGCCGCGCGCAAGGGTGAGGGCCATTTGGCGGGCCAGTTCCACCACGTGGTCGGCGTGTTGCTGGAAATAGCGTTCGCGAAGCCTGGCGCCTTCGGCGGCGTGCTCGAGCACGATCTGGCGGGCGGTGTCGGTCATGGAGCGGTGGATACCTCTGCGGCGGCCGTGCGGCCAACCCGTGGATGTTGCGGAACCACTCGGCAGTATACCAAATGGCCGGACGTGACAACCGTGGGACGCGCCGGGGCCGCGACCGTGCGTGTGGTTATTCCTTGAAGGCGCGGGCGGTTTCCTCTAGGAACACTCCATGCACACCGCGCTTCGCTTCATTCTCATCGTCACCAAGTCGGGCCACCGCGAGGCGGAGGCCCTTGGCGAACGCATGCGCGCCTGGCTGGCCGCGCGCGGCCTTGCGGCGCAGGTGGTGGAGAACACCGGCGACGCCGTGTCCCGGGCCGTAGCCGCGCGGGAATGCAGCCTGGCCCTGGTGCTGGGCGGCGACGGCACCATCCTTGGCGTGGCCCGGCGGCTGCTGGGCACCGGGGTGCCGCTGCTGGGGGTGAACCTGGGCAAGGTGGGCTTTCTGGCCGAGGTTTCCGCCACCCGCTGGGAAGCCAGCCTGGAACGGCTGCTGTCCGGCGGCGTCACCGCGCACGAACGGCTGGCCCTGTCCTTCCGCGTGGAGCGCGACGGCGTGACGGTGCATTCCGGCGGCGCGGTGAACGACGTGGTCATCAATCGCGGCATCCTGGCGCGGGTCATCAACCTGGACCTGCGGGTGGGCTCCGAACGGCTGGGCGAACTGCGCGCCGACGGGCTGATCGTCTCCACCCCCACCGGGGCCACGGGGTATTCCGTGTCCGCGCGGGGGCCGCTGGTGCACCCGCAACTGCACGTGTACACGGTGACGCCCATCTGCCCGTTCCTGAACAACCTGCTGCCGCTGGTGCTGCCCGGCGAGGCCCGTCTTACGGTGACGGTGCGCGACCGCACCACAGAGGTCTACCTGACCCAGGACGGGCAGGAGGGCTACGCCCTTCAGGCGGGCGACGTGGTGCACGTGGAGCGCGCGCCCGGCGGCATGCTGTTCGCCGCCATCGAGGAACTTTCGTACTACCGCAAGCTGAAGGCCAAGGGGTTCATCAAGGATCAGGCTTAGGGGCCGGGCGCCAGCCCGGTGCCTGCCGCCCGCGCCTCCCGCTGTCCACGGCCGTCCCCCGGACATCGCGTCCCCCGGACATAGTGTCCGGCACGCGCTCGTCCGCTCCGTCTCCGCGACGGCCCTTTGCCGGGGGGCCGCCCCGCCATGCCACCCGGCCCCGCCGACACGAGGTCGCCATGCGAAAGCTGCCCGAGTTCGACGCCGTCAGGGACATCCGCCTGCGCAAGGACCCCTATTTCGACGCGTGGATCTACAACTTCATGACCGAGAACAATCTCGAACACCTCATGAACCCCACGCTCATCGCCACCCCGGAGCAGTTGCGCTTCATGGTGGCCCTGGCCGACGATCAGGTTTACGTGCCCTGTTCGGACGAAACCTTCCGCCTGCTCACCGCGCCGGAAACGCCCCGCGCCCTGCAGGAACAGTACAACCGCGCCTGGCGCATCATCATGCGCCTGGTGCGCAGCGCCACGCACATCGAAAAGCAGGTCAAGCGGCGCATCATGCAGTACTGCCGCCACCGCTTCCGCCTGCACATCAGCCAGCACACCGCCATTCCCTCGCGGGTGGTCAAGCGCCTGACCAGCATCGTGCTCACCCAGTCCGGCCAGGAAGACCCGTGGGAAGGCCGCAAGCAGGCCGCCAACCGCAAGGCCCGCGCCCTGTTGCAGGACCCGGCGTTGCAGCGCCTGCTGCGCCGCCCCCCGGCCACCCTGGACCCGCGCAAGGACATCGTGGACATGCGCTGGGAACTGGACCTCACGGAACTGGTCCGCCTGCTGCACGTGGCCATGCGCGGCCGCCGCTGGCTGGAATGTCCGCCCTCGCCGCTGGAGGTGGAACAGTCCCTGGAGCAGGTGGGCGAACCTTCCGCCCAGCTGCGCCTGCTGTTCGGCCCGGAAACCGAGCCGCGCAAGAAGATCCTGTACCTGTGCGACGGCGACGGCGGGGTCATGTTCGACCTCGCCATCATCCGCGTGCTGCTGCGCATGGGGCACCAGGTGGTGCTGGCCCTGAAGGAGGGCTTCTTCTTCTACGCGCCCATGATCTGGGACGTGGAGTCCGACCCGGTGCTGAAGGAGGAGATGGAGTCCGCCTTCATCCTGCACGACGACCGGGTGACCAAGAACGACCTGTTGCGCCACCTGCGCGAGCACCGCTTCGTGGTGGTTTCCGACGGCACGCGCGAGCGGCTGAACCTGTACCGCGCCAGCGTCACCTTTGCCCGCGCCTGGAAGGAATGCGACCTGATCATGGCCAAGGGCTGGCGCGCCGACCACACCTTTTTGCGCACCAGCCACCAGTTCACCCGCGACGTCGTGTGCTTCTGGGGCGACGACGACGGCGGCTGCCACATCACCTGCAAGCCCCGCGCGACCGGGGTGCGCAAGTTCACCGAAAAGGACCTGGCAGGCAAGGCCGACGAGATCATCGAGGCCATGCGCGAGGCGCGCCAGCAGGGCAAGGCGGTGATGTTCTACAGCTGCATCATCGGCTCCATTCCCGGCCAGACCAAGACCGCCATCACCGTGGTCGATACCTTCGTGCGGCACCTGCGCGAAAAGCTGGACACCACCTTCATCATCAACCCCGCCGAGCACTTCGAGGAAGGCATGGACGGCGACGACCTGATGTTCATGTGGGAGCGGGTCCAGCGCAGCGGCCTCATCGACGTCTGGCGTTTCCAGACCGTTGAGGATATAGAGACGAGCTTCGCGTTGCAGGAACGCAAGGTGCCCTCGGTGTGGTCGGGCAAGGATTCCACCTACTCCACCGGCTGCACCAAGGAAATGCAGATCGCCCTCGACATGCAGAAGAAGCACCGCGAACTCCAGATCATCGGCCCGTCGCCGGACAACTTCTTCCGCCGCCGCGAATACGGCGTGGGCAAGTACTTCGACGTGGGCATCAGCGGATAACCCAGCCTCAAGGATATACGATGCAGACTCCCCATGCCGTGGCAGCGCTGCTCACGGAATGCTTCGACGCCCAGCACCGGGCCACCGCCGCCTGGCACGTGGCCGAACCCCCGGCGCACGAGCCCGCGCCCGAGACGCCGGAACCGATGGACGCCGGGGGCACGGCGGCCGACGCGGCCCTGCTGCACCGGCTGGTGCTGGCCCAGCACCTGATGAACTTCCGCCTGTGGCACGTGGAGGACACCGCCCGCCGCATCGACGTGGGGCCGGATGTCATCGCCCGCTGCAAGCGCACCATCGACGGCCTGAACCAGCGCCGCAACGACTACATGGAAAAGGTGGACGCCTGCGTGGTGGCGCTGCTGCGCCCGCTGCTGCCCGCGCCCGCCCCCGGCCAGCGCCCGCGCCACAACACCGAGTCGCTGGGCATGGCCGTGGACCGGCTGTCCATCCTCAGCCTGAAGGTCTTCCACATGGAGGAACAGGCCGAGCGGACCGACGCCGCGCCCGAACACCGCCAGCGCTGCGCCGACAAACTGGCCGTGCTGCGCGAGCAGCGCGCCGACCTGGCCCAGGCCGTGCTGGACCTGGCCGGGGAATTCCTGGAAGGCCGCAAGCAGCCCAAGGCGTACTACCAGTTCAAGATGTACAACGATCCCAGCCTCAACCCCGAGCTGTACAAGAACGTGAAGGGGTAGGAATCGTGTGAGCGGGGGGCGCTGCCCCCCCTGCCCGCCGGAGGCGTAAAAAACGCCGCCGCCTATTGCGCCGCAAGGCAAGTAGTTCAGGAGATTTGTCATGGCCATGTACGAAGCCGTCATCGGGCTGGAAGTGCACGCCCAGTTGCGCACCGAATCCAAGCTGTTCTGTTCCTGCTCCACCGCGTTCGGTGCGGCCCCCAACACCAACGTGTGCGAGGTGTGCTCCGGCATGCCCGGCGTGCTGCCGGTGCCCAACGCCCGCGCCGTGGAATACGCCGCGCGCATGGGCATGGCCGTGAACTGCACGGTGAACCCGGTCTCGGTGTTCGCGCGCAAGAACTATTTCTATCCGGACCTGCCCAAGGGCTACCAGATTTCGCAGTTCGAAACGCCCATCTGCGAGCACGGCCACCTGGACATCACGGTGAACGGCCAGACGCGCCGGGTGGGCATCACGCGCATCCACATGGAGGACGACGCGGGCAAGAACATCCACTCGGCGGGCGACAACGCCAGCTACGTGGACCTGAACCGCTCGGGCGTGCCGCTCATCGAGATCGTCAGCGAGCCGGACATGCGCAGCGCCGAGGAGGCCGTGGCCTACCTCAAGGCCCTGCACGCCATCGTGGTGTACCTGGGCATCTGCGACGGCAACATGGAGGAGGGCAGCTTCCGCTGCGACGCCAACGTGTCCATCCGGCCCAGGGGGCAGCAGGAGTTCGGCACCCGCGCGGAACTGAAGAACCTGAACTCGTTCCGCAACGTGCAGCGGGCCATCGAGTACGAAATCGCCCGCCAGCAGGACGTGCTGGAGGACGGCGACGCCGTGGTGCAGGAAACCCGCCTCTACGACGCGGTGAAGAACGTCACCGTGTCCATGCGCGGCAAGGAAGAAGCCCACGACTACCGCTACTTCCCCGACCCGGACCTGATGCCCGTGCGCATCGCGGAAGAAGACCTGGCCCGCTGGCGCGCCGACCTGCCGGAACTGCCGCAGGCCCGCCGCGCCCGGTTCGTGGAGCAGCACGGTTTGTCCGGGCAGGACGCCGACGTGCTTACGGCGGACCGGGGGCTGGCCGACTTCTTCGAGGCGGCCACGGCAGCCTGCGGCCAGCCCAGGAAGGTGGCCAACCTGATGCAGGGCGCGCTGCTGCGCGAACTGAACCAGCGCGCGGTGACGGTGGACGCCATCGCCATGCGGCCCGAGGCCCTTGGCGAACTGGTGCGCATCGTGGAGGCGGGGCTGATCAGCGCCAAGATCGCCAACGACATCTTCGGCGAACTGGTGGACACCGGCGCCATGCCCGAAGCCTTCGTGAAGGAGCGCGGGCTGGTGCAGATTTCCGACACCTCGGCCATCGAGACCGCCGTGGACGAGGCCATCGCCGAGAACCCGGCCGAAGTGGAAGCCTACAAGGGCGGCAAGACCAAGCTGATCAGCTTCTTCATGGGGCAGATCATGCGCAAGACCAAGGGCAAGGCCAACCCGGCGTTGGTGACCGAGTTGCTCCAGAAGAAACTCGGATAGCTCGCGGTCCGTGCCGGGCCACGGCGCGGCAAAAGACGGAACGCGGACCCCGAACGCACTGCGGGGGCGGAAGAACCGGCAAGGTTCCTCCGCCCCCGCTTCATTTGTGGAGGCAGGCGGGCAGGGCGGGAGGGGGCAACTAGCCCAGAACGGCCTGCCCGGCGGCTTGCGCGGCGTCGGTGAAGCCGTCCATGTCCGGGCCGTGGTCGTACCCGGCCAGGTGACCAAGGCCGTGCGCCAGCAGGCGCAGGGCGTGTTCCACCGGCTCCTGCCCGTACAGCAGGCATTCGCGCCCCCAGGTGTCCAGCGACAGCACCAGCCAGCCCAGATGGCAGGGGGAACCCTCCGGTTCTCCGTCGCCGTCAGGAGCATCGTCCGGGGCATTGTCGGGGGCATCGTGTGCGAAGTCTTCCGGTGACATGGGCGGCGGCACGGGCGGCGATAGGGGCGGCGGCACGGGCGCGCCGTCATCGGCGGGAAAGGACAGGATGTTGGTGGGACCGGTGCAGCCAAGGTGGGCGGCGTTCAGGCGGGCGATTTCCTCGTCGTCCACAAGGTCCAGCTCCACGGTGCATCCGGCAAGGCCGGTGGCGTCCAGCATGGCCGCGAACACGGCGCGCAGTTCGCCGGGGGCCAGGGGCAGCATCCAGCCCAGGCCGGGGGAGCGGCGCAGCACCAGCATGGCGGCCTAGCCGGGCTTGGAGGGCTTGGCGTTCACCTCGGGGCTGGCGGATTCCGGCGCGTCCACAGGAGCGTCCGCCCTGTCCGCCTTGCCCGTCTTGTCCGCCTTCATCGGGCCGTCGCCGTTGCCGCCGTCCAGGGTGCCGTAGCAGCAGGGCATGGGCGGCTGCGGCTCTTCGCAGGCGGGGCATGCCGGGCTGGCCGGGCAGGGAGGGGGGCAGGCGGGGCAGGGCTGGCCGGAACCATCGGCTTTTTTGCCGCTCTTCTCCGCCGCCTTGCCGCTCTTGTCCCCGGTTTTCTCCGGGCACTTTTCCGCGCCCTTCTCGCCGCATTTGGGCGCGTCGCGGTCCGGGCTACGGTCGGGCTGGCCGGGCCTGGCCGCGTCGGGATAGCCGATGCGCTGGTGGAACAGCCCGGTCAGGATGCGGTGGAAGTTTTCGCCCAGCTTGTGCAGGTCCTTGAAGGTCAGTTCCGATTCGTCAAGCTGCCCTTCGGCGAAGATGCCCTTGACGATGGTGTCGATGTGCCCCTTGATGCGCGCCGGGGTGGGGTCCACCAGCGTGCGGCTGGACGCCTCCACGGCGTCGGCCAGCATGACGATGGCCGCCTCGCGCGTCTGGGGGCGCGGGCCGGGGTACTGGTAGTCCTGCTCGCGCGGGTTTTCGCCCTGGTTCACGGCCTTCTGGTAGAAGTAGCGGATCACCCGCGTGCCGTGGTGCTGGCCGATGATGTCCACGATCTCCTGCCCCAGGCGGTGCTGCTGGGCCAGTTCCGCGCCCTTCTTGACGTGCGAGGTGAGAATCAGCGCGCTCATGGACGGGGCCAGCTTGTCGTGCTTGTTGCGCCCGCCGAACTGGTTCTCGATGAAGTATTCCGGGCGGCTCAGCTTGCCGATGTCGTGGTACAGCGCGGCCACCTTGCACAGCAGGCTGTTGGCGCCGATGGCCTTGGCCCCGGCCTCCACCATGTTCGAGACGATGAGCGAATGGTGGTAGGTGCCGGGCACCGCCACCATCAGGTCCTGCAACAGCGGCTGTTCCAGGTTCATCAATTCCATGAGCCGGAAGCGCGTGGTGTAGCCCAGGCACAGCTCGATGATGGGGGAAAGCGCGAACAGCAGCAGCAGCGAGAGCATGGCGTTGACCACCACGGCCAGCAGCCCCCATGCCAGCGCCGCCGGGTCCACGTGGCCCCCCAGCGCCGTGGCGCCCAGCCAGACGAAGGCCAGGCCCGCGCACAGCGGCAGCATGCTCCACACCACGTCCTGGCGGGTCTGGGCGCGGGTGACCAGCCAGGTGTTCCACATGGCGCCCAGGAAATAGAACATGAACAGGGCCAGCCCGCCGCCCGCCAGTACGGTGCAGAAGAAGGCCAGCAGCAGGCCGGTGACGCAGTAGCGCCGGGCCGAGAAGATCAGCGCGGCCAGGCCCGCCGCCCCGGCCACGGGAAAGGCGAAGGCCAGCACTTCCGGCGTCAGCGCCGCCCCCTGCTCCAGCACCCGCTGGCCCAGCAGCGTCAGCCCCTTGGACATCAGCGCGAACACCAGCAGCAGCAGCGCCACGAAGAACAGGTCCTTCTGGCGCACGGCAGAACCCATGCGGCCGCTGGGCGAGAACAGCATGCCCGTGCCCAGCAGCAGAGAGGTGACCAGTACCCCGGCCACGGTGGCCAGGTGCACCTTTTCGCCCTTGCGGGCCCACAGGGCCTGCAATTTCATCTGCTGCTCTCGGCTTACCCGCTCGCCCTGGCGCACCACCACCTCGCCCTTCTGGATGCGGTAGAACACCGGCTCCACGGCGGCGGTCATTTCCGCCACGCGGGCGTCGGTGGCCTCGCGGTTCAGGGTCAGGGTGGGCGAGAGCAGGGGGGAGATCAGCAGCACGGCGGTGCGCCGCACGGCCAGCGAAGCCCTGGTCTCGTTCTTCAGGTTCTGGCTCAGTTCGGAGACCACCGAGCGCAGGTCGTGCAGGTTCTGCAGGTCGGTGCGCAGGGTTTCGCCGCCGCTGCCCAGGTCGCGCAGCAGCACCCCGCCCTTGAACTGGAGCGCGATGCGCGTATCGGCGGAAACGCCTTCGGCCAGGCGCGATTCCACCCACGGCAGGGCGCGGGTGGTCACCAGGGTCTGCAATTCCTCGCTGGACAGCACGCTCAGGGTGCGTTCGGTGATTTCCGTGCTCAGGGCCTCGGCCAGTTGCCAGCGCAGTTGTTCCTGCTCCGCCGGGTCGGCGTGGTTCACGGCCAGGAAGATTTCGTGCACCCGCTGGCGCAGGGCGGTGATGGGCTCGCGGCTCAGGTCGAACACGGCGGGCTGCAACTGGGCCACCTGGTCGCGCCGGGCGCGGGTGCCCTGCACGTCCTCCACCAGCAGGTCGCGGTCGGCGGTCACCTCTTGCGAGGCGACCTCTCCGGCTACGTACAGCCGCACCGAGGGCGACAGGTTGGCCCCGGCCAGCACGGCCAGCACGGCAAGGGTCAGGCAGAAGAAGAACAGCCCCGGCCCGGCCTGGTGGCGCGCCAGCCAGCGGAACGGCGCGGCCACGAATTCGGCGGTCAGGGCCTTGGGTCTAGCGCGGGTCTGCGGTTTCGTGGCGTTCATAGGCCTGCACGATCCTGCCCACCAGGGGGTGGCGGATCACGTCGTCTTCATGGAAGCGGATGGAGCGGATTCCCTTGACGCCTTCAAGCACGCGCAGGGCGTGCACCAGGCCCGAGCGCGAGAGCGCGTCGGCCTTGCCCGATGCGGGCAGGTCTATCTGGGTGATGTCGCCGGTGATCACCGCGCGCGAGCCGAAGCCCAGGCGGGTGAGGAACATCTTCATCTGTTCCTGGGTGGTGTTCTGGGCCTCGTCCAGGATGATGAAGGCGTCGTTCAGGGTGCGGCCGCGCATGAAGGCCAGCGGCGCGATTTCGATGATGCCCGTCTCCAGCATGTCGGCCACCTTCTGGAAGTCCTGCATGTCGTGCAGAGCGTCGTACAGCGGGCGCAGGTAGGGGTTCACCTTCTCCACCAGGTCGCCGGGCAGGAAGCCCAGCTTTTCGCCCGCCTCCACGGCGGGCCGGGTGAGGATGATGCGCTTGACCTTCTTGGCCAGCAGCATGGACAGGGCAACGGCCACGGCAAGATAGGTCTTGCCGGTGCCCGCCGGGCCCACGGCGAAGACCATGTCGTTCTCGCGCAGGGCGGCCACGTAGTCGCGCTGGCTGAGGGTCTTGGGGGTGATGGTTTTGCGGGGGGAGACCACGAACACCGCGTCGCGGAAGATGCGCCGCAGGTCGGCCGAGGGGTCGCGGTCCAGCATGCCGTAGGCATAGGCCATGTCGCGCGGGTACACGGGGTGGCCCGACTTCAGCAGGCCGTACAGCTGCGCCAGCAGGTTCAGCACCGTTTCGCGCACGCGGGCGTCGTCCGCGTCCACGGTGACGGTGGCCCCGCGCGTGTCCAGGCGGACGCCCGACTTTTCCGCGATCAGGGCAAGATTGGCGTTGTGCGCGCCGAACAGCTGGTTGGCCAGCGCGGCGTCGTCGAATTCCAGCGTGGCGGCGGTGGTGGTTTGCGACATGTGTCTCGTGGGTTGCGGTGGGCGGAGCGGCGTTGCGGGCAATGGGCGGCAAACGCGGCGCGGCCGGTCCGGCTGCCGGGCGCGAGGGCGAACGGCATGGGGAACGGCCGTGGCTCCGGCCGGACGGGGTGGGCGAGCCCGGCTTGCGGAGGCGCGGCAGGAAGCCCGATTGGCAACCGGATACGACCAGTTGGCGACCGGATGGCGAGAGGATGGGGGCGCGCCGCGCGGATGTCCGTTACCGCCCCGATAGCCCGTTTCAACCCCGGCGTCCAATGGTTTCGCTGCCTACGGGCACGGCGGTATCTGTTGGTACATATGCGTGTGCGGTGACGTGCGGGAGCGGCGCGCCGGTGCGCGGCCCGGATGCCGGCGCAGTGCGGACTCACTCTCCGCGCTGGCATGGGCGATGCATCAAGCAATGTAAAGGCGGAGCCCGGCAAAATCGTCCGCCCGGAGGCAGCATGTCCATCTCGTCCATCAACGGCTACGGCAGCTACGGCACGTACGGCATCGACCTTTCGAACTACACCGACGGCAGTTCCACCACGTCGTCCTCGTCGTCCTCGGCATCGGGCGCGTCGTCGTCTTCCGCGTCCGGCAACACGGTGACCGGTCTTTCGCTGGATTACCTGTCCCAGCTTTCCGCCGTGCTCAAGGAAATTTCGCCCAACGCCACCGGCAAGCTGACCTTCAGCATGGTGGAGGACTACCGCAAGCAGCTGGAGGAGGAGTTTTCCGCCAAGGTGCGCGAAGACCTGACCAAGCTGGGGGTGGACAAGGATGTGGAATTCCGGGTGGTCACCAACGAGAAGACCGGCGGCGTCTCGGTGATTACCGACAGCGCGGACAAGGCCAAGATCGAAAAGTATTTCAAGGACAATCCGGACATGGTCAAGCAGCTCCAGAAGATCCAGACCCTGTCCAACCTCGAGAAGGCCCGCAAGGCGGAAGGATATTCCGCCCAGGACGTGAAGACCCGCCTGCAGATGGAAGCCATGAGCGCCTGGTGGAGCGAGGACGGCGCGGCGTCGCAGATCATGGACTATACCGCCGACCAGGCGACCTTTCTTACCGGGTTGCGCGCACGGGTGTAAGGGGCGGGCGCGGGGCGGCGGGGGTTGTCATTGCCGGGCGATTGCGGCATGACGTGCCCGTGAACGCGCCAGACCCCGCCACTCCCTCCGCGCCGTCGCCGATGCCTTCCATGACACCGGCCGACGCGCCGTTGCGCACCATCCAGGTGGTCAACGTGCGCTGGTTCAACGCCACGGCCTGGTACGGCATGATGCTGGCCCGCCTGCTGCGCGAGGCCGGGCACGACGCCCTGGTGCTGGGCCTTGCGGGCACCGAATCCTTCGAGCGCGCCCGCGCCTGGGGGCTGGACCCGGTCCCCCTGCCGCTGAATTCCGCCAATCCCTTCACCCTTGCCGGTCTGTGCGGTTCGCTGCACCGCATGGTGCGCGATTTCCGGCCCCACGTGGTCAACTGCCACCGGGGGGAATCGTTCGTGCTGTGGGGCCTCTTGAAGGCGCTGCATGCGCGCGGGCCGCACCGCTTCGGGCTGGTGCGCACGCGCGGCGACCAGCGCCTGCCCAAGGGCAACCGGCCCAACCTGTTCCTGCACACCCGCGTGGCCGATGCGGTCATCGCCACCAATTCGGTGATGGCCGGGCACTTCGTCAATGAAATGGGCGTGCCCGCCGACCGGGTGCACACCATCCTCGGCGGGGTGGACGAGGAAATGTTCCGGTTCGACGCGGCGGGCCGCGCCCGGGTGCGCGCCGAATACGGCTGGTCGGACGGCGACTTCGTGGTGGGGCTGCTGGGCCGGTTCGACGCCGTGAAGGGCCAGCGCGAACTCATCGAGACCGTGGCGGGCCTGCGCGCGGGCCGCTGGGACGGCACGCCGCGTCCGCGCCTGCGGCTGATGCTGGCCGGGTTCGATTCGGCCACGCCCGAGGCCACGGTGCGGGGCTGGCTGCGCGAGGCGGGCATCGGGGACATTTCGGTGATCACCGGCAAACGGCCGGACGTGGCCGCGTGCATCTCGGCCATGGACCTGGGCGTGGTGGCCTCGCTGTGGTCCGAGACCATCGCCCGCGCCGCGCTGGAAATCATGGCTTGCGGCAGGCCGCTGGTGTCCACCACCGTGGGGGTCATGCCCGATCTCTTGCCCCACGGCGCGCTGGTGCCCCCCGGCGACGCGGAGGCCATGGCCGGAGCCATCGCCCACGCCATGGACAGCCCTCCGTGGCTGGAAATCCTGCGCGAGGCCTGCGGACTGCGCATCGCAAGCCTGCACCGGGCAGACTTCCTGAACCGTACCCTCGATGTTTATCGCGGGGTATGCCGTTCCGGGCGGCCGGGCCTGATCAACTGAGCCTGACCGGCCGCGACACATCTTTTCCCCATTCCGGCGGCGCGCCCGCGCCGCCATACCAGGCGCCACGGACGGGGCCGCCCATGCCGCCCCGCCACGCAAGAGCCAGAGCAGGAGACACACCAGTGAGCCTCAAGAGTTTCGCCAGCGACAACGCCTCGGGCGTGCACCCGCGCATTCTCGCCGCCATGGAGCGCGCCAACGCCGGGTACGCCCGCCCCTACGGGCAGGACCCGTACACCGGGCAGGCGAAGGAAGTGTTCGCCCGACACTTCGGGCCGGACATCGACATGTACTTCGTGTTTTTGGGCACGGCGGCCAACGTGCTGGGGCTGCGCGCCGTGACCCGGCCGTGGCATTCGGTGGTCTGCGCGGACGTGGCCCACATCAACGTGGACGAGTGCGGCGCGCCGGAATCGGTGACCGGGTCCAAGCTCCAGGCCGTCCCCTCGTACGACGGGCGCATCCGGAGCACGGATATCGAACCGTTGCTGCACATGATCGGCGACTTCCACCACAGCCAGCCGCGGGTCGTTTCCATCACCCAGTCCACGGAGCTTGGCACCGTGTACTCCCCGGCGCAGGTGCGCGCCCTGGCCGACTTCGCCCACGCCAACGGCATGCTGCTGCACATGGACGGCGCGCGGCTGGCCAACGCGGCGGCGGCGCTGGACGTGAGCCTGGCCGAACTGACCCGCGACGCGGGCGTGGACGTGCTGTCCTTTGGCGGCACCAAGAACGGCATGATGTTCGGCGAGGCGGTGATCTTCTTCAATCCCGAACTGTCGCGGGAATTCAACTTCATCCGCAAGCAGGGCATGCAGCTTATCTCGAAGATGCGCTTCATCGCCGCGCAGTTCATTGAAATGCTGCACGACGGCCTGTGGCTGGAAAACGCCCGCAACGCCAACGCCATGGCCCGCCTGTTGGCCGACAGCCTGCGCGGCCTGCCCCACGTCGCCATCACCCGGCCGGTGGAGGCCAACGCGGTGTTCGCGCGCCTTTCGCCAGAGCACATCGCCCGGTTGCAGCAGGACTTCTACTTCTACGAATGGGACCCGGTGCTGCACGAGGTGCGCTGGATGACCAGCTTCGACACCACCGAGGCGGACGTGAGGGAGTTCATCGACGCCGTGAAGGCGCTGGGGTAGGGGGAAGCAGTTTTTTTGTATGCCTCCGGCGGCCAAGGGGGCATAGCCCCCTTGGAACCCCTTTTTTGCTCGCAAAACAGAACCGCCCCAAGGTACTGGGGCGGTTCTGTTTTTGCGAGCCCATATGGCAGCGTGCAGACAAATAGAAGTTTTGGGGAGAGGGGGTGCGGGGGAGGAGACCCTTTTCATGCTTTGCGGACGCCATCCGTACGGCTCGGGGACTCGCCTACGGCTGCCGCAAAAGGGTCCCTCCCCCGCATTTTCTTGATTTTCTTTCACAGTTACAGCCGCATCTTCGCGTACAGCTTGGCCAGCCAGGGGCGGGAGTACAGGAACAGGCGCAGCAGCAGCCACGAGCCGGGCTTGTCCTTGGCCTTGAAGCGGTGGACGTGGTCGGCGCAGCCGGGCGGGTTGGGGCCCATGGTGGTGGCGAAGAACACGGAAAAGCCTTGAGTGCGTGCGATGTCGCGGGCCTCGTCGCAGTAGGCGCCCCACGGCCAGCACAGCGAGCGCACGGGGTGGCCCAGTTCGCGGGCCAGGGTGGCGGCGCAGTCGGACAGTTCGCGGGTCATGCGGGCGGTGCGGTCGGCGTCGGATTCGTACGCGCCAAGGCCGTCCGGTTTGGCGGCGAAGAGTTCAACCAATGTTTCAAGTTCTCGCACCCTGCCGGAATCCTGGAAAAAGGCGTAGGCCCCGGCCTTGTCCTGCGGGACAAGGGCGTGGATGGCGGCCACCAGTTGCGGGTCGGGCACGAAGGCGCGGCGCAGCAGGGCGGGCCGCTGCGCGAAGGCGGGCAGCCCCCACGGCACGGGAAAGTCCACCCTGTCGAAAGTGCGCGTGCGGTGGCCGGGGGCGTGAAACCCCTTGAATTCCGGCCTGGCGAACACGGCGTGGTGCCAGTGGGAATGGGCGGCCACGGCCATGGCGCCGTCGGCCTCCATCAGCCGCGCCTCGTCCCAGTTGCAGAACAGGTCCTTGCGCTCGTCAAAGCCCAGTTCGTGCCGCACGTAGGGCGCGTCCACGCGGGGCAGCGCGTCCTCGCGGATGCGGCCCGTTCGCACGTCGTCCAGGGTGGGGCGGGGCGTGCCCTCCTCCACCCTGCCCGCCACGGCGAAAATGACGCCCTTGTGCCCGTACTTTTTCAGGATGGGCCAGGCGTAGACGTAGTTGTCCAGAAACCCGTCGTCGAAGGTGATCAGCGCGCTGTGCGGCGGCAGCGGGGCCTCGCCCAGCAGATGGGCCTCGGCCTCGGCCAGGCCGATGCCGGTCCACCCGGCGCGGCGCATGGCCCGGCAGTGGTCCTCGAAGGTGTCGGGATGGACGGCGATGGCGTTCTTCCTGCGGCTGACGTAGTGGTACATCAGCACGGGCAGGCTTTTCAGGCCGGAAGGCGCGGTGGGCCGGGATGCGGACATGCGGTGACGGTGGCGGGGCCGGTTTGCGGGTATGAAAGGGCGGGACCGTGGAAACATGGTCCCGTCCGGCGTCTGTAGCGCAGCGGGCGGCGGCCGTCGAGGGGCGCGGGGGCCATGGCTTGCGTGGCTTCGGCCGCATCTCGCGTCGGCCTTTTGACGCAAGCCGCTTGACACCGGGGCGCGTCGGATTATCCTACAATGGCAGCAGGTTTGCGGCCGCATCGACGATAAAGGAGAGCTATACGAGATGGCAGTCGAATACAAGGACTATTACAAATTGCTGGGCGTGGAGCGTTCCTCCTCGCGCGACGACATCTCGAAGGCCTACAAGAAGCTTGCCCGCAAGTATCACCCGGACCTGAACCCCGGCGACAAGAACGCGGAAGAGCGCTTCAAGGAAATCAACGAAGCCTACGAAGTGCTCAAGGACGACGAGAAGCGTCGGCTCTACGATCAGCTGGGGCCCAACTGGCAGCACGGACAGCAGTTCCAGGGCGCGCCCGGCTTCGAGAACGTGCGCTTCGACTTCGGCGGACGCGGTTTTGAAGGTGCCGGATTCAGCGACTTCTTCGAGACGCTGTTCGGTGGCGGCGGGGCGCGGGCGCGCGGGCAGGGCGGCTTCGGGCCGGACCCGTTCGGCAACTTTTCCGCCCGGCAGCGGCGCGGACGCGACGTGGAGGCCGAATTCGCGCTGACGCTGGAGGAAGCCTACCGGGGCGGCCGCAAGGCCGTGACCCTGCGCGAGGCGGGCGGCTCCACCAAGACGCTGGAGGTGAACATCCCCTCCGGCGTGCGCGAAGGGGGGCGCATCCGCCTGGCCGGACAGGGCGACCCCGGCATGGGCGGCGGCCCGGCGGGCGACCTGTACCTGAAGGTGCGCATGGCCCCGCATCCGCAGTTTACCCTGGATGGCGACAACGTGATCTACGACCTGCAACTGGCCCCGTGGGAGGCGGCCCTTGGCGCAACGGTGCGCGTGCCCACCCTGGACGGCGAGGTGGACGTGACCGTGGCCCCCGGCACCAGCAGCGGCCGCAAGCTACGGCTGCGCGGCAAGGGGCTGGGCTCGGGCGCGGCGCGCGGCGACCAATACGTGCGCATCGGCATCCGCACGCCGGGCGAGCCCACCCCGCGCGAACGGGAACTGTGGGAAGAACTGGCCCGGACCTCGTCGTTCCGGGCGCGCGACTGAGCGGGCAAGGTGACCGGGCCTGATTCCAACTGACGCGGGCCTGACCGGGCCTGACCGGGACTGACCGGATCTGGCGCGGAACCCCGCCGACACGATTTCCATCCGGAGGTGGCACCACATGTACCCCGATGACAGACATGACCTTGGACACGACCTCGCGCAGGGCGGCGAACTGCCCATCCGCTCCGAATTCATCGCCTGGGCGGAATTCCTCCAGATATCCGGCGTACACCCCAGCCGCCTGGGCGAACTGATCGAACTGGGCTGGCTGGAACCGCGCCGCACGGCGGGCGAAGGCTACCTGTTCCGCCGCATGGACGTGTACCGCACCCGCAAGCTGGAGCGCATCTGCGCCGACTTTGAACTATCCAGCCTGGGCGGCTCCATCATCGTGGACCTGCTGGAGCGCATCGACCGGCTGGAACGCAGGGTGCGGGAACTGGAAGCGCAGCGCTAGACGCGGAGTCAGGCCAACCCGGCCGCGCCGCACCCGCGCGCGGTACATGAATTTTCCGCCACGGGCGCGCCGCCCCCGGCATTCGGCCGGGGAAGACGGCCGCCGCCCCGGCACATCGAAGCTCGCGGCCCGGCCCCGCCGGGCAAAGGGGAAAGAGAGACCATGGATATCAGCAAGTTCACCGAAAAATCGCAGCAGGCCATTGCCGAGGCCCAGTCCACGGCCGTGCGCCTCGGGCACCAGCAGGTGGACGTGGAGCACGCCGCGTTGGCCCTTGTCCGTCAGGAGCAGGGTCTGGTGCCGCGCCTGCTGGAACGGGCGGGCTACAAGCCCGACGCCTTCGCCGCCGCCCTTGAGGCGGCCTTGCAGAAGCGCCCGGCCGTCAGCGGCCCCGGCGCGGCCCAGGGGCAGATCTACGTCACCCAGCGCCTGAACCAGGCCCTGGTGCGGGCGCAGGACTTCGCCAAGCGGCTCAAGGACGAGTACGTCAGCGTGGAACACCTGTTCTGCGCCTTCCTCGAAGAGCCCGCCTCCACGGACATGGGCCGGGTGGCCCGCGAGTTCGGCCTGACCCAGGACAAGCTGCTGGCCGTGCTGGAAGACGTGCGCGGCGCGCAGCGCGTCACCTCGCCCAACCCGGAGGACACCTACGAGGCGTTGCAGAAATACGGGCGCGACCTGGTGGAAGAGGCCCGCAAGGGCAAGCTGGACCCGGTCATCGGGCGCGACGCGGAAATCCGCCGCGTGGTGCGCATCCTGTCGCGGCGCACCAAGAACAACCCCGTGCTCATCGGCGAGGCGGGCGTGGGCAAGACGGCCATCGTCGAGGGCCTCGCCCACCGCATCCTGAAGGGCGACGTGCCCGAGGGCCTCAAGAACCGCAGCCTGTTCGCGCTGGACATGGGCGCGCTCATCGCCGGGGCCAAGTACCGGGGCGAGTTCGAGGAACGGTTGAAGGCCGTGCTGAAGGAAGTGGAAAAGGCCGAAGGCCGGATCATCATGTTCATCGACGAGTTGCACACCATCGTGGGCGCGGGCAAGACCGACGGGGCCATGGACGCCGGCAACCTGCTGAAACCCATGCTGGCGCGCGGCGAGTTGCACTGCATCGGCGCGACCACGCTGGACGAGTACCGCAAGTACATCGAGAAGGACCCGGCGCTGGAACGCCGCTTCCAGCCGGTGGTGGTGGACGAGCCCACGGTGGAGGACACCATCTCCATCCTGCGCGGCCTGCGTGAGCGGTTCGAGGTGCACCACGGCGTGCGCATCAGCGATTCGGCCATCGTCGAGGCGGTGACCCTGTCGCACCGCTATATCACCGACCGCCAGTTGCCGGACAAGGCCATCGACCTCATCGACGAGGCGGCGGCGCTGATCCGCACCGAAATCGACTCGCTGCCCGCCGAACTGGACGAGGCCAACCGCAAGGTCATGCAGCTTGAGATCGAGCGGGAAGCCCTGCGCCGCGAGACGGACACGGCCTCGCGCGAGCGGTTGGAAAAGCTGGAGAACGAACTGGCCGACCTGCGGGCCAGCCAGGCCACCCTGCTGGCCCAGTGGGAGCGCGAAAAGGGCTCCATCGACGCCGTGCGCACCATCAAGGAAGAGATCGAGCGCACTCGCCTGGCCATCGACGAGGCGGAACGCAACTACGACCTCAACCGCGCAGCCGAACTGAAGTATTCCAAGCTGCTGGAACTGGAGCGCAAGCTGGCCGACGCCGAGCGCGGCGACGACGAGAACCGCCTGCTCAAGGAAGAGGTGCGCCCCGACGACGTGGCCGAGATCGTGGCCCGCTGGACCGGCATCCCGGTCACCCGGCTGCTGGAATCGGAGCGCGAAAAGCTGCTGCGTCTGGGCGACGTGCTGCACGAGCGGGTGGTGGGCCAGGACGAGGCCGTGCAGGCCGTGGCCGAAGCCGTGCTGCGCGCCCGGGCCGGGCTGTCCGACCCCGGGCGGCCCATCGGGTCGTTCATTTTCCTCGGCCCCACGGGCGTGGGCAAGACCGAGTTGTGCAAGACGCTGGCGGAATCGCTGTTCGACAGCGAGGACAACATCGTGCGCATCGACATGAGCGAATACATGGAGAAGCACGCGGTGGCCCGGCTCATCGGCGCGCCCCCCGGCTACGTGGGCTACGACGAGGGCGGCCAGTTGACCGAGGCGGTGCGCCGCAAGCCGTACAGCGTGGTGCTGTTCGACGAGATAGAAAAGGCCCACGCCGACGTGTTCAACGTGCTGCTGCAAATCCTTGACGACGGGCGGCTCACCGACAGCCACGGCCGCACGGTGGACTTCAAGAACACCATCATCATCATGACGTCCAACATCGGCTCGACGCACCTGCTGGACGGCATCACCGAGGCGGGCGAGTTCCGCCCCGGCGTACGCGACAGGGTGATGGACGAGATGCGCCGCCACTTCCGACCGGAATTCCTGAACCGGGTGGACGAGATCGTCATGTTCCGCCCGCTGCTGCCCGAGCAGATCGGGCGCATCGTGGAACTGCTGCTGGGCAGGCTGCGGGCGCGCCTGGCCGACCGCAAGATCACCGTGGAACTCACCGACGCGGCGCGCGACTTCATCGCCGAATCGGCCTACGACCCGGTGTACGGCGCGCGGCCCCTGCGGCGCTATTTGCAGACCAACGTGGAAACACCGCTGGCCCGCCGCCTGATTTCGGGCGACTTGAAGGACGGGCAGCACGTGACCATCGGGGTCAGGCTGGACAAGCTGACGTTCGAATAGCACATGGCAATTTTGAAGATATGTTGAGGAAGAGGAATCGGGGAGGGGCACCCTTTGCGGCAGCCGTTAGGTGAGCTTGCGAACCTTACGGATGGCGACCGCAGCGCGCAAAAGGGTCTCCCTCCCCGAACCCCGCGTTGCTGTCGCCATCCGTAAGCACTCGCGCTGAGCGCTCGTGCAACGGCTGCCGCTCCCTCCCAAACTTTTTATTTGGGGGTGGTTCAGGGCCATGCCGATTGCCCTGCGGTGGCGCTTCTGGTAATGGCACCGGCACGGGCGGTTCGCCCATCCAACTTTCACATTCCCGGAGCAGAACATGCGTTGGTTGCTGCTGGCCGCGCTTACGGCCCTTTTCGCGTTCGCAGGTCACGGAACCGCCATGGCGGCTTCGGCACAGAGGGGACACACGGTGATCAAGCTGGAAACGAGCATGGGCGACATCGTCATCGAACTGGATGACGAAAAGGCCCCCAAGTCCGCCGCCAACTTCCGCGAATACGTCGCGGCGGGCCACTACGACGGCACCATCTTCCACCGCGTCATCGACGGCTTCATGATCCAGGGCGGCGGCTACGACGAGAAGATGCGCGAAAAACCCACCCGCGAGCCCATCGAGAACGAGGCCAACAACGGCCTGCGCAACGAGAAGTACACCGTGGCCATGGCCCGCACCATGGCCCCCAATTCCGCCACGGCCCAGTTCTTCATCAACGTGAAGGACAACGCCTTCCTCGACCACCGCGCCCCCACCATGCAGGGCTGGGGCTACGCCGTGTTCGGCAAGGTGATCGAAGGCGCCGACGTGGTGGACAAGATCAAGGCGGTGCGCACCGCCACCGTGGGCTCGTTCGAGAACGTGCCCACCACCCCGGTGGTCATCAAGAAGGCCACCGTGCAGCCCCCGGCGGCGAAGTAGCCCCGCGCACGCATCACGGCAATGTACCGGCAGCGCCCCGCACCCCCTACGGGTGGCGGGGCGCTTTCGCGTGACGGCGCAGCCCATAGGCGGGCGGCGGCAAGGGTGCTATGGTGCCATCGTGCGCGCCCGACACACGGGCCGCCACGGTACATTCCGACATCCCGGAAGCAAGGACGGCATCCTCATGGAATACCGCATCGAACGCGACAGCCTGGGCGAGCGCAAGGTGCCCGCCCACGCCTACTACGGCGTGCAGACCCTGCGGGCGCTGGAGAATTTCGACGTCACGGGGCAGACCATCGGCCGCCACCCGCGCTTCGTGCAGGCGCTGGCTTCGGTGAAGAAGGCCGCCGCCCTGGCCAACATGGAACTGGGCCTGCTGGACGGCGACGTGGGCCAGGCCATCGTGCAGGCCTGCTGCGAGGTGCGCGAGGGCCGCTTCGACGACCAGTTCGTGGTGGACGTGATTCAGGGCGGGGCGGGCACCTCTGTGAACATGAACGCCAACGAGGTCATCGCCAACCGCGCGCTGGAGATCATGGGCCGGGCGCGCGGCGAGTACGGGGTGATCAGCCCGCTGAACCACGTCAATCTCTCGCAGTCCACCAACGACGTGTACCCCACGGCGCTGCGCATCTCGCTGGTATGGTATGCGCGCGACCTGGGAGGCTCGCTGCGCGAACTGCGCGACGCCTTCCACGCCAAGGGCGAGTCCTTCGCCGACGTGATCAAGATGGCCCGCACCCAGTTGCAGGACGCCGTGCCCATTACCCTGGGCGCGGAATTCGCGGCCTACGGGGTGACCGTGGGCGAGGACATCGACCGCCTGGCCGAGGTGGCCCGCCTGCTGTGCGAGGTGAACATAGGCGCCACGGCCGTGGGCACCGGCATCAACACCGTGCCCGGCTATGCGCCCCTGGTCTGCGGCAGGCTGGCGGACATCACCGGGCTGCCGCTCTCGCTTTCGCCCAACCTGGTGGAGGCCACCAGCGACGCCGGGGCCTACGTCACCCTGTCGGGCCTGCTGAAACGCATCGCCGTGAAGCTCTCCAAGATATGCAACGACCTGCGGCTGCTCTCGTCCGGGCCGTTCACCGGCCTTGGCGAGATAGCCCTGCCCGCCGTGCAGCCGGGGTCCAGCATCATGCCCGGCAAGGTCAACCCGGTGATTCCTGAACTGGTCAACCAGGTCTGCCAGCAGGTCATCGGCAACGACCTTACCGTGACCCTGGCGGCAGAGGCGGGGCAACTGGAACTGAACGTGTTCGGCCCCATCATGGCCTGCAACCTGTTCCAGTCGCTGGAAATCCTCACGCGGGCGGCGCGTATCCTGCGGGTGCGCTGCGTGGAGGGCATCACCGCCAACCGCGAACGCTGCCTGGAACTGCTGCACGGCTCGCTGGGCATGGTCACGGCGCTGGCGCCGGTCATCGGCCATGAGGCGGCGGCCGCCGTGGTCAAGGATGCCCGCGCCACCGGGCGCGCGCCGCGCGACCTGCTGGCCGAACGCGGCCTGATGCGGCCCGAAGACTACGACGACCTGATGGACCCGGCCAAGATGCTGGGCCCGCGCGACGTGCGCGGTCACCGCAACGGCGTCATGGCGCGGGAAACGGCGGGGCAGGGTGGACGGCCCAATGATGGCCCGTCCTGTGACCCGGCCAGCGGGCCGAATGAGGGGGGCGCATGTCCCGTGGCCTGACATTCACCCGCCTGGCGGACCTTGCGCACCCCATCGGAACCGGCATGCCGCGCTGGCCGGGCGACCCGCCCGTGACCTTTCTGGAGGTGGCCTGCCGAGAAGAGGACGGCTACGACCTGCGGGCCTTCGCCATGGGCGAGCACGGCGGCACCCACGTCAACGCGCCGCTGTCTTTTCTGCCCGGCGGCGCCGACGTGCGCGCGGCGGCGCCGTGGCCGCTACTGCTGCCCCTGGCCGTGCTGGACCTGCGCGGCAGGGCGGCGGCGGACCCCGGCGCGCACTGCGCCCCGGACGACGTGCTGGCCTGGGAGGCGGCCCACGGCCGGGTTCCGCGCGGCTGCCTGTTCGTGTGCAACACCGGCTGGCATCACCTGTGGCGCGAGCCGGAACGGTTCATGGGGGTGCAGTGGGGCGCGTTGCGCGCCGGGCCGGGCGATGCGCCGCCCATGGTGTTTCCCTCGTTCACGCCGGATGCCGTGCACCTGCTGGTGCACGAGCGCGGGGCGGCGGGCATCGGCATCGACACCCACGGGGTGGACGCCCCCGACGACGCGGAATTCCTGTGCAACCGCATGGCCCTGGCCGCCGGGGCCGTGGTGGTGGAATGCCTGGCCGGGCTGGACGGCCTGCCCCCCACCGGGGCGCACGCGCTGCTGGCCCCTTTGCCGCTGTGCGGCGGCACCGGCGCGCCGGTGGCCGTTACGGCGTTCATTCCGTAAACAAGGGGGAGGAACCTCATGGTTCCTCCCCCTTGTTTACGGTGTCTGCGAAGCGGCGGGATGATGCAGTGCCCCTGCGTTTTTTAGGGGCTGTCTCCCCAATTAGGATTTTCGTTCGTTGGCAAGGAAAACTAGCCTGCCATGAGGGAGTGCGGCAGCCGTTATGCGAGTCTTCGAGCATTACGGATGGCGACCGCAGAGCGTACTCTTATCGTATTCGACCGAGCCTTAGCCGTTAGACGAGCTTGCGAGTCTTACGGATAAGGACAGCAACGCCATGGCAGGCGAAGTTTGACGCCGCCAACGGGCGAAAAGACAATTTGGAGACAGCCCCTAGCTGTGCATGTCTCCGATAATCCGCTTGAGGTCCGACGCCAGCCGCGAGACGTCCTCCACCGCCTGTGACGAGTGGCGCATGGCTTCGGCCGTTTCGGCGGCGATGCGGGTGATCTCGTCCGTGGAGCGGTTGATTTCCTCGCTGGCGGCGGACTGCTGCTCCGACGCCGTGGCGATGGAGCGCACCTGGTCGGCGGTGTTTTCCACAAGGCCCACGATCTCGCGCAGCACGTCGCCCGAGCGGCGGGCCATGCCCGTGCCTTCCTCGATGGCGGCGGTGGCCTTTTCGGTGTTGTCGATGTTCTTGCGCGCGCTTTCCTGGATGCCCCGGATGGCGCTGCCCACCTCGTTGGTGGCGGTCATGGTCTTTTCGGCCAGCTTGCGCACCTCGTCGGCCACCACGGCGAATCCGCGTCCGGCGTCGCCCGCCCTCGCCGCCTCGATGGCGGCGTTCAGCGCCAGCAGGTTGGTCTGGTCCGCGATGTCGGCGATGACGTTCATGATCTGGCCGATGCCCTGGGCCTGGGTGCCCAGTTCGGCCATGTCGGCCTTGAGGTGCGACGCCAGATCATGGGCATGCTGGATGGTGCGCACCGAGCCGTCCACCACCCCGGCCCCTTCCTGGGCGCGGGCCTTGGCCTTTTCGGCCAGTTCGGCCGCGCTTCCGGCGTTGCGGGCCACCTCCAGCACGCTGGCGTTCATCTCTTCCATGGCGGTGGCCGCCTCGGCCGTGCGTTCCCGCTGGATATCGGACCCGCGCGAGGACTGCTCGATCTGCGCCGAAAGCTGCTCCGACGCGGCGGCCAGTTGCGATGCCACGTCGTCGGCCTCGGCCGAGGCGCGGGCGATGCGTTCGTTCTGCTCGGCAATGATGGCGGCCTGGCGCTTCATCTCGGTGGTGTCGATGTACAGGCAGAAGCCCCCGATGACGTTGCCGTCATAGTCCTGCAGGTAGGTGACGTTGGCCAGCACGTCCACCTTGCCGCCCTTGTGGCCGGTGATGACCACCTCGAGATTCCTGATGCTGGTCTTTTCGTCCATGGCCCGGCCCACGGCGGTCTTGCGGCCGGGGTCGTTGTAGAACACTTCGGCCAGGGTGCGGCCGTACTGCGCCTTGGGGTCGGTGTCGATCTCCAGCATGTCCATGCACGCCTTGTTGGTGAACACCGTGCGCTCCTCGCGGTCCACGATCAGCACGGGCACCACCATGGCATCCAGCACGCTCTGCGAGAAGCCCAGCTTTTCCTTCAGTTCCCCGACCATGGACCGGATGGAGGTGGCCAGGTCGTCCAGTTCGCAGCGGTAGACCCCGTCCATGACGGCGCGCAGGTCGCCCTGGGCCACCTGCCCGGCGAACTGGCGGATGCGGTTCATGGGAGCCAGGATCACCCGGCGGGTCAGCAGCACGATGGAACCGGTCATGGCCACGATGGCCACCAGCCCCGTCGCCGCCAGCAGCACCCGCTGCTGGCGCGCCACCGCGGCCAGGTCGTCCTCGTAGGCAGAGGCACAGATCTTCCAGCCGGTGAGCGGCATGGTGCGGCTGACCAGAATCTTGGGCTTGCCCTCCCACGGATATTCCACCTGGACGGTCTGCTGCCCCATGACGGTGCGCACGAACTCGTACTTGTTCATGTCTGCGAAGAGCAGGTCCTTCACGGGGTGCGAGATGAGCCTGCCGCCGCCGTCCAGCACGAAGGGATAGCCGTGTTCGCCGAATCTCACGCTTTCCACGAAGCGGGCGCTGAAACTGGACCAGTCCAGGGTGATGGCGATGCCCCCGCCCGACTGCCCCATGACGTTGAGCACCGGGGCCGCGATGGTGAACAGCACGTTACCCTTGGGTCCCTTGAACGGCACGGTGGCGATGAATTCCTTGCCCGCTCCGGTGGCGGCGAGCACTTCGGGCATGTCCAGCGGCTTGCCGGAAATCTCCTGCCCGTCCCCGGTGTAGCCGTAGAGCACCTTGCCCGTGGCGTCGAACGCGTAAATGGCCGCGTAATGGGGGTTGCCCTTCAGGGTCTGTTGCAACTGGTCCTTCATGACCAGGCTGGCGCTGCCGTACAGCACGCCGCTGGCCAGCGCCTTCTGCTGGGTCAGCCCGCGCACGGCGGTGAGGTTGCCGGTCACGAAGTCTTCGGCCGCCTTTTCGATCTGCTGCCCCACCTGGGCCATGTTGGCCGTCTCGCTACGCAGCATGCCGTCGTAGGCGGTGTTGGACGCGATGAACACGAACGCGCACATGAAGAAGATGACCAGCCCGCCGGTAAGGACGGTGATCTGCGTGGAGATGCTCTTGAAACGCATGTGGTACCCCCGGAAACAGTGTGTCTCTTGCCGGGCTTATCGACGCATTCCGGCGGTTGTTTAGACGGACCGGCCGTGACGGGCGCGAATGGCCCGCGCCTTCCGTACGCGGGAGAAGAGCGGCGCGGCCGCTCCGGCCCTGATGCGGGTTATGGGTACAGGCTAGCCGGAAGCGCGCCCACTGCCAAGCGGTTTCGGACACGTCACGCGCCGCGCGCGGGTCGTGACGTGCGCGGCGCGGACGGGAAAACGGGCGGGGGACGCCGTGCGGCGTCCCCCGTGATGTTGCGTGGCGAAGGCAGACCGGACCGGTTTCGGCCCCTGCGGCGGCTAGACGATGCCCGCCGCCGACAGGATGTCGCGCAGGCGCGACTGGTTGGCGGGCTGCAACGGCACCATGGGCAAGCGCAGTTCCAGTTCGATTCTGCCCATCATGGACAGGGCCGTCTTGACCGGGATGGGGTTGGTCTCCAGGAACATGGCCCGGTTGATGGACGCAATCTCGTAGTGCACCCGGCGCGCGGTGGCCAGGTCGCCCTCGAAGAAGGCGCGGCACAACTCGGACATCTTGGCGGGCACCACGTTGGAACTCACCGAGATGACCCCGCAGCCGCCCACGGCCAGCAGGGGCAGCACGGTAAAGTCGTCGCCGGACAGTACCTGGAAGTCGGCGCCGCAGTATTCGATGATCTCCGAGACCTGGATCAGGTTGCCGGTGGCCTCCTTGACCCCGATGACCTCGGGAATGTCGCGCTTCATGCGGGCCAGGGTTTCCGGACACAGGTTGGTGCCGGTGCGGCTGGGCACGTTGTACACGATGAAGGGCATGGGCACTTCGGCGGCGATGGCCTTGAAATGCTGGTACAACCCTTCCTGGGTGGGCTTGTTGTAGTACGGGGTGATCAGCAGCGCGCCGTCGGCCCCGGCCTGCCTGGCGTAGCGGGTAAGCTCCACCGCCTCGCGGGTGTTGTTGGAACCGGCGCCCGCCAGCACGGGCACGCGGCCCTTGACCTGCTCGACGCAGATGCGGATGACGTCCTTGTGCTCCTGGTGGGTGAGCGTTGCCGATTCGCCGGTGGTGCCGCAGGGGA
The DNA here is from genome assembly GCF_051133415.1 of Nitratidesulfovibrio sp. D1. Lineage (NCBI taxonomy): Bacteria > Pseudomonadati > Thermodesulfobacteriota > Desulfovibrionia > Desulfovibrionales > Desulfovibrionaceae > Nitratidesulfovibrio > Nitratidesulfovibrio sp. D1. Next base: position 252,283 of record NZ_JBPGNZ010000002.1, on the reverse strand, counting down.
CAAGGCCGTTGATGCCCTGTTCGATCTGCCATTCGATGAGCGCGCGGTAGCGTTCCTCGTCCACCGCGCCGTTGCGGAACGGCGTGACGAGAGCGGTGAAAGCGCCTTGAAACTGCATGTTGCCTCCTTTGGGCCGGGTACCTGCTGCCCCGGCCTTGGACACGCCGTGCCCGTGGGCCGCCGCTTCCGCCGCGCCGCGCGGCCTGAACATGCGGCAGCGGGCGGCAACGGCAAGGGGGCCCGGCCGGGCCGGGTGCGTTACGCCAGGGCCAGCCCCAGCCCTTCCAGGAACATCTCGCCCGAGAAGACGCGCACGGCCTTGCCGGAAAGGAACACCGAGCCGCCTTCGATGGATATGCCGAGGATCTCGCCGCCGGAACTCCTGACGTTCACCGTGGATTCGGTAAGCCCCAGGGCGTGGGCCACCACCGCGCCCGCCGCCGCCCCCGTGCCGCAGGCGTAGGTTTCGTCCTCCACGCCGCGTTCGAAGGTGCGCAGGTGGATGTTTTTGCGGTCGATGACCTGCGCGAAGTTGGCGTTGGTGCCCGCGGGCGCGAAGTGCGCGTGGCGGCGCAGCGCTGCGCCCAGGGTGCGCACGTCCACGGCCGTGGCGTCGCGCTTGAACACCACGGCGTGGGGCACGCCGGTGTTCACGAAGTGCACCATCTCGCGGCCCTGGCCGAGGTCCAGTTCGATGCCCAGTGCAAGGTCGCGCGGCGGGGTCAGTTCCACCTTGGCCATCCCGGCGGCCACGTCGGCCTCGGCGCGGATGAGCCCGGCATCGGTGCCGAAGACGTGTTTCGGCCCGGCAAAGCCCAGTTCCACGGCCAGCAGGGCGGCGCAGCGGGAGGCGTTGCCGCACATCTCGGCGCGCGAGCCGTCGGCGTTGTAGAAGTGCCAGATGTAGTCGCCTTCGCGGTCTTTCGGCGTCTCGTCCAGAAAGACCAGGCCGTCGGCGCCCACGCCGAAGGCGCGGCGGCACACGGCGCGGGCCCAGTCGGGCATGTCCGCCACGGGCAGGCGCAGCGCCCGGTTGTCGATGAATACGAAGTCGTTGCCGCACCCGTGCAGCTTGTGGATGGGTACGGTGCGTGCCTTGCCGCTCATGCTGCGTGCTCCTTGTGTTGGCCGGGACCGGGGCGGGCGCGCGTTGCGCTGCCTACCGCGCGGCGGGAACCGTGCCGACGACCGCCTCGACGACAGGGTCCGGCTCCACGGCGTCCTTCAGGGGAACCTGCCGGACGGAAATATCCATGCCCACGATCCAGTGCCGGGGCTGCGAGCGGCCCTGAACCCGTTGGGGCCAGGCCAGTACGTCCACTACGTTGACGCTTCTGCCTTGCATGTCTGGCCGGGACCATAGCAGCGAAGGGGCCGCGCCGTCCACGACCCCGTCGAAGCCGGTGCCGATGCCGCCGCCGAGCAGGATGTGGAACGCCTGCCCCAGTTCCGCAAGGTAGCGCCGTTCGCCCAGGCCGCCCCATCCGGCCACGGCGATGACAAGGTCGGCCCGTTCAAGGGCGGCCTGTCCGGCGCGCACGGCCTGCGCGGCCATGGCGGGGGTGGGGTCTTCCCACGGCTTGGGCGGCGCAGGCAGGAAGACCACGGCCACGGTGCGTCCGCCGACATGGTGAAGGCGGGTGGCGGGCTCGCCGCCTATCTCGCGGAAGCCTGCGGGCTCGCCGCCCGCATGGTCGCGGAACCACGCGGCGGCAGCGGCGGAAAGATAACCGTCGTCCACGCGCAGCAGGTCGTAGGCCCTGCGCGTCATGGGGGCCAGGCGGCCCGCCGCGTCCTCTCCGGCATCGGGCGAAAATTCGTCGGGTCCGGCCAGCACCAGGGTCAGTATGCCGTCCTGCCCGCGCCACTGCCCGAACATGCTCGCCCGCCGGGCAAGCCCACCAGAGGTGCCGCCCCCTCAGGAAGGGCAGGGGTGCAGCGTTCCCTTGGTGCTGGCGTTGTAGAGGATGCGCAGCACCGGTTTATCAGATGCGCTGGCGAATGCGTTGGCGGATGCGGTGGCGGATGCGTTGCCGGGGCCGTTCTGCCCGTCCTGCGTCATCAGGGCGAAGTCGGACAGGCTGCGCGGGGCGGGCGCGTCAGTCGCGTCCGCCGGGCCGGAGTTACTGGACGGGTCAGAGCCGGACGGGGCGCACGCGGCCAGCAGCACGCACAGCAGCGCCGTCGGCAGGCAACGGCACAACCATGTCGCTGCCCCTTGGGGGCGCGGCCGATGGAAACGGGAAATCGGGGTCGGATTCGGGCGAAGCGTCGGGTCGGCGGCACGGAGAGCCCGTGCCGCCGTGCCGTCAGGCGATGGATGTGGGGACATCGCCTAATCGTTGAGGAATTCTTTCAGTTCCTTCCCGGCGCGGAAGAAGGGCAGGCGTTTGGGCTGGACGACGACCATGTCGCCGGTCTTGGGGTTGCGGCCGGAGTAGCCGCCGTAGTCCTTGACCTTGAAGCTGCCGAAACCGCGGATTTCCACGCGGTCGCCATCGGTCAGCGCTTCCTTCATGCTGTCCACGAAGGTATTCACGACCATGGCGGCTTCCTCGATGGGGATGTTCGTCTCTTCGGACAGCGTCTTGATGAGTTCGCTCTTGTTCATGGAGTCCTCCGTGGTGCGGCGGTGCGGTGGGTACGGTTCGTTCCGCCCCGAAAAACGTGGCCGGTAACTTCGGTTCGTGGCGTGGTGCCTGCCGCCGGATGCGCTGAAGCCTTGCCAGGACTGCCCGCCCGCAGGGTAAGGGGGTGGCGGAGGGACAATCCAGAAGACGATGGACGCACTATGGCCGAAGAGGGTCAAGGTTTCAAGGGGTTAATATGCCTCTTCCGAAAGTGCGCGCAAGGGCCGCCTGTCCGCCAGTTCCGGCAGCAGGGCGGCGCGCATGCGTTGCAGCTTGACCGCGATGGAAAAAAGGTCTTGCGCGGCGGGCGATTGCGGTGCGACGCGCATCAGCGGCTTCTGCCTGCGCACCGCGTCCGGCAGGGCCTTGTCCAGGCGCACGCCGCCCAGGAACTGCGGCTCGATGTCCAGGAACTTGCGGCAGGCGGCGGCAAGCCGCTCGAAGGTCTGGGTCTCTTCCTTGCGCGATTCCGCCTGGTTGACGATGACGAAGAAGTCGCGCACGCCGTGCTGGGTGGAAAGCACCTTCATCAGCGCGTAGCTGTCGGTGAGCGAGGTGGGCTCCGGCGTCACGATGACGATGCGCAACTGGGTCATGGCGGCGAAGGCCAGCACCGTGGGGTTGATGCCCGCGCCAAGGTCCAGGAACAGGAAGTCGTAGCGCGAGAACAGCGGTTCCAGCTTGCGCACCAGCAGGGCGCGCATGTCGCCGTCCATCTCCACCAGTTCGGGCACGCCCGATGCGGCGGGCAGGAAGTCGAAGCCGTCCGGCTCGATGGGCACGGCCACGTCGCGCGGGGTGGCGTCGCTGTCCAGAAGGTCCTGCATGTTCCTGTCCGGCGCGATGCCTAGCAGCACGTCCAGGTTGGCCAGCCCGAGGTCGCAGTCCATGAGCAGCAGGGGGTGCCCGCCGCGGTACAGGCAGTAGCCGAGGTTGAGGGCGATGTTGGTCTTGCCCACGCCCCCCTTGCCGCTGAGTATGGAAACGCTGAGTGTGGTGTTCTGCGTCATGTCCCGTCCGTGCATCAGGCCCGGCGTGGAAGCGGATCGCTCCAGCGGCGCCGGGTACTATTCGTCGTTGCCTGAAAAAAGAAACTGCTTCTCGTCCGACTGCACCATGGTGGAGCGGTCGTAGTCGGGCACGCCCGGCAGCCGGTGCACCCGCACGCGGGCCTTGCCCGAGGTCTTGGCCTCGTACAGGGCCTTGTCCGCCCGGTCCAGCAGGTCTTCCGCCCGGCACGCCGTGGCGCCCCTGCACCCGGCGATGCCCGCGGAAAACGTGACCCGGAAGGTTTCGCCCCGGCAGGTGAAGTCTTCGCCGCGCATCTCTTGCAGCAGCCGTTCCAGCAGGGCCTGGGCGCGCATGGGCGAGGCCCCCGGCAACAGCAGCACGAATTCCTCGCCGCCGATGCGGGCGGCCACGTCGTAGGCGCGGGTGGCGTCGCGCAGCAGGTCGGCCGTGCGGCGCAGCACAAGGTCGCCGCAGGCGTGGCCCCAGGTGTCGTTGACCCGCTTGAAGTCGTCCAGGTCCACCATGGCCAGGCAGATTTCCGCCCCGCCCCGGTGCACCCGTTGCAGTTCCAGTTCCACCTGGCGCAGGAAGGCCCGGCGGTTCATCAGGCCGGTGAGCGGGTCGTGGTCGCGCTGGTGGGCCAGCTCTTCCACGGCCTTTTGCAGTTCGCGCAGGTTGAAGTTGGAGCTTTTGTCCAGATCGATGGCGAACCACTGGCGCAGGCCGTGTTCTTCGGCCAGGGCCAGCCAGCGTTGCCGGGTCATGCCCGGAAACAGCCGCGCCACGGCCAGCAGGGGGCCGTCGGCCCGTTCGGCGTCGGTCGGGTCTTCACCGGCGGGCGCGGCATGGCGCGCGGCCTCTTCGGCCAGCGCGCGGCGCAGGGCGTCCAGTTCGCCCAGCAATTGGGCGGAATCGTGGGCGGAATCGCCGGTGTCCACAGACTGGGTGGATTCGGCGGATTGGGCGGGGTTGGCGGACCCGGCGCGCCCGGTGGACTGGACGGACTGGGCAGCCTTGGGGGCGTCAGTTGGTTTTCTGGCCATGGAGGTACAGCAGATAGTCCCGCAGGAGCTGATCGATGCGGCCGTCCAGCACGGCCTCGACGTCGCCTATTTCCGTATTGGTGCGGTGGTCCTTGACGAGGCGGTACGGTTGCAGCGTGTAGGTGCGGATCTGGCTGCCGAAGCCGATGGCGTCCTTGCCCGCGTACTGGGCCTTTTTCTCTTCTTCCAGCTTGCGCAGTTCCAGTTCGTACAGGCGGGCGCGCAGGATCCGCATGGCCGTGTCGCGGTTGCTGTGCTGCGACTTTTCGTTCTGGCACTGCGCCGAAATGCCCGTGGGCAGGTGGGTGATGCGCACGGCGGAACTGGTGGTGTTCACGCTCTGGCCGCCGGGGCCGCTGGAGCGGAAGATGTCGATGCGCAGGTCCGTTTCCTTGATGTCCACGGTGATTTCCTGGCCCACGTCGGGGATCACGTCCACCGAGGCGAACGAGGTGTGGCGGCGGCCCGAGGAATCGAACGGCGAGATGCGGATGAGCCGGTGGATGCCCTTTTCGCCCTTGAGCAGGCCGTAGGCGTTGGACCCGGCCATGCGCAGGGTGACGCTCTTCACGCCCGCCTCGTCGCCCGCCAGGTAGTCCAGGTATTCGGCCTTCATGTCGTGGGTGTCTGCCCAGCGCAGGTACATGCGCACCAGCATTTCGGCCCAGTCCTGGGCCTCGGTGCCGCCCGCGCCGGGGTGGATTTCCACGATGGCGGGCAGGCGGTCCTCCTTGCCGGAGAGGAGCATGTTCATCTCCGTCTCCTGCAACAGATTTTGCAAAACCGTCACCTGTTCGGCCAGCGATTCCAGGGCCTCCTGCCCCGGTTCGCCCGCCGCTTCCTCCTCCTCGGCCAGGGTCAGCCATTCGGTGACGTCGCGGCGGCAGGTTTCCAGGCGTTCCAGGCGGGTTATCTCGCCTTCGAGCTGGCTTTTCTCCTGCAGGACGGGGGTGAGCCTTTCGGGGTTGTTCCAGGCGTCGGGGCTGGAAAGCTGGCGCTCGATCTCGTCGAGGCGGTTGCGGTTGCCCGCAAGGTCAAAGACGCCCCCAGAGCGAGGCGTACTGGTCGATGAGGGTGGCGCTGCGCGCGCGCAGTTCGGCAAGCTGAAGCATGTGGATGGTGTCTGTTTGCGGGGTTGTGCGTGGGAGGAACGGCGCTCAGGACCGGCGGCGGGCGGGCAGCAGCAACGCTAAGGCCGCCAGCCCCAGGGCCACGGGCCACACCAGGTGCTGCACCCGGTGGAACACGGTGGTTTCCGTGCGGGCCGTGGCCATGCCGCCAATCACCTCCGCCCGGAACAGGCCGCCGCGTTCGGCGATGCGCCCGTGCGGGTCGATGATGGCGGAAATGCCGGTATTGGTGCCGCGCAACACGTAGCGGCCCTGCTCCACGGCCCGCAGCGCCGACAGTTGCAGGTGCTGCTCCGGGGCCGAGGTGGTGCCGAACCACGCATCGTTGCTGATGTTCACCAGGACGCTGGCGCCGTCGGCAACGCGCTGCTGGGCCAGTTCCGGGAAAATAGTTTCATAGCAAATGAGTATGCCCAGCGCAAGGTTGCCGAGGCGCAGCGGCGCCACGGAGACGCCGGGGGTGAAGTCGCCCACGCCCTGCATCAGGGTTTCCAGGAAGGGCATGTCCAGGCCCGGGGGGGCGTATTCGCCGAAGGGGACAAGGTGCTCCTTGTCGTAGTGCCCGGCGTCGCCGCCCGTAGCGTCCACCAGCATGGCTCGGTTGTACAGCAGAAAGCCCCGCTTCACCGGCGCGTTGACGTAGCCGGGCGTGCCCACCAGCACCGGGGTGCGGTTGGCGGCGGCAAAGGCGCGGATGGCCGGGCCGAATTCCTTGTGCTCTTGGAAATAGAAGGGCATGGCCGTTTCCGGCCAGACGACCAGGTCCGGGTGCCCGGCGGCCACGGCGTCCTTGCTCAGGGAAAGGTAGCGTTCCACCGTGGCGCGCTGGAAGGCGGGCTCCCACTTCTGGTCCTGTTCGATGTTGCCCTGCACCAGGGCCACCCGGAACGCTTCGCCGTCCTTGGGCAGGCCGCGCGACAGGATGTAGGCCCCGTACCCCACCAGCCCGAAGGCCACCAGCGAGGCGCCCAGCGCGCAGGCCAGGGTCTGGGCCAGCGACGACGGCGAAACGGACCGCCGCACGCCGGGGCAGCGGGGGCCGCATTCCGGGGCGATGGCCCCCATGGTCCAGCACACCACGGCCACCAGCAGGCCGGACAGGCCGTACGCGCCCACCACGGCCACGCCCTGGATGGCCACCGGCCACGGGACGAAGGCGGCGGACAGGGTCAGCCACGGGAACCCGGTCAGGAACACGCCGCGCAGCATTTCCAGCAGCAGCCAGGCGCAGCCCAGGAACAGGCCGCGCCGGAACGGGGCCAGCCGGTCGCGCGTCAAGCGCGCCACGAGGCAGAACAGGCCGCCGTACAGCCCCACGTAGGCGCCGATGGCCACGCCGCAGGGCACGGCCAGCACCCACGGCAACTGGCCGTATTCGTGCACGGGCAGGGCCAGCCAGTACAGGCAGGCCGAGGAACCGGCGATGCCGGTGAGCCAGCCCAGGCGGAAGGCGGACCAGCGGCCCGTGGCGCTAAGGCCCAGCAGCAGGAGGGCGAGGGGATAGGCAAGGGCGAGCAGGGGCAGGTGGGCCACCGGGTTGGGAAAGCCCAGCCACAGGCCGGTCGCGCCAAGGAGGATGCAGAGTGCGTTGCGCATAACCGGAGGTCAAAACCTCTGGGGGGGGAAAAGTCAAGGCCGACACGGAAACGCCGGGGCCCGGCCCAGGCCCGGCCCAGGCGCGGTCCAGGCGGGGCATGCCCGGCGGAAACCGCCTACACGGCTTCCAGCGGCCCCACGCGCACGGTGCGGATCTGCTTGGCGTCGGCCTCCACCACCTCGAAGCGGCGTCCGGCCAGGTCGAAGGCCTCGCCCGCCTGGGGCACGTGGCCCGCCAGCATGCTGAGGTAGCCGCCGATGGTGTCCACCTCGTCCGAGTCGAGGCTGATGCCCAACTCCTCCAGGTCTTCCAGCAGGGCGCGGCCCGAAAGCTGGTAGTTCTCGCCGTCCAGGACCACGATGTCCTCGTCGCGCGGGGTGTCGTGCTCGTCCTCGATGTCGCCCACGATGAGTTCCAGCACGTCCTCGATGGTCACGAGGCCCGACGTGCCGCCGTACTCGTCCAGCACGATGGCCATGTGGTTCTTGCGGCTGCGGAATTCCTGGAGCAGTTCGTAGACGTTCTTGGTCTCCGGCACGAAGTACGGCTCGCGCATCAGGTCGGCCACCGGGGTTGCGCACCCGGTGGGGTCGACGAAGCAGCGCAGCAGGTCCTTGGCGTAGACCACGCCCACGATGTTGTCGCGGTTGTCGCGGTAGATGGGGATGCGCGAGTGCCCGGAAGCGACGATGCGCTCGATGACCTCCGCGAGGGGGTTGCCCGCCTCCACGCAGTCGATGTCGGTGCGGGGGGTCATGATGTCCTGGACCTGCGTGTCGTCGAGGCTCAGGATGTTCAGCAGCATCGAGCCTTCTTCGGCGTCCAGTTCGCCTTCTTCGCGGGCCTCGATGATGGCCTGTTCCACCGAGTCGTTGGTGCGGCCATGGAACAGCCGCGCGATGCGCGACCAGATGGGACTGCCCGATTCTCCGTCCAAGGGGGGCTCCTGTGTTGTGGTGACGTCGCCGTGGGGCGGGGCGGTATTCGCCACCGGCGGCTGGCGGATCTGCCGCCGCGCACGGGCGTGTCCGGCTGGCCGTGCCTGCATGGGCGTGCGGCGCGGGATGCGCCCCGCACGGGGCCATGTGCGAGTCAGGCCAAGGTTGCCAGCGGACACGGGCGCTTGCGGTCCGGCGTCACACTACATCGCTCCCGCTTTCCCTGTAAAGCTCAAGGTGACGGCGGATCACCCAGTTGCCGAGGGGCTCCACCTCGCCCTCGTCGGACAGGGGCTTCCAGTCGGCCATGTGGGGGGCGTTGTCGCGGGCCTGGCCCCAGGCCAGCACCTGGGCGCCCAGTTCCACGTCGCGCGTCTCGAAGGCCACAAAGCGGTTCTGGATGCGGCATTGCAGCCAGAAGCCCAGGCTGCGGTCGTGCTGGGGGTCGTACAGTTCCAGCAGGGCGGCGAAGCGCCCGCCGATGTCCAGGTTCATGCCCCGCGCCGCCGCGGCGCGGGCCGTGGCGCGCGGCAGCAGCAGGCGCAGCCCGCCGCCGGAAAGGTTCAGCAGGGCCACGGGCTGGGCCTGGCTGATGTCCGGAAAGAGCGGGGCGGCGACATCGTCGGGGACCGTGTCCGCGCAGGCCGCCGGGGCGGACGCCGCGTCCCCGTCGGGGTCGGGGTCGGGGACGGGGTCCGGGGCGGCATCGCCGACGGGGCAGGGCGTGGCGTGGGCGGTGAAGCTGTTCAGGCTGGTGGCGTCGGGCAGGGCCAGCAGCGGCGCGCCCAGGCGGCGGCCGTCGGCCGGGGCCGGGGTGTCCGCCTCCATGGGCCACGCGGCAAGGCCCAGCACCAGGTGGCGCGGCACGTCCAGCCGCAGGAAGCCGCGCTTCTGGCGCCGCTCCAGCTTTTCCGGCAGGGCCAGGTCCACCAGCCATACCGCGTCGGCCGTGGCGCCGGGGCCGCGCGGGGCGTTGCGGTCGGGCGGCGGGGCGCGGTGCGCGCCGGTGATCACCGAGGTGAACTGGTAGTACACCTGCATGCGCTTCTGCTGGGTGCGGAAGTAGCAGTCCACCTCGCGCCCCTTCCATGATTCCGGAACGGCGCGCAGCAGCGAGCATTCCAGGGTCAGGGCGGAGCGGGTGACGGCCACGGCCGTGCAGTAGGTGGAGCGGCGGCCCGTGGGGCCGTGGAACTGCATCTCGAAGCGGCCGCGTTGCAGGATGGCGGCGTCGAACAATTCGCGGATCACGTGCGGGTCGTTGACCCAGCCTTCTGGGGTGTAGCTGGCGCGGCGCTGGCGCAGCCCGCCCACCAGCAGCACGGCGGCCAGCAGGGCGGCCACGGCGGCCACGATGAGCACGAATTCGCGCACCAGCGAAAAGTCGGCCTGGTAGTTGCCGAAGTTGCGCGAAATCTCGGCCAGGAAGCTGGCCGCGCCCGGAAGCGGAAAGGGAAGGGAAAGGCCGTCCGCCAGGGGCCGGACAAGGTCGGTGACAAGATCGGTGACGAGGCCGGAGAGGCGGAAGTCCAACGGGAACGGTGCGGCGCTGCTCATGATGGTGCCCCGGACTGTTGAGGTACGCCGAAGGACGCGCGGCAGACTGGGTGCGAAGCCGGACGGTCGCGCCCTGCACGGTAGCCTCAAACGGCGTCCGTCGCAACAGGCGGGGCGTCCCGGGCGGCGTGCTACCCCTGGCTCCGTTCCAGCTTGCGCAGGTGGATTTCGATGCAGGTCAACGCGGCCGGGGTGACCCCGGAAATGCGCGATGCCTGCCCCATGGTGCGCGGGCGGACGCGGGTCAGCTTTTCCACGATTTCGCGGCTCAGCCCGGCCACCACGCCGTAGTCCAGGTCTTCGGGCAGGGGCAGGGATTCCTGCCGGGCGGCGCGCTCCACCAGTTCTTCCTGACGGGCCAGGTACCCGGAATAGCGGATGATGGTTTCCGCCTCTTCGCATACCTCCGGCGCGTAGCCGGTGGCTTCGGGCCAGAAGGCGCGCAGCCGTTCCAGCGACATGGAGGGGCGGCGCAGCAGGTCCGCCAGCGACACGGCGCGGGTGGGCACGGCCTCGCCAAGGTCGGCGAAGGCGGCGCGGGTGGCGGCGTCGGGCGTCACCCGTCGCTGTTCAAGCTGCGTCATGAGGTTGGCCAGGGCGTCGTGGCGGGTGCGGAACACGGCCCAGTGGCCGTCGTCCACGAGGCCCAGGTCGCGGCCCATGGGGGTCAGCCGGGCGTCGGCGTTGTTCTCGCGCAGCAGCAGGCGGTGCTCCGCGCGCGAGGTGAACATGCGGTACGGCTCGCGCGTGCCCTTGGTGACCAGGTCGTCCACCAGCACGGCCATGTAGGCCACGTCGCGCCCCGGCAGGAACGGCGGCAGCCCGCGCAACGCGCACGAGGCGTTCAGCGCGGCCCACAGGCCCTGCGCCGCCGCCTCCTCGTATCCGGACGTCCCGTTGATCTGCCCGGCCAGGTACAGGCCCGGCAGGGCCTTGGTCTCCAGCGTGGGGTGCAGTTGGATGGGGTCGGCGTAGTCGTATTCGATGGCGTAGCCGGGGCGCACGATCTGGGCGTTTTCCAGGCCCGGAATGGTGGCGATCATGGCCTTCTGCACGTCCAGCGGCAGGCTGGTGGGAATGCCGTTGGGGTAGCATTCCGGGCTGGTCAGCCCTTCCGGCTCCACGAATATCTGATGGCGATCCCGGTCGGGGAAGCGGGCCACCTTGTCCTCGATGGACGGGCAGTAGCGCGCCCCGGTGCCGGTGATGACGCCCGTGAACATGGGCGAACGGTCGAAGCCGGAACGGATGGCCGCGTGGGTGCGCTCGTTGGTCCAGGTCATGTGGCAGGGCACCTGGGGCAGGCGCACGCCGGGGCCGCGAAAGCTGAACGGGCGCGGCGGGTTGTCGCCGGGCTGTTCCTCCATCACCGAAAAGTCGATGCTGGCCCGCAGCAGGCGCGGGGTGGTGCCGGTCTTGAGACGGCCAAGCTCAAGGCCATGGGCGCGCAGCGAGGCGGAAAGCCCCACGGCCGGGGCGTCGCCCAGCCTGCCGCCGGGAAAGTTGGTGAGCCCCACGTGGATCAGCCCGCACAGGAAGGTGCCGGTGGTCAGCAGCACCGTGCGGGCGCGGAATTCCTGCCCCAGGCCGGTGCGCACCCCGGCGGCGCGGCCGCGTTCGGACAGGATGGCTTCCGCCGTGTCCTGCCAGATCCACAGGTTGTCCTGCGCGAAGACGTCGCGCTGCACCGCGTGCAGGTAGGCGTCGCGGTCGATCTGGGCGCGCGAGGCCCGCACCGCCGGGCCCTTGCTGACGTTCAGGGTGCGGAACTGGATGCCCGCCTCGTCGGCCCACAGGCCCATCATGCCGCCCAGCGCGTCGATTTCCTTGACCATGTGCCCCTTGGCCAGCCCGCCGATGGCCGGGTTGCACGACAGGTGGCCGATGCGGTCCACGTTGCTGGTCAGCAGCAGGGTGGGATGGCCCAGGCGCGCGCTGGCCATGGCCGCCTCGCACCCGGCATGCCCGGCGCCGACCACGATGCAGTCGAACAGTTGGGGAAACGGAGCCTTGCGGGGCATGAGGGGTGCGGACATTGCGGTACCGTGGATGTTGGGCGCCAAGGGCGGGGGGAGCGGGGGGGCGTTGCGCGCCCGGCTACTTCCCGCCCTCGAACAGCATGGTGGCGATGACCTTGGCGTCGCCGATGTTGCACGAGATGCGCGTGGCCTCGTTGGGCACGTGGGCGTTGGGCACCAGCTTGGACCACACGGCGGCGGAAAGCCCCATGCGCCGCACGATGGCGGCCACGGTGCCCCCGCCGATGCCTGCGGGCCGCGCGGTGACGCCGTACACGTCCTTGATGGCGGCGCGCAGCCGGGCGACCACCTCCGCGTCGGGGCTGGTGGGCGGGGCGGCCTGCTCGCGCAGGACTTCGGCAATGGCGATGGACACGCCGTGCTCGCGCTCCACCTCGTCGGCCAGCCCGCGCACCGCCGCCACCACCTCGTCCAGGTCGTAGCGGGGCAGCACGCGGCAGTCCACGTAGAACACGTCCGAACCGGGCACGGTGTTCACGTTGGGCACGTTGGCCTCTTTCTTGGTGGGCACGAAGGTGGAGGTGGCCGGGTTGAACAGCGGGTCCGCGTCGGGGAAGCGCCCGTTCAGATGGCGGATGCGCAGGATGAGCGCGGCGGCGGCCGCAAGGGAGTTCACCCCTTCGTCGGGGGTGGATGCGTGGCACTGCTTGCCGGTGACGGCGATGCGCAGCCAGAGCATGCTCTTTTCCGCCACCTCGATCATGGAGCCTTCGCTGTCGCCGAAGTCGGGCACCACGATGAGGTCGTCGGGCCGGAACAGGCCGGGCCGCACGGCGGCCACGTGGGCCATGCCGCGCGCGTTGCCGGTTTCCTCGTCGGCCACGAAGGCCAGGCCCAGCGAAAGGTCGGGGGTGATGCCTTGTTCCAGCAGTTCGCGCGCCACCAGCAGGCCGGAGACGATGGCCTGCTGGTTGTCCTCCACGCCGCGGCCGAACAGCACGTCGCCGTCCACGCGCAGGGTCCACGGGTCGCCGTCCCACAGGGCCAGGTCGCCGGGGGGCACCACGTCCATGTGGGCCAGCACCCACACGGTGCGCAGCGATGCGCCGGGCACGCGGGCGATGATGTTGGGGCGGTGTCCGCAGGGTACGCGGGGGTCGGGGGCGTCGATCTGCTCAATGTCCGTCACGCCGATGGCGCGCAGGTGGGCGAGCAGCCAGTCCGCCTTTTCGCGCTCGCCTTCGCCGCCGCTTTCCGGCCCCAGGGCCGGGCGGCGGGTCAGTTCGCGCTGCAATTCGATGACGGCGTCGCGGCGGGCGTCGAGGGCGGAAAGGATGCGGTGCGGCATGCGGCAAACCCCGTGCGCGTGGCGCATGGCGCCCGCAACCGCACGAAGCGGCCCGGCCGCCGAGTCAGGATGGCCCCGCCGGGCATGACCAACATCGGGCGCGCGGCGGAGAAAAAAAGAAAGGGCGAGGTTGCCCGCGCCCTTTCCCGTGCTGTCGAGGTAGGGACTAGCGGCCCTTGGCGGCGCGCTTGGACGCCTTGAGGGGGTTGACCTTGGCGGCGGCAGCGGACTGCGTCTTGATGTGCGTGGCGAAGTTGCACTTGCCGCCAACCCACTTGCGCTCGGGCATGGGGTAGCTGCTGCAGAACTTTTCTTCCTCGAACATGCGAACGCGATCACAGCCTTCGCACTGTTCGACGATGGGCTTGAGGGCGATGCCGTTCATCACCACGCCGTCGGCCGTCTTGGTGGCACCAGCAAGGACGTTGCTCGTTGCGCTCATCTCGAAATCCTCCGTCGCGCGCGAAGCGCGTTTGTTCTTTCAGAAAGCAGGTTCCAATTATACAGTTCGCCCCGGTTGTCAACAGGAAAATAGCCGGGGGCGTCAGTTGGCGGCGGGTTGGGCGGCGGGCGTCGCCGCCGCCTTGGCCTCCATCTGCTCCATGGCTTCGTTGAAGCCGCGCAGGTACGCCTCGCGGGTTTCCTGGCCGATGCGCGGCCAGTCGGCTTCGGGCAGGCTCAGGGGCTTCGGCGCCTTGTCGGCGTCGAACGAACGCATCATGGCGCCCATGCCGTGCAGGTTTATCCAGCGGTGGTCGTAGTCGTGCGGGGTCTTTTCTTCCCATTCCACCACCATGGGAATGAGCTTTTTCAACTTGGGAATGTCCTGGAAGGCATATTGGTTGATGGGCGGGCCGTAGTTCTGGTTCAGCACGGCCACGGCCTGGCGGGCGCTGACGTCGGCGCAACGGTTGGCGTCGTAACGGGCGCGCAACTGCCCGGCATAGAACCAGAAGGCGGCCTCGTCCTTTTCTCCCTTGGCGAACAGGGCGTAGGAAAGGGCGTACAGCACCGTCGGCATCACCGACTGGGGGTTTGCCAGCACCTCCCGGATGGCCGCGTCGCGCGTGTCCGCCGACGTGGAGTGCAGGCGTTTCATCAACGCCATGGCCGGACCCGTATCGATGGTGGCGTATTCACCCGTGGGCGCGACGGTGATGTTGCGTCCGCGTTGTCCGCCCTGCTGGCCGACGCAGGCGGCAAGTGACAACAGCAGCATCAGGGCGAGAATGGCCGAAAGCGAGCGAGTGGGCATGTGTGTCTCCTGTGGGTGTGCGCCCGCCCTCCCCGGGGGGCGACAAGCGGTTACCTCCCCAGCTTGTCCAGCACCCAGCGGCGCACGTCGCGCATCTGGGCCAGCAGGGCGGGGTAGTCGAAGCGGGTGAACCGCCCGTCCTGATAAAGCACCTCGCCCGCCACCATGGTCAGGCGCACCTCGTGCCCGGTGGCCGCGTACACCAGGTGCGAGACGGGGTTGTACATGGGTTGCAGGTTGGGTGCGGAAAGGTCCAGCGCGGTGAGGTCGGCCGGGCAGCCGGGGGCCAGTTGGCCAAGGCCCGGCCAGTGCAGGGCCGCCGCGCCGCCCAGGGTGGCCATGTCCAGCACGGCCTGGGCCGGGGCGCAGGTGGGGTCCATGCAGCGCAGCTTGTGCAGCATGGCGCAACTGGTCATTTCGGTGAACATGTTCAGGCTGTTGTTGCTGGCCGCGCCGTCGGTGCCGATGCCCACGGCAATGCCCCGCGCCAGCATCTGCGGCACCGGGGCCGCGCCGGAGGCCAGCTTCATGTTGCTTTCCGGGTTGTGGGCCACCGCCGCCCCGGTGGAGGCCAGCAGGTCGATTTCATCGTCCGTCAGGTCCACGGCGTGGGCCACGGTGGCGCGCGGGGTCAGCAGGCCGAGGCCGTGGCAGTACGGCACGGGCCGTTGGCCGAACATTTCCACGCATTGGGCGGTTTCGGTGGTGGTTTCCGCCAGGTGAATGTGCAGGGGCAGGTCCAGTTCTTCGGCCAGCGCCTGGCACCGTTGCAGCAGTTCGGGCGAGGTGGTGTACACCGCGTGCGGGGTGACGCACTGGCGGATGCGCGGGTTGTGGCGCCAGCGTTCGTGCAGTTGGCGCACCAGGGCCAGGCCCGCGTCGGCGTCGGGGTAGGCGGGCGAGGGAAAGCCGAAGATGCCCTCTCCGCCCAGGCAGCGCAGGCCCGCCGTGTCCACGGCGCGGTAGGTGGCGTCCTGGATCAGGTACATGTCATTGAAGGCCGTGGTGCCGGTGCGCAGCATTTCGGCGCAGCCCAGCAGCGCACCCGCTTCCACGATGTCGGGCGTGAGGTGCTTTTCCACAGGAAAGATGTGCCGCGTCAGCCATTCCATCAGCGGCAGGTCGTCGGCCACCCCGCGCAGAAAGGTCATGGCCGCGTGGGTGTGCGCGTTGATCAGGCCGGGCATGACCAGCGCATCGCCCAGGTCCAGCACCCGCGCCGGGGAGTGGGCGGCGGTCACCGCCTCGCGCGGGCCAACGGCCAGCACGATGCCGTCGGCCACGGCCAGCGCCCCGTCCTCGACGACGGTGCGCATGGCGTCTTGTGTAACGATGCAGGCGGCCTGTATGAGGATGTCACAGGGGCGGGTCATGATGACTCCTTGGGGGGCTCCTTGGGTGTGCGCCGCGTGCGATGCGCGGCGGCCGGGCGGCGGAACGGGTGTCCAGTAATATAGGGCATGGCGTGCGGCAAGCGTGCGTCATGCGACAAGGAACGCCAGGGAGCGCCAAGGAGCAAAGAATGCGCGTGGGATGTCTGCTGGTGCACGGGTTCACCGGTGCGCCCTTCGAGATGGAGCCGCTGGCCGGTCCGCTGCGGGATATCGGCTGCGTGGTGCGCAACATCCGCCTGCCGGGGCACGACACCTCGTTCGAGGACTTCCGGCGCACCGTGTTCGCCGACTGGGTGGCCCACGCGGAAGACGAATACCGCGCGCTGGAGCGCGAGGTGGACGCGGTGGTGCCCATCGGGCTTTCCATGGGCGGCACCATCGCCCTGCACCTGGCCCAGCTGTTCCGCCCTTTGGGCGTGGTGGCCCTGGCCGCGCCCGTGTACGTGTACCGCATCATTCCGTGGCGCATGAAGGACTGGCGGCTGCCGCTGGTGGGTCTGCTGCGCCACGTGCGGCCGGTGTGGCCCTCCGCCCCGCGCAGCGAGGCGGCGCGCGCCGCGGCCCCGTGGCGCGGCTACGAGGAGGCCACGGCCCTGCCGCAGTTGCACAGCCTCATCGTGGGCGCGGCCGGAGTACGCCGGGGGCTGGCCCGTGTCACGGCCCCGGTGCTGGTCATGCAGGCGAGGGGCGACGCCACGGTGCACTACTCCAACGCCCTGCACATCGCGGCCCATGTGGCCTCGCCCGACGTGACCCTGAAGCTGTTCGACATCAAGGACATGCGCGCCGGGCACCACGTCATCACGACGCATGTGGAATGCCGCGACCGGGTGAGCGGGGCGGTGCGCGACTTCGTGGGCGGACTTTTTTCTTGATACAAAAATGTTATTTTTTGCGATTATGGACGGTTTTCCCAAAAAGCATAATTTCACAAGCTAATATTCCGCAACAATTACACAGTTTCAGCTGGTCAAGTAATCAGTATTGATCCCTGAAGATGCCGGGATTGACGATTTTGAACGGAATCGTTAATTATCGGTCATGCCGGACGCTCCGGGGGATCGCGCTGCCGCGTTCCCCGCCTCCCGCCGCCCCATGTTGTCAGGTCCTGTCTGTCCCGCCTTCCGCCTTGTTGCCGTGCGCACCGGACACGCACGCGGAAACGTGGTATGCAGAGGGGGAGCCGGACCACCGTTCCCGGCAGTTTTTCCACAGGTTCGCCAAGCCGAGGTTACCAGCGTGCATGTGAAGCCCATCAGCCAGCATTTCAACGACTTCGTCATCGAGCGCGAGCGCGCTCGGTGTATCAACTGTGAGGTCTGCGTGCGCCAGTGTTCGTACGAGGCCCACTTCTGGGACGAGGCCAGACAGTTCGTGGTGCACGACAGCGCCCGTTGCGTGGGCTGCCACCGCTGCGCGGCCATGTGCCCCACCAGTTGCCTGACCATCCGCAAGAAGCCGTCGGACTTCCGCGACAACGCCCTGTGGACGTCCACCTATATCAAGCACATCTTCAAGCAGGCCGACACCGGCGGGGTGCTGTTGTCCGGCATGGGCAACCCGCAGCCCAAGCCCATCTACTGGGACAACATGCTGCTGGACGCCAGCCAGGTGACCAACCCCTCCATCGACCCGCTGCGCGAGCCCATGGAACTGCGTACCTTCCTGGGGGCCAAGCCCGACGCCGTGGACTTCGTCCACACCCCCGAAGGCCCCCGCCTGAAGCAGCCCCTGCCGCCGCAACTGCAACTGGAATATCCCATCATGTTCGCGGCCATGTCGTTCGGGGCCATCAACTTCAACCTGCACGTGGCCATGGCCCGCGCCGCCACCGAACTGGGCATCTGCTACAACACCGGCGAAGGGGGCCTGCACCCCGACCTGTACCAGTACGGGGCCAACACCATCGTGCAGGTGGCCTCGGGCCGGTTCGGCGTGCACAAGGATTACCTGAACGCCGGGGCCGCCGTGGAAATCAAGGTGGGGCAGGGGGCCAAGCCGGGCATCGGCGGGCACCTGCCGGGAGAGAAGATCGACGAGGAAGTCTCGCGCACCCGCATGGTGCCGCAGGGCTCCGACGCCATCTCTCCCGCGCCGCACCACGACATCTACTCCATCGAAGACCTGCTCCAGCTCATCTACGCCATCAAGGAGTCCACCCGCTACCGCGTGCCCGTGGCCGTGAAGATCGCCGCCGTGCACAACGCCCCGGCCATCGCGTCCGGCATCGTGCGCGCCGGGGCGGACATGGTGGTCATCGACGGCTTCCGGGGCGGCACCGGCGCGGCCCCCACCATGATCCGCGACAACGTGGGCATTCCCATCGAACTGGCCCTGGCCTCGGTGGACAACCGCCTGCGCGACGAAGGCATCCGCAACCACGCCTCGCTGGTGGTGGCCGGGGGCGTGCGGTGCAGCGCCGATGTGGTCAAGGCCATCGCCCTGGGGGCCGACGCCGTGTACATCGGCACCGCCGCGCTGGTGGCCGTGGGCTGCACCCTGTGCGGCCGCTGCTACACCGGCAAATGCCCGTGGGGCATCGCAACCAACGCCGCGCAGTTGAAAAAGCGCCAGAACCCGGACGTGGCCGCGCAACGCATGGCCAACCTGGTCCGGGCCTGGGGCCACGAGATCCAGGAAATGCTGGGCGGCATGGGGCTGAACTCCATCGAAAGCCTGCGCGGCAACCGCGACAAGCTGCGCGGCGTGGGGCTGAATGAAGTGGAGCTCAGCGTCCTCGGCATCAAGCACGCCGGACTGTAGCCCGCCGGGGCGGAACGCGGGCGCTGGCGGCGTCAAACCGGCTTTTTGCGCCGGTCACGTGCCAAAAAGTACGCTCCCTCTGCAAACATGCCGTTTTTCCTTGCCATCACCCACGCTGCGCCCCGCCGGGGTTGTGTCGGGTGCGGCGAGACAAAGAGTTAAAGAAGAACTTGAAGTCGGTGAGGCCCACTGACACCACGGAGAGAGGCCATGCAGGCTCCACGCGATTTCTGGCATTTCGAGAAGGACATTTCCGGCTGCGGCGTGTTCGGCGTCATTGACCGGGGGCGGCGGCTCATTCCCGGGTCCGAGCCCATCGCGGCCATGTGCACCATGCACGACCGGGGCAACGGCCTGGGCGGCGGCTTCGCGGCCTACGGCATCTACCCCGACCGGGCGGACTGGTACGCCTTCCACCTGATGTGCGACGACCGCGACGCCCTGGAACGGGCGGAGTCCGTCATCAAGCAGTTCCACGACGTGCGCCATTCCGAGCCCATTCCCACCCGCAAGGTGGCCAGCGTGAAGAACCCGCCGGTGGTCTGGCGCTTCTTCGTGACGCCCAAGGCCAACCGGCCCGCCTGGGCCACCGGCGACGAGGCCGACTACATGGTGGGCACGGTGATGCACATCAACACCAGGGTGCCCGGCGTGTTCGTGTTCTCCAGCGGCAAGGACATGGGGGCCTTCAAGGGCGTGGGCTTTCCCGAGGACATCGCCGACTTCTTCCGGCTGGACGAGTACCACGCCTACATGTGGACCGGGCACAACCGCTTTCCCACCAACACGCCCGGCTGGTGGGGCGGGGCGCACCCGTTCACCCTGCTGGACTGGGCCATCGTGCACAACGGCGAAATCTCGTCCTACGGCATCAACAAGCGCTACCTGTGCCAGCACGGCTACGAGTGCACCCTGATGACCGACACCGAGGTGGTGGCCTATCTCATCGACCTGCTGATCCGGAAGCACGGCCTGACCAAGCGCGAGGCCAGTTGGGTGTTCGCGCCGCCGTTCTGGGACGAGGTGGACCGCATGCCCGAGGCGGAGCGCGAGGCGTTCAAGGCCCTGCGCATGGTTTATGGTCCGGCCCTGCTCAACGGCCCCTTCGCCATCCTGGTGACGGACTCCAAGGGCATGATGGGCCTCAACGACCGGGTCAAGCTGCGCCCGCTGGTGGTGGCCGAAAAGGGCGACCGGGTGTTCATGTCCAGCGAGGAAAGCTCCATCCGCGAGGTCTGCCGCGACCTTGACCGGGTCTGGGCCCCCAAGGCGGGCCAGCCCGTGATCATCGACTATCTGCCGCAGGGGGGTGCCGAATGAGCGCCGACGTGATGTGCGACGACAAGGGCTTCTGCGTGCAGCGCGAGGGAGAGCGGTGCGTCATCGACGCCACCGGGGTGTACTACCGCCAGCTCAACGAGCGGATTCGGGCGGCGCTGGAGCACGGCGTCACCGACATCGAGATCGTGCAGGTGCGCGGGCAGCGCTACATCGCCACCGCCGTGGAGGGCGACGTGCGCTTCACCGTGCGCGGCGTGCCGGGGCAGGACCTGGGCGCGTTCATGCGCGGGCCCACCATCCACGTGCACGGCAACGCGCAGGACGGCGTGGGCAACACCATGGACGGCGGGCGCATCGTCATCCACGGCATGGCGGGCGACGTGCTGGGCTACGCCATGCGCGACGGGCGCATCCTGGTGCGCGGCGACGTGGGCTACCGTGTGGGCATCCACATGAAGGCCTACATGGACCGCGTGCCGGTCATCGTGGCGGGCGGCAAGGCGGGCGACTTTCTGGGCGAGTACATGGCGGGCGGGGCCATCATCCTGCTGGGCATGCATTCCGGCATGCCCGATGCGCCCATCACCGGGCGCAACCTGGGCACGGGGATGCACGGCGGGGTCATCTACCTGCGCGGCAGGGTGCCCGAGCACCAGCTTGGGCCGGGCCTTGCCATGGAGCCGGTGGACGACGCGGACAGGGAATTCCTGCGCGCTCATGTGGCGGATTTCGCCGCGGAGTTTGCGGGTGAATTCGGGGGCGTGTCCGGGGCCGACGGCGCGCCGGGCGGCCCCGCCGACGCCGATGCGCTGGCCGACGCCATCCTGTCCGGGCCGTTCGTGAAGATCCGCCCCTTTTCGCACCGGCCGTACGGCAACATGTACGTGGGGACGAATTAGTCACCGTGATCCGGCCATTCCGGCACACGACGGACATCTTGCTCCGCTAGGCCGGGCTCCGGCACGACCGCGCGCCGGAGCCCTTGCGTTCCCGTGCCCTGTCGTGTCCTGCCGTACCGGGCCGTGCCCGGCCGTTCCGCCAGCCCCCGGCAGGGCGCGCCATCCGCGTTCCAACCTTGCCACGCGCCGGTTGAATGTGCATACTAGCCCATTGGTCCGCAGTCATTTCCCTTCGGTGCCGCCCCGTGCGCCGCGCCTTCACCCCGACGAGAGTTCTTCATGCCGCACAACATCGACCTCATCCTGACTCTGGCGGGCGGCCTCACCGCCGCGCTGGCCCTCGGTTTCATCACCCAGAAGCTGCGCCTGTCGCCCATCGTGGGCTACCTGCTGGCGGGCATGGTGGTGGGGCCGCACTCGCCCGGTTTCGTGGCCGACGCGGATACGGCCACCCAATTCGCCGAACTGGGCGTCATTCTGCTGATGTTCGGGGTGGGGCTGCATTTCCATCTCAAGGATCTCATGGCCGTGCGTTCCGTGGCCGTGCCGGGGGCCATCGTGCAGATCGCCGCCGCCACGGTGCTGGGCATGCTGGCCACCCATTTCTTCGGCTGGTCGTGGACGGCCGGGGCCGTGTTCGGCATGGCCATTTCCGTGGCCAGCACCGTGGTGCTCACCCGCGTGCTGTCGGACAACCGGGCCATGCACACCCCCGTGGGGCACGTGGCCATAGGCTGGCTGGTGGTGGAGGACCTGTTCACCATCCTGGTGCTGGTGCTGCTGCCCGCGCTGTTCCCGCCCGCCACCGCCTCCGGCGCGCCCGCCTCGGTGTGGGCCACCCTGGGCACCACCACCCTGAAGCTGGGCGCGCTGGTGGTGTTCACCCTGGTGGCCGGGCAGCGGCTGATACCGCTCCTGCTTTCCTACGTGGCCCGCACCGGCACGCGCGACCTGTTCACCCTGGCCGTGCTGGTGCTGGCGCTGGGCATCGCCGTAGGCGCGGCGGAATTCTTCGGCGCGTCCATGGCCCTGGGGGCCTTCCTTGCGGGGATGGTGGTGGGGCAGTCGGACTTCAGCGCCCGCGCGGCGGCAGAGGCGCTGCCCATGCGCGACGCCTTCGCGGTGCTGTTTTTCGTGTCCGTGGGCATGCTGTTCGACCCCGCCTCGCTGACCACCGGCTGGGAACTGATGCTGATCACTCTGGCCATCGTGCTGCTGGGCAAGCCGCTGGCCGCGCTGCTGGTGGTGCTGGTGCTGGGCCATCCCCTGCGCAAGGCCATATCCGTGGCCGTGGCCCTGGCCCAGATCGGCGAATTCTCGTTCATCCTGGCATCCCTGGGCACGGCGCTGGGCGTGCTGCCGCCGGAGGCGGGCAACGCCCTGGTGGTGGCGGCGGTGATTTCCATCACCATCAACCCCATGCTGTACAAGGGTATCGACCCCCTGATGAAGGCGCTGGCCCGCCGGGGCATCGGCGTGACGCGCACGGCTGGGGGCAACGCCCCCGTGCCCTCGCCCGGCGACGGCGCGCACCGGGTGGTGCTGATCGGCTACGGCCCGGTGGGCCGGGCCATCGCCCGCATCCTGCGTGACAACGACATGGACGTGGTGGTGGTGGAGATGAACATCGACACCGTGCGCGAACTGCGCACCCTGGCCGCGCACGAGGCGGCCGGAGTGACCGGGGAGGCCATGCCCGACGCGGCGGGCGACGGTTCCCCGGACGGCTCCCCAAAGGATTCCCCGAAAGACGCGCCTGACGACGGCGACCACCACGCCGGGCGCCCCCTGCTGGCCGTGCACGGCGACGCCACCCAGGCCGAGATATTGCGCCACGCGGGGCTGGAAGAGGCCGAGGCGCTGATCATCTCCACGGCCACGGCCCCGGCGCGCGAGATCATCGAGGTGGCCCGCGCCGTGAACCCCAAGGTGCGCATCCTCATCCACACCACCTACCTGCGCGAGGCCGAGGCCCTGCGCGCGGGCGGGGCGGAGGTGGTCTTTTCCGGCGAGGGCGCGGTGGCCCTGTCGCTGTCCACCTTCCTGCTGCGCGAACTGGGCGCCACCGACGAGCAGGTGGAAACCGAGCGCCGCCGCATCCGCCACGACTTCTGCTGAGCCTGCCGGGGGCGGTACCCCATGGCGCCGTTTCGGGCTGCCCCCTTCGGGGGACGGCCCTTCCTTTCCGGCCCCTTTCCTGCCCATGCCCGACCCATATCCGCAGGCACCTGCGCCGCATGGCCCGCGCGGACCGGCGGCCAGAAAAGCGTTGAAAAAAACGGCCATGGCAGGTAGGTAAGTCACGTTTTGCGACCATAACGCCCTCCACGCGGGGGCGTAACCTTCAAGGAGGCATCATGCTCTGGACCAACGTGGCGTACGCCATGGGCGCGGGTCAGCCGGCCGGCGGCGGGGCCAACCCCATCGCGTCTTTCGTGCCGCTGATTCTCATGTTCGCCATCTTCTACTTTCTCCTCATCCGTCCCCAGCAGAAGAAGGCCAAGGAACACAAGGCCATGCTGGAGTCCATCAAGAAGGGCGACAACGTGGTGACCGCCGGCGGCATCTACGCCCGCGTGTTCGACGTGCAGGACGACGTGCTGGTGCTCGACCTTGGCGAAACCAAGGTCCGCGTGGGCCGTTCCTTCGTCAGCGCGGTCCTCGACCCCAAGGCCAAGAAGGACGACAGGAAGCCTGCCGACAAGAAGGCCGGCAAGGACGCGGACAGGAAGGAAGACGGGAAGGACGGGCAGAAGTAGTCCCGTTTCCCGCGGCATGGGGCAAGCACGCGCACCGTGGTCACGGCTGGCGCCTGCTTGCCTTTTTGCCGTGAATGCGGCCGCGCGCCGCGCCCGCGTGACATACCGCAACTCCAGGAGTCGCAATGAAACAGGGTTTCCACTGGAGACTCGCCGTGGTGCTGGCCGTGCTGCTGTTCGGCGTGGCCTACGTGCTCCCGAGCCTGCCGGGCATCAAGTCGTCGCCGTTGGGCAGGTTTCTGCCCGACAGCACCATCAACCTCGGGCTCGACCTCATGGGCGGCATCCACCTGACGCTCGGCGTCGACGTGGACAAGGCCGTGGAAAACTCGCTGGCCCAGATGGGCCAGGACATCCGCACCATGGCGCGCGAGAAGGACGCCTTCGTCCTGCGCCCGCGCGTGCTGCCCGGCGACCGCATCGAGTTCGTGCTGGCCAAGGCCGAGCAGCGCGAAGTGCTGGGCGAACTGCTGGCCAAGCAGTTCCCGCAGCTGAGCGTTGCCGCGCCGCAGACCACCGATGACGGGCAGTTGCGCTACGTGGCCACCATGAAGCCGGACTATCGCAAGAACATCAGCGAGATGGCGCTGGAGCAGGCGGTCAAGACCATCCGCAACCGCATCGACCAGTTCGGCGTGGCCGAACCGGACATCCGCAAGCAGCAGGACAACCGCATCCAGATCCAGCTGCCCGGCCTGCACGACACCCAGCGCGCCATCCAGATCATCGGCCAGACGGCCCACCTGGAATTCCACATCGTGCGCGACGACGTGGACGCGGAAAAGGCCGCGCGCGGCATCCTGCCGCCCGGCACCGAAGTGCGTCCCATGATCCGGCGCGGGGCCGACGGCAGCCAGGCCGAAACGCCCGTGGTGGTGGACAAGGAAGCCGTGCTGACCGGCGAATACGTGGCCGACGCGCGCCCCGGCTTCGACAATTTCAACCAGGCCTACGTGATGCTGACCTTCAACAGCCGCGGCGCGGCCATGTTCGAACGCATCACCCAGGAAAACGTGCGCAAGCGCCTGGCCATCGTGCTGGACGGCAAGGTCTATTCCGCGCCGGTCATCCAGGAAAAGATCGGCGGCGGCCGGGCCAGCATCACCGGCAAGTTCTCCACGGCGGAGGCGCAGGACCTGGCCATCGTGCTGCGCGCGGGCTCGCTGCCCGCGCCGGTGAGCGTGCTCGAGGAACGCACCGTCGGCCCCTCGCTGGGTCAGGAATCCATCGACAAGGGCATCCTTTCCGCGCTCATCGGCGGCGGCATGGTGATGCTGTTCATGGTCGTGTACTACGGCGTCTCGGGCCTCATCGCCGACGTCATGCTGTGCTACACCGTGCTGCTTCTGCTCGCGGGCATGGCCGCCTTCGGCGCCACCCTGACTCTGCCGGGCCTTGCGGGCATCGTGCTGACCCTGGGCATGGCAATCGACGCCAACGTGCTGATCTACGAGCGCATCCGCGAGGAACTGCGCCGCGGGCTGACGACCGCGGCGGCGGTGCACGAGGGCTACAAGCGCGCCATGCTGGCCATCACCGACTCGAACCTGACCACCATCATCGTGGCGGTGATCCTCTACCAGTTCGGCACCGGGCCGGTGCGCGGCTTCGCCGTCACCCTGACGCTCGGCATCATCGCGTCCCTGTTCACGGCCGTTTTCGTGTCGCGCATCGTCTTCGACGTCTGGACCGCCGGGTCCGGCGCAAAACGCCTCAGCATCTAGCCGGGGAGGATCGCCATCATGGGGCTTACGCTCATCAGGCATGACACCAATATCGACTTCGTGGGCATGCGGCGCATCGCCTACGTGGTTTCCATCGCGGCGATGCTGATCGGTCTCGCCTCCGTCGCCTTCAAGGGCGGGCTGAGCTACGGCATCGACTTCGCGGGCGGGGCCATCGTGCAGGTCAAGTTCGACAGGCCCGTGGCCGACGCCACCCTGAAGCAGGGCCTTTCGGGCACCGATCTGCCGGGGCTCGTCGTGCAGCGCTTCGGCGAGGGAGAGACCGACTACCTCATCCGCATCTCGCACACCGAAGAGCGGGCCGACGTCATCCGGACCGTGGTGGCCGAGGCGTTGGAAACCCACATCAAGGACGCCACGTTCGAGATCCAGCGGCTGGAAATGGTCGGCCCCAAGGTGGGCGAGGATCTTAAAGCCAAGGCCGTTGAGGCGCTGTACTATTCGGTGCTGCTCATCGCCATCTACATCTCGGGCAGGTTTGAACAGCGGTGGATGGCCGCCGCCGTCATGGCGGGGGCGCTGGCGGGCGGCATGTACGTGCTGGGGATGCTCGGGGTTCCACGGGTATGGCTGGTCTTCGCCGCGCTGGGGCTGACCTTCGTACTGTGCTGGAAGCTGCGCCTGAACTTCGCCCTGGGGGCCATCGTGGCGCTGGTGCACGACGTGCTCGTCACGGTGGGGGTGCTCTCGCTGCTGGACAAGGAAGTGGACCTGAACATCGTGGCCGCGCTGCTGACCCTGGTGGGCTACTCGCTGAACGACACCATCATCGTCTACGACCGCATCCGCGAAACGCTGCGCGGCCACCGCAAGGAATGGAGCTACGCGCACATCATCAACGCCAGCATCAACCAGACGCTCAGCCGCACCATCC
Organism: Nitratidesulfovibrio sp. D1; assembly: GCF_051133415.1. Taxonomy (NCBI): domain Bacteria; kingdom Pseudomonadati; phylum Thermodesulfobacteriota; class Desulfovibrionia; order Desulfovibrionales; family Desulfovibrionaceae; genus Nitratidesulfovibrio; species Nitratidesulfovibrio sp. D1. The sequence continues at coordinate 226,080 of NZ_JBPGNZ010000002.1, read as the reverse complement.
TCACCGGCGGCACCACGCTGGCGGTCCTCTTGGTGCTGTTCGTGCTGGGCGGCGGGGTCATCCACGACTTCGCGCTGACCATGCTGGTGGGCGTGTTCGTGGGCATCCTGTCCTCGATCTTCGTGGCGAGCCCCATCCTGCTCGCCTTCGGCGAACCGGACGAGCAGCCGGAGCCCGCGCCCCGTGTGGGCCAGGAAGGGGCCGTCTAGGCGGCCTGTTCCGGGATTGAAGCAAATGAACGGGCGGCGCGCGGGCGTCGCCCGTTTTTTTCATGTTATTCATGTTATCATCCCAAAGACCCGCCGGTTGCGGCAGAGAATGCGGCAGATGACGCGACAGGCGACGCGACAGGTGACGCGCTTGGGGCGGCGCAAACGCGGCAGCAGCCGTCCAAGGCGGGAAGGCGGTTGCTTTTTTTTGCCTTCAGGCGTTATCCTACGGGCACTTGGAATCGTTTTTGTCCCGTGGAGGTGACATGAAGGTTTGCATCTCCGGCGCGGTCCTTGGCGTCCTGCTGGCCTGTGCGGCATGGGTTCCGGTGGCAGCCGGAACCGCCTTGGCCGCCGACGGTGCGGCGCTGTACGCCCAGTGTGCGGGCTGCCATGGCGAGGACGGCGGCAAGGCGGCCCTGGGGGCCGCGCGGCCCGTGAAGGGCCAGACCGCCGAAGCCCTGTACGGCAAGCTCAAGGGCTACGCGGACGGCAGCTACGGCGGCTCGAAAAAGGTCGTCATGGCGGGAATCGCCAAAAAGCTTTCGGACGAGGACATGCGCGCCCTGGCCGCGCACATGGCCTCCTTCTAGCCCGGCCCGGGCGGGTCACCCCGCGCGTGGTCCGGAAAACCCGGCATCACCGGAACAGGAGAACTCGCATGAAACGCATTCTTGTGGTCATGAGCATCTGTGCCGCCCTTGCCTTCGGCATTTCCGCCGCCGTGGCCGCCGACGGCGCGGCGCTGTACAAGTCGTGCGTGGGCTGCCACGGGGCCGACGGCTCCAAGCAGGCCATGGGCGTGGGCCACGCAGTGAAGGGCCAGACGGCCGATGAGCTGTTCAAGAAGCTGAAGGGCTACGCCGACGGCAGCTACGGCGGCGAGAAGAAGGCCGTCATGACCAACCTCGTCAAGCGCTACTCCGACGAGGAAATGAAGGCCATGGCCGACTACATGTCCAAGCTGTAGGTGCATGGCGATGCGCGTACGCCCCATTCGCATGACGGTTGCCTGCGTGCGCGCGCTTGTCGCCACGGCCTCGCTGCTTGTCCTGCTCGCAGTGTTCGCCTCGGGGGTCCGGGCGGCGGTTCCGTCCGCCGCCCCGGCCCCCGTTCCCGTGGCCGCCGGAACCGGGGACCATCAGGGCCACGGCGCCGCCTCCGATGCCGCGCAGGCGCCAGCGGAACACGTGCATCCGGTGCCCCCGCCCACCACGGGCCGATTCGGCCAGTCCGAACAGCCCGGCCAGTCCGGCCCGGCAGGGCAGCCCGGAGGAGGGGACCCGGCCTCCCAGGCGCAACTGGCCGGGGTGGACGAGCACCTCGGCGACATCATCCCCGAGGGCATCCTGCTGCGCGACGAGGCGGGCAACCCCGTCGACCCGCGCACCCTGATGGACGTGCCGGTGATCATCGCGCCCATCTATTATTCCTGCCCCACGGTGTGCAACATGCTGCAAAGCTCGCTGGCGCGGGTGCTGCCGCAGGTTTCGCTGCAACCGGGCAAGGAGTACCGCGTGCTGTCCGTGAGCTTTGACGAGACGGACACCCCGCAACTGGCCGCGCGCAAGAAGCAGAACTATTTCGCGGCCATGAATTTCGCCTATCCGGAGGACGGCTGGCGCTTCCTGTCCGGCGACCTTGCCTCCATCAACAGGTTCATGGACGCCATCGGCTTCCGGTTCACCCGGCAGGGGCGCGACTTCATCCACCCCGTGGCGCTCATCGTCACCGCGCCGGGGGGCAAGATCGTGCGCTACCTGTACGGCCAGAGCTTCCTGCCCTTCGACCTGACCATGGCCGTCACCGAGGCCTCGCACGGCACCATCGGCCTGTCGGTGAAGCGCGTGCTGTCGTACTGCTTCACCTACGACCCGGAAGGGCGGCGCTACGTGTTCGATTTCATGCGCATCGCCGGGATCATCATCCTGTTCGGCGCGGCGGTGCTGCTGTTCGTGCTGGTGTGGGGAGGCCCGCGCCGCAAGGAACGCAAGGGACCGGGAGACACGCCCCCGTCCGGCCCGCCGCCGGGCTAGGCGGCGCGCGCACCGTACCGCATCGAGTCCATCGACAAAGACCGTCCCGGCAGAGTCCGGCAGTCCGCACGGCCCGCACCAGACACAGGAGACCATCGCATGAGCGCAGACGCGCACGACCACCCGAGCTTCTTCCAGCCGCTGCCCGGCACGAAAGGGGGGCTCGCCTCGTGGCTGTTCAGCACCGACCACAAGCGCATCGGCATGCTGTACCTCTACTGCATCGTCACCATGTTCCTGGTGGGGCTTGCGCTGGGCTTCCTGATCCGGCTCGAACTGGTCGCGCCGGGCCGCACCATCATGGGGCCGCAGACCTACAACGCGCTGTTCACCCTGCATGGCGTGGTGATGATCTTCCTGGTGGTCATTCCCAGCATTCCCGCCGCGTTCGGCAACATCTTCCTGCCCATCCAGATCGGGGCCGAGGATGTCTCGTTTCCCCGGCTGAACATCCTCTCGTGGTGGCTGTACATCATCGGCGCGGCGCTGGCCGTGCTCTCGCTGGTCACGGGCAAGGGCGCGCCGGACACGGGCTGGACCTTCTACGTGCCGTTCAGCGCGGTGACCACCACCAACGTCGATGTGGCGGTCATCGCCGTGTTCATTTTGGGCTTCTCGTCCATTCTCACCGGGCTCAACTTCATCACCACCCTGCACCGGCTGCGCGCCCCCGGCATGACCTGGACCCGCCTGCCGCTGTTCTGCTGGTCACTGTACGCCACCGGATGGATACAGGTGCTGGCCACGCCCATCCTGGGCATCACCGTGCTGCTCATCTTTGCCGAGCGGGTGCTTGGGGTGGGGCTGTTCGACCCCTCGCGCGGGGGCGACCCCATCCTGTACCAGCACCTGTTCTGGATCTACTCGCACCCGGCGGTATACATCATGATCCTGCCCGCCATGGGCGTGATCTCGGAAATTCTTCCGGTGTTCGCGCGCAAGCCCATCTTCGGCTACAAGATGATCGCCTTCTCCAGCCTTGCCATCGCCTTCGCCGGGTCGCTGGTGTGGGCGCACCACATGTTCGTCAGCGGCATGAGCGACACGGCGGTGATGGTCTTCTCGTTCCTGACCTTTGTGGTGGCCATTCCCTCGGCCATCAAGGTCTTCAACTGGGTGTCCACGCTGTACAAGGGCTCCATCCGGGTGGAGCCGCCGCTGTGGTACGCGCTGGCGTTCATCTTTTTGTTCTCCATCGGAGGGCTCACCGGCCTCGTGCTGGGGTCCGCGGGCACCAACGTGCACGTGCACGACACCTACTTCGTGGTGGCGCACTTCCACTACGTGATCTTCGGGGGCATGGGCTTCGGGCTGTTCGGGGCCATGCACTACTGGTTCCCCAAGATCTACGGGCGGATGTACGACAAGCGCATCGCCAACTGGTCGTGCCTCATTGCCTTCGTGGGCTTCAACCTGCTGTACTTCCCCATGTTCATCCTGGGCTTGCAGGGCATGCCGCGCCGCTACTACGACTACCTGCCCAAGTACGCCGAGGGGCACTTCTTCTCCACCATGGGCTCGTGGGTGCTGGCCACGGGGCTGCTGCTGATGTTCTGGAACCTGTGGCGGGGCATCCGGCACGGCAAGCCCGTGGGCCGCAACCCGTGGGGCGCGGCAACGCTGGAGTGGATGGTGCCGTCGCCGCCGCCGCACCACAACTTCGACGCCGAGCCCGTGGTCACGCACGGCCCCTACGATTTCACGGGGGTAAAGCCCGATGCATGAGCACCGCGACTACGAAGGCGCCAAGATCGGCATGTGGCTGTTCCTGTTCACGGAAGTGCTGCTGTTCGGCGGGCTGTTCCTGCTCTATGCCGTGTTCCTGCACCGCTACCCGGCGGAATTCCACGCCGCGGGCAAGGAACTGAGCCGCACCTTCGGCACGGTCAACACCGTGGTGCTCATCACCAGTTCGCTGTTCATGGCCCTGGCCATCAGCGCTCTGCAACACGGCAGGACGGTGCTGTCGCAGCGGCTGGTGCTGCTGACGGTGGCCCTGGCCGGGGTGTTCCTGGTGAACAAGTTCTTCGAGTGGAGCGCCAAGATCGGCCACGGCATCTACCCCGACAGCCCCGGCCTGCTGGCGCTGCCGCCCGGCGAGATGGTGTTCTTCAACCTGTACTACCTGATGACCGGGCTGCACGGCATCCACGTGGTCATCGGCGGGGCCGTGCTGCTGTACGGCTGGCATCTGATGCGCGTTGGCCGGGTGACCCCGGAGCACTTCGTGTTCCTGGAGAACGGCGGCCTGTACTGGCACCTGGTGGACCTGGTGTGGATCTATCTTTTTCCGCTTTTCTACCTTGTGGTCTGAGGGGGCCAGCATGACCGGACACAACACCGAACACCATGCCGTCCCCGTGCGCACCAACCTGCTGGTGTGGGCGGCGCTGATGGTGCTGACCACCATCACCGTGGGCGTCACCAGTTTCGACTTCGGCTTCCTGAACGTGGTGGTGGCGCTGACCGTGGCCACCACCAAGGCGGGGCTGGTCATCCTGTGGTTCATGCACCTGCGCTACGAGGGCAGGGTCATCCGGCTGATGGTGTTCACGGCCTTCGTCATCCTTGCCATCGCCATCGGGCTCACCTTCTTCGACGTGGCCTACAGGTAGGTGACCATGTATCCGCAATCGTTGTCGCCGGTGCAGCAGGTCGATTTCATATTCACCGTCATCTTCGGGTTCTCGGTGTTCGTGCTGCTGGCCATCACCGCGACCATGCTGTGGTTCGTGTGGCATTACCGCGAATCGCGCCATCCCGTGCCCGCGCAGATTTCGGGCAACGTGCCCGCCGAGATCGCGTGGACGCTGATTCCCTCCATCATCGTCATGGGCCTGTTCTACTACGGGTGGGAGGGCTACAAGGCCCTGCGCACCGTGCCCGAGGGGGCCATGGAGGTGCGGGTGACCGCCCGCATGTGGTCGTGGGTGTTCGAATACCCCGGCGGCAAGCGCGGCAGCGTGCTGGTGGTGCCCGTGGACACCCCGGTGAAGCTGCGCATGACCAGCGTGGACGTGCTGCACAGCCTGTACGTGCCCGCCTTCCGCATCAAGATGGACACCGTGCCCGGCCTGGAGACCTACGCCTGGTTCAAGGCCGACCGGCCCGGCGAGTACGACCTGCTGTGCGCCGAATACTGCGGCCTGAAGCACGCCAACATGATCACCACGGTGAAGGTGGTGGACCGGGCCGCCTTCGACGCCTGGCTGGCCAGCGCCGACGCGCCCGGCGGCAAGGGCAGGGCGCTGATGGAAACCCACGGCTGTATCTCGTGCCATTCGCTGGACGGAACCCCGGGCGTGGGTCCCACCTTCAAGGACCTGTACGGGGCCGAGCGCGAGGTGGCGCTGCCCGACGGCACGAAGCGCAAGGTGGTGGCCGACGAAGGGTACCTGCGCCGCGCCTTCGTGGACCCCAACGCAGAGGTGGTGGTGGGCTACGACCCCATCATGCCGTCCACGGAAGGCATGGTGCCGCCCGAAGAGATGGAGGAAATGCTGGGCTGGCTGATGCACGGCAACGAGGTGGGGCACGAGGAAGGCAGGCGGCTGATGGAGGCCGAGGGCTGCATCTCGTGCCATTCGACCGACGGTTCGGTCATCGCCGGGCCCAGCCTGAAGGGGCTGTGGAACGCGCCGACCATCGTGCTGCGCGACGGCAAGGAGCAGCAGGTCACCGCCGACGAAGCCTACCTGCGCGCCAAGATCGCCAATGCCCCGGCGCTGGGCACGGTGAAGGGCTTCGACCCCATGATGCCGCCCTACGAACACCTGACGCCGGAACAGTTGGGGGCCATGGTGGAGTATATCAAGTCGCTGGGCGAACATTCCCATTGATGGACAACAGGCCTGCCATGCCCCGCCTGCATGACCTGCGCCTGCTGCTGCGCCTGAACGTGACCCTGATGGTGGGCGCGGCCACGGCCTTCGGCTTCCTGCTGGCCGTGCCACTGCCTTTTGCCGGACTGGTCGGGCAGATCGGGCAGGCCGGTCCGGCGGGTGCGCTGGCGTGGGTGGTGGCGGGGGCCATGCTGCTGGCCGCGGCCTGCTCGGCGTGGAATCAGGTCCAGGAACGCGACATCGACGCGCTGCTGCCCCGCACGGCGGGGCGGCCGCTGCCCTCCGGGCGCATGACGCCGGGGGCGGCCGTGGGCATCGGTGTGGTGTCGTTCGCGGCGGCGCTGGGGTGCCTGCATGCGGCTTCCCCGGTGTCCGGCCTGCAACTGGCCCTGGTGGGGGCGGGCATCGCCGTGGCCTACAACGGGGTGTACACGCCGCTCAAGCGGGTGACATCCTTCGCCCTGCTGCCGGGCGCGCTGGTGGGGGCCATGCCGCCCCTGCTGGGCTGGATGGCGGCAGGCGGCGACCCGCGCGACCCCGTGGCCATTCTGCTGTACGGCGTGTACGTGCTGTGGCAGGTGCCCCATTTCTGGCTGCGCGCCCAGCGCGAGCGCATCCACTACGTGCGGGCCGGGCTGCCCGTGCCGCCCGCCCAGTTCGCCGCCGCGCGCTACGACAGGCTGCTGCGGGTATGGTACCACGCCTACGCCGTGGCCGTGCTGATGCTGCCGGTGTTTCCCCTGCTGCATGCCCCGCTGCTCCGCGCCGGGGTGGTGCTGCTGGGCGTGGCCCTGCTGGCGGTGTCGGCCCGGATGCGCCGCACATCGGAAACTCCGGCTTGCGGCGGCGGGAGGCTGGCCCTGCGCGCCGCCGACGCGGCCATGCCCGCGCTCATGCTGCTGTTGCTGCTGGACCGGATGCTGCCTTTATTCTAAGCATAGGAATCATCCCTCTTCCCACTACATCCGCACCGGGAGCCCCCATGGTCTGGATTCACCCCGTCCTGCAGTTCGTCGCCACGCTCATCGGCCTGTATGCCACGTATTTTGGCTGGATACGCTTTCAGTCCTCGCACATGGGCCGCAAGCTGGTCTTTCCGTGGAAGGCGCACGTCAAATGGGGCACCGTGGCCCTGGCCGTCTGGGCGGCCGGTTCGCTGCTGGGGCTGGCCGTGGCCAGGCTGGAGTGGTCCAACATGTTCCTGACCGGCGCGCACGCCTGGGTGGGCCTGCTGATGGTGCCGCTGTGCGCGGTGGGCTACTTCACCGGGCAGCGCATGGACGTGGTGAAGAAGCGCCGCAAGCTGCTGCCGCTGGTGCACGGCGTCAACAACCTGCTGCTGGTGGTGCTGGCCCTGTGGCAGTTGTGGACGGGAATCATCGTGGTGCGCGATTATCTCCTGTAGTTCCGGACCGTTCGCATGACCCTTGCACGCGGCGTATCCGCATCCACACGGGTCATTCCCCCGCCAGTCCGCCCGCGTGGCTGGGGCTGATGCCGAAGTAGCGGCGGAATTCCCGGCTGAACTGCGAAACGCTTTCGTAGCCCACCATGCGCGCCGCCTCGCTGGCGCGCACGCCGTCCTCGCGCAGCAGGCTGCGCGCCTTGTTCAGGCGCACCCGCTTCAGGTACTGGATGGGCGAGAACGAGGTCACGTCCTTGAACGCCCGGTGGAAGGTGGACGGGCTCATGTTCACGAACCCGGCCAACTGGTCCACGTTGAACGGCTCGGCGAAGTTGCCGTGGATCTGCTTCAGGGCCTTCTCGATGCGCGACATGTTGGTGTTTCTGGTGACCAGCGCGTGCAGGGCCGCCGCGTTCTCGCCGCACAGCACCCGGAACAGCAGTTCGCGCACCAGCCCCGGCCCCAGCACCTGCGTTTCCAGCGGGCAGGACAGCGCCCACAGCAGACGCAGCACCGTGTTCTTAAACGCGGTGTGGGCCCTGGCCAGGAACAGCCCCTGGTGGGTGCACCCTTGCGTCAGCGACCGGTAGTCGATACGGTCTTCTATCTGATCTATGAGTTGATTGAGCACGCCGAGGTCGATGTCCACGGTCAGGGAGAGCAGGGGCTTTTCCGGCGTGGCCACGGCCTCGCATTCGGCGGCGATGGGCACGCTGAGGGCCAGGTAGTGGTCCTGGTCGTACTGGTAGACCCGCCCGCCGAAGTGCACCAGCTTGGCCCCCTGGCCCAGGATGATCAGCCCCTGCCGGTACAGCAGCGGCGCCCGGTGGATGGAGCCGGAGGTTCTGTACAGCCCCACGCCGGGCAAGCCTGTTTCCGTCTTGCCCTCGTTGGTGGCGAGTCTGCCCATCAGTTCAGCTATTTCACGCATGTATCCTCCATGGCGGAAAACGGCGGACCTCGTAGCCCATGTTCCGGACAGTACCCGATTTGACGCGTTTCTGCCACCCGTTGCAGGATCAGGCAAGAGTTTGGCAGGAATGTGCCTTCTCTTCCGGGCACGGTCCGTTTATTTCACGGAGCATCGAACATCCCCCGCGACGTTTCGGCTGCATTCGCCGGAATGGCGCGCGGCGGGGATGGCGGCCCCGGCGGCCCCGGCGGTCCTGATCACGAGGGATCGCGAGAGACCCCGAGGGGCCGCGAAACCGTGAACGGGCGCACCGCGCCCGGCACCGAAGGAGCGAGACGTGCTGTACAGAACCATGCCCAAAAACGGTGACACGCTGTCCGCGCTGGGCTTCGGCTGCATGCGCCTGCCCATGCGGGACGGCAAGGTGGACGAGGCCCGCGCCATCGCGCAGATCCGCAGCGCCATCGACGGCGGGGTCAACTACGTGGACACGGCGTGGCCGTACCACAACGGCGAGAGCGAGATCGTGCTCGGCAAGGCCCTGCGCGACGGCTACCGCGAGAAGGTCAGGGTGGCGACCAAGCTGCCCTCTTGGCTGGTCGAGGACCGCGCCGACATGGACCGCTACCTCGACGCGCAACTGGAGCGCCTTGGCGTTTCGTGCATCGACTACTATCTGGTGCACGCCCTGGACGGCCCCCTGTGGGACACCGTGCACGGGCTGGGCGTGCTGGAATTTCTGGAAGCGGCCAAGGCCGACGGGCGCATCGCCAACGCCGGGTTCTCCTTCCACGGTCTGGCGGAAGACTTCAAGCGCATCATCGACGCCTACCCCTGGGTGTTCTGCCAGATCCAGTACAACTACCTGGACGAGACCTATCAGGCGGGCACCGAAGGGCTGCGCTACGCGGCGGGCAAGGGCATCGGGGTGATCATCATGGAGCCGTTGCGCGGCGGCAATCTGGGCCTGATCACCGCGCCGCCCGCCGTGCAGGCCATCTGGGACGAGTCGCCCGTGCGGCGCACCCCGGTGGAATGGGCGTTGCGCTGGATATGGAACCACCCGGAGGTGACGGTGGTGCTGTCCGGCATGAACGAGGAAGCGCACATCGCGGAGAACCTTGCCATTGCCGGTTCCGCCGAGGCCGGGGCCATGAGCCCGCGCGACCTCGAACTGGTGGCCCGCGCCAGCGCCAAATACCGCGAACTGATGAAGGTGCGCTGCACCGGCTGCGGCTACTGCATGCCGTGCCCCATGGGCGTCGCCATTCCCATGTGCTTCGAGACCTACAACAAGATGCACATGTTCGGTAACATCGAGGAAGGCAAGTTCCTGTACGCCATGCGGATGAGCGGCGAGATCGGCGGCGAGGGCCCCGGCTACGCCTCGCAGTGCGTGGCCTGCGGGCAGTGCGTGGAAAACTGTCCGCAGCACATCGCCATTCCGGACGTGCTGGCCGAACTGGCCGCCGAACTGGAAGGGCCGGACTTCGCCCAGTTGCAGGAGGCGGGGCGGCAGATGATACGCCGCACCCTGTAGGGGCTACCCCGCGATACACGAAAGAATACCCGCAGTCCGGTCGGAACGCGACCCGGCCGGGCTGCGGGATATCTCCCCGGCCGGAGGATTGTTGGCGTGAAGATACTGTTTTACGACTGCTTCGCGGGCATCAGCGGCGACATGCACCTTGCCGCGCTGCTGGCCCTTGGCGTGGAGCCCGAATACCTGCGGGCCGAGTTTTCGAAGCTGGGGCTGGACCACGAGTTCGAACTGCGGGTGACCCCGGACATGCGCAAGGGTATTTCCGGCCTGCGGGTGGACGTGGTGCTGGCGCACGAAGGCCAGGACTGCGGGCAGGATAGGGGGCGCGGCCATGCGCACGGCCACGAGCATCATGATCATGATCATGAGCACCACCAGCACGGGCGCCATGACCATGGGCATGATCACAGCCACGGCCACCACCATTCCCATGATCATCACCACCCGCCGCACCGCAACCTGCCGGACATAGAGGCCATCATCACCGCCAGCGCGTTGCCCGAGCCGGTGCGGCGCACCAGTCTGGCCATCTTCCGCAAGCTGGCCGAGGCCGAGGCCAAGGTGCACGGCAAGCCGGTGGACGAGGTGCATTTTCACGAGGTGGGGGCCACCGATTCCATCGTGGACATCGTGGGCGCGGCCATCTGCTACCACCGCCTGGGCGTGGACGCGGCCTGGGCTTCGCCCGTGGAGCTTGGCGGCGGCTTCGTGCGCTGCGCCCACGGGCTGATGCCCGTGCCCGCCCCGGCCACGGCGGAACTGCTGTCGGGCATTCCCACCACGCGCGGGGCCAGCCCGCACGAGACCACCACCCCCACGGGCGCGGCCATCCTGGCCACGCTGGTGCGCCGGTTCACCGCCGCGCCGCGCATGGCCGTGCAGCGCACCGGCTACGGCATCGGCCACCGCGACACGGAACTGCCCAACCTGCTGCGGGTGCATCTGGCCGAGGTGGATGAGGCACACGCGGGGCGCGCCGCCGACGCCGCGTCTTCCTCCGCGTTTCCGGCAGCCGGAGAATTGCCCTCCGAGCCCGCGCGCCTCCTGCAATGCAACATCGACGACATGACCGCCGAGCAGTTGGCCGTGGCCATGGAACTGTTGATGGAAGAAGGCGCCATGGACGTGCACTTCACCCCCATCATGATGAAGAAGGGGCGGCCCGCCACCTGCGTTTCGCTGCTCTGCGCCCGGCACGAGCAGGAGCGCTTCGCGCGGCTGCTGTTCCGGCACACCACCACGCTGGGCATCAAGAGCGTGCCCATCGACAAGATCGTGCTGGAAACGCGCTTCGAACGGCTGGAAACCCCGCTGGGCCCCGTGACCATGAAGCAGGCCCTGCTGGACGGCGAAGTGCTGCGCGCCAAGCCGGAACTGGAAGACTGCAAGGCGCTGGCGCGCAAGCACTCCATCCCCCTTGCCGACGTGTATCTGGCCATCGGCAAGGCCCGATAGGGGCTATTTCAAAATTGTCCTTTCGCCCGTTGGCGTCGTCAAACATCGCCTGCCATTTCGGTCAAATACGAGAAGAGTACGCTCTGCGGTCGCCATCCGTAATGCTCGAAGACTCGCATAACGGCTGCCGCACTCCCTCATGGCAGGCTTGTTTTTCTTGCCAACGAACGAAAATCCTAATTTTGAAACAGCCCCCCAGCATGGTTTTGATAACGATACCGGCAGCGCCCGTGCGGCGCGCCGCAACGACGGACAGACGACATGGACAGGACCGACGCATTGCGCGATCTGCTGGAAGGCATCCGCGCGGGCACCATCGATGTGGACAAGGGCATGTCGCAACTGCGCGACCTGCCGTATCTTGAAATGGGCCACACCCGCTTCGACCTGCACCGCAAGCTGCGCAACGGCTTTCCGGAGGTGGTCTACGGCGCGGGCAAGACCCCCCAGCAGGTGGCGGAGATATTTACCCGGCTGCGCGGCCTCAGCCACGTGCTGGCCACCCGCGTCTCGCCGGAAATGGCGGAGCACGTGCTGGCCGCCTGCCCCGAGGCCACCTACAACGCCCTTGGCCGCACCCTGACCATGCTGCACGGCGAACTGGCCTTCAAGCCGGGCGAGATCGGCATCATCACCGCAGGGACCTCGGACCTGCCAGTGGCCGAAGAGGCCCGCGTGACCTGCGAAATGCTGGGTAGCAAGGCGTGGATCATCTCCGACGTGGGGGTGGCGGGCGTGCACCGGCTGTTCGACCGGCTGGACGAACTGCGCAAGGCCCGCGTGCTCATCGTGGTGGCGGGCATGGAAGGCGCGCTGACCAGCGTGGTGGGCGGCCTCGTTTCGCAACCGCTCATCGCCGTGCCCACCTCCGTGGGCTATGGCGCCAACTTCGCCGGGCTCTCCGCGCTGCTCGGCATGCTCACCTCGTGCGCCAGCGGCGTCACCGTGGTCAACATCGACAACGGGTTCGGCGCGGCCTGCGCCGCGTGCCGCATCAATAATTTGTTTGTGTAGGGGGTTGTTTTCTGGAAGCCTCCGGCGGGCAAGGGGCTAACGCCCCCTGCACCCCCAAAAAGGGATATTGTGTGGCATCAGCTCACCAAAACGAAAAGAACCGCCCATTGGGCGGTTCTTTTCGTTAAAGGGGTGCAGGGGGAGAATCCCCCTGCCCGCCGGAGGCATACAAAAAATGAAGCCCGATCCACAATGAAAACCTAATCCACCCGGTAGTGACACCCCAGGCTCTGCTTGTTCCTGAGCGCCGCCATGGTCACCATGTAGGCGGTCTGGCAGCCGTGGAACAGGTCCACGAGGGGTTTGGAGAGCGGGGTGCGCTTGTAGAAGTCGTGCAGGTGGCGCGACAGGTCGCGCAGGTCTTCGAAGGCGCGCTGCAACCGGCTGCGGGTGCGGGTGATGCCCACGTAGTTCCACATGGTGTGGCGGATGGTGGCCCAGTCCTGCGCGATGAGGGCGGGGTCGTCGTTGCGTTCGTCGCCCGAGGACTGCCAGTCGGGAATGGAATCGCGCAGGCGTTTGCCAAGGCCGCGCTGGCCGCCGGAGCGCCTGGCGATGTCTTCCGCCGCGGTGCGGCCCCACAGCAGCGCTTCGAGCAGCGATGTGGAGGCCAGGCGGTTGGCCCCGTGCACGCCGGTGCAGCTGCATTCCCCCACGCTGTACAGCCGTTCCAGGGTGGTGCGGCCCGTGAGGTCGGTGAGGATGCCGCCGCAGAAGTAGTGTGCGGCAGGCACCACGGGGATCAGGTCGCGCCGGATGTCGATGCCCAGTTCCAGGCACCGCGCGAAGATGGTGGGGAAGCGCTCCGCCGGGTCCTGCTCCATGTGGCGGGCGTCCAGGTACACGCATTCCTCGCCGTTGCGCAGCATTTCCTCCACGATGGACCGGGCCACGATGTCGCGCGGGGCAAGGTCGGCGCGGGGGTCGTAGCGCTCCATGAAGTGCTCGCCGCTGCCGTTCACCAGCCGCCCGCCCTCGCCGCGCATGGCCTCGGTGACCAGGAACCGGCGCGAGCTGCGGTGCAGCAGTGCGGTGGGGTGGAACTGCACGTACTCCAGGTTTTCGGTGCGCACGAAGGCGCGGCTGGCCATGGCGACGCCCGATCCGATGCAGGCCGGGCTGTTGGTGGTGTGCAGGTACACCTGTCCGATGCCGCCGGTGGCCAGTACGGTGATGTCGGCAAGAATGGTCTCCACCCGGCGCAACTGCTCGTTGAAGACGTAGGCCCCCACGCACTGGTTGTTGAGCTGGTAGCGGAATTCGTTGTTGCGGGCGTGGTGGTGGCTGGTCAGCAGGTCCACGGCGGTGCGTTCCGACAGCACGCGGATGTTGGGGGCGTCGTTCACCGCCGCCATCAGCCCGTCCATGATGGCCCGGCCGGTGTAGTCGGCGCAGTGCAGGATGCGGTGCGCGCCGTGGCCGCCCTCCATGGTCAGGTCCCATTCGCATTCGGGGGTGCGGCCCTTGGCGAAGGGAATGTGCAGCCGGTCCACCAGAATGTCCTGCACGGCCTTGGGGCCGTTGCGGGCGATGTGGCGCACCGCGCGCAGGTGGTTGTGGCGGTGCCCGGCGATGAGGATGTCGGTTTCCAGCAGGCGGGGGTCATCGTCGCCCGCGCGGAACACGATGCCGCCCTGGGCCAGGGCCGAGTTGCCGCTGTCCAGGTGCTGGCCGCTGTTGATGAGCGTGACTTCCATGCCCCGGTCGGCCAGGGTGAGCGCGGCGGTGCACCCGGCGATGCCCGAGCCGATGACCAGGACCGGGGTGTGCAGGCGGTAGGTGGAATTGTTCATGGCCGTCCCTTGCGAAGAGGAGGGAGTGGGGGATGCGGTGCGGCGTTCGGGTGCCGGGCCTTCCGGATTCCGGGCCCCGGCCCCTGCCGGGCGCAGGATGCTGGTCGGCCCGCGCGACGCCCCGTTGTCGGCGGGCGTCGCGCGGGCCGTCCGTAATCTCTACGCCCGCTCAGGCACAGGCGTCCAGCATGCGTTGCAGGGCAACCCTGGCGGGTTCGTGCAGGTCCATGGGCACCGTGACCGGGGTTTCCGTGCCCGCCGCCATCCCTTCCAGGGTGCGCAGCAGCTTGGGTTCGGTTACGCGGGCCATGTGCGAACAGGCGCTTTCCAGCAGGGGCAGCACGGTCAGCCGCCCGGCATGCTGGCGGGCCAGCCGCCGCACGAGGTTGATTTCCGTGCCCACGATAACGGTGGAGCCGTCCGGGGCCTTGTCGGCAAAGCGGATGATGGCGGTGGTGGACCCGGCGGCGTCGGCGGCGTTGACCACCTCTGGCGAACATTCCGGATGCACCACGATGCGGCAGCCGGGGTGGGCGGCGCGGGCGGTTTCCATCTGGCGCAGGTTGAACCGGGCGTGGATGGCGCAGCAGCCGGGCCAGATCAGCAGTTCCGCCCGGCGGGCCTCGCCGGACAGCGCGTCGGCGGCGAAGCTGGCCGCGCGCACGTCCAGCATGTGGCGCTTGTCTTCGGGAATGCCCAGCAGGTTGGCGGTGTTGCGGGCCAGGTTCTTGTCCGGCAGGAACAGCACGGCGTCGCCCTGCCTGCGGGTCCATTCCAGCATGGTGCGCGCGTTGGCGGAGGTGCACACCGCGCCGCCGTGCCGCCCCACCACGGCCTTCACCGCCAGCGAGGTGTTCACGTAGGCCAGCGGCACCACCTTGCGGCCGTCGGCCGACAGGGCGCGCAGCACCGCGTCCACCCGTTCGGCCGGGGCCATCTGGGCCATGACGCAGTTGGCGGAATGCTCCGGCAGGTACACCTTCTGGCCGGGGCGCGCCAGCAGGGCGGCCGATTCGGCCATGAAGTACACCCCGCAGAACACGATGCTGGCGGCGTCTATGGTGGCCACGCGGCGGGCCAGTTCCAGCGAGTCGCCCCGCAGGTCGGTGTGCCGGATGACCGATTCGTGCTGGTAGTGGTGGCCCATGATGGTCAGGTTGGGGCCGAGCGCGGCGCGCAGCGCGGCGATGCGCTCCTTCTGGGACTGCTGTGCGGTCATGTCATGCCTTGCGTATGCGCATGCTGAAGTCCGCCACCGGGGCGGAGTGGGTAAGCCTGCCCACGGAGACGAAGTCGGGCCCGTGGGGGGATGCCTCGGCCAGTGAACGCAGCGTTTCCAAGGTGACGCCGCCGCTGGCCTCGGTTTCGATGCCGGGGGGCACCAGTGTAAGCGACTCGCGCAGGAGCGCAAGGTCCATGTTGTCCAGCATGATGCGGTCCACCTTGCAGGCCACGGCCTCGCGCACCTCGTCCGGGGTGCGGCATTCCACCTCGATGGGCGGGCAGGGCGCGTAGGCCGCGCGCAGGGCGGCCACGGCGGCGGTGATGGACCCGGACGCGTCGATGTGGTTGTCCTTCAGCATCAGCATTTCGGCCAGGGTGCGGCGGTGGTTTTGCCCGCCGCCCACCAGCACGGCGTATTTTTCGGGAAAGCGCAGCCCCGGCAGGGTCTTGCGGGTGTCCAGCAGGCGGGTGGCCGTGCCTTCCAGTTCACGCGCGTAGCGGTGCGTCAGGTTGGCGATGCCGGACATGTGGCAGATGAAGTTCAGGATGACCCGTTCCGCCTTCAGCACCAGCCGCGCCGGGCCTTCGATGTCGGCGGCGATGGCCCCGGGGGGCAGTTCGTCGCCGTCGGCGGTGTGCGGGTTCCAGGTCCAGCCGCCCACAACCGGGCTTTCCAGCAGGGCGGCGCAGCGCTCCATCACCAGCGGGGCAACGGGCAGCCCGGCCACCAGGGTCTGCTGCTTGGCCACGATTTCCGCCGCCAGCCGGTCCACGGGGCCGAACACGGCGTCGCTGGTCAGATCCGGGCCGTCTTCCAGCAGGGCCAGGTCGATGGCGGCCAGCAGGTGCTCGCGGGGCTGCTCCGCGAAGAAGGTGTCGAAATCCGGTACGGTATGCGATGACATGGATTGTGCCGCCACTGGCTAGATGGTACACGCAGGGTGCCCCGCGCCGCGCCTGTGCGGCGGGGGCGCGAAAAACGGCGGAAATGGCGCTTGCCGTGTAGTAGGAGCCCACCCCGGTTTCGTCAAGCCGATGTCGCGAACCCGCCACGCGGGCCGGGCATGTGAGGGGGGGACAGGGCGCGCCATGCAGCGAGGGAATTCCATGACCGGGCAGGAACACGGGCACGAGCACGACCGCGAATGCGTGGAAGGCGCCCCCCGCGACGACGGGGACGCCTGCCGGACCATCGTGCTGCCCGAGGAATGCCGCGACCCCGCCACGCCGGGCGAGGACGCCGAATTCGCCCACCCCGCCGACGTAGCCGACCATCTGGAGAATCTTTCGCTGGAACGCCAGGTGTGCGTGCTGCGCCACCTGCCCGCCGAGGACGCCGCCGACGCCCTGGCCGAGCTTGACGAGCACGTGCGCGTCGACCTGCTGGAAAACCTCGACGCCGACGTGGCCGCCCAGATCCTGTCCGAGATGTCGCCCGACGACGCGGCCGACGTGCTGGACGAACTGGACGAGGACCACCGCGACGTCCTGCTGAGCAGCCTCGAAACCGAGGACGCCGAGGAAATCCGCCATCTCATGGCCTTCGACCCGGATACCGCGGGCGGGGTCATGAACACCGAGATCATCATCCTCGACCAGGGCCTGACCGCCGACCAGGCCATCTCGCAGATCCGCGCCGAGATCGAGGACAAGGAAATCCCCTACTACGCGTACGTCGTTGACGAGCAGGACCGGCTGGTGGGCGTGCTTTCGCTGCGCGACATCATGCTCTGCAAGCCCGGCAACAAGCTGAAGGACGAGGTGCGCAACCAGGGCCTGATCTCGGTGCTGTTCGACCAGGACAAGGAAGAGGTGGCGCACCTGCTGGGCCACTACAACTTCATGGCCATGCCCGTGGTGGACTACGAGGGCCGCCTGCTGGGCGTGGTCACCCACGACGACATCATCGACATCATCCACGACGAGGCGTCCGAGGACATGCTGGGCATGGTGGGCGCGGGCACGGACGAAAGCGTGGACACGCCGTGGCACGAATCGGTGCTGAAGCGGCTGCCGTGGCTGGTCATCAACATGCTGAACTCGGCGGTGTCGGCGTCGGTGGTATATATGTTCGAAGGGTCCATCGCCCAGATGGCGGTGCTGGCCGTGCTGATGCCGATGGTGGCCAACCAGGCCGGGAACACCGGGCAGCAGGCGCTGGCGGTGATGATCCGGCAACTGGCGGTGGAGCGGTTCGACCGGCGCAAGGCGTGGTGGGCGGTGCTGCGCGAGGCCAAGATCGGCCTGTCCAGCGGGGCCATCGTGGCCTTGCTGGTGCTGTGCGCGGTGTGGGCGTTCTCCGGGTCGTGGAAGCTGGCCTCGGTGATGTCGCTGGCGCTGCTGCTGGACATGCTGCTGGGCGCGCTGGCCGGGGCGTCCATCCCGCTCATCCTGCGGGCCGTGGGGCGCGACCCGGCGCAGGCGTCCAGCATCTTCCTGACAGCGCTCACCGACGGCGCGGGGTTTTTCATCTTTCTGGGGCTGGCCACGCTGGTTCTGTTCTGAGTCCGGGCGACCGGCCCCGGCCGCGCGCGTTGCGGCCATCCGGGGCCGCCGGGCTCCCGCTATTCCGGGTCCTCTCCCGTGATGCCGAATTCCACGGGAATCTTCATGTAGAAAATCCTGAGGTCCTCTTCCCCGATTCTGGCGAACAACTGCGTCGCCTGCTCGGGGCCGACCGCCATGGTCACTTCCACCGGCTGTTCCCCCAACTCGAAGAAACGGGTGGAATGGTATCTGCCGTCGCGGCCGTAGCCACCCTGCGCGGCGGCAACGGTGGCCCCCTTGATGCCGATCTCCCTGGCTTCCCTGAGCAGCCATTCCGCTATGCTCAACATTCCGTGCGTACGCCCCTGCTGGGTGAAGAAGGTGAGCTGGTAGCCGTGCATGTGTCGTCTCCTATCGCAAGATTGTCCTGAGAGCGGCAAAGGTTCCCATCCCCAGAAACAGCATCATGAGGGAACCGACCACATGGAGCGTGATGGCGGCGACGGCCGTCATGATCCGTTGGCCTTGCAACAGCGCGCCCACCTCGGCGGAAAACGTGGAGAACGTCGTCAGCCCGCCGAGAAAGCCGGTAATCACCAGCAGGCGCAATTCCGGCGCCAGGTGGGGAAATGCGTTGAAGGCGCTTACGGCAATGCCTATGCAATAGCCGCCAAGCAGGTTGGCCGCCACCGTGCCGAGGGGGATGGGCGGAAAGACGCCGTTCAGCATCAGGCCGAAAACCCATCGCAGAACCGATCCCATGGACGCGCCCGCGCTGATGCAGATGATTGACTTGATCATGTGTGCTCCGGTTGTCGCCGCTCGATATGGGTGAGTATCTTGTGCATGCCGTGACATGGCATGGTCCGTGTGCATTGTCCGCCAACGGGTTGCGTGTTTTCTTCCGCGCTAGTTCCGCGCAACGCCGGGCTCATGCCGCCGCCGTGGCGGGGGCGCGACGAAAAGGCCGATCAGCAGGGCCGCCAGAAGGGAACACCCGGCCGAGAAGAGAAACGCGCAGGCCGGGGACACCGTCTGGTACAGGAAGCCGAAAAGGACCGAAGCGGGCAGCAGCAGGGCTCCGGCGACCAGGTTGAACCACCCGAAGGCGGTTCCGCGCCGGTCGGCGTCCACGAGGTCCGCGACGAAGGCTTTTTCGACGCCCTCGGTCGCGCCCATGAACAGGCCGTAGAAGCCGAACAGGATGAAGAGAACAGCGCTGTTGTCGCCGACGACGGCCATTGCGAGGTAAAACAGGCAATACGCGCCGTACCCGCCCAGCAGGACGGCGGGGCGTCCCAGCCTGTCGGACAGGGCGGACAGCGGCACGGAAAAGAGCATGGCGACCGCTGAAACGGCGGCCCACAGCAACGGTATCCGCTCCACCGGAACGCCGAGCTCCCCGGCCCGCAGCAGCAGGAACATGTTGGAGGAGTTGCCGAGCGTGAACAGGGCCACCGCCGTGAGGTATCTCTTGAACACCGGCGGCATGCCGCGCAGACGCCAGTCCATGGCGCTCCGTTCGCGGCTTCGCGTTGCGGGCGCCGGTTCCCGTACTCCCAGCGAGAGGCACAGGCAGAGCACGGCGGGGAGCAATGCCCACAGGAAGATGTGTTTGAGGGGCATGCCCAGGGACAGCAGCCCGAAGGCCGCCAAAGGCCCGGCCACGGCCCCGGCGTTGTCCATGGCCCTGTGCAGCCCGAACGCCAGCCCGCACTGTTCGGGACCGGCGCAGGAGGCCAGCAGCGCGTCGCGCGGTGAGGTGCGCAGGCCCTTGCCCACCCGGTCGGCGAAGCGGATGAGCAGGACCCAGCCCCAACTTCCGGCAAAGGCGATCAGGGGGCGGCCGAACCCGGCAAGGCCGTAGCCGAGGATGATCCACGGTCGTGCCGCGCGGTGGCGGTCCATGACCACCCCGGAAAACAGTTTCAGCAGGCTGGCCGTGGCTTCGGCGATGCCCTCGATGATGCCGAGCGCGCGCGGCCCGGCCATCAGGACCGAGGACAGGTACAGCGGAATGACCGGGTAGAGCATTTCGCTGGCGCTGTCGTTGCAGAAACTGATCAGTCCGATCAGCCAGATGTTGCGCGGAAGACCGATGAGCGCCCTGAACATGCTGCACCTCGTGCGGACCATGCCAAAAAAGACAACCACGTCGAAAACGTGGTTGTCTTTGCAATAGCCCACCAACGCCTTCAGAGTTGGTAGGAGTTATCAGCTAGCGCGGTTCAGGGGAAACTCCATTCCCGGTTCCGAAACTACCCGGTCGGGCAGGGAAAGTAAACCCCGTGCCGCACTCCGCCAGGCCGCATTGTCCTGATGGCCTCCGGCTCGTCGTAGAAGGGCCGGTCCCCCGCGAGGGGACCGGCCCTTGGCCGTTCGGTGCGGCAGCCCGCCGTCGCACGGGCTACAGCGTCAGCACCGAGGCGTCTATGAGTTCACGGCGCATTTCCAGAAAACGCATGCTGGTCAGGTCACGCGGGCGGGGCAGGTCCACGGTGTAGGTGCGCTGCACCCGGCCGGGCAGCTTGCCTTCGATGGCGACGATCCTGTCGGCCAGGAACAGCGCCTCGTCGGTGTTGTTGGTCACGAAGATCACGGTGCGCTTGTCGGTCTGCCAGATGCGCTCGGTTTCCTGTTCCATGAAGATGCGCGTCTGGGCGTCCAACTGGCCGAAGGGCTCGTCCAGCAGCATCACCCGCGGCTTGTTGGCGTAGGCGCGGGCAATGCCCACGCGCTGCTTCATGCCGCCGGAAAGCTGGTGCGGGTAGTGCTTCTCGAACCCGGAAAGCCCGACCAGATCGATGTAGTGCATGGCGAGGTCGCGGACCTCGTTACTGGGCAGGCCGCACAGCTTCGGCCCCATTTCCACGTTGCCGAGCACGGTTTTCCACGGAAAGAGCATGTACCCCTGGAACACCAGGCCCCGGTCGGCCCCCGGTCCGGTCACGGGCTCCCCGTCCAGGGTCACGGTGCCGGTGGTGGGCGTTTCCAGCCCGGCGATGATGCGCAAAAGCGTGCTCTTGCCGCTCTGGCCGGGGCCGAGGATGACCACGAATTCGTTGGCCTGCACGTCGATGCTCACGTCCTCGAGCACCGGCACTTCCTGTTTGCCCTTCTGGATGAAGGTCTTGCTCACGTTGCGGCATTCGATCACGGCGTCGTCCCTTCCTTACGGGTGTGCGGTTCCGGCGGTCGGGCTACAGGCCCACGATCTTGCGCTTCCACGGACACAGCTTGCGTTCCAGCGCGGTGACCAGCAGCGTGGTGCCCCACGCGGCCGCCGCGATGACCGCCATGCCGCCGATGACCATGGCCGGTTGCGACAGGTTCATGCCCTGCACGATGATGTACCCCAGGCCCGAGCGGGCGCTGACCAGTTCGGCCGCCAGCACGCAGGTCCAGGCGATGCTGAGCGATATCTGCAACCCCGCGAAGATGGCCGGGAACGAGGCCGGAAAACAGACGTGCAGGATTTCGTCGCGGCGCTTGCCGCCCAGCATGCGCACCACGTCGTACAGTTCCGGCTCCACCAGGCGCACGCCGTTGTAGGCGTTGAGCAGGCAGGGCACGAAGGTGCCGAGCACGATGATGAACACCTTGGACGTCTCGCCGATGCCGAACCACAGGATGGAGATGGATATCCACGAAATGGGCGGCATGGGCTTCAGGAGGTCGAACAATGGTTTGACGATGGCGTTGACGTAGCGGTTCAGCGCCATGAACAGCCCCAGGGGCACGGCAATGACGGCGGCGATGGTAAAGCCTATCACCACGCGCTGGGTGCTGGCCCACACGTGGCCCCACAGGGTCAGTTCCGCCAGTTCCTCATGGGCGAGCACCACCAGTTGGTCCAGCACCTCGTACGGACGGGCCAGGGCGCTGCTGCCCCCGCCCAGCACGTTGGAGCGGGCCAGCCAGTCCCACAGCCAGAAGAACGCGACGATGGACACGGTATGAAGGAACCAGCGGTTGGTGAGGATGCGCCCCAGGCTGAGGGGGCCGCGGTCCACCACCTGTCCCACGGTCTCGTTGGCGATGGAGGAGCCTGCGGCGTTGCACGTGGCTTCCTGCGACATGGTCTACCTCCTGATCCCGGCCAGCAGCCGCTTTTCCACCTTGTCGATGATCACGCCGATGAAGGCGCCGGTCAGCCCCACCATGAACATGCCGAGCACCACCATTTCGGGCATGGCCAGCCGCCGCCCCATGGTGATCATGAACCCCAGGCCCGCGTCGGCGGCCAGCAGTTCCGCGGCCACCAGGTTGGTCCAGCAGCAGGCCAGCGCGATCTGCAACGCGCCGAACACCATGGGCAGGGCCGAGGGGATGCACAGCTGCCGGAAAATCTGCCAGTCGCTGGCCCCGTAGGTGCGGGCCATCTGGATGAGCGTGGGGTTGGTCATCTTGACCCCCACGTAGGCGTTGATGACGCACGGAACCAGCCCCCCCAGCCAGATGATGAATATCTTGCCGGGCAGTCCGATGCCGAACCAGAAGATGGTCAGGGGTATCCACGCCACCGGCGGGATGGGGCGGATGATCTCGAAGATGGGCCGGGCAAGGCCCTCGGCCACGTTGAACCAGCCCATGGCCAGCCCCAGCGGCAGGCCCACGGCCAGGGCCAGGAAATATCCGCCGAAGGCTTCCTGGATGCTGATCCAGGCGTGCTGGTGCAGCAGGGCGCCGTCGGGATCCACGTTGGTGAACTTGTCGAACAGAAGCTGCGTCACGGTTGAAGGCGCGGCCAGCATGGTATCCGGCACGACCCCGGTGCGCACGATGATCTCCCAAGCGATGAAGAACGTGGCCACACTGACGACGGGCAGCACCTTCAGCGCCAGCGGTGTTCTTACGACAACCTCGCGATATGCGGTCATGCATGCCTCCGGTGTCGGCGGTGGAGGGGAGCGGCGCCCGCCCAGGGTGGAACGGGCGCCGCGGGAAAGCGGGTTACTTCACGGTGGGAACCAGCTTCAGGAACTTGTCGGTGATGTAGTAGCCGGTCAGCAGCTTTTCGCCTTCGGCGGGCTTCAGCTTGCCGAGGTCGGTAAAGAACTTCACCAGGTCCTTCTGCCATGCCTGCACCTGGCTTTCGCCGGCGGAGGCGTCGAACATCTTCAGCTGTTCCTGCAGGGTGAACACCGGGTGCAGCTCAAGGTCCATCTTGGCTTCGTCCTCGGTCATGTTCAGGCCGGCCCACTTGAGGAAGCGGGCGTATTCGGGGGCCAGCTTCACGCCTTCGGAGCGCAGCGCGTCGATGCCCTGGAAGTACACCTTGAGGAAACGGGCCACTTCTTCGGGGTTCTTGTCGCAGTATTCCTTGTCGCCGATGAGCACGATGGGCACGAAGCCGCCGGCCGTCTTGACGTCGGAGGCGACCTTCCAGCCCTTCTTGAGGCCGTTGTACATCTGCGGCGCCCACAGCACGACGGCGTCGCCGATGCCCTTTTCGAACGCGGCCACGCACTGGGCGGGGTCCATGTTCTTGATGATAACGTCCTTGTCGGTCAGGCCCAGGGTCTTCAGCCACAGGCTCATGGCGTAGTGGCCGGACGAGATGGTGGTGGCGAGGATGGTCTTGCCCTTGACGCTTTCAGGCGAGCCGAACACCTCGGGGTGCTTGGGGTTGAAGCCCTTGGTCTTCAGGATGGGGCTGTCCGGGCGCACCAGCACCGCGTTGGTCACCGACTCGTCGTTGGCGATGGCGATGAGGTAGGCGTTCTGGCGCAGCGCGCCGAACATCATGGGCACGCCGCCCGTGCCGCCCACGACCCACTGTTTGGCGGGCAGGGCTTCGATCTGGGCCATGCCCGAATCGAACATGTGCAGCTTGAAATCGAACCCGGCTGCCTTGTCCCAGCCCTGCTGCTTGGCATACCAGGGCACGAACGTTTCGTGCTCCGCCTGCCACGTCGTATCCAGTGCCTTCACCTCGGCGGCGAAGGCCGTCGCCGTCATGGCAAGAAGGGCCATCACGGCAGCCGCAAATCCAACCCAACGTTTCATCCGAAGCATGGTCAGACCTCCTTGAAGCGGGTTACGGTAGACTGTCTGGGGCGTATGCTCTTGCCATTCCGAGTTCCCTTGCGGGGTTACCACCATCTGATGAGGTCCGTGACGTGTTCACGGATGCGCACGAATTCCGGGTCCATGAAGTCGCGCGGACGGGGCAGGTCCACCTTCACTTCCGCCTTGATGCGCGTGGGCTTGTTGGAAAGCACGAGGATGCGTTCGGCCACGTAGACCGCCTCCTCGATATTGTGGGTGATGAACAGCACGGTGCTTTTCAGCTTGCGCCACAGGTTCACCAGTTCGTCCTCCAGGTAGAACCGCAGCTTCACGTCCAACTGGCCGTAAGGCTCGTCCATCAGCAGCAGGTCGGGGTCCACGGCAAAGGCGCGCGAGACCGCGATGCGCTGCTGCATGCTGGCGGATATCTGGTTGGGGTACAGGTTGGCGCACTGGGTCAGCCCCACGAGTTCGAGGATGTTGTCCATCCGCTCGTCGATCTCGCGCTGGGGGCGGCCCTTGACCTCCATGCCGTAGGCCACGTTTTCGCGCACGGTGCGCCATGGCAGGCAGGTGGGCTCCTGGAAGACGTAGGAGATGTTGTGGCGTTTGGGATCGGCCGGGGTGCCGTCGATGAGGATCTGGCCGGCCGAGGCGGGCAAAAGACAGGACAGGGCGTTGAGGAAGGTGGTCTTGCCGCAGCCCGTGGGCCCGACGATGGCTACGAACTCGCCCTCGGCCACCGAGAAGGAGATGTCGTTGAGCACCAGCAGTTCACCGAACCGCTTGGTGAGATTGCATACTTCGATCTTGGTTCGTGGTCTTGCGGCATCTTGCACGGGTACGCTCCATCGGCGGGGGGCGACCGCTCCTTCCGCATCCGGACCCGGACCAGGCCGGACTTGTCCATGTCGGATTTGTCCGGGTCTGGCCGTGTCCGGCTCCGGGCGGCCCGGTCGGGGTCGACCGGGCCATCCGGCCGGATACGGAGGAGGCGGGCCGCCGCGTTGACAGGGGCGGCGGATTCCGCGTCGTCGTCATGACTTCGGGGGCCGGGCGTACCCGGCCGGCCCCCGCGCGGGGACCGGCCGAACCCGGACTCCCCGTCTTACAATACCTCTTCCACCGGAATGGGCGGAAGCCGGAAGGCTTCGGCCACGGCCGGGTAGGTTATCTTGCCGTCCACCACGTTGAGGCCCTTGCGGATGTCCTCGTGGCGGCGGCAGGCTTCCTTCCACCCCAGGTCCGCGATGGTCAGGGCGTAGGGAAGGGTGGCGTTGGTCAGCGCGGCCGTGGAGGTCATGGCCACCGCGCCGGGAATGTTGGTCACGCAGTAGTGGCTCACGCCGTCAACCACGTACACCGGATCGGCATGGGTGGTGGGGTGCGAGGTTTCGAAGCAGCCACCCTGGTCGATGGCCACGTCCACCAGGACGGAACCCTTGCGCATCACCTTCAGGTCTTCGCGGGTGACCAGGTGGGGGGCCTTGGCGCCGGGCACCAGCACCGCGCCCACCACCACGTCGGCCTGGGGCAGCAGCTTGCGGATGGCGTAGGGGCCGGACATCATGGTAATGCAGTTGGCCGGCATCACGTCGCTGAGGTAGCGCAGCCGGTCCAGGTTCTTGTCCAGCAGGTACACGGTGGCCCCGAGGCCGCAGGCCATCTTGGCCGCGTTGATGCCCACCGCGCCCCCGCCGATGACCACCACCACGGCGGGTTCCACGCCGGGCACGCCGCCAAGCAGCTTGCCCATGCCTCCGGCGGGCATTTCCAGGTACTTGGCCGCCTGCTGGATGGCCATGCGCCCCGCCACCTCGGACATGGGGGTGAGCAGCGGCAGGGAGCCGTCCGCCTTCTGGATGGTCTCGTAGGCGATGTTCACGCTACGCGCCGCCACCAGGGCGTGGGTCTGCTCCTCGTCGGCGGCCAGATGCAGGTAGGTGAACAGTATCTGGTCCTTGCGCAGCAGCCCGTATTCCGACGGCTGCGGCTCCTTGACGTGCATGACCATGCCGCACTGGGCGAAGATGGTCCGCGCGTCGGACATGACCGCGCCTGCGGCCACGTACTCGTCATCGGAGAACCCCGCGCCCGCTCCCGCCCCGGTTTCGACCATCACCTGATGGCCGTGGGCGCGCATGGCGACCACACCCGCGGGCGTCATGGCCACGCGGTTCTCCAGCACCTTGATCTCTTTCAGAATACCGACCTGCATGGGATGCTCCTGTGGGGTGATTGCGGGTATCAGCCGAGCACCTTGGTCATGGCCGCGCGCAGCGCGCGGAGAATGACGTCGATGTCATCCCTGGTGACCACGTAGGCCGGGGCGATGTTGATGATGTTGTTGTGGCCGGGCAGGCTGCGGTTGGTGCGGCCCACCAGCACGCCGCCCGCCGCCATTTCGCCCACCACCTGGATGACCTTGCCTTCGGGCAGGGGCCTTCTGCTCGCCTTGTCTTCCACCAGTTCCACGCCGCACAGCAGGCCCTTGCCGCGCACGTCGCCGACATTGGGCAGAACAGTCAGTTCCCGCAGGCCCGCCAGCAGGTAGTCGCCCATGGTCTTCACGTTTTCGAGCAGGTTTTCCTCCTCGATGATGTTCATGTTCTCCAGGGCGGCGCTGCACGAGGCGGCGCACCCGCCGTAGGTGCTGATGTCGCGGAAGTAGGCCAGCTTGTCGGCCGGGTCGTGCAGGAAGGACTTGAAGAGGTCTTCGGTGGTGACGGTGACCGAGATGGGCATGTAGGCGCTGGCCACGCCCTTGGCCATGGTCACGATGTCCGGGGTGACGCCGTAGTGCTGGTAGCCGAACATGGTGCCGGTGCGGCCCATGCCGCAGACCACTTCGTCCATGATCAGCAGCACGCCGTGGCGGCGACAGACGGCCGAAAGCTCGGTGTAGTACTCGGCCACCGGGGGGATGACCCCGCCGCCCGCCGTGATGGGCTCTACGATGAGGCCGCCCACGGTCTCGGGACCTTCTTCCCTGATGATGCGGTCGACCGCCTTGACACAGTCGAGGTCGCAGCCGGGATAGGTCTTGCCGAAGGCGCAGCGGTAACAGCAGGCGTGGGGGAATTCGACGAAGCCGGGGACGAACGGGCCGAACCATTCCTTGCGTTCGGCCTGCCCGGTGGAGCTCAGGGCGCCGATGGTGGTGCCGTGGTAGTCGCGGGCGCGGAAGAGGATCTTTTTCTTGGCGGTGTTGCCCGAGATGTGGGCCAGCGCCCGGATCATCTTGTAGGCCTTTTCGTTGGCCTCGGACCCGCTGTTGGAAAGGTAGACCCGCGACAGGCCCGGCATGTGCGAGATCAGCTTACGGGAGAACTCGATGTAGGGGATGTTGCCGGCCGTGGCGGCATAGTAGGGCATGACCCTGAGCTGTTCGTACACCGCCTTGGCGATGCGTTCGCGGCCGTAGCCCACGTTCACGCACCACACGCCGCCGGACGTGGCGTCCAGGTATTCCTTGCCGTTGATGTCCCGCAGCTTCAGCCCGTCGGCTTCGACCACGATCATGGGGCCTTTGCCGGCGAGGGCCTGGTGCTGGACGAGGTGATGCCATACGTGGGCCATGTCGGCCGCCGCGTATGCCGCTGGGTCATGCTTCAGGCTGGGGCTCATGTCCTGCTCCTTGTGTTGTCAGGAAAAAACGAGGGCACCTGTAATGCGGACCGCGGGAAGCGTACCTCCGGGCGGGAATGATGCGGATATGATCCGTTAATGGGCAGTGTTCCGGGCGGTCCTCCAGAAAATTGAGGCGAAAGGGAGAAGGTTCCGGCCTTCTTTTTTCGCTTTGTCTAGACAAAGAAATGAGGCTTTGCTATTTTTCTGTCAAGCGTTTTTTACGACGGGCGGGAACTCGGCGTAAAACTACTTCAACACCGTGCATTGTCAGGTAAAGGCGGCACGGTACGACCCCCCAGGAGGCTTTGAAATGCCCAAGATGACCCCCAGTGAAGCAATGGCGGAAGTGCTGGTGCAGGAAGGCGTCACCCATGTCAGCGGCATTCTCGGCTCCGCTTTCATGGACCTGCTGGACCTGTTTCCGGCGGCGGGCATCGATTTCATTTCGGTGCGCCACGAACAGACGGCGGGCCACATGGAGGACGCCTTCACCAGAATGACCGGCAAGGCGGGTGTCTGCATCGGCCAGAACGGCCCCGGCATCACCAACTACGTCACGGCCGTGGCCACGGCCAACATGGCCCACACGCCCATGGTGCTCATTTCGCCCAGCGCGGGCAGCATTTCGGTGGGCTGGGACGGCTTTCAGGAATGCGACACCTGGAACCTGTTCAAGCCGATCACGAAAGCGTCGCTCCGGGTGCCGCATCCCAAGCGCGCCGCCGACATCATGCGCACGGCCTTCCGCATCGCCTACGCCGAACGCGGCCCGGTGCTGGTGGACATCCCGCGCGACTACTTCTACGGCGAACTGGACGAGGACATCCTGGCCCCGTCGCAGTACCGCGTGGCCCCCGGCGGCATCGGCAACCCCGAGCAGTTCCGCGACGCGGTGGAAGTGCTGAAGTCGGCCAAGCGCCCGGTCATCGTCTCCGGCCGCGGTGTCGTCGATTCCGGCGCGCTGGAAACGGTGAAGGCCCTGGCCGAGCATCTCAATGCCCCCGTGGCCTGCACCTACCTGCACAACGACGCCTTCCCCTGCGACCATCCGCTGTGGACCGGCCCCATCGGCTACATGGGCTCCAAGGCGGCCATGCGCATCCTGCAGCAGGCCGACGTCATCCTGGCCATCGGCACCCGGCTGTCCTACTTCGGCACCCTGCCGCAGTACGACATCAACTACTTCCCCAAGACGGCCAAGATCGTCCAGATCGACATC
This sequence comes from Nitratidesulfovibrio sp. D1, assembly GCF_051133415.1. NCBI lineage: Bacteria > Pseudomonadati > Thermodesulfobacteriota > Desulfovibrionia > Desulfovibrionales > Desulfovibrionaceae > Nitratidesulfovibrio > Nitratidesulfovibrio sp. D1. Next base: position 197,298 of record NZ_JBPGNZ010000002.1, on the reverse strand, counting down.
AACCCCCGCCACATCGCCAAGACCCACCCCGTGGCCGTGGGCCTGTGCGCCGACGCCAAGGACGCCTCCGTGGAACTGCTGGCCCGCGTCCGCGAGGCCATTCCGAATCCCAAGCGTGACGAGGCCGTGTACGCCAAGGTCAAGGCCGAGCTGGACGACTGGTACAAGGAAATCGCGGCCATCGCCGACGAACCGGTGATGGAAGGCCGCATGCACCCGCGCAAGGCGCTGGAGGTGGTGGGCCGCTTCGTCACCGATCACAACGCCATCGCCACCACCGACATCGGCAACACCTCGTCCACGGCCAACAGCTACCTGCGCTTCCGCAACGCCAAGCGCTCGGTGGCCACGCTGACCTTCGGCAACACCGGCTTCGCCTACCAGGCGGGCCTTGGCGCGCAGCTGGCCTGCCCGGAAGACGCCGTGGTGGCCATCGTGGGTGACGGCGCGTGGGGCATGAGCCTGTTCGAAGTGCCCACCGCCGTGCAGTACAACCTGCCGGTCATCGCCACCGTGTACAACAACGGGGCCTGGTGCGCGGAAAAGAAGAACCAGGTGGACTTCTACAACAACCGCTTCGTGGGCGCGGACATCTGGTCCAACTCCTACGCCAAGATCGCGGAAGCCATGGGCGCCGTGGGCTACACGGTCAACACCCAGGCCGACCTGGCCAATGCCCTGGAAGCCGCCCGCAAGAGCCGCAAGCCCTCGGTCATCGAGATCATGACCGACGGCACGCGCCTGGCCCCGCCGTTCCGGCGCGACGCCCTGGCCCTGCCCACCCGGCACCTGCCCAAGTACGAACACCTGGACAAGCGGCACTTCCCCAAGTAGCCGCCGCGAAACGGCGATACGGCAACGGCGGCGCGCCGGACGGCGCGCGAGGATGAACCCGGACAGGTCATGGCTGATGCCCGGACCCGGCACGCCGCCAGCGCCATTTGCAGTTACATGGGAAGGGCGGGGCTATTCCCCCCTTCCCCGAGTACAGGAACACGGACCGGCACCCTCGCGGGGGTGCCGGTCCCGTTCCCGGCCCACGGCACGGCGTTTTCTCGCGTCCGGGGCAGCATCCGGGCCGCGTCCGGGCCGCGTCTGGGGCAGCATCCGGGGCAGCATCCGGGGCAGCTCGGGCTCCCGTGAGCGTTTCCCTTCCCCCACATCCAAGTGCAGGTGAGCATGAAACCTTTTCTTCGCACCCGTGTGTACCACGGTCCGGTGCGGGCCGTGGTGCTGGACTGGGCCGGTACCGCCGTGGACCACGGCTGCCTGGGCCCGGCCGCTGTGTTCGTGGAGGCTTTTGCCCTGCACGGGGTGGCAGTGACCGTGGCCGAGGCGCGCGAGCCCATGGGCAGCGAAAAGCGCGAGCACGTGCGCCGCATGCTGGCCATGGACGGCGTGGCGGCCCGCTGGCGCGCCGCGCACGGGCACGCCCCCGGCGAAGCTGCCGTGGACGCGGTGTACCGCGACGTTGAACCGCTGATGCTGCGCACCATCGCCGCCCATGCCGCGCCGGTGCCGGGTCTGGCGGAATTCGTGGACCTGGTGCGCGGCCGGGGCATGGGCCTTGGCTCGTGCACCGGGTACACCGGCCCCATGATGGAAGTGCTGGCGCCCGAGGCGGCCCGCCAGGGCTACAGCCCCGACGTGGTGGTGCACGCATCCGAGGTGCCCGCGGGCAGGCCGTACCCGTGGATGTGCTACCTGAACGCCATGCGGCTGGGGGTGCATCCCATGGAATCCATGGTCAAGATCGGCGACACCGTGGCCGACGTGCACGAGGGGCGCAACGCGGGCATGTGGACCGTGGCCGTGGTGCGCACCGGCAGCGACGTGGGCCTTTCCGAGGCGGACGCGGCGCGCATGGACCCGGACCTGCTGGCCGGGCGCGTGGCCGTGGCCGCCGCGCGCCTGCGCGAGGCCGGGGCGCATTACGTGGTGGATTCCATCGCCGACTGCTTTTCCGTCATCGAGGCCATCGAGTCGCGCCTTGCCCGGGGAGAGACGCCATGCCCGACATGAAGCCGCTGCGTGACGTTTCGCACGATGGACCGGGGGCTGGCCTGGAGCGCGCATCCATGATACGCGGGCATGACCCGAAGGTACGGGCTGTGGCCTGCCGTCATCGGGACGGCCCGGAACCGGGACATGAGGGGGAATTGTGCCGCGCGGCGCGCAATGGCGCGCGCGGCCATGGGAAGGACATGGCCAAATCCAAGTATCTCGTCATCTACGAATGGCTTTCCGGGCAGATCCGGAACAAGGTGTACCAGCCGGGGGACAAGATCCCCAACGAGAACGAGCTGGCCGCCATGTTCGGCGTGCACCGCATGACGGTGCGCCAGGCCATCGACAAGCTGGTCAACGACCACATGCTGGTGCGCAAGCGCAGCAAGGGCACGTTCCTGCTGTCCGAAAAGAGCCCGGTGCTCACCCGTTCGCTGGAAAGCATCACCACCTACTACGACGACATCGCCAGCGCCGGGCTGGAGCCGCACTACAAGACCATAGCGGCGGGCATCGAGTTCGCCGACGCCGGGGTGGCCGAACACCTCAACATCGCCGTGACCCAGCCGGTGCTCTTCCTGTACCGGCTGATGCTGGCCAGCGGGGTGCCGCTGGTGTTGGAACGCTCCATCCTGCCCACCGACCTGGTGCCCGGCTTGCTGGAAAAGAAGCTGGACACCGTGCTCTACAAGATCCTGCACGAGGACTACGGCATGCGCCTGCTGCATTCGCGGCAGGAACTGGGCGCGGTGATGCCCACCGAGAACGAGCGCAAGTACCTGAAGATCGGCGACAACTGCCCGTGCATCTGGGTGGAGAGCGTGGTCTACAACGACGAGGGACGGGCCGTGGAATTCAGCCGCGCCCTGCACCGGGGCGACAAGTACCGCTTCCGGTGCGCCATCGGTGGGTACGTCTACGACAAGGACGGCAAGGCGGGGCAGACCCCGCTGGCCGGAAGGCTGGTGGACCCCGGCGGCACCGGCGGGACGGATTCCGCCGGGAGGTGAGCAGGGGGGCTGCCGCTAGCGTTTGGGCGGCAGCAGCGACAGCCACTGCGGGGCTTCCGGCGCGGGTTCCGGAGCCCGCTCCTGCGCAACGGAGCGGTCAGGCTCCGGCAGCGGCGCGGCCTGCTCCAAGGGGGAGGGGGCCTGTTCCGGGGCGGAGGGGGGCTGCTCCGGGGGCGGGGTGGCATCCGGGGCCGCGTCCGGTTCCATGAACGGCTCGTCGAGGGCGGCCATGTCCATGTCCGGCCCCGTGCCGGGCGGGTCGGCCGCGAAGTCGGGGGCAGGCCCGTCGCCGGGGCCTTCTGACGCGGCTTCGCCACCGTCGGTAGCTCCGGCGTCCTGCGGTGCGTCAATATCCACAGTGTCGTGTCCCGGAGCACCCGGCGCGGCGGAAGCGTCCACATTTCCGGCGGGGACGGGCTCCGGCGGGAACATGTCGGCCCATGCCGCCCCGGCGGCGTCGTCCTGCGCACAGGCGGCGCGGCACAGCGCCATGAAGGTGTCCATGTACGGCGGCACCCATTTGCCCCGGTGGCGCACCATGAGCACCGCCGTTTCGAAGGGCTGGTCCGCCCAGGCCAGGGCGCGCAGGGTGCCCGCGCGCAGGTCGTCGCGCACGGCGGCCTCGGGCAGCAGGGTGATTCCCGTGCCGGAGGCGACGCAGCCGCGCAGGGCCGCGGCGCTGGAAAATTCAAGCCCGGCGGCGGGCTGTACCCCTTCGGCCGCCAGGGCTTCCTCCATCACCGCGCGGTAGGCGCAATCCGCCGAGGAAAGCGCCAGCGTGACGCCGTGCAGGTCGCGCGCGGTGACCCGCCCGCGCGTGGCCAGCGGGTGGTGCGGCGCGGCCACCAGCACCAGCCGTTCCACGCCCAGGGCTTCCACGTTCAGGTCGCCCCCGCGCACGCTGTCGGCCATGACGAAGGCCAGATCGGTGATGCCCTGGCGCAGGTCCTTTTCCAGCCCGTTCAGGGTGCAGGCGGCCAGGTGCAGGGCCACCTCGGGGTGGCGGCGGCGGAATGCGGCGATGACCGGCGGCAGGCGGTACGCGCAGAGCGATTCCGGCACGCGCACGGTGAGCATGCCGCGCAGGCGCGATTCGCCGGTGACCCAGGCCCGTGCCTCGTCCTCCACGTCGATGAGCTTGGCCGCGTACTGCACCAGCCGTTCACCGGCTTCGGTCAGGGCCACGCGCCTGCCCAGCCGTTCGAACAGCCGGACGCCAAGTTCCGTTTCCAGCGCGGCGATGCGCGCGGAAACCGTGGACTGCGCGGCGTTCAGTTCCGCCGCCGCGCGGTGGAAGCTGAGCAGGCGCGCCACTGCCGCAAAGGTTCTGAGATCGCGTAGCTCCATGTCCGTCTCCGTTGATCGTTCGGAAACCGCCATTGACCGCACGGAACGATATCGCCGGATTCGATTTTGGGCAACGCGAATGCGACGCTTTAGATAGCAGGGAGAGGGGCGGGATTGGATGCCGGGGCCGCAAAACGCAGGCGGGACGCCCCGCGTCGTTGCGTCGTCTTTGCCGCCCGGCTAGCCGGTGGCCTTGGCGTCCTCGCAGCCGGACATGGTGCACACCACGTTGCGGCCGTTGGACTTGGCCAGGTACAGGGCCCGGTCGGCCTCGCGCACCAGTTCCTCCACGTTGGCGAACGCGCCGGGGCGAAAGCCCGCCACGCCGATGCTCACCGTGGCCGAAAGCTGTACGCCGTGGTGTTGTACGCGGCTTTCCTCGATGCGGTGGCGCAGCCGTTCGGCCAGCATGTGCCCTTGCGCCTCGTCCGTGTGGGGCAGGATAACCACGAATTCCTCGCCGCCGTAGCGGGCCGCGAAGTCCGTGGTGCGGATGGAGTGGCGCAGCACGTCGGCCAGTTCGCGCAGCACCGCGTCGCCCGCCAGGTGGCCGTAGGTGTCGTTGATGGCCTTGAAATGGTCCAGGTCCAGCAGCAGCAGGCTCATGGGGTGCCCGTAGCGGCGGTGCCGCTCGAACTCGGTGCGCAGCCGTTCGTCCAGGCTGCGGCGGTTGTGCAGCCGGGTCAGGGCGTCGTGGTCGGCCTGCAGCTTCACCTCGCGGTAGACCATGGCGTTCTTCAGCGCCAGGGCCAGGTGCTTCATGGCCGAATCCAGCGCCTGGGCCTGGTCCTTGCCCATCGACTGGCTGCCGTCGGTAAGGATGGCCAGCGCGCCCAACGCCTCGGCCCCGGTGCGCAGGGGCATCAGGATCACCCGGCCCGGCACGGGACCCGGCGTTGTCTGCGTGGCGCAGCCGGCGGGGTCGAGCGGTTCGGCCATGCCGGGCACGTGGGTGACGCGATAGCCCGCCACCGGCGCGTTGCCCAGCCGCCGGGCAGATTCCAGCAGCAGGTCCACCCATTCCACGTTCACCGGGCAGTCGGGCGCGGTGGCCACGAACAGTTCCGCCTCCAGCGCGCCCCCTTCCGGCACCGGGGGCCAGAAGATGCCGTGTACCGCCGTTACCGGCAGCAGCAGCGCAAGGTCCTCGCGCACGTTGCCCAGGATTTCGGCCGGGTCCAGGCTTTCCGTGGCCCGCGTCAGAAAGGTGACCAGGAACGACAGGGTGTCGTTCTTGCGGGCCAGCATTTCCCGCTCCAGGAAAATTTCGCGCGTCATGCGCAGGATGTCGTGGTACAGGTTGCGCGTTTCCACGGCGCGGCGCAGCACGTCCAGCACGCGGGCGCGGGTGAGCGGCGGCTTGATGACGTCGGTGAAGCTGCTGTCCAGGGCGCGCTCGATCTCCTCGCGCGAGTAGCCGGGCTCCAGCACCAGCACGCGGGGGACCAGGTCGAGGTGTTGCGAGCGGCCTTCGCGCTGGCTGGCAATGGAATTCCACGCATCGGACGTGAGCCAGAACAGGCAGGGGTCGTCGCGCTCCATTTCCAGGGCGGACGGCACGCGCCCCGGCGGCAGGGCGACGATGCGGTAGTCGCCGCCCGCGTGCGCGGCCAGCAGCCCGGCATCGGCCTCGGAAAGGCCCATGGTCCACATGGTGTGTTGCGGTGTCTTCTTCATGGTCCGTTCTCCCCCCCGGGATATGCGGGCGTACGGGCGAAGTATGACCGGCGCGCAAGCGCGGCGGGGCGTCGAAAACACGACGTTTCGCCGGGTTGAAGCAAGAACCGGTCCATGTGGCTTCGAATGCGGGCCGGGTGAGGGCCGGATGCGGGCCGGGCGGCAAGCTTTGCCGGGCCATGGATATGGATATCGGGCATGGATGACCGGGGAAGGGGGAAGGGGGAAAGGCGGAGGGGCGTCCGGTTCGCGGAAGGGGATGAACGCTCCGCCAGGGGCGGCGCGGCGTCCGCCTTCCGGCACCGGCAACCGGTTTGACAGCCTCGACAAGTTGTGTCTTTGCTGGACCATGAGCACCAAACGCGCCTGGGGCACCCTGCACCCCTTTCTTGAAACCGGCGACATCATGGGCCGCCCCGTGGCCAATGCGGGTTTTTTGCGGGCGCTGCTGCGCGCGGATCCGTTTCCCGAGTACCATTTCTTCCTGCCGGGGCTGGACGTGGCCAAGGCCACGGAGGCCCGCCTGCGCGAGGAGTTTCCGGCCATCGCCTCGCGCAACGGGTTCCGGGTGTCCACCCGCAACGACCTGGCCTGGATGCTGGCCCGCAAGCCCTACCATTGCTTCCACCTGTCCGACAGCGTCACCGACCAGCCGCACGTGGCCCGGCTGCGCAACGCGTACGCCCCGGTGCTGTTCCCGGTGACCGGGGTTACCCATTCGCTGAGCTATGCCCGCTATCCCGCTCGGTTCCTGGCCCACCTGTGGCCGGGCACCACCGCGCGCGACGCCGTGGTGGCCACCTCCACGGCCGGGCAGGCGGTGGTGCTGCGCATGTTCGAACACCTGCGCCGCGCCTACGGCCTGGACGAGGAGACGTATCCCGCGCCGCACGTGGAGCGCATTCCCCTGGGCGTGGACGCGGACTTCCTGAACGCCGCGTCCTGCGCGGCGTCTGGCGCGGCGTCCGGCGCGGAGGGGAGGCCGTCGGGGCAGGCGGACCTGCGGGCGGACATGCGCCAGCGGCTGGGCGTGACCGGCGAGCCGGTGCTGCTGGTCTTCGCGCGCATCGCCCACTATTCCAAGATGGACCTGCTGCCCCTGCTGCGCGCCCTGCAACGCGCCGAAGGGCTGGGCCTGGCCCGTGGCGGCTACCTGCTGGTGGTGGCCGGGTTCGTGAAGCCCGGCGATGACACCCCGGCCCGCATCTCCGAACTGGCCGGACGGCTGGGCATCCGCATCCGCGTGGTCCCGTCGCCTTCCGACGCCGAGCGCGCCGCGCTGTTCGCGGCGGCGGACGTGTTCGTCTCGCCCGTGGACAACATGCAGGAAACCTTCGGCCTGAGCCTGGTGGAAGCGGGCGTCGCCGGGCTGCCCTCCGTGGTCTCGGACTACGACGGCTACCGCGACATCGTGACGCACGGCGAAACCGGCCTCACCGTGCCCACCCTGGCCCCGCAGGCCACGCCCGACGTGGACATGCTGGCCCCGGTGTTCTTCGACAGCCAGTACCATCTGCTGCTGGCCCAGCAGACCGTGGTGGACGTGCCCGCCCTGGCCGACGCCCTGGCCCGCCTGGCCACCGACGCGGACCTGCGCGCCCGCATGGGCGCCGCCGCGCGGGCGCGGGTGCTGGCCGAATTCACTTGGGACGGCGTGGCGGCCCGCTGGCTGGACCTGTGGGAGGCGCTGTGGCGCCAGCCCGCGCCATTTCAGGCGGTTGGGCACGGCGGCTACGTCGCCGGGGGGCCGGATGATGGCACGGCCGGTCCGGATGGCGACACGGACGCGGACGCCCTGCGCGAACTGCGCGAGGCCGTCCACCCGCTGCACATGCCCTATGGCGGGGTGTTCGGCGCCTATCCCACCGCGCTGCTGGACCGCGACCTTGTGCTGCGCTGGACCCGCGCGGGCGAGGCCGTGTACCGCAAGCAGGAATTTCCCGTGCTGTACACCGGCGTGGAACGGCTGGTGCCGCCCGCCCGGTTGCAACGGATGCTGTTCGCGGCGCGGCGGCCGGTCCCGGCGGGGCAGTTGCTGGACCTGCTGGCGGGAGAAGGCATGGCGCGCGAGGCGGCCACCTTCCTGCTGCTGTGGGCGCTGAAGCAGGACCTGCTGGAGCGGGCGCAACCGGCACAGGCGGCAGAACCGACACAACCGGCCCAGCCGGACAAACCCCACGGGGGCGGGGAGGGGACATGAGCATCGGGCTTCCCGCCGCGCTGCACTTCCATACCCTGCTTTCCCACCGGGGCGGGGCCACGCGGGTGGCGCGCATGCTGGCGCGGGGCCTTGCCCGGCGCGGCGTGGTGGTGCACCGCACCTGCGAGATTCTGGACGGCGGTCCGGATGATAGCGACGCGGTCGATGACGGCGAGGCCGTGCACGGCGTGGTGCCCGCCGCCGGGGTGGGCGGCTGTCTGCTGCCCGGCATGCCCCTGCACCTGCACGCCACGCTGGACTGGACGGCCTGTCTGGACTCCGTCACCCGGGCGGTCCGGGGGTGTGGCCCCGGCGTTCCGGGTATGCCCGCTCCACCCATGACGCCCGTTCCGTTGGCCGTCACCGTGCACGACTGTTCGCTGCTCACCGGCGGCTGCGTGTACCCCATCGAGTGCGACGGCTGGCGTACCGGCTGCCCCGGTCCGTGCCCGCGCGGCTATCCCGACGCCGCGCCGTTGCAGGACCGCCGGGCTCAGGCCCTGCGCGCCGCCGCGCCGGTCCTGGTCAGCCCGTCGGGCTGGCTGGCCCGCATGGTGCGCGCGCGCTTTCCGGACCTGCCGTGCACCGTGGTGCCCAACGGCGTGGAACCGGCGGGCGGTCCGCCGCCGCACGAGGCCCGCGCCGCCCTGGGCATCGCGCCCGATGCGCGGGTGGCCATCTTCGTGGCGCACGGGGGCGAGCAGGCCATGCTCAAGGGCGGCCACCGCTGGATGGCCCTGTGGAGCGAGGTGAAGCGGGCCGTGCCCGCCGCCGTGGGGCTGATGGTGGGCGGCGACGCCGCCGAACGCGACGGCGACCTGCTGCGCTGGCCCTACGTGGACCGGGCCATGCTGGACACCCTGCTGGCCGCGTCGGACGTGTTCGTGTACCCCACGCTGGCAGACAACCACGCCCTGGTGGTGCTGGAGGCCATGGCCGCCGGGGTGCCGGTGTGCTCGTTCCGCGTGGGCGGGCTGCCGGAACAGGTGGAGGACGGCGTGACCGGGGCCCTGGCCGACGAGGGCGACTGGGGCGGCCTGGCCGCCTCGGTGGCGGGGTTGCTGGAGCGGCCGCGTCTGGCCCGCACCCTGGGCCGGGCCGGGCAGGAATCGTGGTGCGCCCGCTTCACCGTGGACCGGATGGTGGAGGACTACCTGAAGGTCTACGCCCGGCTGTAGTCGGCATCTTTCCGGCCGGGGGCGCGGTCCGCCAGGTCGCGCAGGGCTTTGATGGCCAGCCGGGCGGTGTCGCGGTCCCAGAGCATCCAGATGTGGCTCACGGCGGGCGAGGCGCGCAGGGTCCAGCCGGGCGTGGTCACGTGCAGCCCTTCCTGCGGCACCACCATGTTGTCGATGGGCGAGTACAGAGCCACGCAGGGAACCCCGGCCGGAGCCTCCGTGGCTTCCAGGCTGCGGATCAGCGCGCCCCGGAAGGCCAGGCTGCGCGCCAGGCGGCCCGCGCCCAGCCGGGCCAGGCTGCTGCCCTGGTGCGGGGTGCCCAGGGTCACCGCCCCGGCCACCAGATGCTGGTTGGCCGCGTCGGCCAGCCAGCCCCGGATCAGCAGGCCCCCCAGGCTGTGCCCCATGAGCAGGGGGCGCTCGCCGGGGTGGGCGGCCAGCAGGTCGCGCACCGCCTCGTCCAGTTCATCGACCAAGAGCCCGAAATCGGTGCGCCAGCTGGAATAGCCGTGGCAGTACACACGGGTGAACCCGGCCGCGCGCAGCCAGCGGCGGTACAGGGTCCATGCCGTGACGTTGTGGTACAGGCCGTGGACCAGCAGGACCGGAGGCAGGACCGGGGGCAGGGCGGGGACCGGTCCGCGTGACGGGGCGTTGGGCGATGGCGCGAAGGGGCGGGGACGGCAGCGCCGCCGGAACCACGGTCCCAACGGATAGAAGGCCAGGGCCAGCAGCACCCCGGCCACGCTGTAGGCCATGCCCCGCAGCACCAGGGCGGCGGGTGGCGCGGACGCGGCGTCGCGGCGCGCGGCGCGGAAGAACAGCAGGTAGCTGACCACGGCCACCGCCAGGGCGATGCACAGCGGCACCAGCAGCAAGGACATGCGCGGACCTCGTCGGGCGGAATGCGGCGCGGGGAAGGCATGCGCCCGCCGCCGCGCCGGTCGTCTTGACGTGGTGAGAGTAGCCAATTACTGTTTACCGGACAAGCATGGCCGGGCGCTGCCCGGCACCGTCCGCCTGCGCAGCCCGCCCATGCCGACAAGCCACCCGTCACGAGGTTTTTCCGTCCCATGCCCATGTGTTTCCTTTCGCGTTTCCGCACCGTGGCCCGTTCCGCCGTCCGTGGCCTTTCCGTGACCGCCCTCGCGCTGGGGGCGTCCCGCACCCTGGCCCTGACTCTGGCCCTGACGTTGGCCGGACCCGTGGCGGCCCTTGCCTCCGACGATGCCGACAAAACCAGTGAAAAGGGCAACCTGCCCGAACCGGTGGAAGGCGCCGTGTCCATGCTGCTTGACGCCGTGGGCGACCGCAACGCCGCGCCGGGCAAGGGCATCGACCTGCCCGCGCTGCGCGCCATGCTCGATTTCGCCATGCAGCCCGCCGCAGCCACCGAAAAGGCCCTGCCCGCCAAACGCGACGCGGGCTACGGCATCTTCTACCGCAGCACGATCAACGCCCCGCTGGAAAAGCTGCTGCGCTACTGCTACGACCCGGCCATTCCGCAAGAGGCGGTGTTTCCCGCGTCCATCCGCAGCAGCCGCTGGCAGCCGGACAGCGACATCATCAGGAACGGCGTACGGCTGTGGGATCACGCCGCCGATCCGGGGCTGGCCGACGCCCCGCGGGTGCTGCACGGCGCCGAGCGCGAGGAGATCACCCCCGACACCTTCAGCGGCTGCTACTACGCCTACACCCTGAACCGGCTGCTGGTGCTCACGCGCCACGAGGGCCGGGCGGTGCTGGTGTCCGTGTCACGGCAGGCCGAGCCTTCCACCGTGGGCCGCAAGGGCGCCATCGTGGGCAAGGACACCGACTGGGAATACGTCTATTCCGGGGTGCCCGGCGCCACCACGCGCGGCATCAGCTGGATGGACACCTACATGTACGATTCCGCCACCGTCACCGTGTTTTTCGAGGAGCAGCCCGGCTCGAAGAACACCGGTTACGCCCTGTTCAAGTGGGTGAAGGCCGGGTGGGCCAACCTGAACGTGGTGCAGCGCAAGCACATCCGTTCCGGGGCCGAGCGGTTCCTGTCCGGATTCCGGCAGGTGCTGGAATCTGACCGGCTGCCCCCGGCGGAAACCATCGCCGCGCGCACCGGCGAGTTCGACCGCATGAACGAGGACGCCCTGCGCACCGCGCTGTCCGACTACTGCGTGCGGCTGGCCGTGGTCGGCAAGGAAGATTCCATCCTCTCCCGCGACGACTTCTGGAAGATCATCAAGGACGGCGCCTACGCCAACCACCTGAGCCGCGACGAACTGGTCAGCGCATTGCTCAAGAACTACATGAAGGAACGGCTGGGCAAGCCCTCACTGGGGTCGTAACCCGGCCGGTCTTCGACGCCATCGGCGGCAACGGCAACGCGCGGCGCAACGTCGCGCGTTGCCTCGTTTCCGGCGAGGGGCTATAGTGCGCCGTGCGCGCGGCGCGGCCATCGCATCGCTCCGCGCGCGCCGTTTCCGTACCGCAACAGCAGGAGCCGCATGACCCCGCCCCGTGCTTCCTTCTCCGCCCTTCCGGGATGTGCGCCCGATGTCGCTGATATCGCTGACGCCGCCTCGCCGGACCTGGCCGCGCTGCTGGCCGGTCTGCCCGGCGCGGCGTGCGTGGACGACGCGGCTTTCGCCGCCGCCTACGAGGCCACCGGCGACGTGGACCGTGCCCGCCTGAAGACCTGCATCGCCCGGCTGCACGTGCTGTACGGTCAGCCCGGCGACGTGCGAGAAGGGCACGCCGTCACCCGCTGGCGACAGGGCTTCGTCAGCATGGAGCGCACAACCCCCTGCGCTTGGGCGCTGGTGTGCATGGACGGGGTGTGGACTTCCGCGCCGCGCCTGCTGGCGGCGTTGCTGCCCGCATTGTTCGCCGGGGTGGGCTGCGTGGCCGTGCTGCGCACGGGCGATACGGGCGCATGGCCCGCGCAGGTGCTGGCCGCCCTGGAACTGGCTGGGCAGGAAGTTGTGGCCGATGTGGACTCCGCCGCGTTGTCCGGGGTGCTGGATGCGCTGGCGGCCGGGGAAGGAGCGGGGGGGCGTGCGGGCCGCCTGCTGCTGCTGGGGCAACACTCCGAAGAACTTTCCGCCCATGCCCGCGCCCTTGGCGTGGAGGTGTGGCGCGATGGCCCCGCACCGGCCATTGGCATCGTTTTCGGCGACGAAGATATCGATTCTGCCGATCGACCGGACGTAGCGGCCCTGCGCGCCGCCCATCCCGACGCCACCTTCATGGATGTCCCCGCCACGCCGCATGACGCACCTTCCGCGCCGCTCGCCCCCTTGACCGCAGTCGCCTGCGCCCCGGCCCATGTTGGTGACTGGCTGGCCCATGCCGGGCTGGTGCTGGGTCCCGGCCACGAATGGTGCTGGATGCATCCCGGGCTTTCCCCGGCCTGGTTCATCCGCCGCGCCGTGGCCCTGCTGCCCGTGCCGCCTTTCCGCCATCTGCCGGGCATGCCCTGACCGCCCCCGCGCGGCGTCAACCGTCCTTTCCGGCCGTCACGTCCTCCGGTCCCCCATTTCCTTCGCACGCCATTCCCCGGAGCCCTCCATGTCCCACTCAGCCACCGGCGGCAAACGCACCCATCCCCGCGAAAAGGCGGGGCCGTTGCGCAATATCGGCATCATCGCGCACATCGACGCGGGCAAGACCACCCTCACCGAGCGCATCCTGTACTATACCGACCGCATCCACCGCATGGGCGAGGTGCACGACGGCACCGCCACCATGGACTTCATGCCCGAGGAGCAGGAACGCGGCATCACCATCGCCTCGGCCTGCACCACCTGCGCGTGGAACGGCCACACCGTGAACATCATCGACACCCCCGGCCACGTGGATTTCACCATAGAGGTGGAACGCTCGCTGCGCGTGCTGGACGGCGCGGTGGGCGTGTTCTGCGCCGTGGGCGGGGTGGAGCCGCAGTCGGAGACGGTGTGGCGGCAGTCCGAAAAGTTCGGCGTGCCCAAGCTGGCCTTCGTGAACAAGATGGACCGGGCCGGGGCGGACTTCGGCGCGGTGCTCGACGCCATGCGCGCCCGGCTCGGCGCGGTGGTCGTGCCGGTCATGGTCCCGGTGGGGCAGGGCGAGGACTTCGAAGGGCTGCTGGACCTGGTGACCATGGAATACCTGTCCTTCGACCAGACCACGCAGGGGCGCGAGTACACCCGCACCCCGGCGGATCAGGCCGCGTCGCTGCCGGACGCCCCGGCCGCCGCCGCGCTGGCCGCCGCCAAGGCATGGCGGGAACGGATGCTGGAAATCCTAGCCGAGGCGGACGACGCCTTCATCGACGTGTATCTGGGCGGCGGCGACATGGAACCGGGCGTCATCCGCGCCGCGCTGCGCCGGGCCACCCTGGCCCGCCGGGCGGTGCCGGTGTTCGCGGGGTCGGCCCTGCGCAACGTGGGCGTGCAGCCCGTGCTGGACGGGGTGTGCGACTACCTGCCCGGCCCGGACGAGACCGCCCCGGTGCTGGGCTACGACACGGCCCTGGGCCGTAAGGTGCCCGTGCCCTTCGATCCGGGCGCGCCGCTGTCCGCGCTGGTGTTCAAGGTGGTCATGGAAGGCAGCCGCAAGTATGCCCTGCTGCGCCTGTACGCGGGCGCGGCCTCGGAAGGGGATGCCTGCCGCAACGTCACCCGCGAGAAGGACGAGCGGTTCTCCAAGCTGTACCGGCTGCACGCCGGGCGGCGCGAGCAGATCGAAACCGCCGTGGCGGGCGACATCGTGGCCGCCGTGGGGCTGCGCTCGGTGCGCACCGGCGACACCCTGTCCGACCCGGCCCGGCCGCTGCTGCTGGAGAACATCGCCGCGTACCGCCCGGTGATCTCGCTGGCGCTGGAACCGCGCAACACCGAGGAAGGGGCCAAGCTGGACGAAGTGCTGGAGCGCGTCACCCTGGAGGACCCCACCCTGGCCGTGGAACTGGACGAGGGCACCGGCCAGCGCATCGTGTCCGGCATGGGCGAACTGCACCTTGAGGTGGTGCTGGAACGCATGCGCCGCGAATACGGCGTGTCGCCCCGCGTGGGCAACCCCCAGGTGGTGCATCAGGAAACCATTCTTTCCGCCGCCACGGGCAGCGGCGAATTCGACCGCGAACTGGGCGAACAGCAGCATTACGGATACGTGGCCCTTTCCGTGGCCCCGCGCCCGCGCGACGAAGGCACCCGCGTCCGCTTCGAGGTGGACACCCAATTGTGGCCCCGCCCGTGGGTGGACGCCGTGGAGCAGGGCATCACCGACAGCCTGCAAAGCGGGGTGGTCAAGGGCTACCCGGTGCAGGACGTGGAGATCGCCGTCACCGAACTGCGCCGCCGCGACGGCGCCTCCAGCCCGGCGGGCTACCACATGGCCGCCGTGGCCGCCGTCAAGGACGCGCTGTCCCGGGCCGACCCGGTGTTGCTGGAACCCATCATGTTCGTGGAGATCGGCGTGCCCGAGGCCCACGTGGGCTCGGCCATCGGCCTGCTGGGCGCGCGCGGCGGCAAGGTGGAGAACATGTTCGACCACTCCGGCCAGAAGGTGGTGCAGGCCCTGGCTCCGCTGCGCGAACTGTTCGGCTTTTCCACGGCCCTGCGCTCGGCCACCCAGGGCCGGGCCGGTCTGGTGATGCGCTTCGAACGCTTCGACAGGATGGAATGACGCGCCCGGCAGGGCGGGCCCCTGACGGCAGTTGCAACGCGCACGACGGAGATCGTTCATGAGTTCGAGCAGGAAAGGGGCCGGAAGGGCCGCCCGCATTCGTTCCGGGCATGGCCCGGCAGCGCGGGGCCGCAACCGTTTCGGCGGCGGTCCGGACGGGGAGTTGGCGCGCGAGGCCGGAGAGGGCGTGGCCGGCGGTGCGGCGTCGGGCGTCATGTCACCGCTGATGTCGGGGCCCATGACTCCGTCTGTGTCTCCGGACATGTCTCCATCCATGCCGTCGCCCGACGGGGCAGGGGGACCGCGCGCCAAAAAGAGCCTGGGCCAGAACTTCTTGCGCGACCGCAACATCGCCGCCAAGATCGTGGCGGCCCTGCGCATCGGGCCGGAGGACCGGGTCATCGAGATCGGGCCCGGCCCCGGCGCGCTGACCCGGCACATCCATGCCGCCGGTCCCGCCCAGCTGTTTCTGCTGGAAAAGGACTACCACTGGGCGGCCGAGCATGGCCGCACTCGTCCGGCCGAGCCGCCGCTGATCACCCCCGTGCTCACCGACGCGCTGCTCTTTCCGTGGGAACGGCTGACCCCGGCCCGCTCGTGGAAGGTCATCGGCAATCTGCCCTACAACGTGGCCTCGCCGCTGATGTGGGATATCCTGAGCACGGCCCCCGGCCTTGCGCGGGCGGTGTTCATGATCCAGAAGGAAGTGGGCGAGCGCATCGTGGCCGCGCCGGGCAGCGGGGCCTATGGGGCGCTTTCGGTGTGGCTGCAAAGCTTCGCCGCGCCGCGCCTGGAATTCATCGTGCCGCCGCAGGTGTTCGTGCCGCGCCCCAAGGTGGATTCCGCCGTGCTGTCCTTCGTGCCGCTGGGGGCGGCGCGGGGCCGGTTCGACCCGGCGCGCCTTTCGCGCCTGCTGAAGGTGTGCTTTCAGCAGCGCCGCAAGCAGTTGCAAAGAATCCTGCGTGGTTACCTTCAGGATGACGTGCCCGCGCTGCTCACGGGCCTGGGGCTGGACCCGGCGGCGCGGCCGGAAAATCTTGCTCCGGAAGATTTTCACATGCTCTCGGAATCCGTCAAAATCCCCTGACAGCCTTGACTTTGTGCCGGGAATCATGTTTGTCGATGCGGAGTGTACCGTTGTTCCGTTGCGTGCCGGGTGCGCCTCTGGTATTCCTGAGGCGGCTTGAGAAAAAATGCGCAAGCAGGGTGTCACACCGCCCTCGGCGCTGAAGTCCCCAGGCAACCTGACCGCAGCTAACCCGAGAGGAGGAAAGGCAGATGACCAAGGCTGATCTGGTCGACAAGATCGCGGCAAAGGCCAACCTGACCAAGGCCAGCGCCGAGCGCTCGCTGAACGCGTTCCTGGACGCGGTGAAGGACGCTCTGGCCGCCGAAGGCAAGCTCACCCTGACCGGCTTCGGCACCTTCGCCGTCGAAGCGCGCAAGGCGCGCAAGGGCCGCAACCCCCGCACCGGCGCGGAAATCAAGATTCCCGCGTCCAAGGTGGTCAAGTTCCGCCCCGGCAAGACCCTCAAGGACTCGATCAAGTAGGGTCGGAGGAACGACATGCTGCACGGTGAAACCATCCACAGCCCCCTGCCGCAGGACATCCCGTGGTGGATGCCCGACCACGCCATCTTCTTCGGCGTGCTGTACGGCGTCCTGTTCGTGATCTGCAGCGGCGTGGGCTACGTGATCCTCAAGTCGGTGATGGAATCCTGCAAGGGCGGGTGCCATTCCGAGGGGCATCACTAACGCGCGAGCTTTCCACCCGTTTCCGGCCGCCGCGTGCGGCGTCGCCAACGGGTTCTTTTTTCGGCCCTGTCCGGTACGGCCCAACCAGGTTCATTCCTGGCGGGTGCGGGCAGGGCTTGCCTTTTATGTCCGGGCGATGTATACAGCCCGCTTGCACCCACCCCGCAAGGGGATTTCTGGCGAAGGGGGTGATTTCTTTGCCCGGTGTGTATCTTAACGACGACGAATACAACTTCGACATCGCGCTGCGTCGCTTCAAGAAGCAGGTCGAGAAGGCCGGCGTTCTTTCCGAAATGAAGAAGCGTCAGCACTACGAAAAGCCCAGCGTGATGCGCAAGAAGAAGAAGGCGGCCGCCCGCAAGCGTCTCCTGAAGAAGATCAGGAAGATGAACATGGCCTAAGCCGCCGGTGCGTGAACGGCCCGCGCATGCGGTCCGCACCATGTCTGGAACGGGAAACCCGGAGGTCTTCCGGGTTTCCCGTATTCCGTATTTCCGGAACCCCATCCTCCCGCATCCGGTGGCGACCATGAATCTTTCCGAACGCATCGAGAAGGACTACGTGTCGGCCTACAAGGCCAAGGACGCGGTGCGCCTGGGCGTGCTGCGCATGCTGAAGACCGCCGCCAAGAACCTGCAAGTGGAGCTGATGCGTCCGGTCACCGAGGCGGAACTGCTCGACGTGGTGCTGAAGCAGGCCAAGCAGCGGCAGGACTCCATCGAACAGTTCACCGCCGCCTCCCGTACCGACCTGGCCGACAAGGAACAGGCGGAACTGGTCGTCCTGCGCGAATACCTGCCCACCCCGCTGGAAGGCGGCGAACTGGATGCCGCCATCGCCGCCGCCATCGCCGAAACAGGGGCCAAGGGCCCGCAGGACATGGGCCGGGTGATGCAGGCCATCATGAACGCCCACAAGGGCCGGGTGGACGGCAAGGCGCTTTCCGCCACCGTACGCGCCCGCCTGCAGGGGTAGCCTCGCGCATGGAATCCCGCAGCCTTCAGGTGCTGGAATTCGGCAAGGTGCTCAACCACCTTGCCGGATTGTGCGTTTCCGAAGCCGGAGCGGAAGCGGCCCTCGCCGTGCGCCCGCTGGCCGGCGTCGAGGCCGTGCACCACGCCGCCGCCCTGTTCGACGAGGCGCGGCGCTGGGCCGGGCACACGGGATTCCGCCTCTCTTCCTTTCCCCCGCTGGGCGGCGTGTTCCGCGCGTTGGACGCCCCGGCCACGGTGCTGGACCTGGACGCGCTGTGGGCCCTGCGCCAGACCCTGGGGCTGGCCCGCAAACTGGCCGCTTCCATCCGCGAGAGCCAGTCCACCGGCGGCCGCTGGGACCTGCTGACCGGCCTGGTGGATGCCCACCCGCTGCCCCAGCGCACCGTTTCCGGCCTTGACCGCTGCGTGTCCGACGACGGCCTGCTGCGCGACGAAAGCTCGCCCGAACTATCCTTGGTGCGCGGCGAAATCCGGCGCATCCACCAGCAGTGCACCCGCAAGGTCAAGGAATACGCCCAGCGCTACAACATCGGCCACTACCTGCAGGACGAGTTCATGACCCTCTCGTCCGACCGGTACGTGCTGCCGCTGAAGTCCAACTTCAAGGGGCGGTTGCAGGGCATCATCCACGATTATTCGCAGACCGGCGAAACCTGCTACTTCGAGCCCATGTTCCTGGTGGAGCTGAACAACGGCCTCCAGGAACTGAAGCGCGAGGAGCGCGAGGAAGAGCGCAAGGTGTTGCGCTATCTCACCGACCTTGTCCGCGACGAACTGGCAGCCGTGCGCGGCGCGTACGACCTGCTGGTGGAGGGCGACGTGCTGTGCGCGCGCTGCGCCCTGTCCGCCCGGTTCGAGGAGTTCGGCGACGCCGGGGCCGTGTCCATCACCGAGGGCGGGCAGGTCTCCCTGCTGGGGGCGCGCCATCCGCTGCTGGCCCTGGCCGCCGCGCGCGGCGGGAAGGACGGGACGGCCTCCGCGCAATCCGCACGGCCCGCTTCCCGCGTCCCGCATGCCGCTGGCAAGGGCGCGGCCGCCACAGGTCACGGTCCGCAAGCCGTGGACATAGAACTTCTGCCCGGCCAGCTCGGCCTGGTCATCAGCGGCGGCAACGCGGGCGGCAAGACCGTGTGCCTGAAGACGCTGGGGCTCATCGCGCTGATGGGCCTGGCCGGGTTGCCCATGCCGGTGCGCCCCGGCAGTTCGCTGCCGTTCTGGACCGACATCTTCGCCTTCATCGGCGACGAGCAGAGCCTTGAGGACAACGTGTCCACCTTCACCGCGCAGATCCGCCACCTGAGCGGGGTGTGGGACCGCCTTGGTCCCGGCGCGCTGGTGATCCTGGACGAATTCGGCGCGGGCACGGACCCGGCCCAGGGCGCGGCCCTGGCCCAGGCCGTGCTGGACGAGGTGATGGACGCCGGTTCCACGGTGGTGGCCGCCACCCACTTCCCGGCGCTGAAGGCGTACGCCCTGACCCGCGAGAAGGTGCGCGCCGCCTCGGTGCTGTTCGACCCCGCCACCAAGCGCCCATTGTTCCGTCTGGCCTACGATCAGGTGGGGGCCAGCCAGGCCCTGGACGTGGCCCGCGAGCACGGCCTGCCGGAGGCGGTGCTGCGCCGCGCCGAACAGTACCTGCTGCTGGACGGGGAGGACACCAGCGCCCTGGTGGACCGCCTGAACGCCCTGGCCGTGCAGCGTGAATCGGAAATTTCCTCGCTGCGGGCCGAAGAGGCCCGCCTGCGCGACAAGCGGACCAAGCTCGACGAACGCTTCGAGCGCGAGCGCCGCACCCTGTTCGAATCGGTGCAGGGGCAGGCCAAGGCCGTGCTTCAGGAATGGAAGTCCGGCAAGGTCAGCCACAAGCAGGCCCTGAAGGCCCTGGCGGAAACCCGCGCTCGGCTGGTGGGCGGCGTGGCGGGCAACGGCGATGCCGATGGCGCGACGGACGCGTCCGGCGCTCCCCAGTCCCCCGCGTTGCAGGTGGAAACCCTGCGCGCCGGGCAGGCCGTGCGCTACGTGCCGTGGGGCAAGAAGGGCAGCGTGGTCGAGGTGGACGCCCGGCGCGGCCGGGTGCGCGTGGACCTGAGCGGCGTGACCATGTGGGCCGAGGCTAAAGACCTGGCCGCATCCGACGAAAAGCCTCATGTGGCCGTTGGCGCGGTGACCCGCACCATTTCGGACGCCACCGCGTCCATGAGGGTTGACTTGCGCGGGATGCGTGCTGATGTTGCCGTAAGCGAACTGTCGCGCGCGCTTGACAAGGCCCTGCTCGCGGGCATGTCGGCGGTGGAGGCCATCCACGGCCGTGGCACCGGGGCCCTGCGCAAGGAAATTCACGCATTCCTCAGAACGTTTCCGGCCGTGAAATCGTTCGCGCTGGCCCCGGAAGACCAGGGCGGCGACGGCGTGACCATCATCGAACTCAAGTAGGGGGCTGCTTCTAAATTAGGGGTTTCGTTTGTTGGCAAGGAAAACGAACCTGCCATGAGGGAGTATACTCTTATCGTATTTGACCGATATGGCAGGTGAAGTTTGACGAAGTCAACGAGCGAAAGGACAATTTAGAAACAGTCCCCAAGCTGGTCCAGTTGCAGAAAGCGGTGGAAATGAAACAGGGCGGCCCGCGCACCGCGCGGTCCTCCCTTTCGCGTACCCGGAACACCGGAACGGCGGCATGAAACGCAGGGACGGCTCGGTCGTGCAGGCCATCAAGGCCCGCCTGAACCTCGTGGAGGTGGCGCGTCGCTATGTCGAGCTGCGCCACACCGGCGGTTCGCGCTGGATGGCGCCGTGCCCGTTCCACCAGGAGACCAAGCCTTCCTTCTCCATCAACGAGGAGGAAGGATTTTTCTACTGCTTCGGCTGCCAGGCTTCGGGCGACATCTTCGATTTCTACGGGCGCATCCACGGGCTGGAATTCCGCGAGACGCTGGAAGCCCTGGCCGAAGAGGCGGGCGTCTCGCTGGAGGACGACTGGAAGCCGGACCCCAAGGTCCAGCGCGAACAGTCCTTCAAACGGCAGTGCCTGCGCATGTACGACGTGGCGCGCGAGCATTTCCGGCGCAACCTGACCATCCCCGCCGGGCAGGAATGCCGCGACTACATCGCGCGGCGCCAGCTTTCGCCGGAGATCGTCAACGCGTTCGAGCTTGGCTGGAGCCTGCGCGAATGGTCGGCCCTGGCGGACGCGCTGCGCCGGGCGGGCTTTCAGCAGGCGGACTCCGCGCAGGCGGGGCTGCTTTCGCGCAACGATTCGGGCCGCATGTTCGACCGCTTCCGGGGCCGGATGATCTTTCCCATCAAGAACCTGGCCGGGCAGGTCATCGCCTTCGGCGGGCGCATCATCGCCGACGAGGACCAGGCCAAGTACATCAACAGCAGCGATTCGGCCATCTACAAGAAAGGGGAGCACCTCTACGGGCTGTTCCAGGCGCGCCGGGCCATGACCCAGCACAAGACGGCCATGCTCACCGAAGGGTACATGGACGTGCTGACCCTGCACCAGTACGGCTACAACATGGCCTGCGGCGTGCTGGGCACCGCGCTGACGCCGGAACAGGTCAAGCGCCTGGGGGGCTTCTGCTCCACGGTGGAACTGCTGTTCGACGGCGACAATCCCGGCCGCAAGGCGGCCATGCGCGCCTGCGAAATGCTGCTCACGCGCGGCATGCGCTGCAAGGTGGTGCTGCTGCCCGACGGAGAGGACATCGACAGCCTGCTGCACGACCAGGGCAAGGACGCCTTCGAGGCGTTGCGCAAGAGCGCGCCCGACGGGCTGGATTTCTGCATCGACACCCTGCGCACGCTCTATTCGCCGGGCGACGCGCTGGAGTGGTCGCGCAGCCTGTTGCGGCAGGCCGGGGCGGGCCACGCGGACGGGCAGCTGCTGGCGTCGCGCTTTCTGTCGCGCATCGCCTCCGGCCTCGGCATCCGCGAGGAAGCCATCCGCGAGGGGCTTTCGGGAGATTTCTACAAGGGCGCGGCGGCTGCCGTATCGGGCGCACCCGGTGCGCGGGATGCGCGCCAGCCCGCGCCGCAACGCCGGGTGGACGCCGCGCCCACCAGCGGCGACGCCCCCGCCAGGCGCGACCGGGCGGTGATGTTCTTTCTGGTGCGCTACCCGCACCATTTCGTCCGCCTGCGCGAGGCAGGGGCCGAGCTGGTGCTGGCCAGCCCCTGGGCGCGCGAACTGTGGGCCAAGATGGCCCGCCACGGCGCGGAGCCGGAACAGCTGCTGCCCAATCTTTCGGAACGCGAAAAGGAATTCTGGATCAGGTGCAGGACGGGCGATGTCCCGCCCCGCGACAAGGAACTCGAGGAATTGCAGGATCTGCTTTCCGGCATCGAATCGGTGACCACACGGGAACTCGGCGCATCGAGCATGATGGCCGCCCTTCGCCAGACGGCGACTTCCACCGACCCTGCCGCAGGCATCGAATTGCTCAGGGCCCTTCAGGAAACGTTGGGGAGATCGAATGGGTAACATCAAGGATATTCAGCAGATCAAGTCGCTCATCGCCAAAGGCAAGGTGAACGGCTTTCTGACCTTCGACGAGGTCAACAAGGCCCTGCCGGCAGAGGTCAACACGCCCGAGCAGATCGAGGAGATCATCGGGATCTTCGACCAGTTGGAAATCGCCATCGTCGATACCGAGAAGGACGGCAAGAAGATATCCGTGTCGCCTGGCGAGTCGGAAGAGGAACCCGCCGGCGAACCGGGGCTGGACCTGGTGGAGGACGAGGAGTCGGCGGACTACTCGTCGCGCTCCACCGATCCGGTACGCATGTACCTGCGCGAGATGGGCGCGGTGCCGCTGCTGGACCGCGACGGCGAGGTGCAGATCGCCAAGAAGATCGAACTCGGCGAGCAGGACGTGCTGTACGCCCTGGTGGAAGTGCCGGTGGCCGTCGAGGAGTTGATCAACGTCGGCGAGGACCTCAAGCAGAACCGCATCAAGCTGAAGGACGTCGTCAAGACCATCGAGGAAGACGACCCCAGCGAAGACGAGATGAACCAGCGCTCGCGGGTCATCCTGCTGCTGGACGAGATCAAGCATACCTACAAGAAGAAGCGCAAGGTCTACTCCAAGCTGGACGACTGCTGCACCCTGGAACGCCGGGTCACCGCCATCCAGAAGGAAATCCTGGGCTTCAAGGAAGACATCGTCAACCGCCTGCGCGACATCAAGCTGGAAAAGACCCTCATCGACCGGATCATCGAGACGGTGGAGGACTACGTGCGGCAGATGCACAACTGCCAGCGCGACCTTTCCGCCTACATCCTGTCCACGGGCAAGACCCAGGTCGAGATCCAGGACATCTTCCGCATGCTGGAAGCGCGCGAGATGAACCCCGTGGCCGCGTCCGAGGCGCTGGGCATGACGGTGGAGGAACTGTTCTCGTTCAAGGAAATGATCATCGGCAAGATCGAAATCCTGAACCGGTTGCAGGACAAGTGCTGCCATAACGTCACGGACCTCGAGGAAGTGCTGTGGCGCATCAAGCGCGGCAACACCCACGCCATGCGCGCCAAGCAGGAACTGATCCGCTCCAACCTGCGCCTCGTCGTCAGCATCGCCAAGAAGTACACCAACCGCGGGTTGCAGTTCCTGGACCTGATCCAGGAAGGCAACATCGGCCTGATGAAGGCGGTGGACAAGTTCGAATACCAGCGCGGCTACAAGTTCTCCACCTACGCCACGTGGTGGATACGCCAGGCCATCACCCGCGCCATCGCCGACCAGGCCCGCACCATCCGCATTCCGGTGCACATGATCGAGACCATCAACAAGCTCATCCGCACCTCGCGCTACCTCGTGCAGGAACTGGGGCGCGACCCCACCCCCGAGGAAATCGCCGAGCGCATGGACTACCCCATCGACAAGGTGAAGAAGGTGCTGAAGATCGCCAAGGAACCGATCTCGCTCGAAACGCCCATCGGCGACGAGGAAGATTCCAGCCTCGGCGACTTCATCGAGGACAAGAAGGCCGTGGCCCCGGCGGAAGAGGTGGTCAACACCAAGCTGTCGGAGCAGATCGCCTCCGTCCTGGCCGACCTTACCCCGCGCGAGGAGCAGGTGCTGCGCAAGCGCTTCGGCATCGGCGAGAAGTCGGACCACACTCTTGAGGAAGTGGGCAAGCTGTTCAACGTCACCCGCGAACGCATCCGGCAGATCGAGGCCAAGGCGCTGCGCAAGCTGCGCCACCCGGTGCGCAGCCAGATGCTGCGTTCGTACTACGAAAGCTAGAACCCGTGCGGCGTCAGTGGCGCCGCAACGCATTCACGGATAGAATGAGGGGCGGCCATGGGGCCGCCCTGTCGCGTACTGGGTTCCAACGGACAGCCGTTGGCCCCACGCGGCGGCGCATACGCACGGTGCCCGATGCGCATGCGGAACATGCTTCCCGTGCGGAGGACGAAACACACATGGCCGACAACACCTGCAACTGTACGCGCCAGGAATGCGCCTTTTCGGGGGATGGGCGACTGTGCGACATGCTGGACCGCGCGGGCGTGCCGCGCGACGGCAAGTGGCGCACGCTGATCTTCTACATGCGCGGGCTGGGCGAGTTCAGCACCCTCAGCGACGCCCAGAAGGCACGCATCCAGCAATTGCTGGTGGACGTGCTGAACCGGCGCGACTTCAGCGAGACAAGCTATCACGACGTGCTGCGGGCGGACCGCGACATCCGCGTGGAGCCCTACGAGTGCCGCATGCGCGAGGCCCTTCAGGAAACCGAACGCCTGGCCCGCGAATTCCGCTCCATGCTGCACCAGCGGCGCGGCGACATGGACAAGCTGGAGCAGGAAAGCGTGCGCGCCGTGGAAAGCGGGCTGGACCCGGCCGAGGTGGTGCGCCTGCTGCGGGCCACCTTCAGCGAGATGCGCGAACAGATGGACAGCGATGCCGCCCGCGTGGGCGAGCTGACCGTCACCGACCCGCTCACCGGCCTTGGCAACCGACGCGCCTTCGAGAGGGCGCTGGCGGCGGGCGAGGTGGCCTGGCAGGGCGGGACCGCCCTGGCGCTGGTGCTGTTCGACGTGGACCGCTTCAAGCATATCAACGACCAGCATGGCCACCGCATCGGAGACCAGGTGCTGCGCACCGTGGCCGAGGTGCTGCGCCGCAAGGTCGATGACTGCAACCGCAGCGTGGGCGCCGGGGCCGGTGAATGCGCCTCTGTGGTGGCGCGCTTCGGCGGCGAGGAATTCGCCCTGGTGCTCACCGGCGAGGGTGCGTTGCGCGCGGGCGAGATCGCCGAGTCGGTGCGCGCCGGGCTGGAGAACGTCAGTTTCGCCATCCGCGACGGGCAGGGACAGGTGGTGGAGCACGGCGTGCGCGTGACCCTGAGCGCGGGCGTGGCCCACGCCCGGCCGGGCCTGGCCGAACCGCTGGCGGACAGCCTGTTCGACCAGGCCGACCAGGCCCTGTACGAGGCCAAGCGGGAAGGCCGCAACCGGGTGCGGGTGGCCGTGGGGGGCGACGCACCAGTGGTGTGAGCCCGCGCAGTCGGGTGGCAATGTCAATATATTCGCCTCGTCCGGGAGGTGGGTGTGGCGGGTGCAAAAGCGCCCCGGCCGACAGGCCGGGGCGCTTTTGCGTGGGCATGCCGTGGCGGCGCGCCGTTGCGCTGTTCTCCGCCCTGCAAGGTTGCAGCGAGCCGGGGTTGGTGTATCCTTGGTCCATCCGCCGGTTCGCGCCCCTGGTGCGCGACGCCGCAGCACGTTTGTCAGGAGGTACGCCATGTCCACCATGTCTGCCATATCGGGTCGGCACCATCGTTCCCGGCGCGGCCGTGCCGGTTCCGCCCCGCGTATGCTGAACCGACGGGATTTCCTGCGCCTGTGGGCAGGCTCGACCCTGGGACTGTGCCTGGCCGCCTCCCTCCCGCGTTGGGCGGGCCGGAGTTGGGCGGCCACTGGGCAACTCACGTCCGGGGGGCCACTGCCCCTGCCCGGCCAGTCCGGCTTGTTCGGGCTGCTGGCTCCCACGGAGCCGTTCACGCTGACCGCCGCGCCGCAGCCCGGACTGCTGCCCGCCACGGGCGGCCCCATGCTGGCCTATACGGCGGAGTACCAAGGGCGTGCGTACCACAATCCCGTGCTGGTGTTGGACAAGGGGCAGGAGTTCGCCGTGCGGCTGGTGAACGGGTTGGGCCCCTTGGGACCGGCCCCCGGCGGGCACGATGACGGGCACGGGGGGCACGGGGCCGCCGGTCCGGACACCATCATCCACTGGCACGGCGTGGACTGCCCGTGGCAACAGGCCGGGCACCCCATGTACGCGGTGGGGCCGGGCGCGCACTACGACTATGCCTTTCCCGTCACCAACCGGGCGGGCACCTTCTGGTACCATCCGCATCCGCACGGGGACACGGCACGGCAGGCCTACCTGGGGCTGGCCTCGTTGTTCATCGTGCGCGACGACGAGGAACGCGCCTTCGCGCGCGAGCTGGACCTGACCCTTGGGGTCACCGACATTCCACTGGTGTTGCAGGACAAGCGCATCGGCCCGGATGGCGGGCTGGTCTACGCGCCCACGCAGGATGATTTGTTCATGGGCTATCTGGGCGACCGGGTGCTGGTCAACGGCGCGCACCTGCCCACATTGTCCGCGTCCACCCGCGTGTACCGGTTCCGGCTGCTCAACGGCAGCACGGCGCGCATTTTCAACCTGGCCTTCGTGCAGGGGGACGGCAGCGGGCCGGGCAGGGCCGGAACGCGCGTCCCCATGATCCTTGTGGCCAATGACGGCGGGTTCCTGCCCGCGCCGCACCGGGTGGACACGCTGTTCCTCGCTCCGGGCGAGCGGGCGGAAGTGCTGCTGGACCTGAGCGGCCGGGAGGCGGGCGACCAGGTGTGGCTGCGCAACCAGCCCTTCGACCCCATGCACAACGAGATGGACCACCCGGCAGGAGGGGACGGACACGGCGCGCACGCCGGGGCGGCGCAGGCAGGGACTGGCGACGTCCAGGACATGGGGGGCGGACATGGAAGTTCCCATGCTCCCCAAATCCATGGCATGCCGCACGGCATGACCCAGGCCACCATGCCCATGTCCGCCAGTTCTGGCGGTTCCGGCGGCGGGCACGGCGCGCATGGCGGGGACGGCATGGCCGACGGCGGGCTTGCCGAAGGCAGGGACTACCCGATCCTGCGGGTTTCCGTGGACAGGGCCGAACGGTACGAGCGCAAGATTCCGGAGCGGTTTGCCGCAGGCGCGGCATGGGCGGAGCCCGACGGCCCCGCCGCCCCGCCCGCGTTCATCCGCCCCCTGCGCCTGGAGGCGGACGGCAAGCGCTGGACCATCGCCGGTCAGACCTTCGCCATGGACCGCTTTCCCATCGCCGTGCCCGACAGGCGGCGCGAGACGTGGGCCATGGAGAACGCAGCCCGCAGCATGCCCCACCCCATGCACCTGCACGGGTACTTCTTCCGGGTGCGCGAGCGGCGGGGCAGCCCCGCGCAGGTGCACGCGCTGGCCGTGGACGGCGCGGGCAGGCTGCCCTCCGACCTCGGCCTCAAGGACACGGTGCTGGTGTGGCCCGGCGAGACGGTGCTGGCCGACGTGGACTTCGGCGCGCCCGCCTATCCCGGCGAACAGACATTCCTGTTCCACTGCCACAACCTGGAGCACGAGGACCAGGGGATGATGGTCAACGTGCGCGTACCCTAGGGATGCATGGCGGCAGCGATACACGGGGGCGGCCACGGGCCGCCCCTGCTGCGTGCGGCGGGTTGCGGCGCGGCGGGGTTGTGTACCCTGCGACGGGACGATGTTCCCTATAAAGCATAATGCTTTTAGATGTGCTGATATGTTCCGGGGGTAAACAGAAATACGGCCCGGCCGATCAGTTACGTATATCTCAGTGCGCTTTCCCCCATGCATGGCGCAAAAAACACTAACCGGGAATACTCTATGAAACTGCAAACAAAACTTCTGGCCGGGTTCCTGTTTTCTGCTCTGATAACCTTGGGGGTGGGGCTTTTTGCCGTTTCACGGCTGCACGACATGAGCGCGGCCGATGAGATCATGGCAAACCGCGTCGCGGCGCCGTTGAGCGAACTGATCGATGTCGTGTCGTATGTTCAACGCATCAGGCTCAATGTACTGGATTACGTCACCACGGAAAATGAGGCCGTCAAACAACGCACGCGCGAGGTTCTTCCCCAGTGGCGAGCCCTGGTAGACAAAGGTTCCAAAGAGGTGGACGCGACCCTGATCACCGACAAGGCGCGCAAGACCATGGCCGAATTCAAATCCGCCATGCAGGATTTCAGGAGAATGGTCGATGAGGTCATGGCCCTGGAGGACGCCGGCAAAGGCCGGGAAGCCTATGAACTCCTGACCGGCAGGGGCAGGGAAATAGCCGAAGGCTTCCAGCAAGCCGTCGACGCCCTTGTGGAATCCAAGCGCGAGCAGGGGGCCTTGCTGGCCAAGCAGAACGCCGAGCTGTCCGATTCCGCCAGCAGGCTTCTCTACGTGGTTCTGGGCTTCAGCGTTCTGCTGTCCGTCGCCACCGGCATCCTGCTGGCCCGCAACGTAACGCGCCAGCTTGGCGAAGATCCCGGGTATCTGGCCGAGGTCGCGAACGAAGTGGCCCAGGGCAACCTTGACGTGAAATTCCGGGCGCAAGCGCGGGTCGGCGGCGTATACGAGGTCATGCAGAAGATGGTGGCCACCATGAAGGAAAAAATAGCCGAAGCCGAGGAAAAAAGCGCCGAAGCCGCGCGGCAGGCCGAGCAGGCCCGACGGGCCACGGAGGAGGCCAATGCCGCCAAGGCGGCCGCCGAGCGCGCCAAGGCCGAAGGCATGTTGCAGGCCGCGCAGCAGCTTGAAGGGGTCGTGGACATCCTGACCTCCGCCTCCGAAGAGCTTTCGGTCCAGATCGAGCAGTCCAGCCGCGGCTCGGACGAGCAGTCGCAACGGGTCAATGAAACGGCCACCGCCATGGAAGAAATGAACGCCACCGTGCGTGAGGTTGCCAGCAATGCCGGGCATGCCTCTGAGATGTCCGATCAGGCCCGCATGCAGGCGCAGGAAGGCGCGGCCGTTGTTTCCAGGGTGGTGGCGGGAATCAACGAAGTCTCCCGCCAGAGCCTTGACCTCAAGCAGGATATGGACACCCTGAGCAGCCAGGCCGAGGGCATCGGCCAGATCATGAGCGTCATTTCCGACATTGCCGACCAGACCAACCTGCTGGCCCTCAATGCCGCCATCGAGGCCGCCCGCGCGGGCGAGGCCGGACGAGGCTTTGCCGTTGTGGCGGATGAAGTTCGCAAGCTGGCCGAAAAGACCATGACAGCCACCTCTGAAGTGGGCCAGGTCATCAGCGGCATTCAGGAAGGAACCCGCAAGAGCGTGGCCGGGGTCGACCGTTCCATCGGAACCATTCAGGAAGCCACCGGCCTTGCCAGCCAGGCTGGCGAAACCCTGCACAGCATCGTCGGGCTGGTGGATTCGACCAACGACCAGGTGCGCTCCATCGCCACAGCCAGCGAAGAACAGTCCGCCGCCAGCGACGAAATCAACCGCTCCGTGGAACAGGTAGCCATCATTTCCAGCAAGACGGCAACGGCCATGATGGAGGCGAGCCAGGCTACGCAGGAACTGGCGCGTCAGTCGCAGGTGCTGCTGGGCCTCATCAACGACATGAAGGCCGAAGGCGGCAGGGGCTAGCGTGGCCCTGCCCCGGCGGGGCAAGGCACAGGCACGCCCATGTCGGCGGTCCGACAGCCTGACAGGCAACAGCAGCATACCAAACTGCCCGCCCTCTCCGGACGAGGGGCGGGCAGTTTGCCTGGATGCGCAGGCCGGGCCGCCGCACCACGAAACGGCAACCGAAGAAGCCCGCCGTTCCCATGCAGGGAACGGCGGGCTTCATGTTTCCGTATCGTGAACGCGCGGCGCGTTGCGCTACTTGTTCATCACGTTGAGGAATTCGCGGTTGCTCTTGGTGGCGCGCATCTTGTCCAGCAGGAATTCCATGCTGTCGATGGGCGACATGGGCGCCAGGATCTTGCGCAGGATCCACACGCGGTTGAGCACCTCGTCCGACAGCAGCAGGTCTTCC
This sequence comes from Nitratidesulfovibrio sp. D1, assembly GCF_051133415.1. Classification (NCBI taxonomy): domain Bacteria; kingdom Pseudomonadati; phylum Thermodesulfobacteriota; class Desulfovibrionia; order Desulfovibrionales; family Desulfovibrionaceae; genus Nitratidesulfovibrio; species Nitratidesulfovibrio sp. D1. The sequence goes on along the minus strand of NZ_JBPGNZ010000002.1, from coordinate 167,402 downwards.
TTGCGGGTGCCGGTGCGGTTGATGTCGATGGCCGGGAACACGCGCTTTTCGGCAAGGTGGCGTTCCAGGTAGATTTCCATGTTGCCGGTGCCCTTGAACTCTTCGAAGATCACTTCGTCCATGCGCGAGCCGGTGTCGATGAGGGCGGTGGCGATGATGGTCAGGCTGCCGCCTTCCTCGATGTTGCGCGCCGCGCCGAAGAAGCGCTTGGGGCGTTGCAGGGCGTTGGCGTCGAGACCGCCGGACAGCACGCGGCCGGACGAGGGAGTGACGGCGTTGTAGGCGCGGCCCAGGCGGGTGATGGAGTCGAGCAGGATGACCACGTCGCGCTTGCGTTCCACCAGGCGCTTGGCCTTTTCCAGCACCATCTCGCAGACCTGCACGTGGCGCTGCGGCGGCTCGTCGAAGGTGGAGCTGACCACTTCGGCGTTCTTCACCGTGCGTTCCATGTCGGTGACTTCCTCGGGCCGCTCGTCGATGAGCAGCACGATGAGATAGGCATCCGGGTGGTTGGCGTTGATGGAGTTGGCGATGGTCTGGAGCAGGATGGTCTTGCCGGTGCGGGGGGGCGCCACGATCAGGCCGCGCTGGCCGCGGCCCACGGGGGCCATCATGTCGATGACGCGGCTGGAGTAGTTCTTGTCCCCGTTCTCCATGATGAACTGGCGGTCGGGGTAGATGGGCGTCAGGTTGTCGAACAGTACGAGATTCTTGGCGTTTTCCGGCGGCTCGAAGCCGATCTCGGTCACCTTCAGCAGGGCGAAGTAGCGTTCGCCTTCCTTGGGCGGGCGGATCTGGCCGGAAACGACGTCGCCCTTGCGCAGGTTGAAGCGGCGGATCTGCGAGGGCGAGACGTAGATGTCGTCGGGGCCGGGCATGTAGCTGCACAGCGGCGAACGCAGAAAGCCGAAACCGTCGGGCAGTATCTCCAGCACGCCGTCGCCGTAGATGGCGCCGTTCTGCGAAGCGCAGGCCTGGAGCAGGGCGAAGATCAGCTCCTGCTTGCGCATGCCGCTGGCGCCCTCGACGTTGTATTGCTCGGCAAGCTCCATGAGCTCGCTCATGCTCTTGATCTTGAGTTCCGAAAGATTCATGGCCGTCTCGGAACCCTGGACGTTCTTCTTTTTCCTCATAGGCGTGGTGGGGACTGCTTTTGGAAGGGTGTGGGGGGTGTATGGAAGGATGAAACCACAGTCGTCCACACGGCAGGAAAGACCGCGCAAAGGCGAGCCGTCCGCAAGTGGGAACTGTTGTCGGAGTGACGGTATGAAGGAAAATCGTTGAGGTGGACGGGCGGGAACACTGTACCGGGTCCGGTGCCGGGCTTTCGTGGCCCGGAATGGAGGGGAGGGGACCCGCAAGAGAGGTGTTGCAACGTTCGGTTGCTTCCACCCGCCGTACAAGGGGCTACCTAGCCCATTCGACACGGGATGGCAAGTGGTCTATTCGTTTTTTTCCCTGGCCTGCAAGACATCCTGGAACATCTCTTCGATTTCGCCGCGCACGTTGTCCTGGGGGCGGTCCAGCACGCAGGCCAGTTCCAGGGTGATCAGTCCCATGGCCTGTTCCAGCAGGCGGCGTTCGCCGAACGAGAGTTCCTTGTCGCGGCCGATGAGCAAGAGTTCGCGCAGCACGTAGGCAACATCCGCCAGGTCGCCGCTCTTCAGCTTTTCCGAGTATTCACGGTAGCGGCGGTTCCAGTTCTGGCCGGTGTAGCCGGTGAAGCCGGTGCGGTCGCGCAGGGATTCGAGTATCTCGGCTCCGCGCTCCGGGGCGCATAGCGGGCGCAGCCCCACGTTGGCGGCATTGCGCACGGGCACCATGAGGGTCACGTTGTTGCCCAGGATGCGGACGATATAGAAGTCCGTGGCAACGCCGCCAACCACTTGCGACTCGACGCGTTCGACTTTGCCGACGCCTTGAGCCGGGTAGACGACGAGTTGATCCTGGGCAAACACTCGGAACTCCATGCGGTGGAAACAAGGTTGAATTCGGCAGGAAAAAACAGCTTATCCCAATCCGCAGCAAGAGTCCATCCCGCCAGCGTTCGGCAGTGCTGTCCGTGGCAAGGACGCTGGCAAGGACGCTGCGATGCGGAAAGGCTTTCGGCGTGGTGCGCGGCGGGGGCGGAGCCGGTCCGGCAGGCAGGGGCCATCGCACGGCGTGCCGCCGCGCGGGCGCCGCGTCATTCCGGCTTGCAGGCGTTGGCGAACTGGGTGGCGGCGGCCGCGCCCTGGGTGGCGAAGATGGTCATGGCCTGCACGGCGGCGGGCAGCAGCTTGTCCAGCGCGTCCTGTTCCGGGCCGGTCAGGCGGCCCAGCACCCAGTTGGTGGTCTCGCCGCCGTGGGGCGAGCGCCCGATGCCCAGGCGCAGGCGGTGGAAATCAGGCGTGCCGAGCAGTTGGGTGATGGACTTCAGCCCGTTGTGCCCGGCGTTGCCGCCCCCGGTCTTGAACTTCATGCGGCCGAGGGGGATGTCCAGTTCGTCGTGCACCACCAGGATGGCGGCAGGCTTCACCCGGTAGTACGAGGCGATGGCCAGCACCGCCTCGCCGCTCAGGTTCATGAAGGTCTGCGGCTTGGCCACCAGCCACGGGTCGCCTGAGGGCGTGATGCGGCAGCGCCACAGGTCGTACTTCTTCTTGCCGCCGGAAAGCTGGTCGCACCCGCCGCCCGGTTCGCGGGCGGCCGAGTCCATCAGGGCGTCCACGGCCATGAAGCCCAGGTTGTGGCGCGTGCGTTCGTATTCCTTGCCCGGATTGCCCAGGCCGACGATGAGACCGGCGACGTTCATGCGCGATGGGGGTGGTTGACGGTTCAGCGGCGGTTGCCGTTGCGGGGCGGCGCGATGGATGGCGCGGCGGCAGGGCTGGCAGGATGGTCAGACGGGTCCGCCAGACGAGTTCGGCCAGGCGGGTCCGGCCGCTGCGCTACGGGGGTGCGGGCCGGGTTCCGGAAACGCGGAAACCGGCCCCGCGCTGGTGCGCGGGGCCGGGGGAAACCGCGGTCCAAACCGTGGGAAGCCGCGTGTCACGCCCGCATCGGGATGCGGCGGACTGCTGCGGCGTTCCCGGCCTCAGGCGCTATTCCTCGCCCTTGGGCGAGACGACGGCCACGATGGCGAAGTTGCGGTCGGCAACGGCGCAGACGCCTTCGCCTAGGGGCAGGTCATTCACGCTTATGGTCTTGCCGATTTCGAGGTCGGTCAGATCGATGGTGATCTTGCTGGGCATCAGCAGGGGCTTGGCGGAAATGTCCAGCGCTTCGCGGTACACTTCCAGCTTGCCGCCCACCTTCACGCCCTTGGCGGTGCCGGTGAATTCGAGGGGCACGCGGATCTTGACGGGCTTTTCCAGGTCCACGCCGCGAAAATCGATGTGCGAGAAGCGGTTCTTCACCGGGTGATACTGGATCTGCCAGAACAGCGCCGGGTAGGTGGACTTGGCGCCGTTGTCGTCCAGTTCGATGTTGAAGACGGTGGTGCGGCCCACGGCTTCGAACATCTTCTCGACGGGAAGCGTGTCCATCACGACCGGCACGTTCAGGCCCTCGGCGTTGTAGAACACGCCGGGAACCAGGGTTTCGGCCCGCAGCTTGCGGTTGGCGCCCTTGCCAAGGCCGTCGCGCTTGCGCACGCTCAGAGTCTTCAGTTCGGACATTGCAGTTCTCCTTAAATTCATTCCCGCGTAGGCATCCCGCCCCGCGTCGGAATGTGAATTGCTTATACGAAAAGCACGCTCACCGAGGATTCGGTGTGGATGTTGTGGATGGCCTTGGCCAGCAGCCCGGCCACGGACAGCACCTTCAGCTTGCCGCAGGCGGCCAGCTTGTCGCCCAGGGGCACCGTGTCGGTGATGATGACCTGCGAGAAGGTGGAATTGCACAGCCGTTCGATGGCCGGGCCGGACAGCACGGGGTGGGTGGCGCAGGCCATCACTTCCTTGGCCCCGTTCTTCAGCAGCACCTCGCCCGCCGCGCACATGGTGCCCGCGGTGTCGATCATGTCGTCCACCACGATGGCGATCTTGTCCTTGACGTCGCCGATGACGTGCATGGCCGAGGCCTGGTTGGGACGGTCACGGCGCTTGTCGATGATGGCCAGGCCCGCGTTCAGCTTCTTGGCGAACGAGCGGGCGCGCTCCACGCCGCCCGCGTCGGGCGAGACGATGACGATGTTGCCCGCGTACGGGCGCAGGTAGTCGAGAATGACCGGCTGCGCGTACAGGTTGTCCACCGGCACGTCGAAGAAGCCCTGGATCTGCCCGGCGTGCAGGTCCACCGTGACCACGCGGTCGGTGCCCGCGGTGGTCAGGAAGTCGGCCACCAGCTTGGCGCTGATGGGCGCGCGGGGGCTGACCTTGCGGTCCTGGCGGGCGTAGCCGTAGTAGGGCACCACGGCGGTGACGCGGCCGGCGCTGGCGCGCTTCAGCGCATCCAGCATCAGGCACAGCTGCATCAGATTGTAGTTGACGGGCGAGCAGGTGGCCTGGACGACGAACACGTCGTCGCCGCGCACGTTGTCGCCGATCTCGATGCGAATCTCGCCGTCGCTGAATGTCTCGCACAGGGCCGGGGTGAGCTGGCAACCCAGGTGGTCGCAGATGGCCTTGGCAAGGGCGGGGTTCGACGTGCCGGTAAGAATCTTCAGATCACCGTGCATGTTTCGACTTCCGGCTTGTGGTTGCGATGGCAAGCGTCATCGGAAAAATGGCTGGGGCGGAAGGACTCGAACCCTCGGATGACGGGACCAAAACCCGTTGCCTTACCAGCTTGGCGACACCCCAGCATCAGGGAAATATGTGCTTTGACGCAGGGGCTGGCCTGCGTGCGCCGCCGGGCGGCGCGCATCTCACAGCGCGTGCAAAAAGGCCACGATGTTGTCGTTGCGAAGAGCTTCGGCCACATCGCGCGCCGTGCCGTGCTTTCTGAACAGGGCGAACAGGCTGGCGCCGCTCCCGCTCATCAGCGCGGCACAGGCCCCGCGTCGAAGAAGAAATTCCTTGGTTCGGCGCAGGGTTGCATGTGCCTGAAAAACAACCGGTTCAAAGCTGTTGGTCAGCCACGGTCCGCGAGAGAGTGGATTTCTATCTTCTAGACTTTCGGATGTCAAGCAAGGGCGCAATGATTTCGCGCCCTGTCCGGCTTCCGCGTGGCTGCCGGGTACGGAAGGGTTGGCGGCGTCCCAGGCCCGGTAGGCCCAGGGCGTGGAAACGCGTATGGGCGGACAGGCCAGCACCAGGTGCATGCCCGCAAGGCCCAGGGCTGCGAGTCCGCCGGGCCGAAGCGGGGTGAGCGCGTCGCCGATGCCGGTGGCCCGCGCCGGGCCGTCCATGAGAAAGAACGGCACGTCGGCCCCCACCCCTGCCGCGATGGTCCGCAGGGTTTCGGGCGCGGGGGCCTTGCCGGGGGCCTGTTCCGCGCACAGCGCGGCAAGATGGCGCAGCAGCGCTGCCGCGTCCGCGCTGCCTCCGCCCAGGCCCGCGCCGTGGGGGATGCCTTTTTCCAGATGCACCGCAAGGCCGGGGCGAAAGCCGGTGGCCGTGGCGAAGTCCTCGTAGGCGGCCGTCACAGTGTTGCGGGCCGGGTCCACGTCCGGTTCGGTGCAGGAGAAGGCAATGCCCTGGCCCGCGCGGGGCGTCACGTGCAGCAGGTCGCAGGGTTCCGGCAGGGGCAGGAACAGGGTGTCCAGTTCGTGGTAGCCGTCGGGCCGCACGCCGGTGATGCGCAGGTACAGGTTGACCTTGCATCCCGCGCGCAGGGTGACGGCGGCCGCCGTCATGCCGGGGCGTCCGCGTCGCGCCGCAGCGTTTCCACGGTCAGGTGGCCGTTGGTGAACACGCACAACTCACCGGCGATGCCCATGGCCTCGCGGACCACGGCTTCCGCGTCCAGCGCGGTGTGCCGGGACAGGGCGCGGGCGGCGGACAGGGCATAGGGGCCGCCGCTGCCGATGGCGGCGATGCCGTCGTCCGGCTCGATGACGTCGCCGGTGCCGGTGAGGATGAGGATGGTTTCCGCGTCGGCCACCAGCAGCATGGCCTCCAGCCTGCGCAGGTACTTGTCCTTGCGCCAGTCCTTGGCCAGTTCCACGGCGGCGCGGGTGAGGTTGCCGCCGAATTCCTCCAGCTTGGCCTCGAAGCGCTCGAACAGGGTGAAGGCGTCGGCCGTGGCCCCGGCGAAGCCCGCCAGCACCCGGTCGCGGTACAGGCGGCGCACCTTGCGGGCGGTGTGCTTCATGACCACGCTCTGGCCCATGGTCACCTGGCCGTCGCCGGCCATGGCCACGCCGCCCGCGTCGCGCACGGCAAGGATGGTGGTACCCTTCAATTCCATATGTCGGTTCCTTCGGAGTGGTGATGCCGGTGTGATCATGGCCGCGCCGGAGCGAGGCCGCGGGCTCCGGAGCCCGCTACCAGAACGCCTTGCGTTCCTGGTACCTGGAGTCGAAGCGCTCCAGGTCCGCCTGGTCCTCGGGCGTGCGGATGACCGCCCGCGCCTTGTCGCGCAACTGCTCCACCTTGTCCTTCTCGTTGGCGTACAGCGCGCTGTACGCCAGATGCAGGTAGCCCTTGAACACCTGCCCGTCCATGCCCAGGGCGCGGCCGTAGTAGTCGTGCACCTCGGAATCCTCGGGCAGGTGGCGCAGCACTTCCTTGTAGTAGGTGTACGCCTCGTTGCGCTGGCCCGTGTCGAACAGCAGGCGCGCGTAGAAGAACAGGGCCATGTAGTCGCGCGAGTTCATCAGCACGGCGCGTTGCAGCATCTGCGCGGCGCGGTGGCGGTCGCCCTTGGTGTAGTGGAACCGCCCTGCCTCGCGCCAGACCAACTGGTCCCTGGGGTTGCAGGCCAGCGCCCGGTCGAAGGCCGCCGTGGCCTCGCCCACCCGGTTCAGGCGCGAATACAGGATGGCCCGCCCCAGTTGCGACATGCAGTCGTCGGGTTTGGCCTGCTCGAAGGTGCGCAGGGCGATGGTGGCGTCCGCGTAGCGGGCGCGCACCAGCAACTGCACCCGGCGGAAGCGTTCGTCGTCGTCCTGCCGGTTGCGCACGCTGGCGGGCTGCTGTTCCACGCGCAGGCGCACCTCGCTGATGCGGTCGGTAAGGTTGGGGTGGGTGCTGAGATAGGTGGGCACGTCGGTGCCGGTCATCCAACTCTGGCGGCGCAGCTTTTCGAAGGCCCCGGCCATGCCGTCGGGCCGGAAGCCCGCCGCCACAAGATACTGCATGCCCACCTGGTCGGCCTCGGATTCATCGATGCGGCTGTAGTTGAGCATGGCCGCCTGCCCGGCCGCCATGGACCCGGCCATGGCCGCGCCCTTGCCGCTGCCCCCGCCGCCCATGAAGGCCCCGGCCAGCGCCCCGGCCAGGCTGAGCAGGGTGACCCGCTGCGACTTCTCGATGCGGTTGGCGATGTGGCGCTGGGTGACGTGGGCCATTTCGTGGGCCAGCACGCCCGCCACCTCGCTTTCGTGCTCCATGGCCATCAGCAGCCCGGTGTGCACGAAGATGTACCCGCCGGGGCTGGCGAAGGCGTTGACCGCGTTGTGCAGCAGCACGTTGGTCTCGAAGTCGAAGGGCTGCGGCGGCACCACCGCCTTCAGCCGTTCCACGATGGACCGCACGTACTCCTTCACCTCCGGGTCTTCCACCAGCGGCAGGCGGGCCTTGATGAGCACGTTGAACTTCTTGCCCAGTTCCACCTCGTCCTTGACGGTGAAGTCGCCAAGGAAGGCCCCGGCGGGCGGGGCGAAGGCGGGCAGGGCCTGGCCCAACAGCACGAGCGCGCACAGGCACAGGGCAAACGCACCCCGCAGGCGGGCGCGAAGCCAGCCGGTGCGGGGCGCGGAAGAGTGGCGGAAGCGGGTGGTCATGCGCGGATCATAGCACGTCCCACACCGCGCCGGAAGGCGTGTCGCGCACCTCTATGCCGAGGGCGGCGATCTCGTCGCGGATGGCGTCGGCGCGGGCGAAGTCCTTGTCGGCGCGGGCGGCGATGCGGGCCTGCAACAGTCCGTCCACCCTGGCCGGGTCGATGCCCTTGCGGGCCACGCGGCAGGCGCGCAGTTCCGCCAGGAACCCGGCGGGCTCGCGGCCGAACACGCCCAGCACGGCGGACCACACGGCGGCCTCGTCCAGCACGGCGCGGAAGAAGGCGCGCGCGCCCTCGGTCTTGCGCTGGCCCTTGTTGTCCAGGATGCGGTTGGCCAGACGGACCATGGTGAACACGTGGCCCAGGGCGGCCGCGGTGTTCATGTCGTCTTCCATGGCGTCGGTGAAGGCCTGGCGCAGCCCTTCGAATTCCTCGGTCACGTCCCTGGGCAGGGGGCCGGGGGTCCACTTTTCGCGCTCGAGTTCCGCGTGCAGCAGGCCAAGCGCCTCGTAGATGCGCTTGAGGTTCTTTTCCGCCTCGTCCATGGACTCGAAGGTGAAGTCGATGGGGCTGCGGTAGTGCTTTGTCAGCAGGAAGTAGCGCAGGGTTTCCGGCAGGTAGTTTTCCAGGATGTCGCGGATGGTGCGGAAGTTGCCCAGCGACTTGGACATCTTTTCGGCGTTCACCTGCACGAAGCCGTTGTGCACCCAGTAGCGCACGAAGTCCTTGCCGAGGGCCGCCTCGGTCTGGGCGATTTCGTTCTCGTGGTGGGGAAAGACCAGGTCCTGCCCGCCGCCGTGGATGTCCAGGGGCAGGGGCAGGTGCTTTTCGCTCATGGCCGAGCACTCGATGTGCCAGCCGGGGCGGCCGTGCCCCCACGGGCTTTCCCAGTAGGGTTCGCCGGGCTTGGCCGCCTTCCACAGGGCGAAGTCCAGCGGGTCTTCCTTTTCCTCGCCGGGGGCCACGCGCGCGCCGGAGCGCAGGTCGTCCACGTCGCGGCCGGAGAGCTTGCCGTAGCCGGGAAAGGCGCGCACCCGGAAGTACACGTCGCCCGAGGGGGTGGCGTAGGCCTTGCCCTGCTCGATGAGCCGCACGCACAGGGCGATCATCTCTTCGATATGGGTGGTGGCGCGGGGTTCCAGGTCCGCCCGCAGCACGTTCAGGCGGTCCATGTCCTCGTAGAAGGTGGCGATGTACTTTTCCGCCACTTCCTGACTGGAAAGACCTTCCTGGTTGGCGCGGGTGATGATCTTGTCGTCCACGTCGGTGAAGTTGCGCGCGAAGGTGACGTCTAGGCCGGTATGGCGCAGGTAGCGCACCAGCACGTCGAACACCACGGCGGAGCGGGCATGGCCGATGTGGCACAGGTCGTACGCGGTGATGCCGCAGACGTACATGTTGACCTTGCCGGGCACGGCGGGCTCGAAATGTTCCTTTTTGCGGGTCAGGGTATTGTACAGTTGCATTGATGCTCCCGTGGGAATGCGGTGTGGTGCGTGCGGATGCGGAGCGCGCCCGGCGTGGTGGGCGGGGCGCATGAAGGAACGTGCCGCAAGGCCGAGGCTCCGTCTAGCAGCCGCCGGTGCAGACAGGTCCGTCGAACTGGTCGATGCGGCGCTGGTGGCGGCCGCCTTCGAAGGCCGTGTCCAGGAACACGTCCACGAGGCCCATGGCCACGCCGGGGCCGGTCACCCTCTCGCCCAGACACAGCACGTTGGCGTCGTTGTGTTGGCGGGTGGCGCGGGCGTGGAATTCGCAGGTGCACAGGGCGGCGCGGATGCCGGGAACGCGGTTGGCGGCCATGGACATGCCGATGCCGGTGCCGCAGACCAGGATGCCGAACCCGCCGCTGGCCAGCACCCGTTCGGTCACCCTGGCGGCGTAGAGTGGGTAGTCGCAGCTTTCGGCGGTCTGGGGGCCAAGGTCTTCCACCTGGCGGCCGGTGGCCTTGAGGTGGGCCACGATGACCTGCTTCAGGGCGAGACCGGCGTGGTCGGAGCCGATGATGATGGGTGCGGACATGGGATTCCCTCGCTGCATGCTGGCGGAAATACGGGGGTGTGCGCCCATGGTGGGGCGCGGTGCGTGCCGTGGAAACGGGGTGCCGTCCGTGCGTCCGGAAAAGACGGCGCGAGGCCGGCCGGCGCAGGGACTGTGATGTTCCGGGGCCCGCTTGTCAAGACGGCGGCGAGTTCCGGGCGGAGAAGTGGGAAGCTTGCCCGGTCAGTTCTTGCCGCCCGTGCAATTCGGGCCGCAGCATCGGGCCATGCGGGCCAGGTGGCGTTCGCGGTCGGCCTCGGCCCCGGCGGCGTGGCGGGCCAGTTCGTCGCGCAGGAAGGCGGCGCGCCCGGCCAGTTCGCGGACGCGAACGTCATCACTCAGTCCGCGGACGCGGGCGTCATCAGTCAGGCCGCCGGAAGCCGGGCCGTCCGCCTCCAGCAGTTCCGCCACGCGGCGGCCGAGGGCGGCGTGCTCGTCATCCATGCGGCGGCGCAACTGGCGCGCCTCCATGCAGCGCAGCACGCCCGAGGCCACGCGGCCCAGTTCGCCGCGCAGCACGCACAGCCCGACCTTGAGGTTGGACAGCACGGCGGAAAGGGAGAAGGAAGTCTGGGTATCGGGCGCGGTCATGAACGTCTCCGTCGCGTTGTGATGCCTGCGTGACGTGCAGTGTTGACTGGATGTTAGGGGCTGTTTCCAAATCAGGAATTTTTATCCGTTGGCAAGGAAAACGAGACTGCCATGAGGGAGTATACTCTTATCGTATTTGACCGATATGGCAGGTGAAGTTTGACGCAGCCAACGGGAAAAAGGACGATTTGGAGACAGCCCCTAGCGCCGCGTGCCCTCGCGCAGCGGCAGCACCTCGGTGCCTTCGGGCAGTTCGAGCCCCAGCTGTTCGCCGGTGAAGGGCTGCGGCCGTTCCCGCTCCTTCACGAGCAGGATGGCGGAATACCCCTTGGCATGGGTGATGGTGATCTTGCGGGGCAGGGGAGGCACGGCCTCGTCGTAGTCGATGCGCATGTCCCACCCGGCCTGCTTCTCGCCGGGAGCCGTATCGGTCCAGCGGCGGGGCAGCCCTTCGGGAGAAAGTTCAAGCATTCCGCGAACCCTGCCGCGCGGCAGAGTGTAGGCGATTCCCCCGTCGGTCACAAGCCTTGCGTCGGCGCGGTCGTCGTCGAACACTTGGGCGAACCGGCCGTTGAGCAGGTTGGCCAGGTCCGGCACGGAAAAGGGCACCGGCACGCCGAACGAGAGCAGGGCGCGCCCCCCGCGGTTCAGGTCGCCGCTGTGGTAGTAGGCGCGGTGCTCATTGGGGGCGTAGGCGAGGAAGGTGGTGTCGTCCTCGCGGATGCGGGCCACGGTGGCCCCGATGCCGGCCATGATGTCCAGCCGCAACGGCACCTCGCCGTTGGACCACAGCAGGGCCACCACGCGGTTGCCGTCGTTTTCGCCGGTCTTGTAGCGCAGGCTGGCGTTGAGCCGGAAGGGACCGGCGTCGGCGTCGTTGGACTGCGCCCAACTGCGGTAGGCGTGCCATGCGGCGTCGGCCTGGCCCGCCGGGGCGGGCACGCCGGGGGCCACGCGCGGGGCGCAGCCCTGCGCAAGGGCGGCCAGAAACAGCGCGGCCAGGGCCAGCAGGGGCAGTATGCGACGGCGCACGGCATTGCCGTGCGCCCCGATCGCGTTGTTCGCGTTGGATGCGGGAGAAAACCGGAAGGATGAATGCATTACAGCTTCTTGAGCTTGGCGGTGATGTCCGCCGCGTTGGCGGGCGACATTTCCAGGGCCTTGCGGTAGCCCTTGCGCGCTTCCGCCTTCTTGCCGAGGGCGGCGGCGATGTCGCCGTAGTGTTCCCAGATGGTGGGGTCGCTGGCGCCCAGTTCCACGGCGCGGCCGATGGCCTGCCACGCCTCGTTCAGTTCGCCCCGGCGGTAGTGCGCCCAGGCCAGCGAATCTACGATGTAGGTACTGTCGGGCGATTCTTCAAGGGCGCGCTGGATGAGTTCCAGCGCCCGGTCCAGGTCGCGGCCCTGCTCGGCCAGGGTGTAGCCCACGTAGTTCAGGGCCTGGGCGTGGCGCGGATGCTCGGCGATGACCTGTTCCATCACCGTGAACGCCTCGTCCTTCATGCCCCGCTCGTCCAGGATGATGCCGCGCATGAAGGAGATTTCGGCGTCGCCGGGCCAGAACCTGCGCGCCTCTTCCATGACGGCCAGGGCTTCTTCCGGCTTGTCGCTGTTCAGGTACAACTGGGCTTCCATCTGCCAGAATTCCTTCTGGCCGGGGTAGATCTTCTGTCCTTCCTTCAGCGTGGCCAGCGCCCCGGTGAGGTCGCCGGTCTCGTACAGCAGCTGGCTTTTCAGGCGCAGGGCCCGGTCGTGGTACTTGTTGGACGGGGTGATCTCGGAAAGCCAGCGGATGGCCCCGGCCGGGTCGCGCTTGCCCTCGAAGGACAGCACGGCCAGGTAGAAGTACACCTCTTCCGGCGCGCCGGGGGTGTCCTTGACCACGGTGAGCAGGGCATCGGCCTGCTCGTAGAACTTTTCCTCAAGGAACAGGGTGGCCGCCGTGAGCAGGAAGCCGAAGGTTTCCGGCCCCTGCCGGGCCAGTTCGTAGGCCTTGGCCGGGTTGTTCAGCTTCAGGCTGATGGCGATGAGCCGCAGCCACACGTCCTGGTTGCTTTCGTCCAGGGTGATGATCTGCTCGTAGGTGCGCTCCGCCTCCACGTAATCCTTGCGCAGTTCGTAGATGAAGGCCAGTTCCGCCCAGGCTTCCAGGAAGTCCGGCGCGGCCTTCACGGCCTTGCGCAGTTGCCCCAGCGCCTCGGAATGGCGGTTCAGCCCCACCAGGGCACGGGCGTGGTAGTAGCGCAGCACCGGGGTGCGGTTGCGCTCGGAGATGCCGGAAAGCAGCTTGTCCGCCTCGGCGAAATTGCGGGTCTTCACCAGCAGCAGGGCCAGTTCCTGGCGGGCCTGCTCGTCGTCGCCATGGGCGTTGACGAAGCTGCGCAGGGTGTACAGCGCGTCGCCGGTGCGGTTTTCCTCAAGATAGGTTTCCACCAGCAGCAGGGTGATGTCCAGGTCGTCGGGATAGCGCGTCGCGCCTTCCTGCAACACCTGCCGGGCCAGGGTGGGTTCCTTGCGCGAAAGCAGGAACGAGCCGCCGTCGGTGAACACCCTGGGAGACGGATCCAGCGCCACCAGTTGTTCGATGGCGGTCATGGCGTCGTGCAGGTTGCCGGTGCGGGCCGCCTGTTCCAGCAGCAGATAGTAGTAGGTGGTGGCCGCCTCCGGCGTCAGGCGCCATTCCACGGGGGCGTCCGGCTGTTCCGGCGTGGCCTGGCGGGTGGCGCAGCCCGTGACGCCGGTGGCGAGACAGACCGCCGCCAGCAGCACGGCGGCGCGGGCAAGCGACCCGATGCGCGACCAGCCCGATGTTGGGGCGGATGTTGGACCGGACGCGGTGCGGCGCGACACCCGGCGGTGCGCCGTCGTGTCGGCGGCGTTCCGGGCGGGGGCGGTGCGAAGGATGGATGGCATGGAGGGCTCGTGCAACGGCCTGACCGGGCCGGGCGGCTACTGTGATATCCAGTCCGAGGAGAAGTCGCGGATTTCCTTGAACAGATGGTCGCGCAGCTTTTGCAGCAGGCGGGCCTCTATCTGCCGGACGCGTTCCCGGGTGATGTCGTACTTCTCGCCGATCTCGCGCAGGGTGACGGGCTGTTCCGAAAGCAGCCGGTGCTGGAGGATATACGCCTCCTTGTCCGACAGCTTCGGCAGGATGGTCTGCACCCTGTCCTGCACCATGCGCGCGATTTCGCTGTTGGCCAGCGTTTCCTCGATGCCGGGGCCCAGCGCGGGCAGGAAGTCCATGCGGGTGGCCCCGCCGGAGTCCTCGCCCACGGTGATGTCCAGCGACATGTCCGACGAATCCAGCCGCTGCTCCATCTCGACGACCTGCTCCACGGTCACGTTGAGCTTTTCCGAAAGGGTGGCGGCGTCGGGATCGTAGCCCTGCGAGATCAGGCGCTGGCGTTCCTTGTTGAGGTTGTAGAACAGCTTGCGCTGGGCCTGGGTGGTGCCGATCTTGACCATCCTCCAGTTGTCCATGATGAACTTGAGGATGTACGCCTTGATCCAGAACGCGGCGTAGTACGAGAACTTGATGCCTTTTTCCGGGTCGAACTTGTTCACCGCGCGCATCAGGCCCACGTTGCCTTCCTGAATCAGATCCAACACATTCTGCATCCAGCGGCGCTGGAAGTCCATGGCGATCTTGACCACCAGGCGCAGGTGCGAGGTGACCAAGCGGAAGGCGGCGTCGCTGTCGCCCTGTTCCTGCACGCGGCGGGCGAGGTCGAATTCCTCGTCGGGCTTCAGCAGGGGAAAGCGACTGATCTCGCGCAGGTACAGGTGCAGGGAATCGCGCGTGGAGGCGCCGGGCATGGCCGGGCGCAGCACGGGCAGGGAACGGTGGCGGCCTTCGCCCTCGCCGCGGGTTTCGCCGGGGGCGTCGTCATGGGCGTCGTCATGGGTGCCGGGGGCGTGGCGGCGGTCGCGGGACGGCTCGTCGTCGCCGTGCAGCAGGTCCACGTCGATGGCGTCGTCGCTGGCGCCGTCGAAGTCGATGTCCAGTTCGTCGTCGGAGCTTTCGTCGGCGTCGTCCGGTTCATTGGGGTCGTCGGGGGCTTCGCCGGTCACGGTCGCGGATGCGGGGGAAACCGCGGAAGCCGGGGCGTCATCGCCGTCGGCGGGGGCGGCGCGGCGGGTACGCCCCGCCTTGCCGGTGGCGGACTTGCGCGGCGCGGGCTTTCCCGGGGCGGCCTTGGCGCGGGCCGTGCCGGTGCTTTCCGGCTGCGGGTCGAGCACCACCTCGGCGTCAAGCACCTCGGGCACCTTGGGCACCTCGGGCGCCTCAGGCACTTGGGGCGTTGCGCCGGGCGTCTCTGCGGGCCCGGAGGCCTTGGCGCCGCGCGTGCGCGGCGCGCGGCGCGGCGTTTTCGGGGTATCGGTCATGGTATCCGGTCAAGGCGCGGCGCAGGCCGGGCCGGTTCGTGCGTCGAGTAGCGGGGTCCCAAAGTGCTTGACGGGGGCCGTACGGGCATGGATGGTATGATTTTTGTTTGTCCTTTACAAGGCTTTCCGGTACACAGGGCTTCCCGCGCGGCGCCGCGCGCCGATGCGGGCACGTTTTCGGAATACTCGCGGTCCGCCGGACTTCGCGGTCTGGCGGACATGCACGGCCCAGGGTCGCCTGGCCGCCGGCGAGCCAAGTTTCAGGAGTACAGGCTGTGCCAGATTTTCGTCAAGCGCTTCGCTCCGGCCGCCGGCTGATCTTCGATGGCGGCATGGGCACCATGTTGCAGTCGCGCGGCCTGCCGCCCGGCGTGAGCCCCGAACTTTTCTGCCTGGCCCGGCCCGACGTGCTGGTGGGCATCCATGCCGACTACCTGCGCGCCGGGGCCGACGTGCTGACCACCAACACCTTCGGGGGCTGCGTCTACAAGCTGGGCACCGGCCCCGGCGCGCCCGACGTGGTGGAGTTCAACCGCGCCATGGCCCGCGCCGCCCGCGAGGCGGTGGCCGCCAGCGGCCGCGAGGCGTTCGTGGCGGGCAGCGTGGGGCCGTCCGGCCACTTCATGCGCCCCCTGGGCGACCTGGACCCCGCCGAACTGGTGGCCGCCTTCCGCGCCCAGATCCGGGGGCTGGTGCAGGGCGGGGTGGACCTGATCCTGGCCGAGACCCAGTTCGACCTGGCCGAGGCACGGGCCATCGTGCTGGCCGTGCGCGCCGAATGCGACCTGCCCGTGGGCGTCTCCATGACCTTCGAGAACGGCGTGAGCCTTACCGGCTCGCGGCCCGAAGTGTTCGTGCACTCCATGCTGAACATGGGCGTGGACTTCATCGCCACCAATTGCAGCGCCGGGCCGGAGCAGATGGCCGAGGTGGTGGACGAACTGCTGGCCCTTTCGGACGTGCCGGTGCTGGTGGAACCCAACGCGGGCCTGCCGGAACTGGTGGACGGCCGCACCGTGTTCCGCCTGGGGCCGGACGACTTCGCCCGGCACACCGCGCGCTTCGCCGCCGCGGGCGCACGCCTGCTGGGCGGCTGCTGCGGCACCACGCCCGACCACATCGCCGCCCTGCGCGGCGCGCTGGATGGCCTTTCCGGCGGACTCGTTTCCGACCCGGCCCGGCGCGACGGCATCGTCCTGACCACCCGCGCCCAGGCCGTGCACATCGGGGCGGGCAGCCCCATCCGCATCATCGGCGAGCGCATCAACCCCACCGGCAAGAAGCTGCTGACGGCGGAATTGCAGGCGGGCGAATTCGCCCAGGCCCTGCGCTTTGCCGACGAGCAGGTGGAGGCGGGCGCGCCGCTGCTGGACGTGAACGTGGGCGCGCCCATGGTGGACGAGGCGGTGCTGCTGCCCGCGCTGGTGGAACGCCTGGTGGCCCGCCATTCGCTGCCGCTGTCGCTGGACTCGTCCAACGCCGACGCCATCGCGGCGGCCCTGCCGTTCCATCCCGGCTCGCCGCTGGTCAACTCCATCAGCGGCGAACCCGGCCGCATGGAACATCTGGGGCCGCTGTGCCGCGACCACGGCGCGCCGTTCATCCTGCTGCCGCTCAAGGGGCGCAAGCTGCCGGTGACGGCGGCCGAGCGCATCGCCATCATCGAGGAATTGCTGGCCCAGGCCGACGGCCTGCGCATTCCGCGCCGCCTAGTCATGGTGGACGTGCTGGCGCTGGCCGTGTCGTCCAAGGCCGAGGCCGCGCGCCACTGCCTGGACACCATCCGCTGGTGCGCGGCGCAGGGGCTGCCCACCACCATCGGGCTGTCCAATATCTCGTTCGGCCTGCCCGCGCGCGAACTGCTGAATTCCACCTTCCTGGCCATGGCGGCGGGCGCGGGGCTGTCCTCGTGCATTGCCCACCCCGGCAACGCGCGCATCCGCGAGGCGGTGGCCGCCTCCAGCGTGCTGCTGGGGCTGGACGCCAACGCCGAGGCGTTCATCGGGGGCTATTCCGGCTGGACGCCGGGCGGAGACGCCACGGGCGCCGCGCCCACGGGCGGGGCGGGGAGCGCGGGAACCGGCACCGGCGTGAAGGCCAAGGCCGCCACACTGGAAGAGGCCGTCATCCGGGGCGACCGCGAAGGCGCGCTAGCCCTGGTGGAGCGCGCCCTGACCGAAGGGGCCGACCCGTTCGCGCTGGTGCAGGACAGGCTGATTCCCGGCATCACCGAGGTGGGCCGCCGCTACGAGCGGCGCGAATACTTCCTGCCGCAGCTCATCCGCTCGGCCGAGACCATGCAGCACGCCTTCCGCAAACTTCAACCGTTGCTTGAAGCCCAGCGGGGCCAGGAAACCCGCCCGGTGATCATCATGGCCACGGTGGAAGGCGACATCCACGACATCGGCAAGAATATCGTCACCCTGATGCTGGGCAACCACGGCTTCGACGTGGTGGACCTGGGCAAGGACGTGAAGGCCGCCGACATCGTGGAGGCCGCCGAACGCCACGGGGCGCGGGTGATCGGGCTTTCGGCCCTGATGACCACCACCATGGTGCGCATGGAGGACACCGTGCGCCTGGTGCGCGAACGCGGCCTGCCCGTCAAGGTCATGGTGGGCGGCGCGGTGGTCACCCCCGCGTATGCCGAGGCCATCGGCGCGGACGGCTATTCCGCCGACGCCGTGGAGGCCGTGCGCGTGGCCAAGGAACTGCTGACCGTGCAGTAGGGGGGCTCAAAATTGTCTTTTCACCCGTTGGCTTCGTCAAACTTCGCCTGCCATGTCGGTCGAATACGATAAGAGTATACTCCCTCATGGCAGACTTGTTTTCCTTGCCAACGAACGAAAATCCTAATTTTGAGCCAGTTGCTGGAACGTAGCATTATCCCCTGTGCGAAGTAACGGCCTGTTCACATCCACCGGCATGCCCGGCGGTTTCGCCGTTCCGGCATCCGCTCCATTTCCTTTCCGCGCGACCGTCCCGGCCGCGCCGGTTGCCCCGGCGCGCGTTCGGCGGTAAGAATGCGCTCCGCCCCCGTGGCGGACGCCGGAACCGCCGTGGGCCCCGGCCAGTGGGTTCTGGCCCGTGGCGCTCCGGGCGTAGTGGTTCCATCCCATCGGAGGCTTCTTGATGAAACGCCTGATATCGCTCGTCCTCCTGCCGCTGGTGCTGGCCGCCCTGTGCGGCGCGGCCGTTGCCGCCCCCCCCGCCACGGCGGTGGAAGAGATGGGCTCCGGCGAATTGCTGCGCCGCGTCACCGCCGCCAAGGGCAAGGTGGTCATCGTCAACTTCTTTGCCTCGTGGTGCCCGCCCTGTCTGGAGGAAATCCCCGGCCTGATCAACGTGCGCGCCCGCTACCCCGAGGACAAGGTGGCCCTGTACGGCATCTCGCTGGACGACAACCCCCGGCAACTGGCGGCCTTCATGTCCCGCACGCCGTTCAACTATCCGGTCTGGAAGGGGAAGGAGGAGTTGCAGCGGTTTTTCAATGTGTCCTCCATCCCGCAGCTGCTGGTCTACGACCGCCAGGGCAAGCTGGTGGCCAACCACGTGGGCCTCGTCGAAGCCGACGAACTGGGCAAGTTCGTGGACACCCTGCTGGGGGACAAGTAGATGGGCCAGCCTTACATCCGCAAGGCCCGCGTGCAGGACGTCAAGGCCATCCATGGCCTGCTCATGCACACCTCCGGCCAGGGGCTGCTGCTGCCGCGTTCGCTGAACCAGCTGTACAGCCACCTGCGCGACTTTCTGGTCATCGACCCCGACGACGGCGGCCCGCTGGTGGGTTGCTGCGCCCTGTCCATCGCCTGGGACGACATCGCCGAGGTGCGTTCGCTGGTGGTGGCCGACGACCTGCGCGGCAAGGGCTGGGGGCGCAAGCTGGTGGACGCCTGCCTGAGCGACGCCGTGACCCTGGGTATCTTCCGGGTGTTCGCCCTGACCTATCAGGTGGATTTCTTCCTGCGGATGGGGTTCCGGGTGGTGGAAAAGGACGTGCTGCCCCAGAAGATCTGGGCGGACTGCATCCACTGTCCCAAGTTCCCCGATTGCGACGAGACGGCGGTGCTGCTGGAGATGTAGCCACGGCCGGCCCCGCCGGCCGCCATGCAAGACGACCCCACGGGCCGGGCGCGCCGCGCATTCCGCGACGAGCCCGGCATCATCACGATACACTGGCCCGGAGGCCGGACGACAATGAAGATCAAGGAACTGAAGGTGGTGTACGACGCGGAGGCCATCGCCGCGCGCGTGGCCGAGATGGGCCAGGAGATCAACCGCCTGTACGCGGGCGAGGAACTGGTGGTGGTCTGCGTGCTGAAGGGGGCGTTCATGTTCTTCGCCGACCTGGTGCGGCACCTGGACATGCGGCCGGAACTCGACTTCGTGCGCGTGGCCAGCTACGGCGCGTCCACCGCCACCTGCGGCACCGTCAGCTTCACCAAGGACGTGGAGGTGCCCTTGCAGGGCAAGCACGTGCTGCTGGTGGAAGACATCGTGGACACCGGCCACACCGTGGACTTCCTGTTCCGCCAGCTTGCGGCGCGCGGCGCCAAAAGCCTGCGCCTGGCCGCTCTGGTGGACAAGCAGGAGCGCCGCGCCGTGCCCGTGCGCGTGGACTTCGCGGGGTTTGCGTTGCCCGGTGGCTTCATTGTAGGGTATGGCCTCGATTATGCCGAACGCTACCGCGAACTTCCCGGCATTTACGAAGCCGCCATCGAATCCGGGGATGCGTAGGGTGGGCAACGCCGCCAGCCCGACGTCGCGCCCCGGTCATTCGCCGAGACCCCACGTCCGAGGTGCCCGATGATCGTCATCTGCCCCAGTTGCTCGACCAAATACAACCTTCCCGACGATCGCGCCCGCCCCGGTGCGAAGCTGAAGTGCACCCTGTGCAAGTCCGTCTTTCCCATCGAGTCGGCCACGCCGCCTTCCGATGGCGCGCCCGATTTCGACTCGGTGATGGGGAACGCCGGGCTGGGCGGCCCGGACGCCGCCTTTGGCGGTGACGCCCCGGCGCAGCCGTCCGGCGACATGCCCGGCGACACGCCTGCGACCGGCAACGGCGCGGAACTGGACCACGGTCCCTTCGACGTCGCCGCCAATCCGGACGCCGATCCCGCCGCCGCGCGCAAGCGCGGGCGCGCGGACGACGACGGCCCCGACGTCAGCGACATCATCGGCTCCATGAAGGGCTACAACCTGGACGACGCCCCGCCCGCCGTGCCGCCCAAGAAGTACGGCTGGCCGGTCATCGCCGGGTTCGTGGCCGTGCTGCTGGCCGTGGGGGTGGCCGTCACCCTGCGTCTTACCGGCATCTGGCCCGGCGAGAAGCCCGTGGAAACGCCCCCGCCGGTGGTCAACGGCACCGAGCAGATCAAGAACATCGCCCTGCGCAACTACCGCCAGTATTACGTGAACAACGAGAAGGTGGGCCAGGTGGCGGTGATCGAAGGCAAGGTGGTGAACAACTTCGCCTCGCCGCGCGAACTGATCAAGATCGAGGCTTCGCTGTACGACGCCGCGGGCGCCGCCGTGGTCACCAAGCAGCAACTGTGCGGGGTCACCGTGTCGCTGTTCCAGTTGCAGGTGCTGGGCGAGCAGGAACTGGAAACGGCCCTGAACAACAAGATCGAGATCCTCACCAACAACACCAACGTGCCCCCCGGCGGCGAAGTGCCGTTCATGGTGGTGTTCTACAATCCGCCCGCCTCCGTGGCCGAATTCGGCGTCAAGGTGGTGGAGGCGCGCACCCCGCCCGAAAGCAAGTAGCGTGCGCCCGTGAAGCTGCGCGAAACCTACGTCTGCACCGCCTGCGGGGCGCGCGCGCCGCAATGGCGCGGCCAGTGCCCCGCCTGCAAGGAATGGAACACCCTTGAACTGACCGTGGCCCCGCGCGAGGGCAAGGCCGGGGCGCGCCCCGGTGCGTCCGCCGTCGGGCCGAGGGGCAGGGCGCAACCGCTCAAGGACGTGGCCGACCACGGGGCAGAGCCCTTCGGCAGCGGCCTGGATGCCCTGGACCGCGTGCTGGGCAGGGGACTGGTGCCGGGGGCGGCCATCCTGGTGGGGGGCGAACCGGGCATCGGCAAGTCCACGCTGCTGTTGCAGGTGGCCGGGGCCGTGGCCGCCGCCGGGCGCGGCGTGCTGTACCTTTCCGGCGAGGAATCGCTGCCCCAGTTGAAGGCCCGCGCCGCCCGCCTTGGCGTGCTGCACGACGGCCTGATGGCCGTGGCCACCACCCGGCTGGACGACGTGCTGCCCCACCTTGAAGGCTCCGAAGCCCCGGCCTTGCTCATCGTCGATTCCGTGCAGACCGTCAGTTCCGACCGGGCCGAGGGCCTGCCCGGCAACGTCAGCCAGGTGCGCGCCGTGGCCACGGAGATCGTGGAGGTCTGCAAGCGCAGCGGCACCACCGTGCTGCTGGTGGGCCACGTGACCAAGGACGGGGCGCTGGCGGGCCCGCGCCTGCTGGAACACCTGGTGGACACGGTCATCTCCATCGAGGGCGACCGGCGGCAGATGTTCCGCCTGCTGCGGGTGCTCAAGAACCGCTTCGGCCCCAACCAGGAACTGCTGGTCTTCCGCATGGCGGAGCAGGGCATGGAAGTGGTGGAGGACCCTTCCACCTTCTTTCTGGGCGCGCGCGACCCGGCCCTGTCGGGCACCGCGCTGGTCATGGCCGTGGACGGGCAGCGCCCGCTGGCGGTGGAAGTGCAGGCCCTGGTCACCCGCAGCTACCTGGCCATTCCGCGCCGCACCGGCCTCGGCTTCGACGTCAACCGCCTGCACCTGCTGCTGGCGGTGCTGGAAAAGCGGCTGCGCCTCAACTTCGGGCAGGTGGACATCTACGCCAAGATCGGCGGCGGCATGAAGTTGCAGGACCCCGGCATGGACCTGGGGCTGGTGGCCGCCGTGCTGTCGTCGTTCTACGACCTGCCGCTGCCCGAGCGGGCGGTGTTCTGGGGCGAGGTCGATCTCAATGGTCAAGTCCGTCCCGTGGCCGCCCATTCCATCCGCCGCGACCAGGCCCGCAGGCTGGGCTACACGCCCCTTCTCCATCCCGCCGACGATGCCGCGCGCGGCGTGCCCACCGTGGCCGCCCTCCAGGACGCGCTGTTCCGGCGCGCCCGCCGCTCCGCGCCGTCCGCGCAATCGGGGCAGTCTGGTGACAATCCGGCCGACAGTGCGCCCGGCAGCGGGGATGCCGAGGCCGGGGACTGGGGCGTCTAGGGGCCGTCCGGCATGCATGGCGCGCGCATTTACCGGCCAAGGGCCTGCCATGGCGCCCTTTTTCCCCTGCAAACAGATCAGTTGCATTGCTACGGCGCTGATGGAGCCCGGATGCCATGCGCCGGAAGCGGGCAAGACGCCGCCCGCGACAAGGCGCATGTTCACAGGGATCGTTTTCAGGTTCGCGGAGAAACCGTCCTCGACACCCTGTCCGGCGCTCTCTGGACCCTGGACGCCAACCCGGCGGGATTCCCGCTCACGTGGAAGGAAGCCGGGGACCATGTCCTCGCCATGGCGTCGCGCGTCGAACACGGCCAGCGCAACTGGCAGTTGCCGCCGCGACGCCTGCTGTTCTCCCTGCTGAGCCACCAGACCGTGCATCCCGCCCTGCCGCAGGGGCACCCCTTCCGCAATGTCTTCTCCGGCTACTACTGGACGGCCGACGCCTGCCACCGCATTCCGGACCAGGTCTGGCACGTCCACCTTGGCGGGGCACGGGTGGCGCGCGCCAACCGGCAGGATGCGGCCCTCGTCTGGCCGGTCTGCCTGCCGGACTGTCCGCCGCCTTGGCCGCCGGGCACGCCGGACGGGGCCGCGTCGCCGGAAACCGGCGGCGAGAGATTCGTTGCACGGGAAGGTTGGGCGCTGGATACGCTCACCGGCCTTGGCTGGGCGCTGGACGCGGCCCCGGCGGGACATGCGCTTGCCTGGCGGGAAGCCCTTGATTTCGTGAACGGGTGGAACAGCAGGGGGGAATGGGGTGCGTCCGATTGGCGCGTGCCCGATATCCGGGAACTGGAAAGCCTGATCGACCTGGCGGAGGATTCCCCGGCCCTGCCCGGCGGGCATCCTTTCAGGCAGGTGCGGGACGTGTACTGGTCGTCCACGACCAGCGTCTACGAAACCCGCTACGCATGGGCGCTGTACATGCAGGATGGCATGGTCGGGGTGGGCTTCAAGCCGGACGCCGGTTTTCATGTCTGGCCCGTCCGGGACGCGCGCTGAGCCGCCTCCAGGGTATCCGCCTCGCGAGGATGCCCCATTTTATACTTTGAACCCGATGGGGGCTGCGGTATCGTGGCTTACCTGCCGCCCTTGCCTGCGGGCAGGGGTAATGCAACGGCCCGTGCGGCCGAAAGAACGTCGAGGCCACGGCAAGGGGAGGCCGGGCCGCGCCCGGCAACGGGAGGCGCCGGGGGACACCGGGAGAAGCCGGGGGACGGCCACGGGTGCGGAACACGACGGACGCCGCCGCGTCCGGGCATCCGCCGCGCGAGAGGCGGCAACCACTGGAGACGGGACGCAGATGCAGGAATACACGGCGCTGGCACGGGAAGTGCGCGAGCGGCTTGGGCGCGTGGGCAGCGGGCTTGCCCGGCTGGTGCAGCAGCGCGAGGACGATTTTCTCGCCCTCGGCGCGGAACTGCAGGACGTGGCCCGGCGGGTGCAGGACATCGCCGCCGACAGCCAGAAGCTGAACCACATCGCCTCGGGCGACACCGTGCGCCACATCCTGGAAGAACTGGTGGCGGAACTGGACGCCATGCAGACCCTCTGCCACGTGGACGAGGACGCCGTGGACCTCGCCATGCTGTCCCGCGCCCGCGAACTGGTGCAGCAACTTTCCAGGTCCATCCGCGACTACGCCCGCGTGGTGCGCACCCTGCAAATGCTGGGCATTTCCACGCGCATCGAAAGCGCGCGCCTGGGGTCCGACGGGCGCGGCTTCAGCACCCTTGCCGACGACGTGGAAAAGCTGGGCTACAAGATCGTCGAATATTCCGACCGTATCATGCAGCAGGCGAAAACGCTGGACGCGCTGGCCGAAAAGGCCGAGGCCAGCACCCGCGAGATGCACGAGATGCAGCGCGAATGCGCCTATTCGGTGTTCGGCTCCATCCGCGACAACATGGACACCCTGCACGAGGTGGCCGAAGGCAGCCGCAAGGCCTCGGAGGACGTGCGCGGCCACACGGCCGACATCGCCGCCTCCATGGGGCGGATCATCGGTTCCCTGCAGTTCCACGACATCGTGCGCCAGCAGGTGGAGCACGTGGAGGAGGCCCTGGCCGACGCCCGTACGGGCCTGGACGGGGCCCCGGACGGCATGGCGGACGGTGCGGCGGACGACGACGGGGCGCTGGCCGAGGAACTGGCCGTGGCCGCGGACATCTGCGCCCTGCAACAGGCCCAGTTGGACAACGCCCGGACCAGCTTTTCCGATGCCGTGTCCACGCTGCGGCGCGAGCTTGCGGCCATCGCCGCCAGCGTGCGCGGGGTGGGGCAGCGCACCGGCGGCTTTTCCGACGAATCGTGCCTGGGCGAGGACTGCGGCGGCACCGCCGTGCTCGACCACATGGAGCGCAGCGTGGCGGAAATAGCCGCGCGCATGCTGTCCCTGGCCGAACAGGGCGAGCGCATGGGCCACGTCATGGGCGAGGTGGCCGAAATGGTTGCGCAGATGAGCGTTTTCCTTGAAGATATCGAAGACGTCGGCGACGAGATAGAGCTCATCGCGCTCAACGCCAGCATCCGCGCCGCGCACACCGGCGAAAAGGGCAAGGCCCTGGGGGTGCTGGCCTCGTCCATCCAGCGGCTGTCCCAGGACGCGGGCGAAAGCACCACGGCCCTGGCCACGCTGCTGCGCGAGGTGGACGGCGTGGCCGGTCAACTCAAGACCTACGCCACCGCCTACCTCGATTCCTCGCGGGTTTCCGAAATTTCCGGCGAACTGGAAGGGCTTACCCACGGCCTGCGCGAGGTGAACGGCGAGGCCGCCCGCCTGTTCGCCGGGGTGGGCACGGCCTGCGCCAAACTGGCCAGCCGCGTGGACCACGCCGTGGAGGACATGGGCTTCGACGCACAGGTGGCGGCCGGGCTTTCCGACGCCGCCGATGACGTGGGCGAGATGGCCGGCATGCTGCGGGAACGGCTGCCCGCATCGGCGCGGGCAGCCGCGGCGCGCCGTCTGGCCGCCATGCGCGACCGCTACACCATGGAGCAGGAGCGGGTGCTGCACGGCCGCGTGCTGGGCGGCGGCCATGCCGAGGCCCCGGCGGGCGAGGACGGCTACGGCGACAACGTGGAACTTTTCTGACGGCGCGGCGTCGCGGCCCCACCGCACCGTCCGCCAACTCCGAACATTCGGTCACGAGGGAACTCATGAGCAAGCTCATCATGACGGTGGACGATTCGGCGAGCATCCGGCAGATGGTCGGCTTCACCCTGCGCAACGCCGGGTATGAGGTCATCGAGGCCAAGGACGGCAAGGACGCGGTGAGCAAGCTCTCCGGCCCCATCAAGATGGTGATCACCGACCTGAACATGCCCAACATGGACGGCATCGAACTGATCAGGCAGATCCGCGCCAACGCCGCGTACAAGTTCATCCCGGTCATCATGCTGACCACCGAATCGCAGGCCACCCGCAAGCAGGAAGGCAAGGCCGCCGGGGCCACGGGGTGGATCGTCAAGCCGTTCCAGCCGGAGCAGTTGTTGGCCGTGGTCAAGAAGGTGCTCGGCTGACCGGACCCGACGGACAGGGTCGGGCAAAGGGGGCCGGGCTAGCCGGGCCAAGGAAGGGAAGTGCCGCATGCAATCGCAGGAAGACGCAAACAGGGCAGCCTTCATCGAAGAGGCGCAGGACCTGCTGGCGGAGCTGGAAACGGCCCTGCTGGAACTGGAGGCGCAGCCCGATGACCGCGACCTGGTGGCGCGCGTGTTCCGGGCCATGCACACCATCAAGGGGTCCGGGGCCATGTTCGGCTTCGACGACATCGCCCACTTCACCCACGACGTGGAGACGGTGTTCGACCGGGTGCGCAACGGCGAGGTGCCCGTCACCCGCCAGTTGCTGGACCTGACCCTGGCCTCGCGCGACCACATCGCCCGGCTGCTGCACTGCGCGGTCAGCGGAGAGCCCCCCGACCTGTCGCACGCCGCCGCCATCACCGCCTCGCTGCGGGCGCTGGTGCCCGTGGCCCCGCCCGCCGGACAGGGCCCGGCGCAGGGCGCGGATGGCGCGGAATGCCCGGCGGAACCGGAAGAGCCGTGCCCCCCCTGCACCCGTACCTGGCGGGTGCGCTTTCGCCCCGCGCCGTCCATCCTGTTCAGCGGGGCCAACCCGCTGGTCCTGCTGGACGAGTTGCGCGACCTGGGCGGCGCGCAGGTGTTTCCGCATTTCAGCGAGGTGCCCGGCCTCGGCGAGTTGCAGCCCGAACTGTGCCACGTGTGGTGGGACGTGCTGCTTTCCACCGAATCGGACGAGGCCGCCATCCGCGACGTGTTCCTGTTCGTGGAGGACGACGCGGACATCGACATCCGCCTGGTGGACGACGCGCGCATCGTGGACGACGCCGCCTACAAGCGGCTGGGCGAAATCCTGATCGAGCGCGGCGACGTCAGCGCCGACGACCTGCACCGCGTGCTGGACGAGCAGCGTCCCCTTGGCCGCCTGCTGACCGACGCGGGCGTGGTGCCCCCCGAACGGGTGGACGCCGCGCTGGTGGAACAGCAGGCCGTGCGGACCATCCGCCAGACGCGGGACAAGGAGTCCGCGGCCCGTGACGAATCCGGGGCCAGCATCCGCGTGGCCGCCTCCAAGCTGGACTTCCTGGTGGACCTGGTGGGCGAGCTGGTCATCGTGCAGGCCCAGCTTTCGCAGGCCGCGCACCTGCGCAGCGATCCGGGCCTGCTGGGCCTGGTGGAGGAACTGGAACGGCTCAGCGACGAACTCCGCGACACCACCCTGGGCATCCGCATGCTGCCCATCGGCACCACCTTCAGCAAGTTCCGCCGCCTGGTGCGCGACCTTTCGGCGGAACTGGGCAAGGACGTGGAACTGGTGACCCTGGGCGGCGAGACGGAACTGGACAAGACCGTCATCGAACGCCTGGGCGACCCCCTGGTGCACTGCCTGCGCAACAGCCTGGACCACGGGGTGGAGCCGCCCGACGCGCGCGCCGCCGCGGGCAAGCCGCGCACCGGCACGGTAACCCTTTCGGCGGCCCATGCCGGGGGCGAGGTGTTGATCACCATCGCCGACGACGGCGCGGGCATCGACCCGGTCCGGGTGCTGGAAACGGCCCGCAGGCGCGGCGTCATCGCGCCGGACGTGGAACTGCCCCCGCGCGAGGCCGTGGAACTCATCTTCGCGGCCGGGTTCTCCACGGCGGAAAAGGTCACCAGCGTGTCCGGGCGCGGCGTGGGCATGGACGTGGTGAAGCGCTCCATAGAGGCGTTGCGCGGGCGCATAGAGATCGACAGCACGGTGGGGAAGGGCACCACCCTGACCATCCGCCTGCCGCTGACCCTGGCCATCATCGACGGCCTCCAGGTGCTGGTGGGCGGCGAATCGTACGTCATCCCGCTGAACCACGTGGAGGAATGCGCGGAACACGCCACCCCCGGCAGCGGCGAGGGGCGTCAGCGCATCATCAACCTGCGCGGCGAGATCGTGCCCTACATCCGCCTGCGCGAACTGTTCGCCTCTCCCGGCCCCGCGCCCGCCATCGAGCAGGTGGTGGTGGTCGACGCCCAGGGCAGCCGCTTCGGGCTGGTGGTGGACTGCGTGGTGGGCGAACACCAGACGGTCATCAAGAGCCTGGGCCGCATCTACAAGGACGTGCCGGGCATTTCCGGGGCCACCATCAAGGGCGACGGCAGCATGGCCCTGATCCTGGACGTGCCGGGCCTGGTGCAGCTTGCGGCCGACCAGCCCATGCGCGCGCAGCGCGCGCCGGTGGCCGCGCACGGGGGCGGTGCATGAGCCCAGGCCACAGTGACGGCCCGGCCCTTCCGGCGGGATGCGCCCGTCCCGGCCCCATGTCGCAGAAGCTGTTCGACCGCATGAGCCGCTTCGTCTACGAGCAGGTGGGCATCAAGCTGCCCGGCTCCAAGCGGGTGATGCTGGAGGCGCGGCTGCAAAAGCGGCTGCGCGCGCTGGGCATGGCCAGCTACGACCAGTACGTGGACTACCTGTTCACCGAAAAGGGCTTTGACGAGGAGTTGCGCAACTTCTATCGACGTGGTGACCACCAACACCACGGAATTCTTCCGCGAGCCGCGCCATTTCGACTACCTGACCTCCATGGTGCTGCCCGGCTGGACGGCCGAGGCCGCCCGCCTGCGCGCCCAGCGCACCCTGCGGGTGTGGAGCGCGGGCTGTTCCATCGGCATGGAGCCGTACACCCTGGCCATGGTGCTGCGCGACTACGCGGAACGCACCCCCGGCTTCGCCTTTTCCATCCTGGCCACGGACATCTCGTCGCGGGCGCTCCAACAGGCGGTGCGCGCCGTGTACGAAGAGGAACGGGTGCACAGCGTGCCCGAACCCTTCCGCAAGCGCTATCTGCTGCGCAGCCGCGACCGCGCGCGCCGTCTGGTGCGCATGGGGCCGGAACTTCGCTCGGCCGTGCGCTTCGAACGTCTGAACTTCATGGACCCCTTCGGGTTTTCTGAGCCCATGGACATCATTTTCTGCCGCAACGTGATCATCTATTTCGATAAGCCCACGCAGGAAGGGCTGTTCAGCCGGTTCTGCCAGTGCCTGCGCCCCGGCGGGCACCTGTTCATCGGCCACTCCGAAAGCCTTACCGGCATGGCGCTGCCCCTGGAGCAGGTGGCGCCCACCGTCTACCGGAGGATACGATGACCGCGCGCCGCATCAAGGTACTGGTGGTGGACGATTCGGCCCTGGTGCGCCAGACGCTGGGCGACATCGTTTCCGGCGACGACGAGCTGGAACTCATCGGCACCGCCTCGGACCCGTTCGTGGCGGCCAAGCGCATGGAGACCGTGGCCCCGGACGTGATCCTGCTGGACGTGGAGATGCCCCGCATGGACGGCATCACCTTCCTGCGCAAGATCATGACCCAGCACCCCATTCCGGTGGTGATCTGCTCGTCGGTGACGGAGCAGGGGGCCGAGGCCACCTTCAAGGCCATGGAATACGGCGCGGTGGAGGTCATCCAGAAGCCGCGCATGGGCACCAAGCGGTTCCTGGAGGAATCCAGCATCCGCATCTGCGACGCGCTGAAGGCCGCCGCCCGCTCCAAGCTGCGCAAGCTCAGCCCCCTGGCCGCCGGGGTGCCGCCCAAGCTTTCGGCCGACGCGGTGCTGCCCGCCGCCACCCCGCTGACCACCACGGTGCAGCAGACCGAGAAGATGGTGGTCATCGGCGCGTCCACGGGCGGCACGGAAGCCCTGCGCGTGGTGCTGGAGGCCCTGCCCGCCGACTGCCCGCCCATCGCCATCGTGCAGCACATGCCGGAACACTTCACCGCCGCCTTCGCCAACCGGCTCAACGCCATCTGCCGGGTGGCGGTGAAGGAGGCGCAGGACAACGACGTCATGCGGCGCGGCCAGGCGCTCATCGCGCCCGGCAACCTGCACATGCTGCTGAAGCGCAACGGCTCGCGCTACTACGTGGAGGTGCGCGAAGGCCCGCTGGTGCGCAGGCACCGGCCTTCCGTGGACGTGCTGTTCCGCTCCGCCGCGCGCTACGCCGGGCGCAACGCCGTGGCCGTGATCATGACCGGCATGGGCGACGACGGCGCGGCGGGCATGAAGGAACTGTTCGACGTGGGCGCGCACACCATCGCCCAGGACGAGGCCAGCTGCGTGGTCTTCGGCATGCCGCAGGAGGCCATCAAGCTGGGCGGAGTGCGCAAGGTGGTTTCACTGGAAGAGATCGCCCCGGCCGTCATACGGGCCTGCGGGGCATAGGACGCAACCTCAACAGACAACGACACGGATCAAGGAGCACAGGACATGACCGACACCGGCACGCCGGAACCGAGAGGCGCCATCCTCCAGCGCGACAAGCAGACCTACGCCATCGTGCCCCGCACCCCCTGCGGCATGCTGTCGCCCGACATCCTGGACGCCATTTCCCGCGTGGCGCGCAAGTACGCCATTCCCATCATCAAGATCACCTCCGGCCAGAGGCTTGCCCTGGTGGGCATGACGGCGGAACAGGTGGAGCCCATCTGGGAAGAACTGAGCATGGACGTGGGGCGCGCCGTGGAACTGTGCGTGCACTACGTGCAGGCCTGCCCCGGCACGGCGGTCTGTAGGCTGGGGCTCCAGGATTCGCTGGGGCTCGGCATCGAGATCGAGCAGAAGCTGGCGGAGCAGCCCTTTCCGGCCAAGGTCAAGTTCGGCGTGTCCGGCTGCCCCATGTGCTGCGGCGAAAGCTACCTGCGCGACGTGGGCCTGGTGGGCACCAAGCGCGGCTGGACCGTGATCGTGGGGGGCAACTCGGGCGGGCACCCGCGCATCGGCGACGTGCTGGCCGAAGACCTGCCCCGCGAGGCGGCGCTGGACCTGGTGCAGCGTTTCATGGAACTGTACCGGGAAAATTCGGGCAAGCGGCTGCGCGTGTCCAGGTACGTGGACAAGACCGGCATCGAGGCCATCCGCGCCGCGCTGCTGCCCGCCGCCGGGTAGGCGCGGGGCGCGAGCCGGGGCTTTGCGCAATCATCCGGCCGGGCGGGGGATTTCCTCCGCCCGGCTTGCGTTGGCGGCGGCTGGCGGGCCAGCCGCAAGGGAGACGGCGATGCTGATACGCGACGCGGAGACAGGCGACATCGAGGGAATCGTTGCCATCTACAACGACGCGGTGCGCACCACCACGGCCATCTGGAACGAATCCGTCACGGACGCGGCGGGCCGCGCCGCGTGGCTGGCGGACAGAAGGGCGGCGGGGTATCCCGTGCTCGTGGCCGTGGAGGAAGGCCCGGACGGCGGCTCCACGGTGCTCGGGTACGCCACGTTCGGCGACTGGCGGGCCTGGGACGGGTATCGCCACACCGTCGAGCATTCGGTGTACGTGCACGGGGACAGCCGGGGGCGCGGCGTGGGCGGGGCCTTGCTGCACGCCCTGATCGGGCGCGCGCGGGACATGGGCAAGCATGTGATGGTCGCGGGCGTGGAGGCGGGCAACACGGCATCCATCGCCCTGCATCGAAAATTCGGCTTCACCGAAGTGGGGGTGCTGCGCGAGGTGGGCTGCAAGTTCGGGCGCTGGCTCGACCTCGCCTTCCTGCAACTGAGGCTGGACGCGCGCGAGACACCGCCGGAGCGCATGGCCTAGGACGGCGGGCCGGAAAGGGGAGGCGCGGCGGGGCTAGATGCCCTGCCTGCCGCTTCCGTGCGGCGCGGGCTCTCCGGGCGTGTCCTTGCCAGGAGTGTCCGTGCCGGGCGTGTTCGTGCCGGGGCCGTGGCGGTACAGCAGCACGCGCACCGGGTCCACGGTCACCAGCCCTTCGGCCAGCAGCGCCTCGACGCGGGGCAGGAATGCCTCTATCTTGGCCGCGTCGTCGATGATCTCGACCACGACGGGCAGGTCTTCGGACAGGCGCAGCACCCGCGCGGTGTGCACCACGCTGTTGGCGCCGAAGCCTGCCAGGCCCCGGAACACGGTGCCGCCCGCCAGCCCGTCGCGCCGGGCCGATTCCAGGATGACCTCGTGCAGGGAGCGGCCCTTGTGGGTGTCGCGCTCGCCGGTGTAGATGCGCAGACGCAGGGCGTCGCCAGAGATGATGCGCATGGCGTGCTCCTTCCGGTTGCGGATGCGATGCCGGGTGTCCGGCGCGCCGCGCGGCGGGCCTACACCAGCCGCCCGGCGCCCATGCCCAGCCACAGCAGTGCGAGGCCCAGCAGCAACTGGCCGCCCGCGTACAGGGCAAAGGCCAGCCACTGCCCGGTCTCCATGAGCCCCAGGCTTTCGAAGGTGAAGGTGGAAAAGGTGGTGAACGCGCCCATGAAGCCGGTCAGCAGCACCACGCGCACGTCCGGGTGCAGGGAGATGCGGTTTTCGCAGAACCCCCAGATGAAGCCGAAGGCCAGGCAGCCCAGCACGTTGACGATGAACGTGCCGAGCGGAAACGAACCGGGCGTGGCGCGCTGCACCACCCCGGCAAGGCCGTAGCGGGCCAGGCTGCCCAGGGCGCCCGCAAGGCCCAGCAAGACGATCTTCTGCACGAAAAGGCCCTCGCTCGCGCCGCGTGATGCGGCGCCCGGCCGTGCCTCGTCTTCTCGTCCGCCTGGCGGCCCGTCCGGATGCCGGACGCGCAGGGGCGGGAAATGGCGGGGACGCGGTCCATGGAGTTCACATGGCGCTGGAAATAGAAATCAAGTTCCCCGATGCGGACCTTGCCGCGCTTCGCCGCGCATTGCAAGCGCTGGGCGCCGCCGGTGGCGTCCCGTACCTTGAATGCAACCGGGTGTACGACACCCCCGGCCGTGGACTGCGCGCCGCAAGTACCCTGTTGCGGCTGCGCACCAAGGACGGACCTAACCTGCGCGCCGCCGTGCTGACCATGAAGCGTCCGCCCGATGTCGGGGCCGCTCCCTTTCCTGATGACGTGAAGGTGTGGGACGAGGTGCAGACCGGGGTGGACGACGCCGACGCCGTGCACCGCATGCTGACCGGCCTGGGCTACGGCGTGGCCTTCGGCTACGACAAGGTGCGCGAGGTGTGGCATCTGGACGGGGTGCACGTGTGCCTCGACACCATGCCCTTCGGCCCGGTGGCGGAACTGGAGGGCGACCGCGAGGCCATCATGGCCGTGGCCGCCCGGCTCGGCCTTGACAGGGCGCGCGCATCCACCGCAACCTATCACGACCTGAACCGCCAGTGGCGCGCCGCGCGCGGACTGCCCCCGTCGGAGGACTTCACCTTCGATGCGGCAGGGCTGGCCGCCGCCCGCCGGATGGTCTTCGAGAGCGGGGGGAATGGGGGAAGCGGGGAGAGCGGGGACGGCCCCACCGGCACGGAATGATCCGGCAACGTCCCCAGTTGGCCGTCATCCCGCGCGCCCCTCGACAGCGGGCGGCGCGATGTTAGTATAAGGGCGTGCCCGCGCCCGGCCCGCGTCACCCCGTGCGCATTACCCGCATTCCGAAGGGGCATGACGGGACGCGGCCGCCGCAGGACACCCGGAAACAGCGAAACGAGCACCCATGAACACCCATTTCGACGCGTATCGTTTCCCGGCCGTTCCGGCCCGCATGGCCTATCCATCGGGTCCGCCCTATCCACCGGACCCGTCAGGCCCATCGGGCCCGCCGGACATGCCGGATGGCGGCCGGGACACGGAACTCCTCATCGAGGACGAGGTGCGCGAGCCCCGGATGTTCCGGGTGCTCCTGCACAACGACGACTACACGACCATGGAGTTCGTGGTGTCGATTCTGGTCGAGGTGTTCCGCAGAACGCCCGACGAGGCGACGCGCATCATGCTGGCCGTCCACGAGAAGGGCGTCGGCGAATGCGGGGTGTACACGGCGGAGGTGGCCGAGACCAAGGTCGCCCTCGTG
This sequence comes from Nitratidesulfovibrio sp. D1, assembly GCF_051133415.1. NCBI lineage: Bacteria > Pseudomonadati > Thermodesulfobacteriota > Desulfovibrionia > Desulfovibrionales > Desulfovibrionaceae > Nitratidesulfovibrio > Nitratidesulfovibrio sp. D1. Next base: position 133,962 of record NZ_JBPGNZ010000002.1, on the reverse strand, counting down.
CACGCCCGCGCCCGGCGCGAAGGCTATCCACTGCGCTGCACCCTCGAAGAGGTATGACATGATCGGAAGACGCCTTGAAGCAGCGCTTACCGCCGCCGTCAACGACGTGCGGACGCGCAACCACGAGTTCCTGACGCTGGAGCACCTGCTCTACGCCATCTCCGGCGAGGAGGCGGGCAAATCCATCCTCGAATCCGTCGGGGTGGACGTGAAGGCCCTGCGCCTGCGCCTGGAAACCTTTTTCGCCACCCACCTGGAACCGCTGCCCGCCGACACCCCCACCGAAGTGGTGCAGACCCTGGGTGTGCAGCGCGTGTTGCAGCGGGCCATCCGCCACATGCAGTCGGCGGGCAAGGCCGCCGTGGAGATCGGCGACGTGCTGGCCGCCATCTTCGAGGAAGACGACGCCTACGCCACCTATTTCCTGAAATCGCAGGGGGTGACCCGGCTGGACGTGTTGCAGCACATCTCGCACGGCATGCCCGAGGGCGGAGAGGGGGACGGCTCCGGCGACGCCGACGGCGAGGAGGGCGCGTCCGATTCGCCGCGCATCGACGCGCTGGAAAAGTTCACCGTGGACCTTACCGCCCGCGCCCGCGACGGCCGCATCGACCCGCTCATCGGGCGGGCCAGGGAACTGGAGCGGACCATCCAGGTGCTGGCCCGGCGGCGCAAGAACAACCCGCTGTACGTGGGCGACCCCGGCGTAGGCAAGACCGCCATCGCCGAAGGGCTGGCCCTGCGCGTGGCGCGCGGCGACGTGCCCGGGGAATTCCGCGACGTGCGCATCTTCGCCCTGGACATGGGCGCGCTGCTGGCGGGCACCAAGTACCGGGGCGACTTCGAGCAGCGGCTGAAGGGCGTCATCACCGACCTCGGCAAGGTGCCGGGGGCCATCCTGTTCATCGACGAAATCCACACCATCGTGGGCGCGGGCTCCACCAGCGGCGGCTCCATGGATGCCTCCAACATCCTCAAGCCCGTGCTGGCCGACGGCAGCATCCGCTGCATCGGGTCCACCACCTACGAGGAGTACCGCAACCACTTCGAGAAGGACCGCGCCCTGTCGCGCCGCTTCCAGAAGATCGACGTGCAGGAACCCTCGCAGGACGAATGCGTGGACATCCTCAAGGGCCTGCGGCCCTACTACGAGGACCACCACAAGGTGCGCTACACGCTGCCCGCCCTGCGCGCCGCCGTGGAGCTTTCCGCCCGGTACATCACCGAACGGCTGCTGCCGGACAAGGCCATCGACGTGCTGGACGAGGCGGGCGCGGCGGCCCGGCTGCGGCGAGCCGGTTATGGAGGTCGTGCGGCTTCGGCCTCGGACGCCGCCATCGGCGTGAAGGACGTGGAAAAGGTGGTGGCGCGCATGGCCCAGATACCGTCGCGCACGGTGTCCTCCAGCGACCGCGACCGCCTGCGCACCTTGGACGAGGATTTGCGCCGCGTGGTCTTCGGGCAGGACGCGGCCGTGGGCATCCTGTCGCGGGCCATCCTGCGCGCGCGGGCGGGCCTGGGCCGCGAAGACCGGCCCACCGGGTGCTTCCTGTTCTACGGCCCCACGGGCGTGGGCAAGACGGAACTGGCCCGCCGCTTGGCCGAGGTCATGGGCATCGGCTTCGTGCGCTACGACATGAGCGAGTATATGGAAAAGCATTCCGTGTCCCGGCTCATCGGCGCGCCCCCCGGCTACGTGGGGTTCGACCAGGGCGGCCTGCTGACCGAGGCCATCCGCAAGCAGCCGTACACCGTGCTGCTGCTGGACGAAATCGAAAAGGCCCACCCGGACATCTTCAACATCCTGCTCCAGGTCATGGACTACGCCACGCTCACCGACAACACCGGGCGCAAGGCGGATTTCCGCAACGTGGTGCTGATCATGACCTCCAACGCGGGCGTGCGCGAGATGAGCGCGCCGTCCATCGGCTTTGGCGCAACGGCGCAGGAAGACGTGGCGGGCAAGGGCCGCAAGGCCGTGGAGAACATGTTCAGCCCGGAATTCCGCAACCGCCTCGACGCCATGGTGCCCTTCGCCGGGCTGACCACTCCGGTCATGGAACGCATCGTGGACAAGTTCGTGCTGGAGCTGGAAGCCGGGCTCAAGGACCGCCGCGTGCGCCTGGAACTGACCCCGGCGGCCCGCGCGCGCCTGGCCGAGAAGGGCTTCGAGCCCTCCTTCGGGGCGCGCCCGCTGCGCCGGGTCATCCGCACCGCGCTGGAAGACGAACTGGCCCGCGAGGTGTTGTTCGGCAAGCTGCGCAAGGGCGGCACGGCCATCGTGGACGTGGCCGCGCCGGAGGCGGCAGCCGCACCCGCCAGGCCCGCCCGCAAGGGGAAGGCCAAGGGCGCGGCGAAGGATCCCGCGCCGCCAGCCGTGGCCGCTGACGTGTCCGCCCAGCAGGGCCTTGCCGGGCTGGGGCTGGTGTTCCGTTACGAGCCGCTTGGCGGCGACGGCGCCGCCACCGAAAAATGAACGTGCGCGTGCTGGGCCGGATGACCGGGGACGGTTCCGACTTCCCCGATCCGGCCGCCGCGCCGCCCGAAGGGCTGCTGGCCGTGGGGGGCGATCTTTCGCCCGCCCGGCTGGCGGCCGCCTACATGCGCGGCATCTTTCCGTGGTACGACAGGGGCACGCCCATCCTGTGGTGGTCGCCCGACCCGCGCTGCGCGCTGCTGCCGGACGAACTGCACGTGCCGCGCAGCCTGGCGCGGCGCATCCGCGCGGACTCCTTCGAGGTCACCTTCGACAAGGCGTTCGCGCTGGTCATCCGGCGCTGCGCGGCCACCCCCCGGCAGGGGCAGCGCGACACCTGGCTGGTGCCCGCCATGATCAACGCCTACGAGGCGTTGCACCGTCTGGGCATGGCCCATTCGGCGGAAGCGTGGCAGGGCGGCAGGCTGGTGGGCGGGCTGTACGGCGTGGCCCTGGGCGGGGTGTTCTACGGCGAATCCATGTTCCACCTCGCGCCCGAAGCCTCCAAGGTGGCCTTTACCTGGCTGGCCGCGTGGCTGCGCCATGCGGGCTGCACCCTCATCGACTGCCAGCAGACCACCCCGCACATGGTGCGCTTTGGCGCGCGGGAACTGCCCCGTCCCGAATTCCTGGCCCGGCTGGCGGAAGGGCTGCGCGGCGCGCTGCGCCTGGCCGACGGCAGCGAGGCGCGCTGTCCGGACGTTTCCGCGCTGCCCGCGCGTCCGCTGATGCCGGGACCGCAGGCCCCGTGGATACTTCCGCCGGACGCGAAACCGGCCGGGTACTGGCGCGTCCCGGCCGGTTTCCGGCCCCTGTAGCGGGGGAAAGACGGCCCGAGCCGCGCAGCCCCGTGGCGCGTTGCGGCGGGGCGGGCTATTCCTGCTCGTGCACCAGCGGTTCGTGCTGGGCCAGGTCGTAGAAGCCGCGAATGGCGAAGGGCAGCGGATAGCGGGGCACCTCGTCGAAGCGGATGACCCCCATGGTCTTGCCTTCCGGCAGGGCGGAGAAGGGCACCACCCCGCGCGGCACCGGCAGTTGCAGCGGGCAGGCGATGATGCAGGTCAGCCGGTCGGCGTAGCGTTGCGAAAGGTAGGCCACCACCGCGTCGCGCTCCGCTTCGGTAAAGGCTTCCAGCACCGTGCGCAGGGCGTCGGTTTCCGCCTCGGGGCCGGTCAGGTCGTCGGCGCCCGGTGTGTTCGGTCCGCCCGGTTCCAGCGGCGCGCCCACCAGGCCGGGCACGGCGCGCAGGGCGGCCAGGCCGTCGGCCGCCTCGGCCTCTGCGGCCAGCCGGAAAAGGTGGGCCTGTACGTTGCGCCGCCCCTTGAAGGTGCGGATGGTGACGGATATGACGTGGATGCGCGCCACCGGGGGCGTGCCTTCCACGGGAATGACGTTCAGTTCCATGCGGGCTCCATGCGTGGTTCCGGGCGGGCCGCCCGTGCGGGACACCCCCGCGCCGGGCAACGGGCCGTGCCGCTTCCGGATTTTCTAGACCATCTTTCCGGCGGATGGAAGGGGGCGGTTGCCGCCGGAACGGCCCCGCTTCGCCGACGGCGGCGGGCATGGCCCGCGCAACCGTGAACGCAGCAAGGAAAGCACACCGGCCCGCCAGCGGGCCACGGATATCCACATGACCCAATCCCCGTTCATTCTGCGCACCGAGTACGAACCGCGCGGCGACCAGCCCGAAGCCATCGACCAGATCGTCTCCAGCATCGAGGCGGGCGTGACGGATCAGGTGCTGCTGGGCGTCACCGGCTCGGGCAAGACCTTCACCATGGCCCAGGTCATCGCCCGCTGCGGCAGGCCCGCCCTGGTGCTGGCCCCCAACAAGACCCTGGCCGCCCAGTTGTACAACGAGTTCCGCCAGTTGTTCCCGGAGAACGCGGTGGAATACTTCGTCAGCTATTACGACTACTACCAGCCGGAAGCCTACGTGCCCGCGTCGGACACGTACATCGAGAAGGATTCGTCCATCAACGACAACATCGACAAGCTGCGCCACGCGGCCACCCACGCGCTGCTCACCCGGCGCGACGTGGTCATCGTGGCCTCGGTGTCGTGCATCTACGGCCTGGGCTCGCCGGAATACTACGCCAAGCTGGTCATCCCCGTGGAAACCGGGCAGCGGCTGTCCATGGACGCGCTGATCACCCGGCTGGTGGAGGTGCAGTACGAACGCAACGATTACGACTTCCATCGCGGCACCTTCCGGGTGCGCGGCGACGTGCTGGAAATCATTCCCGCCTACCACCACGAGCGGGCGCTGCGCATCGAGTTCTTCGGCGACGACATCGACGCCATCAGCGAGATCGACCCGCTCACCGGCGAGGCGCTGGCATCCGTGGGCAAAACAGTCATCTACCCCGCCAGCCACTACGTGTCCGACCGCGACAACCTGGTGCGCGCCATTTCCGACATCCGCGACGAACTGGGCGAACGCCTGCGCGAACTGAAGGGCGGCAACCGGCTGGTGGAGGCGCAGCGGCTGGAGCAGCGCACCATGCTCGACCTCGAAATGATGGAGGAAATGGGCTACTGCAACGGGGTGGAGAACTATTCGCGCCATCTGGACGGCCGCAAGGCCGGGGACCCGCCCTCGTGCCTGCTGGACTACTTCCCCGACGACTTCCTGCTGTTCGTGGACGAATCGCACATCACGGTCTCGCAGGTGGGGGCCATGTACAAGGGCGACCGTTCGCGCAAATCCACGCTGGTGGACTACGGATTCCGCCTGCCTTCGGCGCTGGACAATCGGCCGCTGGAATTCCACGAATTCCTGGCCAGGCTGAACCAGACCGTGTACGTCTCGGCCACGCCGGGCAAGTGGGAACTGGACCGCTCGCAGGGCATCGTGGCCGAGCAGATCATCCGGCCCACGGGCCTCGTGGACCCCATCGTGGAGGTGCGGCCCACAAAAGGGCAGGTGGACGACCTGTTGGGCGAATGCCGCCTGCGCGCCGCGCGCGGCGAACGGGTGCTGGTGACCACCCTGACCAAGCGCATGGCCGAGGACCTTACCGAGTACCTCAACGAGATGGGCGTGGCCGCGCGCTACCTGCATTCCGACATCGACACCATGGAACGCATGGCCATCATCCAGGCGTTGCGCCGCAAGGAATTCGACGTGCTGGTGGGCATCAACCTGCTGCGTGAAGGTCTTGATATCCCGGAAGTTTCTCTGGTATCCATACTCGATGCGGACAAGGAGGGCTTCCTGCGCTCCACGGGCTCGCTCATCCAGACCTTCGGCCGCGCCGCGCGCAACGTGGAAGGCCGGGTGCTCATGTACGCGGACGTGGTGACCCGCTCCATGCAGGCCGCCATGGACGAGACGGCGCGGCGGCGCGAGAAGCAGACCGGATACAACGAGGCGCACCACATCACGCCCGCCACCATCCGCAAGGCGGTGGAAACGCCCTTTGACGCCATCTACGCCGAGGCGGCCGAGGCCAAGGGCCGCAAGGGCAAGGGGCGCAAGGGCGCGGCGCAGGCGGCGGAAACCTTTGCCCCGTGGAGCGCGGACCCGCACGAACTGGCGAAACAGATCCAGCAACTGGAACGCGACATGCGCGAGGCCGCCAAGGAACTGGAATTCGAGCGCGCGGCGGAACTGCGCGACCGCATCCGGCTGCTGCGGCAGCACCTGCTGGGGGCGCCGGTGGCCGAGGCGGCAGCGGAGTAGGGGCGGCAGGAGACACCGTGACGAATACCAACGGCCCCGCACCGCCGGACGCACCGGATACGCCGGACGCGCCGGGCAGCGCTCCCTTCACGCCGGTCCTGCCCCCTGTCATCGCAACGGTCATCCTGCACTACGGCGACCCGGGGCTGGCGGCCAATCTGGCCGCTGCCCTGCGCCGGGCCGATCCGGAGCACGCGCACCGGGTGCTGGTGCTGGACAACGCGGCCCCGCGTCCGGCCACCGGCGCGTGGCGCAGGCTGCCGGACAACCTGTTCTGGGGCGGCGCGCTGGCCTGGTGCCTGGACGCGGCGCGGGACATGGGCTGCACGCACCTGTGGTTCCTGAACAACGACATTTCCTTCGAGACGCGCCCGCCGCTGGTGGCGCGGGCGGCCCTGCGCATGGCCCGCATCGGCGCATCGCTGGCCGCGCGCGGGCTGGGCGGGACTTCAGGCAAGGGCGGCAGGGTGGGGGTGTACGCCCCGGCGGTGGACCGCAATCCCTACCATCCGCAGATGGTGCGCGATGCGCGCATCCAGTACCGGCGGGTGGCGCTGGTGGACGGCATCGCCCCGCTCATCGACCTGGAATGCGCCCGCGAGGTGGGCGGCGCGGACTGCGCCGACAACCCGCGCGGCTACGGGGTGGACGTCTGGCTTTCGCTGCGGGCGCACCGGGCGGGCTGGCCGGTGGTGGTGGACCATCAACTGGTGGTCCGACACCGCTACCACACCACGGCGCGGTCCGTGGACGGCTTCATGGATGCCGCCGCCCGCGCTGAACACGAGTACATGACCCGCCGCCTCGGCCCCGCATGGCGCGACGAGGTGGCCCGCCTGCAACACCAATGGACCGACGAGACCACGCTGTGAGCAGTACCGACGATATCTCCCCGGCGTCCGCCGCATCCGCTGCCGGACAGGACGCCATGCCCGAAGCCGCCCCCGCCCACGTGGCCGCCCGCGCCGAATCCCTGCGCGAACTGCTGAACTATCACAGCCACCGCTACTACGTGCTGGACGACGCGGAAATCTCCGACGCCGAATACGACGCCCTGTTCCGGGAATTGCAGGACATCGAGGCGGAATGGCCCACGCTGCGCACGCCCGATTCGCCCACCCACCGGGTGGGCGACGCAGTGGTGGCCGCGCTGGAAACGCAGGCCCACACCCTGCGCATGTACAGCCTGGACAACGCCTTTTCGGCGGAAGAGTGGGATGTCTTCATCCAGCGGATGCTGCGGGCCGAGCCGGACGCTCCCACGGCCTTCTGGTGCGACCCCAAGATGGACGGCCTGGCGCTGGAAGTGATCTACGAGAACGGGGTGTTCACCACCGCCCTCACGCGCGGCGACGGCGAGAAGGGCGAAATCGTCACCACGGCCATGCGCACCGTGCGCAACCTGCCGCTGCGCCTGCACGGCGAGGGGCCGCACCCCGCCCGGCTGGAAGTGCGCGGCGAGGTGGTCATCACCCGCGCGGAATTCGAAGCCCTCAACGCCGCCCGGCGCGGCGCGGGCGAAAAGCTGTTCGCCAACCCGCGCAACGCGGCCGCCGGTTCGGTGCGCCAACTGGATGCCTCGATCACGGCCGGGCGTCCGTTGCGCTTTCTGGCCTACGGGGTGGGGCAGGTGGTCTGGCCGGAAGGGGCCGCCGGTATTGCGTCCGGCGCACAGGGCCCGGAAGCGCGCTGGGCCACGCACGGGCAGGTCATGGCCGCCTTGACGGACTACGGCTTCGGCACCCCGCCCGATGCGCGCCGCTGCGAGACCCCGGCAGAGGTCATGGCCTATTACGAGGATTTGGGCCGCCGCCGCTCCGAACTGCCCTTCGACATCGACGGCGTGGTGGCCAAGCTGGACGATCTGGCCGCGCAGGCCGCGCTGGGCTACACCGCCCGCGCCCCGCGCTGGGCCATCGCCCTGAAATTTCCGGCGCACCAGGCCACCACCCGGCTGGAGCACATCGCCGTGCAGGTGGGGCGCACCGGCGTGCTCACCCCGGTGGCGGAACTCGCGCCCGTGGCCGTGGGCGGCGTCACCGTATCGCGCGCCACCCTGCACAACGAGGATGAAATCCGCGCCAAGGACTTGCGCGTGGGCGACATGGTGGTGGTGCAGCGCGCGGGCGACGTGATTCCCGAGGTGGTGCGGCCGCTGGTGGACCAGCGCCCCGCCGGTGGCCTGCCGGAATTCGAATTTCCCCGGGAATGTCCGGTCTGCCATACCCCGGTGCGCCGCGAACCGGGCGAGGCCGCCTGGCGCTGCGTCAACGTGGGCTGTCCCGCCGTGGTGCGCCAGTCCATCATCCACTTCGTGTCCAAGGCCGGGCTGGACATTCAGGGCGTGGGCCGCAGATGGGTGGAACTGCTGGTGGACCGGGGCAAGGTGGCCAGCCCGGCGGACCTGTTCGGGCTGGACAAGCAGACCCTGCTGGCCTTCGAGCGCATGGGTCCCAAGCTGGCGGAAAACTTCATCGCCGCGTTCGAGGCGGCGCGCACCGGGGCCTCGCTGGCCCGGCTGATCTGCGCGCTGGGCATCCGCCACGTGGGGGAGCAGACCGCGCGCACACTGGCCACCCATTTCACCGACCTCGACGCGCTGGGCGCGGCCGAGGCCGAAACGCTGCAACAGCTGCCGGATATCGGGCCGGAAGTGGCCGCCTCCATCCGCGCCTTCTTCGCCAACGAAGGCAACCGCGCCCTGTTGGAACGGCTGCGGGCTGTGGGCCTGTGGCCTGTCCGTCAGGAATCGGAGTCCGGAGCCGCGCGGGGCGAAGGCAGCGGCCCCCTGGCCGGGCTGGGGGTGCTGTTCACCGGCTCGCTGACCACGCTCACCCGCTCCGAGGCGGAGCGGCGCGCCGTGGCCGCCGGGGCGCACATCCTCGGCGGGGTAAGCAAGAAACTGGACCTGCTGGTGGTGGGCGACAAGCCCGGCGGGAAGCTCGACAAGGCCACGAAACTCGGCATACGGGTACTGCGGGAACAGGAATTCCTGGACCTGCTGGAAGGGAAGGGCGGGGACACGCTCCCGGCCACGCCTGCCGAGGCGGCTTCCAGCCCGTCTTCCGGCGTGCCCGACGAGGCAGGGTCGGCGGCGGCATCGTCCGCATCCCGCAAGAACGACCAGCATTCCCTGATCTAGACCGGTTTTTCCCGACCAGACGCCGCGCACTCCGGGCCGCGTTCCGGGTTTCTGCGGCGCGCGCAAACGCATAAGGAGCGAGCATGAGCACTTCGATCATCGTCACGGGCGCCGGTGGCCGCATGGGGTCCACCATCTGCCGCCTGGCGCAGGAAGACCCCGCCCTGCAACTGGCCGCCGTCGTCGAACGTCCCGAACGCCTGGCCTCGCTCGACGTGTGGAAATGTCCCGCCGGCAGCGACCCCGAGGCCATGTTCGCCCGGGTGCCCGGTGGCGTGGTGGTGGACTTCACCTCGCCCGAGGCCAGCCTGTCCAACGCCCGCGCCGCCGCCAGGGCGGGCGTGTCGCACGTCATCGGCACCACGGGCCTCACCGCCGAACAGAAGGCGGAACTGGCCGACCTCGCCAAAACCGCGCGCATCTTCTGGGCGCCCAACATGAGCATCGGCGTCAACGTGCTGCTCAAGATCCTGCCCCTGCTCGTGCAGCAACTGGGCGACCAGTACGACCTGGAAATGGTGGAACTGCACCACAACCGCAAGAAGGATTCGCCCAGCGGCACCGCCCTGCGCCTTGCCGAATGCCTGGCCGAGGCGCGCGGCTGGGATCTGCCCGCCGTCGCCAACTACCACCGCGAAGGCATCATCGGCGAACGGCCGAAAGAAGAAATCGGCATCCAGACCATTCGCGGCGGCGACGTTGTCGGCGTGCACACCGTCTACGCCATGGGACCCGGCGAACGCATCGAAATCACCCACCAGGCCCACTCGCGCGAAAACTTCGCCCAAGGCGCCCTGCGCGCCGCCAAGTGGCTGCCCCAACAGCAGCCCGGTAAGCTCTATTCTATGCTGGACATGCTGTAGCGGTGATTGAAGAATAATCGGGGGAAGGGACCCTTTGCGGCAGCCGTTAGGTGAGCGCGCAGCGCGAACCTTACGGATGGCGGCCGCAGAGCGTAAAAGGGTCTCCTTCCCCCGTACCCTCATCCCCCCAAACTTTTTAATGGGGTGTTCGGGGCGAGGAGGGGTTCGGGGAGAGGGGAGAAAACTTTTGCCCCAGCCGTTAGGCGAGCTTGCGAGCCTTACGGATGGGGACCGCAGCGCGCAAAAGTTTTCTCCCCTCTCCCCGAGGTCCATGCCTTTCCCTGCTTTTCCGGAGAACATCAATGAACATGGCGCTGTTGCAGTTGAATCTGGTGGTGGGCGACGTGACGGGCAACGCGGCGCGCATCGAGGCGGCGGTGCGCGATGCGGCGGCGCGGGGTGCGGGGCTGTGCGTGACGCCGGAACTGGCCATCTGCGGCTATCCGCCGCGCGACCTGCTGCTGCGGCGCGACTTCGTGCCCGGCTGCCGCAAGGCGCTGGAGGCGCTGGCGCGGCGGCTGAAGGACGGTCCGCCGGTGCTGGTGGGCGCTCCGGTGCCCAATCCCACGCCGGTGGGCAACCGGCTGCACAACGCGGCGGTGCTGCTGCACGAGGGCACGGTGACGGTGGCCACGCGCAAGGTGCTGCTGCCCACGTACGACGTATTCGACGAGCGCAGGTACTTCGAGCCTGGGGTGAACTGCGGCGCGGTGACGGTGGCGGGCTGGCGGCTGGGCGTCACGGTGTGCGAGGACATCTGGAACGACAAGACCTTCTGGCAGGAGCACCGCCAGTACGAGACCGACCCGGTGGCGGACCTGGCCCTGGCAGGCGTGGATGCCATCATCAACCTGTCGGCCTCGCCGTTCACGCTGGGCAAGCAGGCGGTGCGCGAGCGCATGCTGTCGCGCGTGGCCTCGCGCTACCGGGTGCCGGTGCTGTACGCCAACCAGGTGGGCGGCAACGACGATCTGTTGTTCGCGGGCAAGAGCGTGGCCTTCGACGCGGTGGGGCACCTCATCGCGCGGGGCTGCCCGTTCGAGGAGGACACGGTGCTGGTGGACGTCGCAGCGGGCACCGGCGCCATCTGCCCGGACCCGGCCGAGCCGGAGGCGCAGGTGTGGCAGGCGCTGGTCATGGGCACGCGCGACTACGCCCGCAAGTGCGGGTTCACGGGCGCGGTGCTGGGCCTTTCCGGCGGAGTGGATTCGGCCCTGGTGGCGGCCGTGGCCGCCGAGGCGCTGGGGCCGGAAAATGTGCGGGCGCTGCTGCTGCCCTCGCCCCATTCCAGCGAGGGCAGCGTGACCGACGCGCTGGCCGTGGCCCGCAACCTGGGCATGACCACCCAAACGGTGCACACGGTGCCCATCGGCCCGCTGATGGAGGGCTTCGACGCGGCGCTGGCCCCGGTGTTCGGCGCGCTGGGCCGCACCGCGCGCGACGTAACCGAAGAAAACATCCAGTCGCGCATCCGGGGCAACCTGCTCATGGCCGTGTCCAACAAGTCGGGCGCGCTGCTGCTGACCACCGGCAACAAGTCGGAACTGGCCGTGGGCTACTGCACCATCTACGGCGACATGGCGGGGGGCCTCGCGGTCATCGCCGATGTGCCCAAGACCCTGGTGTACCGGGTGTGCCGCTGGCGCAACGCCCAGGCGGGCTACGACCTGATCCCCCCGGCCATCCTGGACAAGGCCCCCTCCGCCGAACTGCGGCCCGACCAGAAGGACACCGACAGCCTGCCCCCCTACGACGTGCTGGACGCCATCCTGGAGCGCAGCGTGGTGCACCACATGGACCGCAACGCCGTGGTGGCCGAAGGCTTCGCCCCCGAGGTGGTGGACAACGTGCTGCGGCTGGTGCGCATCTCCGAATTCAAGCGGCGGCAGGCCGCTCCCGGCCTGAAGGTGACCGACCGCGCCTTCGGCACCGGGTGGCGCATGCCCGTGGCGGGGCGGTTGGTGTTAGTGTAGCGGATACGGCGTATACCGTTCCGCAGGCGAATGCCCCGCCAACCCAATTGAAAAGTTTGGGAGGTTGGGGGGCTCGGGGGGAAGGAACCTTTTGCGGCAGCCGTTAGGTGAGCGCGAACAATGGCCTGAGAGTGCGACGCGCAGCCCCAGATGAGCTTGCGAGCCATAAAGCCATCGTACGCAGAGCGCGAATCTTACGGCTGGCGACCGCATAGCGCAAAAGGTTCCTTCCCCCCGATTCGTTTTGGAATGTGTTCAATTCTCCAGCCGTACCCGCTGGTCATAGTACGCCGCGCCGTCGCCGATGTCGGTGGCCAGCGGGGCGATGAGCGCGTTGGGCGAGCGGCCGTGGGCCAGCCAGCCGCCGCGCGGCATGAGCACGGTGCGGGGATGGATGCCGGGCAGGGTCTGCACGCGCACGGGCATGCGGCCGTGCGGCGAGACGAGGTACACGGGGCGGGTGATGTCCAGCGCGGCCAGGGCCGGACATTCCGGGGCCACCTGCACGGTGAGGGGCGCAGCGGCGTCTTCGGGCTGGCGGCCGGTCAACGGCACCTGCGAATTGACGTAGTCCGGGGCCAGCAGGGTCAGCAGACGCAGGGGGTAGCCGTCCGGCGTGGCGACATCCGTCACATCCATGTGCAGGGCGTCGGGCAGGTGATACAGCCCGTCGGGATGGGCGAAACGCAGCCCTTCCCAGGCCACGGAGGGCCGTTTCGCCTTGGTCCAGCCGGTGGCCTTCAATTCTTCAAGCGATACTTCAAGATAGGGCGTACGCAAGGCCTGACGCAACACCTCTTCCCGCTCGGGAAAGGGGATGGGCCGGGCCAGCCGTCGGGCCACGCCGCGCGCGATGTCGAAGTCGTGGCGCACCTGGCCGGGCATGGGGCAGGCGGGCGCGGCGTAGGCGACGTAGTTGTGGTAGGCGGAACCGAAGATTTCCTCGCGCTCCAGCACCAGCGCGCAAGGCAACACCACGTCGGCCCGGCGGGCGGTGTCGGTCAGGAACGCCTCCACCACCACGGTGAAGTCCACGCCTTCCACGGCGCGGGCCAGGGCCGGGGCATCCGGCGACTGGCTTACCGGGTTGAAGGCGTCCACCCACAGGAAACGCACCGTCGGGTCGGCCTCGGCCAGTTCCCGCGCCAGGTGCGAGAGCAGGAAGGTGCGCGCGGGCGTGCCCGCCTTCTTGCTCCACGAAAGGTTCAGGCTGCGGCCGGAGGAAATGCCGTAGTACGCGCCGCCGCCGGAAACGCCCATATTGCCGGACAGCATGACCAGCGCGTTGATGTACCGCACGCTCTCGCCGCCGCGCAGGTAGCGTTGCAGCCCCCAGCCCAGCAGGCTGGCCGTGGGGCCGCCGGAGCCCACCTTGCGGCGCATCCACGCGCACAGGGTGTCCAGGTCCGCCGGGGTGGCGTCGCAGGCGGCCAGCAGTTCCGCCTCGCTTCTGGCCAGCAGCATGGCCCGGAATTCCGCGAAGCCGCGCGTGCGCCCGCTGATGGCTTGGGGCACGGCATCATCGGCCAGCAGGCGACGGATGGCGGCAGCAGCCAGGAACCGGTCGCCGCCGGGGCGGATGCGGATGCGCGCGTCGGTGAAGGCGTCGTTGTCGTCCCCGCCGGGAGAGATGGTCAGCACCGGCACGCCGCGCTTGCGGGCGTCGCGCACCATCAGTCCCAGATGCAGCGCGGAGCGGGCCAGGTCCTTGCCCCAGTTGACGATGGCGGCGGCGTTGGCAAGGTCGTCGCTGTCGTTGTGGTCCGGCGCGCCGAAGTCGGCCTCGCAGGCCGCGTCGCCCGCGCCGTCGCACAGCGAGCCGCGCTTGCTGGCCGCGCCCAGGCTGTTGAAAAGATAGTTGCTGGCCTCGGCCAGCGCCCCCCGGTAGCCGAAGCCACGCAGGTGCAGGATGGATTCCGGCGCGTGGCGCAGGGCGTCCAGCTTGGCCGCGCACAGGGAGAGCGCCTCGTCCCACGTGGTCGGGTGCAGCGCGCCGTCCGCGCCGCGCATCAACGGCGTGGTTATGCGGTCGGGGCTCAGGCGGCGGGCGGCCAGTCCGCGCCCCTTGACGCAGACCACCCCGCGCGTGAACGGGTGGTCCGGGTTGCCGGTCACGCGCACGCCACCGGCGGGGTCGTCTCGCAGGCCGGTTTCTTCGTCCGGCAGGTGCACCACCAGCGAACAGGCCCCGTGACAGTCCAGCGAACAGGCGGAAAGGCATTGCATGCGAAACTCCATGGGGAGTGGGGTATGGCGGGAAGGTAAGGGCATCCGGTAGCGGCCCCGTGCGGGCCGCAGGGACACAGTGCGCCGCATGGCCCGCGGATTCCGTGACCCCGGTCACGGAAGGGCGGCGCGGGCCGTGCCATTGCCCGATCAGCACGAAAAAAGGGGCCGGACCCGGCATCCACCGGACCCGGCCCCGTCCGGTCAGGGAAAGGGCGCTGCTGGCGGCGGGCTAGTTCCGGTACAGCCTGTCGCCGGGAATGACGGGGATGCCCGCTTCGTTCAGCACTTCGATGGCCTGGTCGGTGCGGTCGAAGCGGAAGATGAGCACCGCGTTGGTGCCGTTCTGCTGCACGAAGGCGTACATGTATTCCACGTTGACGCCGCGAGTGCTCAGCAGTTGCAGGATGCTGTCCAGCCCGCCGGGATGGTCGGGCACTTCCACGGCCACCACGGAGGTGCGGCCCACGGTGAAGCCCTTGTCCTTCAGGGCGGCCTTGGCCTTTTCGTGGTCGTGCACGATCAGGCGCAGGATGCCGAAGTCCGAGGTGTCGGCCAGCGACAGGGCGCGGATGTTGATGCCCGCCTCGGCCAGGGTGTGGGTGACCTCGGCCAGACGCCCGGCCTTGTTTTCGAGAAATACGGAAATCTGTTCCACTTTCATGGCGACAATCCTTTTGCGGGGTGAAGCAGGCCGGTTCGCCCTGCCGTTGCAGTCATTGAAGGTGGATAGCATTCCCGGCGGGCTGTTGACAAGCCGGGGCCGTCCGGCCGGGCCGGGTGCGCCGCCCCATCCCGCCGCTTGCGGAAGCAGGCCCCGTGGCTATATTGAACACGCACGCTGCGCGCGCCGCACTTCGCGGCCCGGCGCACGGCAAGCACCGTGGAGCATCGATGTCCAACGCCATGAATTTCGCCTTCATGCGGGAGGAACCCGCACCGCCCAACGGGCGGCGTGTCGCCATCATCGGGGCCGGGCCTTCGGGTCTTGCGGCAGCCGGGTACCTGGGGTGCCTGGGCTATCAGGTGGAGGTCTACGACAAGCTGCCCAAGCCCGGCGGCCTGATGCTGTTCGGCATTCCGGGCCACCGCATCCCGGCGGACCGCGTCCAGCGCGGGGTGTTCAGCCTGTCGCGCAAGTTCGGGGTCAACTTCCACAACAAGACCAAGATATGTTGCAGCGCCCCCCTGCACGAGGAGGAGGGCGACCACTTCTCGTGCGACATCCGGGGGCTGGGCGAACTGGTGGAAGAGCATGACGCCGTGATCATCTGCAGCGGCGCGTGGAAGTCGCGCAAACTGGGCATTCCCGGCGAGCAGCTCAGGGGCGTCTATTCCGGGCTGGAATTCCTGTTCCCCATCCGCGCGGTGAAGTACGCCACCAGCAACGTGTCCGTGCCGCCGGTGGAAGGGCGCACTGTGGTGGTCGTGGGGGCCGGGCATTCGGCCATGGACGTGGCCCACAGCGCCAAGGCCCTGGGGGCCAAACGCGTGGTCATGGTCTACCGGCGCACCAAGAAGGAAGCCCCGGCGGGCAGCTACGAGGTGGACCGGCTCATCGACGTGGGCTGCGAATGGTGGGAGCGCCGCACCCCGTTGCGCGTGACGGCCGATGAAACCGGTGAGCACGTGGCGGCCATCGAGATGACCGACGGCAACACCGGCGAGACCGAAGTGCTGCCCGCCGACGTCGTCGTCACCGCCATCGGCGAGATTCCCACCCCGCCGTTCCAGAAGGAACTGGGGCTGGAGAACGTGCGCAAGGGCGAGGTGCGCTGGCTGCACATGACCAGCATAGAGAACGTCTTCGTGGCGGGCGACGTGCTGACCGGCCCCAGCAAGATCGGCAAGGCCGTGTACAGCGGGCTGCGCGCCGCGCGCTCGCTGACCAACTGGCTGGACCTGAAGGCGCAGCACCGCGAAAACGAATACAACTACGACGCCGACGTCATCACGCGCCCCGGCGCATCCAACGGGCCGAGGTAGCACGCCATGTCGGAATGCCACGGCAGGGGCAAGACCCTGCACATCGACTACAGCAAATGCATCGGCTGCGAAACGTGCGAGGCCGTGTGCGGCTTTCTGTACGACACGCCGCGCATCGCCATGGCCCGCACCGGCGACGGCCAGATGATTCCCATCTACTGTCAGCACTGCGAACACGCCCACTGCATGAAGGTGTGCAACCGGGGCGCGCTGATGCGCGACCGCGACGGCGCCGTGGTGCTGCAACCCATGCTCTGCCGGGGCTGCGAGACCCGCAACTGCGTCATCGCCTGCCCTTACGCCGCCTTCTTCGCCACCGACCGGGGCGTGGCCGTGCGTAAGTGCGACCTGTGCGCCGGGCGGCGCGCCGTGGGCCTGGGTCCCGCCTGCGCGGAAATGTGCCCCTGCGGGGCCATCCGCTTTGCCGACCGCGATGAACTGGACGAACTGGAGACGGAAGCCTCCCGCGAGGCCCGCGACCGTGTGCTTGCGCACATCCGGCCCAAGAAGTAGCCGGTACGAAAATCGTGAAAAGCCAACGGCGGGGCGACCTTGTAACAAGGTTGCCCCGCCGTTGCCGTTTTTGCTTGCGTTGTTTTTCTATATCCAGCAGAGCGTTGACATAAGGCTTTTGCCATGCCGGTGATATGGTGAACATGGTGCCGTCGGGCGTAGCCCGTTCGGGGGTGCAAACGGCAGTTCGACGTGCCAGGACGCAAGCGAAGGGGGGCGCATGTCGTTCACGTGGGTAAATCTGGTGGCGCTGGTCGTAGGGTTGCCTTGCTTCTTCGTTGGTGGGTACCTGAACGGACCCGCCGAACTGAAAATTCTGGATTTCCTGCCTCCGGACTTCAGGGGCAGCATCAACCAGAAGGCCTACGTCGCTGCATTCGCCTACGAGCTGTACATTCCTTTGGAAGTGCGCCGTCAGTACTTCATCTCCACCGTGCTGATGGGGATTGCGCTGGTGTCCGCGTCCATCTTGATGTTCCAGATCAACAATCCCGTGGCGAAAGTGTTGGCCCCTCTGATGGGAATCGCCGCTGTTGGGTCAATGATCGGCACTACCCGGCGATACCTGAAAAGCACGCGCCTACGCTGACAAGCAGGCGTCTGCGGAAAGGGCGACATTTGGTGACCTGCCGGACGCGCATCTGCGGACGGCACACCTGCCGTGCGCGGCTCCTGTTGCGCAAAAAAGAAGGGGGCCGAAGCCCCCTTTCGTTTTTGCAATCTTCAGCGCCGCGCCTACGGCTTCTCGCGCAGGTCGATGACGCGCTTGGCCTTGCCCTCGGAACGCTGGATGGAGCGCGGCTCCACCAGGCGCACCTTGGCCGTGACGCCCAGGAATTCCTTGATGGTCTTCTGCAACCGGGCTTCGCGGCGTTGCAGGTTCTTGATCTCGTCCGAGAAGAATTCCTCGGAAACTTCCACCTGCACCTCGATGTTGTCGAGGTTGCCCTCTCGGGTGACCAGCAACTGGTAGTGCGGGGCCAACCCCTCGGTTTCCATGAGGATGGATTCGATCTGCGAGGGGAACACGTTCACCCCGCGGATGATCAGCATGTCGTCGCTGCGGCCGGTCACGCGGCGCATGCGCACGTGGGTGCGGCCGCACGCGCAGGGGGTATAGTCCAGCGAGGTGATGTCGCGGGTGCGGTAGCGCACCAGCGGGATGCCTTCCTTGGTCAGGGTGGTGATGACCAGTTCGCCGGTGGCGCCGGGGGGCAGGGCTTCGCCGCTGACCGGGTCGATGATTTCCGGCAGGAAGTGGTCTTCGTAGATGTGCATGCCGCACTTGGCCTCCACGCATTCCATAGAGACGCCGGGACCCATGATCTCGGACAGGCCGTAGATGTTCAGGGCGTCGATGCCGAGCTTGCTTTCGATTTCCGCGCGCATTTCCTCGGACCACGGCTCCGCGCCGAACACGCCGATGCGCAGGGGCAGTTCGCGGATGTCGATGCCCGCTTCCTCGGCGGCTTCGTGCAGGTACAGGCTGTACGAGGGGGTACAGCAGATGACCGTGGCCCCGAAGTCGCGCAGCAGCAGCACCTGGCGCTTGGTGGCCCCGCCCGACACGGGAATGACCGTGGCCCCCAGGCGTTCCGCGCCGTAGTGCGCGCCAAGGCCGCCGGTGAACAGGCCGTACCCGTAGGCGTTGTGGATGAGGTCGCGGCGGGTCACCCCGGCGGCGGCCAGGCTGCGGGCCATCAGTTCGGCCCAGTTGTCCAGGTCGCGCTTGGTGTAGCCCACCACGGTGGCCTTGCCGGTGGTGCCGCTGGAGGCGTGCAGCCGCACGATGGTGTCCTTGGGCACCGCGAACAGCCCGAAGGGATAGTTGTTGCGCAGGTCCTGCTTTTCGGTGAAGGGCAGCAGGGTGACGTCGGATAGCCGCTTGATGTCCGCCGGAGTCACCCCCGCCTCTTCGAACCGGCGGCGATAGTGGGGCACGTTGGCGTAGACGCGCTCGCAGAGGTTCTTCAACCTGCGCAGTTGCAGCGCTTCAAGCTCCTCGCGCGGGAGCGTCTCGCGGTCGACGTCGAAAATCATGGGGCTCTCCTCTCGGGTTCACCGCAGGCGGTGCCGCCCGGCGCGCTGGCGCGGGCGGCCCGTGCGACACATGTCGGGCAAGGCCAACTTGTGCCCCAACTGCCGCATGCGGTCAAGGATGCCGGGGCGGTGCGGGATTCGCAAGGCAAGGGGGCATGGGCAGATGCCGGGCTCGCACGGGGAAGGGCGCGCGGCGCGCATTTGCGGTGACGCGGGGAATGCGGTATATGGAATGTTTGGACAGTGGACGGGATCGACCGCCAGGACCGCGCGCCGCGTCTGCCCGTTTCGTCTGCCTGTCGCGCCAGCCCCCAGGACATTTCGCAGGAACACCGCACCATGACCATGCCGCAAGCTCCCACCCGAACGTCCGTGCAGTCGCCCGAATTCGCCGCCTTTGCCCGCTCCGTGCGCGAGGCGCGCACCTGCCGCCGCTTCAGGGAGGACGCCGCCGTGCCCCTGGCCGCGCTGCAAGCGCTGGTGGACACGGCGCGGGTGTGCCCCAGCGGGGCCAACCGCCAGCCGTTGCGCTATGCCGTGTGCGCGGATGCCGCGCGCAATGGCGCCGTGTTTCCGCACCTGCGCTGGGCCGCCTACCTCAAGGACTGGGGCGGCCCGGCTCCCGGCGAGCGCCCGGCGGCGTACATCACCGTGCTGTGCGACAGGAAGGGCTCGCCCACGCCTGAAATCGACCTCGGCATCGCGGCGCAGACCATCCAGTTGGGCGCGCAGGCGCTGGGCCTTGGCTGCTGCATGATCGGCGCGTTCGACCGCGACGGCGTGCGCGCAGCCCTGGGGCTGGACGCGGAACCCTTTGCCGCGCTGGACATCGTGCTGGTGCTGGCCCTGGGCGTGCCCGCCGAAACCCGCGTGCTGGACACCGTGGGCGAGGACGGCGACATCCGCTATCGCCGCGATGCCGACGGCACCCACCGCGTGCCCAAGCGGTCCCTGGCCTCGGTGCTGCTGCTGGCCCACGGCGGCGGGAGCGCGGATACGGGGGCAGGCCGTGATCACGAAGAAACGGCGGGCCTTCCGCCACACGCATAGGAACACCTCGGCCCGCGCCCGGGCCGGACCACAGGACACCGCATGAAATCCATCGAAAAGAAGTTCAAGGACATCCCCACCGCCGAGAAAGTGGCCACCTTCGTGGGCTGGCTGGAAGAAAAGAAGGGCCGCGACGTGCTGGCCCTGGACCTTGCGGGCATGAACGCCTTTGCCGAGTCCATCATCATCGTCACCGCCGGTTCCGTGCGCCATGCGCAGGGCCTGGCCGACCACGTGCTGGGCATGTGCGACGACGGGAAGATCGAATTCCTGCGCATGGAAGGCTACCAGGCCGGACAGTGGATACTGCTCGACTGCAACGACGTGATCATCAACGTCTTCCAACCCCCGGTGCGTGAGATGTTCCGGCTGGAAAGCCTGTGGGCCGACGCGCCGGTGCTGCATGACGGGCGCGAACTGGCCCCGCCGGTGGAGGCCGCCACCGCCTCGGCGGGCACCCACAGCGGCGTGCGCCGCATGGCGGGCCGCGTGGCCGGCGCCCGCGCCGCCGCCGTGACCACCAAACGCGCGGCCACCTCGTCCGCCGCTGCCGACGCGGAAGAGCCCAAGCCCCGCAGCCGCAAGCCCGCCGCACCCAAGGCCCCCGAAGGGGACGACCAGTGAGCGGAACGGGCGCCGGTAAGGGGCTTACCCCCACGGTACTGCTGATCCTGGACGGCTGGGGCATCGCCCCAGCCGGGCCGGGCAACGCGGTGTCGCTGGCGCGCACCCCCAACCTGGACCGGCTGACCGCGTTGCCCTCGCGCACCACGCTGGCCTGTTCGGGCCGCGACGTGGGGCTGCCCGCCGGGTTCATGGGCAACTCCGAAGTGGGCCACATGAACATCGGCGCGGGCCGGGTGGTCTATCAGGACCTGACCCGCATCGACATGGCCGTGGAAAACGGCGAGCTTGCGCGCAACCCCGCGCTGTGCGGCCTGCTGGACTCCATCGCGGCAAAGGGCGGGCGGCTGCACCTGATGGGCCTGCTCTCCGACGGCGGGGTGCACAGCCACATCCGCCACCTGCGCCCCTTGGCCGAAACCGCCAGGGAGCGCAACGTCCCCGTGCTGGTGCATGCCTTCCTGGACGGGCGCGACACCTCGCCCACCAGCGGCGCGGGCTACGTGGCCGACCTTGAAGCCATCCTGCGCGACGCGGGCTGGGGGCGCATCGCCACCCTGACCGGCCGCTACTACGCCATGGACCGCGACAAGCGCTACGAGCGCAACGCCTTGGCCTGGGCCGCCCTGACCGGCGGCAAGGGGACCCTGGTGGCCGCGCCCTCCGGCCCGCAGGGCGGTTCGCTGGCCGAGGCCGTGCGCGCCGCCTATGCGGGGGGGGAAACCGACGAGTTCGTCACCCCCCGCGTGGTCACGGAAAACGGTACCCCCGTGGGCCTCGTGGCCGACGGCGACGGCGTGTTCTTCTTCAATTTCCGGGCTGACCGCGCCCGCCAGCTTACCCGCGCCTTCATCGACCCCGCTTTCGACGGCTTCGACCGCGACGCGGACGGCGGCAGGCGGCCCGTGCTTTCCGGCTTCGTGACCATGACCGGCTACGAGGCCAGCTTCAACGTGCCGGTGGCCTTCGGCAAGGACAACCTGGCCATGACCATCGGCGAAGTGGTGTCCTCCATGGGACTGCGCCAGCTGCGCATCGCCGAGACGGAAAAGTACGCCCACGTCACCTATTTCCTGAACTGCGGCCGCGAGGAACCCTTCCCCGACGAGGAACGCCGCCTGGTGGCCTCGCCGCGCGACGTGGCCACCTACGACCTCAAGCCCGCCATGAGCGCGGTGGAGGTCACCGACCTGCTGCTTCAGGAATGGGGGCAGGGCGGCTATTCCCTTGTGGTGTGCAACCTGGCCAACTGCGACATGGTGGGCCATACCGGCGTCATTCCGGCGGCCGTCGCCGCCGTGGAAACGGTGGACGCCTGCGTGGGCCGCATCGCAGAAGCTGTGCTGTCCGCCGGGGGACGGCTGATCGTCACGGCAGACCACGGCAACGCGGAAGAACTGCTGGACGGCGCGGGCAATCCGCAGACCGCGCACACCACCAACCGGGTGCACTGCGTGGTGGCCGAGCGCGACCCGTCGAGCCCCGGCGGCATGCGCGCGCTGCGCCTGCGCGGCGACGGCAGGCTGGGCGATATCGCGCCCACCATCCTCGGCCTGTGGGGCGTGGACAAGCCGGACCTGATGACCGGCGCGTCCCTGGTCCGGCCAGATACTGAAATACGTGAAGACGGCGACACGGAGGCGGCATAGATGGCCGGTGACAACAGGAACGGGAACGGGCAGGACGGCAAGAGCCGCAAGCCCCTGAACCCGGTGCGGCCCGACGGGCTGGAGGTGATCTTCTTCTACCCCTGCCCGCACTGCCGCCGCCAGGTGCCGCTGATCAGCCCCACCCAGCCGTCCATGGCCCAGTGCGACTCGTGCATGCAGCATTTCCCCATTGTGCCGGTGGACGAGCGCACCGTGCGCTTCCTGAAGGTGATGCTGGACAACGGCCGCGCCGCCATCGACCCCGACTTCGCCTGACGCTCGGCATCCCGACGCCGGATTGTCCGTGATGCCCGTGTCCGCATGAGCGCGGGCCGGAACGACACAACGAAAACGTCCCCCGTTCGCGGTTGCGAGCGGGGGACGTGCGTTTTTCGGAAAGTCCGGCGTGTTGGCAGGTTACGCGTTGGAGTGGCAGTGGGCGAAGGCTTCGGAGATGCGTTCCTTCACGTAATGCATGAACTCTTCGTCGCCATCCTCCACATTGAAGCAGCGGGCGTCGTTGCCGTTGAGGCCGGTGGGAATCCAGTCGCCGCGCTCTTCCGGGTCGGTCAGGGAATCGTCGTGGAAGCACACCGACAGCCAGCGCGCGGCCGGGTCGTCGTCCACCACGTCCACCAGCACGGCCAGCGGGCGGGCGGCCCAGCCGGGAAACATGCCGCGCAGCGAATGGCTGACGCCGGGCCGGCTGACGAATTCCACCACCGCGCCTTCGTGGGTGTGCAGGTGGTCGCGCAGGGCCAGGAACACGGGCAGCACGCCTGCGGCGTCTGCCCCGGCGGCCCACTGGGCGATGAAGGTGTTCACGGCGGCTTCGGTGGCGGCGTCGGCGTACATGGGCGTCTCCGTGGTTGTCGGTTGCGGTGGCCGCGCGGGCCGGGCGTCTGCAAGCGCTTGCATATGCATCCACGGGCCGGGACTGTCAACCCGGGCACGAAGCGGCCGGGAGGCAACACCGGGGGAGATGGCGGTACGGAACGGCCCAACTGGGGAGGATGTGCAGGACGGGTAGGATGGGAAGGACGGGCAGGGTGTGCGCGCGGCAGTCTACGCCTTTTCCGCCGCCGGGGCGGGCACGGGACGCAGGTCGTAGCGGCGGATCTGCGGCAGGGGAAAGAAACGCAGGGTGCCGTCGGGCAGCAGCACTTGCAGGGTGCCCTGCGGGGTGGCGATGCATTCCAGGCAGTTCTGGGTCACCGTGCCCCCGTCGATGAACGCGATGTCCAGCCGCCAGCGCTGCGGCGCGCCCGCCTTGTGCCCGGAAAGCTCGTTCATGGCGCGTATCTCGCGCTCCATCAGGGCGCGCCATGCCGTCTTGACCAGCTTGCGGTTGTCCGGAGTGTCGTGGGCGCGGCACAGGCCCATCTTCAGGTTGTCCGGCGAGGGCACGAAGCCGAGCGCCCAGCCGGTGGAGGCATCCGCGCCGCAGACATGGCAGGGGATCATGGCGTACGCCTCCTGAAAGGGATGTTGCGACGCGGGATTGCGCCTGGGGCTCGCATGCGCGCCCCGTCTCATCCGCCTATACCGCCCCGGTCCCTGCTTGAAAAGATGCCCGGCGCGCAAAACGAAACACGGGAAGGGGATGCGTGCATTCCCTTCCCGTGTGGCATGCGGATATAGTTTGCGGGGGGCGGGCTACTGCCCGCGCAGGTGGCGCACCGCGTTCTCGAACAGCACCGTGCCCAGCGTCGCCGGTTCGCCCCTCGTCCAGCCCGGATGGTTGGTGGGGTGGTTGAACGCCTCGGGGTGGGGCATCAGGCCCAGGATGCGCCCGGAAGGGTCGGTCAGCCCGGCGATGCCCAGCGGCGAGCCGTTGGGGTTCCACGGGTATTCCATGGTCGCCTCGCCGGTTTCCGGGTGGGCGTATTGCAGGGTGACCAGGTTTTCGGCCACCAGGCGGCGCATCACCTCGTCGTCCAACGGCACCAGCTTGCCCTCGCCGTGGCGCACCGGCACGTACAGCGTGTCGATGCCCTTGGTGAACACGCAGGGGCTGTGGGGATTCACCTTCAGGGTCACCCAGCGGTCCTCGTAGCGGGCCGAATCGTTGTGGCCCAGCGACACCTGCCGCTCGAAGTACCTGCCGTCCAGCGCGGGCAAGAGGCCCAGCTTCACCAGCAGCTGGAAGCCGTTGCAGATGCCGATGGCCAGGCCGCCCCGGCCCACGAATTCCTTCAGCCGGTCCAGCAGGGCCTGCCCGTCGGCGTCGGAAAGGTGCAGCCAGCGCTGCGCGGCGGCGTGGGCCGCGCCAAGGTCGTCCCCGTCCAGAAAGCCGCCGGGAAAGACGATGAAGTTGTAGTCCTCTATTCTGGTCCTGCGGGCCACGATGTCGGCGAAATGCACCACGTCCGCCCGGTCGGCCCCGGCAAGGCGGGCCGCGTGGGCCGATTCCTCGTGCGAGTTCGTGCCGTAGCCGGTGATGACCAGCGTGTTCACCTGCGCCATGCGCTGCTCCTCGATGGTTTTCTTGACTGTCCTGACTGCCTTGACAGGGGGATGTGCCTCGACTAGCTACTCGTCAGCGCTGCGCCGTCCGATTGTCCGGCGGCATGCCCCGTGACGTGTCCGGCATGCCTGTGGGGACGCATGCCCGGATGGAGGCTGCCCGTCAAGGACGTTTCCGGGAAAGTTTCCGGACAAGGTTTCCGGGGACATGAACGACGCGGCGGAAACGGGGGCCGGGCCCGGACCGTTTCCGCTGTCTTGCCGTCTCCGGAATGCTGCCGTGCGCAGGGGATAGCCGGGACCGTCGACATTACGTTCCAGTGGTGCATCACGTCAACGACTGACCTTCATGCCGGAAATGTGGCATACGGTCCTGATGGCGTTTTTTTGCGTATCGCGGCAACCGAAGGGCGAGCGCTGTAACGGGCGTGCGGCAAGGACCGCGCCCCGCGAGCGAGAGCAACCAGTCACTCAGGCAGGAGTTTCATGAAGACCAAGTTCATATTCATCACCGGGGGCGTGCTGTCCTCGCTCGGCAAGGGGCTGGCCGCCGCCTCCATCGGAGCGCTGCTGAAGGCCCGTGGGCTCAAGGTAACCATCCAGAAGCTCGACCCCTACATCAACGTCGACCCCGGCACGATGAACCCGTTCCAGCACGGCGAAGTGTACGTCACCGATGACGGCGCGGAGACCGACCTCGACCTCGGGCACTACGAGCGCTACCTCGGCGAGCCCATGTCGCAGAAGAACAACTACACCTCGGGCTCCATCTACCACCGCGTCATCAACAAGGAACGCCGGGGCGACTACCTGGGCGGCACCGTGCAGGTCATCCCGCACGTGACCGACGAGATCAAGAACGCCATCCTCGGCCTGGCCGACGACGACCCGGACGTGGCGCTGATCGAAATCGGCGGCACCGTGGGCGACATCGAGGGCCTGCCCTTTCTGGAAGCCATCCGCCAGCTGCGCGGCGACCTCGGCCGCGACCACTGCCTGTACATCCACCTGACGCTGGTGCCCTACCTGAAGGCCGCGGGCGAGCACAAGACCAAGCCCACCCAGCACAGCGTCAAGGAGCTGCGCTCCATCGGCATCCAGCCGGACATCATCCTGTGCCGCTGCGAGAAGGCCATCAGCGTCGACCTCAAGCGCAAGATCGCCCTGTTCTGCAACGTGGACCAGGACGCCGTGTTCTCGTCGGTGGACGTGGACAACATCTATGAAGTGCCCCTGCGCTTCTACGAGGAAGGCTTCGACCAGAAGATCGCCATCATGCTGCGCCTGCCCGCCAAGAACCCCAACCTGGAGCCGTGGGAAACGCTGATCCACACCTGCTCGCATCCGGAAGGGCAGGTGACCATCGCCATCGTGGGCAAGTACGTGGACCTCAAGGAAGCGTACAAGAGCCTGCACGAAGCGCTGATCCACGGCGGCGTGGCCAACAAGGTCAAGGTGGACCTGCGCTACGTGAACTCGGAAGAGATCACCGAGGCCAACGTGGCCGAAAAGCTGGCCGGGTGCGACGGCATCCTGGTGCCGGGCGGCTTCGGGCATCGCGGGGTGGAAGGCAAGATCCGCTCCATCCGCTACGCCCGCGAGCACAAGATTCCCTTCTTCGGCATCTGCCTCGGCATGCAGTGCGCGGTCATCGAATACGCCCGCGACGTGCTGGGCCTGGCCGACGCCAACTCCGAGGAATTCAACGAGCTTACCGACAACAAGGTCATCTACCTGATGACCGAGTGGTACGACTTCCGCAAGGGCGCGGTGGAACGCCGCGACGCCTCCAGCGACAAGGGCGGCACGTTGCGCCTGGGCGCGTACCCCTGCGTGGTGGTGCCCGGCACCAAAGCGTGGGACGCCTACGGCGCCGAGCGCGTGGACGAACGCCACCGTCACCGCTTCGAATTCAACAAGGCGTACTTCGAGGCCATGGCCGAAAAGGGCCTGGTGTTCAGCGGCCTTTCGCCCGACGGCGAACTGGTGGAAATCGTGGAGTTGCCCGACCATCCGTGGTTCCTGGGCTGCCAGTTCCACCCCGAGTTCAAGTCCAATCCCATGCGCCCGCACCCCCTGTTCCGCGAGTTCATCAAGGCGGCCAAGAAGGAAGCCATGGGCGGCAGGAAGAAGTAGCCGCCGTACCGGGTGCGCTTGCCCAGGCGTGCTTACCCCGGACGAATTCATCACAGACACGTTGCAACGCGCCTTCCCCGGCGGAAGGCGCGTTGCCGTCTGTGGGTGTGGCAGGTTGGGGGGGGCGCGGCGCGCCCCGGCACTTGACGCGCCGCGATTCCGTCGCATTGTTAA
Source organism: Nitratidesulfovibrio sp. D1 (assembly GCF_051133415.1). NCBI lineage: Bacteria > Pseudomonadati > Thermodesulfobacteriota > Desulfovibrionia > Desulfovibrionales > Desulfovibrionaceae > Nitratidesulfovibrio > Nitratidesulfovibrio sp. D1. The sequence continues at coordinate 106,959 of NZ_JBPGNZ010000002.1, read as the reverse complement.
TCGTCGGCCCTTGAACGGATCACCGCCAACCCGATGTGGCGAAAGCCGCCGACTGATGGTAAAAGCGTCCGGCGGGGCAGGGGGCTACATGCCGTTTCCGTCCCGCGCCCGACGCAGCATCTTTCCGGAACGCACCGCCAGCCGCGCACGCCAGCCAGCGTGCCCAAGGCCCGGCGGCCGCGCGCCGTCCGCCACGGAGAACCATGCATCCCGAAGCACCCAGCACCACCCCGGCCGCTGCCGCCGCCTCCGGCGGCCTGACGCCGGACGCCCTGTACGAACGCCTTGCGGCGCGCCGCTTCATCTTTGCCGGGCCCTGCGCCCTGGAAAGCCTGGAACTTGCCCTGGACACCGCCCACGCCGTGCGCGAGGCGGCAGAGGCCGCCGGGCTGTTCGCCGTGTTCAAGAGTTCGTGGGACAAGGCCAACCGCACCTCGCTGGACGGCTTTCGCGGCCCCGGCCTTGCGCGCGGCATGGAATGGCTGGCCCGCATCAAGCAGGAAACCGGCCTGCCCGTGGTCACCGACATCCACGAGCCGGAACAGGCGAAACCGGTGGCCGAAGTGGCCGACGTGCTCCAGATTCCCGCCTTTCTCTGCCGTCAGACCAGCCTGCTGCTGGCCGCCGCTCAGACCGGCCGGGTGGTCAACGTCAAGAAGGGCCAGTTCGTGGCCCCGTGGGACATGGCCCCGGCCCTGGACAAACTGCGGTCCACCGGCAACAACCGCATTCTTTTGACCGAACGCGGGGCCAGCTTCGGCTACAACAATCTGGTGGTGGACTTCCGCTCGCTGCCCATCATGCAGGGCTTCGGCGTGCCGGTGGTGTTCGACGCCACCCATTCGGTACAGTTGCCCGGCGGCAAGGGCACCTCGTCCGGCGGCGACCGCCGCTTCGTGCCCATGCTGTCCCGCGCGGCCGTGGCCGCCGGGGTGGACGGGGTGTTCCTGGAAACCCATCCCGACCCGGACCACGCCCTGTGCGACGGCCCCAACAGCTGGCCGCTGGACAGGCTGGCCCCGCTGCTGCGCGATTTCGCCGCCCTCTGGAGCCTGCCGTATGCAAGCTGAAGACCTGGCCCAATATCTGGCCCGGTCCATCGCGCTGCTGGTGCTGGACGTGGACGGGGTGATGACCGACGGCGGCCTGTACTATGACGACGAAGGCCGGGTGACCAAGCGCTTCAACGTGCAGGACGGCCTGGGCATCAAGCTGGCGCAGGCGGCGGGCATCACCGTGGCGGTGATCACCGGGCTCACCTCCGGCGCGGTGGAGGCCCGCATCCGCGGCCTGGGCATCACCGACTACCACGCGGGTTTCCTGCACAAGTCGGACTGCATCGACGGAATCCGCCGCAAGCACAATCTTGAATGGTCGCAGGTGGCCTACCTTGGCGACGACTGGGTGGACTTCGGCCCCATGAAGCTCGTGGGCCTGCCCATGGCCGTGGCCAACGCCCAGCCCGAGGTCAAGGCCCTGGCCCGCTACGTGACCACCTCCAACGGCGGGCACGGCGCGGTGCGCGAGGCCATCCGCTTCCTGCTGGCCCAGCAGGGGCTGCTGGACCGCATGCTGGAAAGCTGGCCGGAGCAGGCATGAGACGCCGTACGCTGTGGGCCTTGCTTGTGGTCGTGCTGCTGGTGGGCGGCGCCGCCGCGTGGCGCTGGCAGGCCGGGGTGCGCAAGGCCCTGGAATCGGCCATGACCGGCGGCGTCACCGATTCCGCCACGCTGGAAGAGGCCGTGGGCGTGGCCATGAAGGGCATAGAACTGGTGCAGGGCGAGAAGGGCATCGAGTTGTGGCGGCTGAAGGCCACCTGGGCCCAGTTGCGCCAGAGCAACAACGTCATCGACGTGGACAGCCCCGACCTTGTCTATCAGATGGACGGCGGCAGGCAGCTGCGCATCGTGGCGCAGAAGGGTGAAGTCCAGCAGCAGGTGCAACTGGTGCGCATGTGGGACGACGTGCACGCCACCCACGACCGCCACGAACTGTTCGCCAGCCTGATGGTGTACAACGGCACCAGCCGGACCATGTATTTTCCCGAAGGGGCGCGCATAGAGGGCCAGAGCATCTCCGGCAACGCCACCAGGCTGGAATGGGACATGGCCGCCGACGTGCTGCGCGGCAACGACGGGGTGTCGCTGCTGCTCATGCCGCGCGCCGATGCAAGGGCCGGGCAGGGCGCGGCGCAGCCCAAGGCCGCGCCGCAGGGCGCTTCCAAGCCAACCAAGCAGGAGTCCAAGCAATGAAATATACCGGCATCCGCTCCACGCTGTGCGTGGCGCTGCTGTTGACCTTTTCGGCATTCACCGTGGCCCCTGCCGTCGCGGCCGACGCCAAGTCGGGCAGCGCCGTGCGGCCCGCGCGCAATGACGTGCCCACCGCCGTCAAGTCCGACCGCATGCAGTACGACGCCAAGGGCCAGGTGGTGGTCTTCGAGGGCACCGTGTACGTGCAGCGCCCCGACTTCGAGATGTGGGCCGACCGCATCACCCTGCACCTCAAGAAGAAGGCCGCCAGGTCCGGCAAGGACAACGCCGGGGGCGACGCGGCCCAGGGTGGCCAGTCAGGCCAATCAGGAATATCGGGGATGGACGCGGGCGAGATCGACCGCATCGTGGCCGAGCGCAACGTGCGCATGAAGCGCGAGAACCGCACCGGCGAATGCGAGAAGGCCACCTACACCGTGGACACCGCCGTGCTGGTCATGGAAGGTAACCCCGTGCTGCACGAGGGCGACAACAGCATCAAGGGCGAGGTCATCACCTTCTACACCCGCGAGAACCGCAGCGAAGTGCGCGGCTCGTCCACCAAGCGGGTGCAGGCGGTGTTCACCTCGTCCGGCGACGTGAACCCCTTCGGCGAGTCCAAGGACAACGGCAAGGATGCCGCCAAGGACAATGCCAAGGCCAAGGGGGCGGCCCAGTGACCTCGGTGCTGCGCGGAGAGGACCTGCACAAGCAGTTCGGCCAGCGCGAGGTGGTGCGCGGCGTCTCGCTGTCCGTGACCCAGGGCGAGACCGTGGGACTGCTGGGCCCCAACGGCGCGGGCAAGACCACCACTTTCTACATGCTCATCGGCATCATCAAGCCCACTGCGGGAAGGGTGGAGCTTGACGGCCGCGACATCGCCGACTGGCCCCTGCACGAGCGGGCCCGGGTGGGGCTGAGCTACCTGCCGCAGGAAAGCTCCATCTTCCGGCGGCTCACGGTGCGCCAGAACCTGCAAATGATCCTGGAGCACACCGGGCTTTCCAAGGCCGGGCAGAAGGAACGCTCGGACATGCTGCTGGCGGACTTCGGCATCACCCACCTGGCCGATTCCGTGGCCATGCACCTGTCCGGCGGCGAACGGCGTCGCCTGGAGATCGCGCGGTCCATGATCCGCGAGCCCAAGTTCATCCTGCTGGACGAACCCTTCGCGGGCATCGACCCGCTGGCCGTGGACGACATCCAGCAACTGATCACCGGCCTGCGCGACCGGGGCATCGGGGTGCTCATCTCCGACCACAACGTGCGCGAAACCCTGCACATCTGCGACCGGGCCTACCTTGTGCACCAGGGCGAGGTGATCCTGGAGGGCACGCCCGCGCACATCGTGGACAACCCGCGCGCGCGGGACGTGTATCTGGGCGAAGGATTCTCCCTGTAGCGGGCCTGGGCATGCATCGTACGCCAGCGGCGTCCTCCGGTTTCCGGGGGTCGCCGTTTTCGTTTGTCTGACAGGGGGTTGCGCGCATGCGCAATGTTGACCCGCGAATCGGCGACAGCGGTTGCATACTTCTTGCTTCTGTGGCATGGTTCACCTAACCTCTTGGGGAAGGGAACACATTTTCACTGTGGGCCGTTTCTTGCTTGACGCCGCGCGCCGCGTCGCGTCGTCATCTCGTTCGGCCTCAACGCAAGGTGCATAGGGCCTCGAAAGGTCCAGGGGTTGTCCACGCATGGCATTGGAACTCAGACAACAGCTCAAGCTCACCCAGCAACTGGTGATGACGCCGCAACTGCAACAGGCCATCCGGCTGTTGCAGCTTTCGCGGCTGGAGCTTGTCGAGACGGTGCAGCAGGAACTGCTGGAAAACCCGTTTCTGGAGGAAACCCAGGACGAGGGACCGCTGGCCGAGACGCCCGACCAGCGTGACGCCGCCAGCGATCCCGCCACCGCCGCAGATGCCGCCTACGACCGCGAGATTGCCCGCGAGGCCGATTGGGAGGACTACCTGGGCGACTTCGCCAGCACCAGCCGCCAGTCCACGGTGCGCGAATCGGAACTGCCGGAGGAGATGACCTCGTTCGAGGCGCGCTACGCCGCCAAGCCTTCGCTGGAAGGGCACCTGATGTGGCAGTTGCGCCTGTCCTCGCTTACCGAGCGCCAGAAGGACATCGGCGAGGTGATCATCGGCAACATCGCCTCGTCCGGCTACCTGCACGCCACCCTCGACGAAATTGCCGAGATGGCGGGCGTGGCCCCGGCCGAGGTGGAGCCGGTGCTGCACGCCCTGCAACGCTTCGACCCCGTGGGCGTGGCCGCCCGCACCGCGCAGGAATGTCTGCTGGTGCAGATAGAAATGCTGGGCTACACGCGCGACAAGGTGCTGGTGGAACTGGTGCGCGACCACCTGGAAGACCTTGAGAAGCGCCGCTACAAGCCGCTGTTGCGCAAGTTCCGCCTGACCATGGAGGACCTGAAGGAATACCTGGACCTCATCCAGACCCTGGACCCCATGCCCGGCGCCAGCTACGGCGGGAGCGACCCGCAGTTCGTCAGCCCCGACGTGTACGTCTACAGGTACGACGACGACTTCATCATCATGCTCAACGAGGACGGCCTGCCGCACCTGCAACTGAGCACCATGTACGAGCGGTCCGCCGCGGCGGCCGCGTCGGCGGGCGAGCGCGAATATTTCCAGGAAAAGATGCGCTCGGCATCGTGGCTCATCAAGAGCCTGTACCAGCGCCAGCGCACGCTGTACAAGGTGGTGGAATCCATCGTGAAGTACCAGCGGGGCTTTTTCGAGGACGGGGTTTCGCGCCTGAAGCCGCTCATCCTCAAGGACATCGCCGACGACATCGGCATGCACGAATCCACGGTCAGCCGCATCACCACCAGCAAGTACGTGGCCACCCCGCACGGCATCGTGGAGTTGAAGTTCTTCTTCAACAGCGCGCTGGAACTGGACGACGGCAGCCAGGTGGGTTCCGAGAGCGTGAAGGCGCTGATCAAGAAGCTGATCGGCGGCGAAGACCCCAAGGAACCCCTGAGCGACGAGCGCATCGGCGAAATTCTGAAGGAACAGCTCAAAGTCAATATTGCCCGCAGGACCGTTGCGAAGTATCGTACTGCCATGGACATTCCCTCCTCTTCCAAGCGGAAGGAACTGTTCTGACGGCCCGTGCCCCCGCGCCCGACCCGGCGACCAGGGGGGCACCCGTCGCCGGCGGCGCATCCGGCAGCCGCACCCCGCGTGCGGGCCGCGCGCCGCATTCCCCCTCTCACCACTGGAGGAGCGTATGAACATCGCCTTCACCTTCAAGAACTTCGAACCCTCCGACCACCTGAAGAAGTACGCCCGCCGCCGTCTTGAAAAGCTTGGCCGGTTCGTCGGCAAGTCCGCCCTGGACATGCAGGTGAACCTTTCCGTCGACAAGTTCCGCCACAAGGCGGAAGTGCAGATGGCCGGCGACGGGTTCACCCTGTCCGCCGTCGAGCAGTCCGAAGACATGTACGCCACCATCGACCTGGTGCTGGAAAAGCTGGATTCGCAGCTGCGCAAGCAGGTGGAAAAGCAGAAGGACCGCCGCCGCTCCGTCCAGTCCGAAAAGGTGGGCAAGGGCATCGACGTGTTCACCTTCAGCACCATGGGCGAAGGCGAGGACCGCACCATCGTCGGCACCGACCACTTCGCCCCCAAGCCCATGCACGTGGACGAGGCGGCCATGCAGCTCGACCAGGGCGACAACGAATTCTTGGTGTTCCTGAACGCCGAAGTGGAACGCGTGAACATCATCTACCGGCGTCGCAACGGCGATTTCGGCCTTATCGATCCGGTCGTCTAGGCGTCATACATGAGGCTTTCGGAGTATCTTCACGATGATCTGATCCTGCCCGAGCTCTCCGCCGGCACCAAGAAGGAAGTGCTGGCGGAACTCGTGCAGGCCGTGGTGCGGCGGCATCCCGAAGTGGATGCCGCCGTTGCGCTGGGCGTGCTGCAGGACCGCGAGGGCCTGGGCACCACCGGCATCGGCGACGGGGTGGCCATCCCCCACGGCAAGCTGGCGTCCATCGGCGACATCGTGGTGGCCGTGGGGCGCAGCGTGCCCGGCCTGGACTTCGACGCGCTGGACATGAAGCCCTGCCACCTCTTTTTCCTGGTGCTGGCCCCGGAGCAGGTGGCGGGCATGCACCTGCGCATCCTGGCCCACATCTCGCGCCTGCTGAAGGACCCGCAGTTCCGCCGCGCCATGCTCGAGGCGCCGGACGGCGAGGCCTTCCGGGCCATCATGCGGACCACCTGATCCGTGACGCGTGACCCATGACGCGGGCACGCCGGAACGGCGGGGCAGGGCGGTCCTTGGCCGCACCGTCCGCCGTCAGGCCGTAACGCGCATGCTCCACCTGTAACCGCCAGCGTACATCGCAGCGCCCACCGCAACGGCATCCGGCACGGGCCGCCCGAGGAGTCCGCCATGCCCACCAAGGCCACGCCGTCCGACATATCACCCGCCCAGGCGGAGTCCGACGCCGTATCCGTCCCGCTTCCGGCCACCGGCAAAGGCCCGGAAGCACGCGGAGACGCGGCGGCCGAGGCGGGCAGCCCGGTGGCCGCCGCCGACTTTCCCGTCATCATCGTCACCGGGCTGTCCGGCGCGGGCAAGAGCACGGTGCTCAACGTGCTGGAAGACCTGCGCTATTTCACGGTGGACGGCCTGCCCGCCACCCTGGCCCCGCAGATGGTCACCATCCTGAACCGCGAGGCGCTGGCCCACTATCAGGGCCTGGTGCTGGGCATGGACCTGCGCGAAAGCAACTTCGTGCGCAATCTTGAAAAATCGCTGGAACGGCTGCAAGGCATGGGCATACGCCCGGCGGTGGTGTTCATAGAAGCCAACCCCGCCGTGCTCAACCGGCGCTACGCCACCACCCGCCGCCCGCACCCCCTGGAAAGCGAGGGCATGGGGCTGGAACAGGCCCTGGAGCAGGAACGGCTGCGCCTTGCGCCGGTGCGTGAAACCGCCGACCTCGTGGTGGACACCTCCACCTACTCCATCCACGACCTGCGCCGGGTCATCCAGAAGAAGTGGAGTTCCATCCAGGGACGCATCCGTTCGCTGCGCATCAACATCGTCACCTTCGGGTTCAAGTACGGCGTGCCCGCCGACGCGGACCTGGTGTTCGACCTGCGCTTTCTGCCCAACCCCTACTTCGTGCCCGACCTGCGGCCCCTTTCCGGCCTGGACGAGCCGGTGGCCAGGTACGTGCTGGAGGCGGGGCATGGCGACGCCTTTCTCGCCCGGCTGGTGGATTTCCTGCACTTCCTGCTGCCGCAGTACGAGGCGGAAGGCCGCTACCGCCTGACCATCGCCATTGGCTGCACCGGCGGGCGGCACCGTTCGGTGGCGGTGGCGGAGGCCCTGCTTCGCGCTTTGAAAAAATCTGATTATGCCGTATCCATGGAACACCGTCACATGGAACTGGGCTGACAGGCCGCCCGTGCGCATCATCCCGCCCGGCGGCGGATGTTGCGCCGCGCGGCATGACGCCCCAACCCCGTTCAAACACACCAGGCACGGCCTGAACGCAACAGCATGTCCACCACCGAACAGCATCAAGCAGGCCGCCCCCGCAAGGGGCGGGACGACAACGGGCAGGCCCCCGAGGAACCGCGCATCGGGGTGATCCTGGTGACCCACGCCGACTACGGCGCGGCGCTGCTGCGCGCCGCCGAATTCATCCTCGGCCCGGTGCAGGATTGCGCCTCCATCAGCGTGGACGTCTCGCTGGAAGTGGACGAGACGGTGAAGCGCCTGAACGAGGCGGTGAAACGCCTGGACACCGGACGCGGGGTCATGATCCTTACCGACATGTTCGGCGGCACCCCCACCAACCTCAGCCTGGCGCTGCTGGGCAAGGGCAACGTGGAGGTGTTGACCGGCGTCAACCTGCCCATGCTGCTCAAGGTGTTCGGCGGGCGCGGCGGCGACCTGGCCACCCTTTCGCGCGATGCGCGCGACGCGGGCGCCAAGGGCATCGTGGCGGCGGGCGAACTGCTGCGCAGCCGGGTCAAGAACGGGTAGGGCCATGCTCTGGTTCCGCATCGACAACCGCCTGGTGCACGGCCAGATCATCGAGGCGTGGCTGCCCTACACCGGGGCCAGGCGCCTGCTGGTGGCCAACGACGCCCTTGCCGCGGACGACCTGCAACAGCAGATCGTCTCGCTGGCCATTCCCGGCCGGGTGGAAGTGCACTTCGTACGGGTGGACGCACTGGCCCAGTACTGTACCGGGCGCACGGACGACGGGGACGACACGCTCGTGCTCTTCGCCACGTGCGCCGACGCCCGCCGCGCCTTCGACGCCGGGGTGGGCATGAACACCCTGAACATCGGCAACCTGCACTACACGCCCGGCAAGAAGCAGCTGTGCGCGCACGTTTCCGTCTCCGACGACGACGAAGCCTGCCTGCGCTTCTTCAGCCGCCATTCCGTGGCCCTGGATTTCCGCTGCGTGCCCAACGAACCGGTGCAGATAAAGGGGTGGTCATGACGGAATTCCTGCCCGTGCTCACCCTCGCGCTGCCCATCGCTTTTTTTTTGCCGTTTTTTCGCTGCTGCGCTTCGCGCTGAACCTGGGCTTTCTGGAGCGCCCGCTCGCCATCGGCTTTCTGTGGGCCGTCATGACCGGCGAGTGGGGGCTTTCCATGCATCTCGCCATCTTCCTTGAACTGTTCTGGCTCGACCTGTTCCCCGCAGGCACCTACATTCCGCCCAATTCCATCATCTCGCTGCTGCTGGCCCTGACCGTGGCCGGCCACTTCGGCCTGGAATCGGCCGGGCAACTGGCCATTCCCGTGCTGCTCACGCTGCCCGCCGCGCTCACCGGCGCGCACGTGGAATACCTGCACCGCCGCTGGCGCAACCAGCAGTACACCGACCTCCTGCACTGGGGCAGGGTGGCCGAACACCCCGGCAAGGGCGATTCGCCCCTGTGGCGCATCATGGTGCGTTCGCTGGGCGAACTGTTCGCGCTCAACCTGGGCCTGTTCTGCCTGTGGCTGCTTGTGCTTGTGGGAACTATCGAGCTGATGTCCAACTATATCGGGAATCTTCCTTCCGTTCCCGGAATCGCCTGGGGGCACGTGTGGTTCGTGGGGGCCATGGGCGGCATGCTGGCGCTGCGCCTGCGCCGGGCCTATGTGGCCTTCGCGCTGGCCTTGCTGGCCGCGTCGGTGGCTTCGTTCATCTGATTCGCATTCGTCACCGGAAATTGACGTCGCGTGGGCCGGGGGTACTTGGCAGCCGGGAATGTTTGTGCTATTTGGCACAAACAATTTCGCAGCAGCATGCGAGCTACTCGCAGCACCAAACCCCAATGCCACATGCAACGGAGGAAAACCGACATGGCAGCTCTTGTCCTTGGTCACATGAACCCCGATACCGACTCCATCATCGCCGCCATCGGCGTTGCCGACCTCATGACCAAGCGCGGCATCGAAGCCAAGCCCGTCGCGCAGGGTGCGTGCACCCCCGAAACCGAATTCGTCCTCGGCAAGTTCGGCCTGAAGGCCCCCGAAGTGGTTACCTCCGTGGCTGGCCAGAAGGTCATCCTGGTCGACACCACCGAGCGCGCGCAGCTGCCCGCCGACCTGTCCGACGCCGAACTGCTCGGCGTGGTGGACCACCACAAGCTGGGCGACGTGACCACCTCCAACCCGCTGGAAATGTGGGTGTGGCCGGTGGGCTGCTCCTGTACCGTGATCAAGGCGATGTACGACTTCTACGGCATCGAGGTGCCCAAGGCCATCGCCGGCGGCCTGCTGTGCGCCATCCTGTCCGACACCGTCATGTTCAAGTCCGTCACCTGCACCCCCGAAGACAAGAAGGCCGTCGAGGCCCTTGCCAAGATCGCGGGCGTGGCCGACGTGATGGCCCTGGGCATGGAAATGTTCAAGGTGAAGTCCGCCGTTGAAGGCGCGTCCATGAAGGACCTGGTCTTCCGCGACTACAAGGACTTCGACATGGGCGGCAACAAGGTCGGCATCGGCCAGCTGGAAGTGGTGGACCTGTCCATCCTCGAGCCCGTGAAGGCCGGCCTGTACGAAGAAATCACCAAGGTGAAGGGCGAAGGCCGCCACTCGGTGTTCCTGCTGCTGACCGACATCATGAAGGAAGGTTCCGAAATGCTGATCGTTTCGGACGACGCCTCCGTGGTCGAAAAGGCGTTCGGCGTGAAGGCCGAAGGCAAGTCGGTGTGGCTCGACGGCGTGATGAGCCGCAAGAAGCAGGTCGTCCCCAACTTCGAAAAGGCCTTCAAGGGCTAGTCGAAGCGGCAACCCGACCGACGCACATCGGGCCCGGCGGCATCTGTCGCCGGGCCTTTTGCGTTGGCGGAGGCGGGGCGACGGCGTGATGGCGGCGTGGCCGGTCAGTCCCGTTGGCTGCCGTGCGGGGCGGCCCGCCCGTCCAGCCGGGCAAGGGCCATGCTGCGCAGTTCGCGCAGGTGCGCGCCCGAGGCGGCGCCCTTGTTGCGCAGTTCCGGCGGCAGCTTCACGGCCAGCAGGGTTGCCAGTTCCGCCTCGGTGCGGCGGCGCAGCGCCTCCAGCCGGGACAGGCAGGCATCGGGAATGCGCGGCGGGCCGTACGGCGCAAGGGCGTCGCCGGTGCCGGAAGCGGACGGTGATGCCGCCACGTCCGCCGCATCCTCCGCCCGGCGCAGCGCGCAATCGGGGCCGGTGTCCATGCCCTTGCCGGTACCGTCGGCCAGCACCAGCAGCCGCATGGCGGGCAGCAGCCCGCGCAGGTGCAGTTCCAGCAGCAGGTCCACCCGCGTGCCGGGCCGCAGTTCGCCATGGCGGGCCAGCCGCATGTGCAGCCGGGCCGCCATTTCCCCCGCCTCGATGAACCGGTTGGGCATGGACAGCCGCGCGCCCAGCGCATGGGCCAGCGCCACGCCGCGCTCCTCGTGGCCGTAATGGTGCGGCAGCACGTCCGCGGCCGTGGTCACCTTGCCGAGGTCGTGGCACAGGGCCATCCAGGTCACCAGTTCCGGGCGCAACGGCGGCGCGCCGTCCGCCTCGTGCGCCGCCAGCACGGCGGCCATGTCCATGACCCGCGCCACGTGGTCCAGCACCGACCCCGCATGATACCGCGCAGGCCCTGCGGGAACGGCGTCGGCTCCCGCCAGTTCGGAGAACCATGGCGGCAGGCAGTCGCCCGCGTGCAGCACCTTCAGGTAGCGGCCGGGGCAGGGCGCGGCGAGGGCCTTCAGGGTTTCGCGGCAGACCTGCTCGGCGGGCAGGGCGTCCAGCGCGCCGCTGGCGGCCACCGCGCGCATCTGGTCCTGGGTTTCCGGGTGCACCGAGAAATCGGGAAACTGCGCGGCGAAGCGCGCGGCGCGGAACGCCCGCACCGGGCTGTCGGCCAGCGCCGTGGGCGATGCCGGGCGCAGCACCCGGTGCGCGAGGTCTTGCAGCGCCTGCGGATGCGCGTGCACCAGCCCCGCTTCGGTCATGGCCAGGGCGTTGACGGTGAAATCGCGGGCGGCCAGGTCCTCGTCCAGCGTGCCGCGCAGGGGCATGTGCTCCACACCGTCCACGAGATACACGTCTACGTCGCGGCCAACCTTGCGGGCACGGGGGTTCTGCCGTACAAAACACGCCGCGTCGCCCTCGAAGGCCACGTCGTGTTCGCGCACATGCCTGCCCAGCAGCAGGTCGCGCACGGCTCCGCCCACGAGATACGTCTTCATGGGCCAAGCGTACTCCATTTCACCCCGGACGGAAATGCGCACGGCTCCGCAACGTCCCCGTCCCGCGGGAAAAACCTCCGCCCCGTGCCGGGAGGTGCCATGTCCAGCAGCAATGGCCACGCCATCCGCACCGGCGGCCATGCCCCAGATCATGTCGCTGACCATGCCCCAGACCATGCCGCTGACCGCGCGGCCAGCCCGGGGGGGCAGGGCGCCCCTGTTGCGCACCTGTTGCACGAAGGGCTGCCCCTGCCGCCGTCCGCCACCGCGCCCGGTCCCGAAGCAGATGCCGTCCCCCCGTGGATGGCCGATCCGCTGCCGCCCGAAATCCTGTGCGGCCTGCCCGGCTGGCGGGACGACCTGGCCGCCTGCGCCGGTTTCGTCCCGATCAGCGTGGGGTCCGTGCCCATGCTGGCGGCGTCATCAGGCGCGGAGCAGGGTGGGGATGCACCGTCCGGCGGGACGCCCCTGTCTCTTGCCTCCACCTCTTCCTTCCCGCCGGTGATCGTTTGCGGGCCGTGTACCTCCAGCCTGGACGTGGCCCACGCCCTGGCCGCCGCCGGTGCCCTGCCCGAATGGGGCGCGGTGCTGGCCGTATCGCAGCGGGCCGGGCGCGGGCAGTTGCGCCGCCCGTGGGAATCGCCGCCGGGCAACATCTACGCCGCGTGGCGGCTGCCCGCCTCCGGGGTGTTCGCCACGGAAGCGGCGGCCATCGCCCTGGGCTGCATGTTCGCGGAGTCCTTCGCCGCGCTGGGCGTTCCCGTGCAGTTGAAATGGCCCAACGACCTGTTGCTGGCAGACGCAAAGATCGGCGGCATGCTGATCGAGGAGCGGCGCGGGGTGGTGCTGGCGGGCATCGGCATCAATCTCGTGTCGGCCCCGCCCCCCCAGGCCCTGCGCCAGGGCTGGGCCGTGCCCGCCGCCAGCTTGGCCGGCCGTGGCATTTCCGCCACGCCGCTGACGCTGTGGCGCCATCTTGTGGGTGGTGCGCTTTTCTGCTATGAAGCGCAAGTTCTACGCGCCGGTGGGGCCGACTTCGTATCGTGCGCGGAAAAGCATCTTGCCTGGGTAGGCCGTGGGGTTGTGGTTCACGGTGGCGATGTGGGTGACTGTCCGGGCAGGATTCTTGGACTCGAACCGCAGGGGGGCCTGCGGATTGTCATTTCGGGCAGGGAACACATACTCCGCTCCGGCAGCATCACGCCCATACCTTCGTGATCCGTATTCCATGCGCCCCGCGCATGCGCGCACGTCAATTCCGGTCGCCCGTTGCGGGCCGGACAGCCAGGATACCGAGGATTAGATGGGCATCAAGACCTTCGAGCAGGTGTTGGAAGAGGTGAGGGGCAAGGCGATTCTGGTGGCCAACCGGGGCATCCCGGCCCGCCGCATCTGCCGCTCCATCCGTGAACGCTTCGATGCCGTGGCCGTGATGACCGCCACCGACATCGACAAGACCTCTCCGGCCGCCTCCGCAGCGCAGGAACTCCTGCTGCTCGGCTCCGACCCCAGAGCGTATCTGGACATCGACCACATCATCGCGCTGGCCAAGCAGCGCGGCATCGTCGCCATCCATCCCGGATGGGGCTTCGCCTCCGAAGACGAACGCTTCCCCGCCAAGTGCACGGCCGCCGGGCTGACCTTCATCGGGTCCACGGCAGAGGCCATGAACCTGCTCGGCAACAAGGTGCAGGTCCGCAAGCTGGCCAAGAAGCTGGATATCCCCGTGGTTCCCGGTTCCGAAGGGGCCGTGGACATTCCCACCGCGCGCACCATCATCGACGAGATCGGCCTGCCGGTCATGCTCAAGGCCGAAGGCGGCGGCGGCGGCCGGGGCATCTTCGCCATCCATCGCGCGGAAGAGCTTTCCGACGCCTTCATGAAGGCGTCCACCATGGCTCAAGCCTCGTTCGGCAACCCGCGCCTGTATGTGGAAAAGTACCTGCCCTCGGTGCGCCACATCGAAATCCAGGTCATCGCCGACATGTACGGCAACGTGTTCGCCTTCGACGAACGCGACTGTACCGTGCAGCGCAACCACCAGAAGCTCATCGAGATCACGCCGTCGCCGTGGCCGGGCATCACCCCGGAACTGCGCGAACGGCTGAAGGAATACTCGCGCATGCTGGTGCGCGAGGTGGGCTACCATTCGCTGTGCACCGTGGAATTCCTGGTCACCGCCGACGGCACCCCGTACCTCATCGAGGTCAACACCCGCCTTCAGGTGGAGCACGGCATCACCGAATGCCGCTACGGCATCGACCTGGTGGAGGAGCAGATCGCCGTGGCCTTCGGGGCCAGGCTGCGCTTCACCGAAGAGAACACCACGCCGCAGCACGTGGCCATGCAGGTGCGCATCAACTGCGAGGACCCGCAGAACCATTTCGCCCCCAACTCGGGCCTGGTCAGCCGCTACGTGTCGCCCGGCGGCCCCGGCGTGCGCCTGGACTCGAACATGTGCGCGGGCTACGAGTTTCCGTCCAACTACGACTCGGCGGGCTCGCTGCTCATCGCCTACGGGCAGGGCTGGGAGAAGGTGCTCGGCATCATGGAGCGCTGCCTCGGCGAGTACGTCATCGGCGGCATCAAGACCACCATCCCGTTCTACAAGCAGGTGCTGAAGCACCCCAAGTTCCGCGCGGGCGACCTGGACACCAACTTCATCGCCAACACGCCGGAACTGATGTGCTACTCCGACCTCGCCCCCGAGGCGGAACGCCTGGCCCGGCTGGTGGCCGAGATTTCGGCCAAGGGCTACAACCCCTACGTGCAGCTGGGTGAATACCGCACCCGCGAAACCCCGCGCATGCCCCGCTTCGAGCCGGTGCTGCCGCACATCCCCGGCGCGGTGCGCCGCGCGCCCTCGCCGTACCCCACCGGCGACCGCACGGCGCTGCTCGACTACCTGCGCGACGCGGGCCACGTGCACTTCACCGACACCACCCCGCGCGACATGACCCAGTCCAACAGCGGCAACCGCTTCCGGCTGGCCGAGGACGCGCTGATCGGCCCGTACCTGGACAACTGCGGGTTCTTCTCCATCGAGAACGGCGGCGGCGCGCACTTCCACGTGGCGCTCCTGGCCAACATGACCTACCCGTTCTCGGAAGCGAAGGAATGGAACCGCTTCGCGCCCAAGACGCTGAAGCAGATCCTGATCCGCTCCACCAACGTGCTGGGCTACAAGCCGCAGCCGAAGAACCTCATGCGCATGACCGGCGAGATGGTGTGCGACAACCACCACGTCATCCGCTGCTTCGACTTCCTGAACCACATCGAGAACATGCGGCCCTTCGCGGAAGTTGCGCTGAACCGCACCGACGTGGTCTTCGAGCCCGCGCTGTCGCTGTCGTGGTCCAAGGGCTTCGACGTGGACCATTACCTCGGCGTCACCGAGGAAGTGCTGCGCATGGCGGGCAGCGTGGCCGGGGTCGGCCCCGAGCAGGCCGCGAAGATGATCATCCTGGGCCTCAAGGACATGGCGGGCATGTGCCCGCCCCGGTTCATGACCGCCCTGGTCACCGCCTTGCGCAAGCGCTGGCCCTCGCTGGTGCTGCACTACCACCGCCATTACACCGACGGCCTGTTCGTGCCTTCGGTGGGCGCGGCGGCCAAGGCGGGCGCGCACATCGTGGACACGGCCCTGGGGGCTTCGGTGCGCTCGTACGGGCAGGGCGATGTGCTGGCCACGGCCGCCTACATCCAGGATGAACTGGGCCTGAAGACCAACCTGAACAAGAACATGATCCGCGACTGCAACTTCGTGCTCAAGCAGATCATGCCGTACTACGACCGCTATTGCGCGCCGTACTTCCAGGGCATCGACCACGACGTGGTCGAGCACGCCATGCCCGGCGGGGCCACCTCGTCGTCGCAGGAAGGGGCCATGAAGCAGGGGTACATCCACCTTCTGCCGTACATGCTCAAGTTCCTGGCGGGCACCCGCAAGATCGTGCGCTACCACGACGTGACGCCCGGCTCGCAGGTGACCTGGAACACCGCCTTCCTGGCCGTGACCAACGCCTACAAGCGCGGCGGCGAGGAAGAGGTGCGCTACCTGCTGGAAGTGCTGGACCACGTGGCCCGGCACGACGAGGCCGACCTTTCGGCAGAGATGCGCAAGGCCCGCCTGTCCATCTACCAGGACTGCAACGACGCCTTCCGCAACCTGCTGCTGGGCCGTTTCGGCAAGCTGCCCCTCGGCTTCCCGGCCGACTGGGTGTACGAAAGCGCCTTCGGCAACGAATGGAAGAAGGCCATCGCCTCGCGCACCGAGGTGTCGCCGCTGGATTCGCTGGCCGACGTGGACCTTGCGGCGGAAGAGCGCGGCTACGTCGAGATCATGCGCCGCAAGCCCTCGGAAGAGGAGTTCGTCCTCTACCTGAACCACCCCGGCGACGCCATCAAGACCATCCAGTTGCGGGCCCGCTTCGGCAACCCCAACAGCCTGCCGCTGGACGTGTGGTTCGAGGGCATCGCCCCCGGCGAGGACCTGAACTTCCTCGACGCCAACGGCAAGCCGCACCATCTGGCGCTGCTCAGCATCTCGCGTCCCAACGAGGCGGGCATGAGCGTGGTGCGCTACGTGCTGGACTCCGAGTTCATGAGCTGCGAGGTGCAGGTGGCCAAGGCCGCCATCGCCGACGCCAAGGGCATGGAAAAGGCCGACCCGGCCAACCCGCTGCACGTGGCCGCGCCCAGCAACGGCGACCTGTGGGTGATGTACGTGCACCCCGGCGACGTGGTGAAGCAGGGCGAGGAGTTGTTCAACATCTCCATCATGAAGCAGGAAAAGGCCGTGCTGGCCCCGGTTTCGGGCATGGTCAAGCGCGTGCTGAAGACCGCCGACTACCGCGAAAGCAAGCAGATGATCCCCGTCCGCGAGGGCGAACTGATCGTGGAGCTTGGGCCCATCCCGCGCACCTGCCCCAATGCGGCGTGCTCGCGGCCCATCACCATGGAGGGCATCGACTTCTGCCCGTACTGCGGCGAACCGCTGAACCCGTAGGAAACATCCCGCGCGCGGCCACCGGCCACAGGTCCGGGCCGTGCGCGGGTTCCACATCTTCCGGCTGTATCAGGCACCGCCCGGCCCGCCTTGCGCAAGGGGCCGCGGGCGACGATGCGAGAACCCACCATAAGGAGACCGGCACCCCATGCCAGCCCCCTGCATGATGCCCACGGGTTGACCACCGCGCTCCGGCGCATGGGACAAGACCGTCGTTTTCGGGTATCGGACCTTCAGGCAAGCGTTTCTATCCCCCACAGGAGGATTCACGAATGGGCAAAACTCCGGTTGAAAAGCCCGCGGCCAAGGCCGCCAAGGCTGGCGCCGAGATTTCCGAACTCACCAAGAAGCTGGTGCTGACCGGCGCCGACATCGTGCGCATCGGCGACGACGCCGAACTGCTGGTCGGCGGCAAGAACTACAACACCGCCATCATCAGCCAGGTGGAAGGAATCCGCGCACCCGAGTTCCGCGCCATATCGTCGCAGGCATTCCACATGCTGCTCGACGAAACCAGGGTCAACGCATCGCTCGTCCGCGCCACCGTGGACAAGGAATACAACCGCATCGACTGGAACGACCCCGAGATCAACAAGGACTCGGAGTTCCTCCAGAAGTTCGTCCGCAACCTGGCCAAGGAAATCCGCGCCCAGGCCTCCGCCAAGCCGGACCAGACCCAGATCAAGCTGCGCACCTTCGTCAACAACGTGGTGGAAGGCTTCGCCACCTCGCCGGAAGGCATCGACCAGTTGCGCAAGCGCTCGGTGCTGGTGCAGGCGGGCATCCTGTGCGTGGAACTGCCCAAGGCCGTGGACGAATGCGTGCGCGAAGCCTACCGCTCCATCTGCAAGGAAGCGGGCGCGGAAGACGTGCCCGTGGCCGTGCGCTCGTCCGCAGCCGGTGAAGACTCGCGCAAGAAGGCCTTCGCCGGGTTGCAGGACACCTACCTGAACATCGTGGGCGAAAGCCGCGTGTCCGCCGCCTACCACTGGGACTGCGCATCGGCCTACAACCTGCGCTCCATGACCTACCGCCGCGAGGCGATCCTGGACGCCCAGGCCCGCGCCGAAGCCACCGGCGACGAAGCCATCGCCATCAAGGCCAAGCAGGAATGGGCCATCGAGAACACCTCGCTCTCGGTGTGCATCATGCGCATGATCAACCCGGTCATTTCCGGCACGGCCTTCAGCGCGGACACGGCCACCGGCTGCCGGGGCACCGCGCGCAAGGACCTGGTGGGCATGGACGCCAGCTACGGCCTCGGCGAGGCCGTGGTGGGCGGCATGGTCACCCCGGACAAGTTCTACGTCTTCCAACGCGACGACGGGCCCGAGGTGGTCATCCGCCAGATGGGCTGCAAGGACAAGAAGATCGTCTACGACGAGAAGGGTGGCACCAAGAAGGTTTCGGTTCCGGAAATCGAGGCCTACCGCTGGTCGCTCTCGCTGGCCCAGGCCGAGCAGGTGGCCAAGGGCGTGCGCGCCATCAGCCGCGCCTACGGCGGCATGATCATGGACACCGAATTCTGCATCGACTCGGCCGACCGGCTGTGGTTCGTGCAGGCCCGTCCCGAGACCCGCTGGAACGAAGAACTGGAAAAGCACCCGCACACCATCTTCATGCGCCGCCGCGAGGTGGACCCCAAGGCGGCCACCCAGGCCGAAGTGCTGCTGGAAGGCAACGGTGCGTCGCGCGGGGCCGGGCAGGGCAGGGTGAAGTTCCTGCGTTCGGCGCTGGAACTGAACAAAATCAACAAGGGCGACATCCTCGCCGCCGACCGCACCGACCCCGACATGGTGCCCGGCATGCGCGTGGCCGCCGCCATCCTCGCCGACGTGGGCGGCGACACCAGCCACGCGGCCATCACCTCGCGCGAGTTGGGCATTCCCGCCGTCATCGGCATCCAGCGCCTGGAAATCCTGCGCGCCCTGGACGGCCAGGAAGTGACCGTGGACGGCACCCGGGGCCGGGTGTACCGGGGCATGCTGCCCCTGCGCGAAGTGGGCGGCGAGATGGACCTGTCCAGGCTGCCCTCCACCAAGACCAAGGTCGGCCTGATCCTGGCCGACGTGGGCCAGGCCATGTTCCTCTCGCGCCTGCGCGAGGTGGAGGACTTCGAGGTGGGCCTGCTGCGCGCGGAATTCATGCTGGGCAACATCGGCGTGCACCCGCAGGCGCTGGAAGCCTTCGACAGCGGCGAACTGGACCACGCGGTGCAGGCCAAGCTGCGCGAACTGGACGCCCGCCTGTCCAAGATCCTGCGCGAGCAGCTTTCCGCCGGGCTCATCGCCATCGACATGAAGCTGCGCGAGTACGTGGGCCACATCACCGGCCTGTCCGCCGAGATCGAGGCCCTGGCCTCGCGCGAGAACCTGCGCGGCACCGAACAGGTGCTGGTCATGCACCGCAAGATGCGCGAACTGGACCACCGGCTGGACGAGCACGTGGAACTGGCCACCCGGCGCATCGACATCCTGAAGACGTCCATCGACCTTGAAGACCACGTGCGCGTGGTCATGGGCTACGACGACCAGCTGGCCATGCTCAACGGCATCGACCCCGACACGGTGAAGCGCCGCGCCGAGATCGAGGCCAACGTGCGCGCCCATGTGGAACGCATCGAGGACATCCCCGCCGTGCAGGACGCGCTGGCCAAGATCGCCCGCCTGCGCCACGAGGTGGGGCTGCGCAGCGGCCTGCAGAAGGAAATGGACGACATGCGCGCCGTGCCGGACAAGATCCGCGCCCTGATCCGCTCGCGCGGGTTCCGCACCGGCAAGGAACACTACGTCCAGACCCTGTCGCAGGGGCTGGCCCTGTTCGCCATGGCCTTCTACGGCAAGGACATCGTCTACCGCACCACCGACTTCAAGTCGAACGAGTACCGCAACCTGCTGGGCGGCAACCTGTTCGAGCAGGTCGAGGACAACCCCATGCTGGGCTTCCGCGGGGTGTCGCGCAACCTGCACGACTGGGAAATCGAAGCCTTCAAGCTGGCGCGCGGCGTGTACGGCGGCAGCAACCTGCAACTCATGCTGCCTTTCGTGCGCACCCTTGAGGAAGCGCGCTCCATGCGCCGCTACCTTGAGCAGGTGCACAAGCTGAAGAGCGGTGTGGACGGCCTGAAGATGATCCAGATGTCGGAAATCCCGTCCAACGCCGTGCTGGCCAAGCAGTTCATCGAGGAGTTCGACGGCTTCTCCATCGGTTCCAACGACATGACCCAGATGGTGCTGGCCACCGACCGCGACAACGCGCGCCTGGGCCACATCTACGACGAGGAAGACCCGGCCGTGGTCTGGGCCATCCTGGTCACCATCTTCACCGGCCAGAAGTGCGCCCGCAAGGTGGGCTTCTGCGGCCAGGGCGTGTCCAACAGCAAGATTCTGCGCGGCCTGGTGGCCATCGCGGGCATCGTGTCCGCCTCGGTGGTGCCCGACACCTACTACCAGACCAAGCTGGACATGGCCGAGGTGGAGGCGGAGAACATCCCCACCTCGGAACTGGGCAACTGGCTGCGCAACCAGCATCTGGCCAACCTGCGCGCGCTGCTGGAGGAAAAGGGCTACGGCCACATCCTCAAGAAGTACACCCAGGCCGAAGACCTGATGGACTGGTACGAAGGCGAACTGCGCCGCCTGCACGAACTGCTGCGCGAAAGCCTGGAAACCCCCAAGGAAAAGTTCTACCGCTCCGAACTGGAACAGTTCCGGGCCACCTTCCACAAGCCGGTCATCTACGCCACCTGGGACTGGGCGGGCACCGTGTCCGACGCCCTGCACCAGGCCGGGTTCGCCAGCTTCGAGGAGCAGGCCAAGGCCCTGGAGGCCCAGCGCGCCAAGAAGTGGTAGTCGTGGCAGACGCGGCGACCGTTCCGCCACGCCGTGCGGCGTGCCCGGAATGCATGCCGGAATGACCGGGCGAGTGAATGGAAGAGTGAACGGACAAATGAATGTGCTGACGGGCGGCCTCCGGGCCGCCCGTTTTCCGTCGTGCGCCGGGCGCATGGACACGGGGCAGAGGGAAAAGGCGCGAAGTCCGGGCACATGCAGCCGCCTGCCCTTGCCACGGGCCGCCCCAGGTCGCATTTCATGGGAAGATTGATCCCTCTGGCCCATCAGACACAGGGAGGCGACCATGGGCGAACTGCATGTCCGGCGGGTATACGAATCCCCTGATGCGGCGGGTGGCGGAGACGGCCTGCGCGTGCTGGTGGACCGGCTGTGGCCGCGCGGCCTTGCGCGCGAGGCGGCCCGCATCGACCACTGGCTGCGCGGCGTGGCCCCGTCCGACGACCTGCGCCATTGGTTCGGCCACGACCCCGACCGGTGGCCGGAATTCATGGCGCGCTACCATGCGGAACTGCGCGCGTCGAAGCACGAGGATATGGAGCGGCTGCGCCGCCTGGCCGCCGGGCCGGACCGGGTCACGCTGCTGTTCGCGGCGCGGGACGAAGCCCACAACAACGCCGTGGCCCTGAAGGCATTCCTGGAAGGGGAGCAGAGGGACGGATAGCACTGGCACAAAAGAAGACGGGGAGCCCATGGGACTCCCCGCCGTGCGTTCATGCGTCCTGCGTCCGGCCGGGCGAAACCGGCTGGGCAGGGGGGTTACTTCAGGCGCGAGGTCACGTTGTCCTCGATCCAGTGCGGGTCCAGCCATTCCACGGGCTGCACCTGCACCCCGCTGACGGTCACCCCGAAGTGCAGATGGTCGCCGCCGGCCATGCCGGTGGTGCCGGTCTTGCCGATGATGTCGCCCTTCTTCACCTGCTGGCCCACGTTGGCCGAAATCTCGCTGAGGTGCGAGTACAGGGTTTGCAGGCCAAGGCCGTGGTCCACGATCACCAGGTTGCCGTAGATGCCCAGCTGCCCGGCAAAGACCACCCGCCCGCTGTTGGACGCAGGCACCTCGGCCATGGCCAGCGAGGCGAAGTCCAGCCCCAGGTGGGTCTGGTTGTCCACCTTCTGCCCGTTGTAGATGTAGCTGCGGTTGTCGGCGAATCCGGCCCTGGTGGCCGAGTTGGGCAACTGCTGGAAGGCGCCGTGCCAGAGCATGGCGGGCCCGGTGTCCTTGCCGACTTCCAGCAGCGTGCGCTCGTTGGCGGTGCGCAGTTCGCTGTTCACCTTCAGGAAGCGCTCCAGCTGGGTCATCTCGCCGGGCACCTCCTGCTCGAACTCGGGCATCTTGCTGGCCAGGAAGCTTTCGGAAAGGTTGATGTTGTCATGCCGGAACGCCTTGTCCAGCGGGCGGATGACCAGACGGCTGGCCATGGCGTTGCCGGAAAGGTCCACGGCGGTGATTTCCGGCGCGTACTGGGCCACGGTGAGGAAGTGCGGGAAGGCGAAGAAGCAGATGTAGTCGCCGCTGGGCTGCCTGAACCCCGGGAAGTACAGGTCGCCCACCTTCACCCCGGTGCGTTCCACCTCTTCGTTGACCGAGTAGAGGATGGAGCCGGTGCCGCCGCGCCGCACGTAGGGGGGCATGCTCTTCACCGAAACGCGCGGGGGCTGGGTGTCCAGCCGCATGGGGTAGATCCTGGTGGTGGTGTTGCCCTTGCCGAACCCGGCCAGCGAGGTGTCGGTCGCGCGCACCTCAAGGTCGAAGGCCCCGTCCTTCAGGCCCGCGTCCTTCAGGTTGAAGGTCACGCGCTGTTCGCGGCGGCCGTCGGAGAAGGCGCTGTCGAGCACGACCAGCGAGTGGGAATTCTTTTTCACCGTGACGGTGACGGACCGGATGCCCGACTTCTTGTCGCGCAGGGTCAGGGTCAGGTCCTGATGCGGCGAGGCGCGCCCCGTGTCCGGGGTAAGGATGACTTCCGGCCCTTCCATGTCCTGGAAGAGCATGAAGCCGCCGATGCCGAGCAGCCCCAGCAGGGCCGCGAAGACGATCACGATGGAAAGATTCTTTGCTGCAGTCATGTCTCCTGATCCTTTCAAGTGAAAAGCCGCCCTGAAAGCCGGGCGGCTCGTGTCCAAACCGTTGGTGTGGCCCGCCTAAGGATGCTCTACGGCATCCAGCAGGCTGATGGTCAGCTTCAGGAAGTCCGCCTCGGTCACGATGCCCACCAGCCGGTCGCCGTCGGTCACGGGCAGGCACCCGTACTTGTGATGCAGCAGCAGTTCGGCCGCGTCGCGCAGCAGGGTGCCCGGAGCCACCCGCACCACGTCGGTGCGCATGATTTCGCCCACGGGGATGCCCGAGTCGATCTCGTTCTGCACCGCCTCGTCCACGTCGGCGAAGCGCGAGATGGTGGCGGACAGGATGTCGCGGTGGGTCAGCAGCCCCTGGAAGTCGCCCTTGGCATCCACGATGGGAATGTGCCGGATGCGGGCCAGTTGCATCAACGAGCGCGCCGCCCGGAGCGAGTCGGTCTTCTTCAGGGTGAAGAGGCCGGTGGACATGAGGTCGCCGACGTAGAGCATGGTTTCCCCCGCATGCATGTTTCGGCAAGTGTCGCATACTCCGCGTATAAGTCAAGCCAGCCGGGGCGCCGCGCCCGGTTGAGGGAGGCAGGCGGCGTTCCGCCGCACCCGCCGCCCCGGCCTGCGCGGGCGTCCGGATTGACGCCGGAGGCAAAATCTGTTTTCCAAACCATGCCGGGGCCGTATGGACGAGGCGGCTCGCAACGCCCGTCCCGACAGTTTGCGCCCTTGTTCCGCCGCTCGCCCGCGCCTGGCATTCCGAGCCGTGGCGTTCGCCACTGCGTCCCGCGCCGTCCTGCAAGGTCCGGCGCGCCACGCCGTGCGCGTCGCCCGTCTCGCCGGGCCGTGAACCGGCGGGCACCCGCGATGCGGCCCCGGCAGGGCACCCATTCCAGAGAGGACCGCGCATGCTCGACATGAAGCGCAACCGCGAGCGCATGGTGAAACAGCAACTCGAGACGCGCGGCATCACCGACCCGGCCGTGCTCGCGGCCATGCGTTCCGTGCCGCGCCACCTGTTCGTGCAGGAAGCCCTGCGCGCCCAGGCCTACGAGGACCACCCCCTGCCCATCGGGCACGGCCAGACCATTTCGCAGCCGTTCATCGTGGCGCTCATGTCGCAGATCATCGAGCCGCAGGCGGGCCTGCGGGTGCTGGAGATCGGCACCGGCTCCGGCTACCAGGCCGCCGTGCTGGCCGAGATGGGGCTGGACGTGTACACGGTGGAACGCATCCGCGAGTTGCACGCCGCCGCGCGCGACCTGCTGCGCACGCTGAAGTACCGTAAGGTGCGGCTGAAGCTGGACGACGGCACCCTGGGCTGGCCCGAGGCCGCCCCCTACGACCGCATCCTGGTCACGGCGGGCGGGCCCGCGGTTCCGGGCCCGCTCATCGAGCAGTTGGCCGACCCCGGCATCCTGGTCATCCCCGTGGGGGCCAGCAAGCGCATGCAGGAACTGGTGGTGGTGCGCAAGGAAGGCGGGCGCGTGGTGCGCGAAAGCAAGGGCGGCGTGGCCTTCGTGGATCTGGTGGGCACGCACGGCTGGCGCGGCTGATCCCCGGAATTGCCGGCCTGAGCCCTGCCGCCGGCCCGGCGCGTGCGTTGCCGCACACACCGCTCCGGCGCACCCCCCTCCGCCCGCGCGCTTTTGCCCCCGTTTTTGCCAGCGCTTTTGCCCGCGCTTTTGCTTGACGGGGCGGCCCGATTCATTACCTTACCGGAGCGGGCAAGCCCCGCCGCGTCGCAATTCCATGGCCCGCCACGCCACCGGCCGGCGGCCACAGACAAGGAGCATCCTTATGTCCTCGTGCAGCACCTGCCCCTCGGCCAGGAACAAGGCCGAAACGGGCAAACCCAGTGCCGGCATGGCCATTCAGGACGAGATCATCTCGTCCACGCTGGGGCGGATCAGATACAAGCTTTTCATCATGAGCGGCAAGGGTGGGGTGGGCAAGAGTTCCGTCACCGTGAACACGGCGGCCGCGCTGGCCGCGCGCGGCTACAAGGTGGGCATCCTGGACGTGGACATCCACGGCCCCAGCGTGCCCAACCTGCTGGGCCTGCGCGCGGGCATAGAGGCCGACGAGCGCGGCGGCCTGCTGAACCCCGCGAAGTACAACGACAACCTGTTCGTCATCTCCATGGATTCGCTGCTCAAGGACCGCGACACGGCGGTGCTGTGGCGCGGCCCCAAGAAGACGGCGGCCATCCGCCAGTTCGTGTCCGACGTGAACTGGGGCGACCTGGACTTCCTGCTCATCGACTCCCCCCCCGGCACCGGCGACGAGCACATGACCGTGCTGAAGACCATCCCCGACGCCCTGTGCGTGGTGGTGACCACCCCGCAGGAAATCTCGCTGGCCGACGTGCGCAAGGCCATCAACTTCCTGCAGTACGCCCAGGCCAACGTGCTGGGCGTGGTCGAGAACATGAGCGGCCTGTACTGTCCCCACTGCGGCGGCGAAATCTCGCTGTTCAAGAAGGGCGGCGGCCGCGAACTGGCCGAGAAGTACGGCCTGACCTTCCTTGGCGCGGTGCCGCTGGACCCGGCCACCGTGGTGGCCGCCGACCGTGGCGTGCCCGTGGTGATGCTGGAAGAGGATTCGCGCGCCAAGCAGGGGTTCCTGGAACTGGCCGACAACATCGCGGCCGCGTCCGAAAACAGCCTGGAAGCCGTGGCCAGCACCCACGCCTGATTCGCAGGGCAACGGCGGGGCGTGCGAAGCCGCGCGCCCCGCGCCCATCATGTCCATGGCCCTCTTCCGCGCCCCCGCGCGGCACCCATCCGCCCTTTGCCAGCGCGGCGAAGTGTGCTAGGAACACCCTCATGACGCAGCAACCAAGTCCCCTCAAGCGGATGTTCAACCTCGCCAACCGCATCACGCTGGCGCGCATCTTCATCGTGCCCGCCATCGTCGTGCTGATGATGTTCCCCGGCCGCATCACCTGCCTGGTGGCCGTGGTGCTGTTCGCGCTGGCCTCGCTGACCGACGTCATCGACGGCCACATCGCGCGCCGGTCGAACATGGTGACCAGCTTCGGCAAGTTCCTGGACCCGCTGGCCGACAAGATCCTCATCGGTTCGGTGCTGATCATGCTGGTGGAGCTGGGCTGGATCGCCGGGTGGATCGCCATCGTGATCATCGCGCGCGAGCTGATGGTCACCGGCCTGCGGGCCGTGGCCGCCGACGAGGGGCTGGTCATCGCCGCCGACAAGTTCGGCAAGATGAAGACCGTGATGCAGATGTTCGCGCTGGTGCCGCTGATGCTGCACTACCCGTGGTTCGGGCTGGACCCCAACCCCGCCGGGCAGTTTATGCTTTACATCGCGTTGTTTCTCACGGTATTTTCCGGCTTCAACTACCTGTATACATTTTACGGAAACTGGCTCAAGGAAGGCGCCGGACGGGCCTAGCCCGCAGCAGCGGGTCACATGGCCGGAGACGCATTCATGCAGGATCACGAGGGACTGCACAGCAGGTTGAAGAACTGCCTGCAGACCATCCTCGAGCTGGAGCCGGACCTGGAACGGCTGGAGCTTGGGGGCGAACTGATGCAGGAGTTCACCGTGCTCAAGTCGTTCATGGAACGGCTTGACGCCGTGCTGCTGGACGAGGACGACGTGCGCCGGATAGAGCGGGCCACGGCGAATTTTCTGGAAGAGCTGAAAGGGCCGGTTTCCGCCATGCGCCGACGCGGCGAGCAGCGTCGGCTGTTGCAGTGACCGAGATGTTCTGGCGCCGCCTGCTCATCGGCCTTTCCCTGGCCCTCAACGTCGTCCTGCTGTACCGCCTCGTCTGGAGCGGGCAGGGCATAGTGGCCTACAAGGCGCTGAAGCAGCAATGCACCGCCATGGAGGCCCGGCTGAAGGACCTCGACGCCCGCAACCTGGCCCTCAGCCGCGAAATACGGCTCTTGCAGGCGGACGGGAAATATGTCGAAAAGATGATCCGCAAGCGGTTGAACTTCGTGAAGGACAACGAAATCCTCTACATCTTCCCCGAGACGCAGGCGGAAGCGGCCACACCGGGAGCCGGATCTGATGAAGGCAAAAATTGAGTGGTATCAAGAGGTACTTGAACTCGAACCGAGTTCGAAGGTCTTTTTTCCGCTCGCCCGCCTGCTGGCCGAAAACGGCCAACCCGATGACGCCATAGCCACCCTGCGCCAGGGGCTGGACCGCCATCCCGAATTCATCGAAGCCCGCCTTTTCCTCATCGAACTGCTGCACGCCAGCCACAGGGACGACCTGCGCGACGGCGAAGTGGGCAAGCTGGCCCGCCTGCTGGGCGCCTATCCCGGCTTCTGGGATGCGTGGAGCGCCTGCCTTGCCGCCGGGGACAAGGGCCGCGACACCGCGCTGGCCCTGGCCTTCCTGGCGGCCTCGTTCCGTTCCGGCGCACAGGGCGCGCTGTCGTGGACCTCGGTGATCGAGCACGGCCTGCGGGCCATGCTCGGCGGCAACGGCGCAGACCCCGCGCCCGTCTTCACCCCCACGGCCCCCACCGCACCCACGGTTTCCCCTGTTTCCTCCGCTTCTCCCGCTTCCACAGTCGCGCCGCAGGCCGTCTCCGCTCCTTCCGCTCCTGCTCCCGCCGCTACGGTGGCGCCCGGCGTGCCCGATACGCAGGACGCGCCCGATGCACAGGACGAGGAAGAAGAACATTTTTCGCTGCGTACCCGTTCCATGGCCCAGGTGCTCGCCGAACAGGGCGACCTGAAGGGCGCCCTCGACATCTACGAGGAACTGCTGGCCGCCGCGGGCAGCGACGAAGAGCGCGCCGACATCGCCGGCGTGATCCAGGAACTCACCAACCGCCTCAAGTCCGCAGGGGAGGGAAGCCAGCGGCAGCAGGCGGCCGACGAGGGGCAGCCCCTGCAGGGCAAGCACAAGCTCATCCACATGCTCGAATCGCTGGCCGAACGCCTGGAGGCGCGGGCCCAGGGGTAGCGGGCGACGCAATCCGTATTGAACCCACGCGCGGGGATACCGCGCGGCAGCCGTGCGCGTCCTTCGAGATTGAAGGAAGAGTGGGGCCACGCCCCGCGCCAGGCGGACTGCCGCAGATCGCAACGATCCATTCAGGAGAAAGAGAGTGCAGCGAGTCAACAAGGCCGCCTGTCTGCTGCTCGCGCTGGGCGTGCTGCTGGCGACGGGGTGCAAGCACGAGGCCAAGGAGTACTGGAAGGACACCCGCCGGTACTACCGTGAATATCTGAATACTCCCGCCAAGCTCGACCTTGACGACAAGGGCGAGGTGGAACCCGCCGAAGCCCGTCTTGCCGAAGGTTTCGCCGGCATCGACATCCAGCTGCGCGCCCTGGAGCGCGCCCTGGAAAACAGCGACCGCAAGCCCGACACCGAATGGGCCAGGCAGATGTTCCAGCGCTTTCCGTGGATCAGCGGCCTTGCCGCCGTGGACAACGAAGGCCACGTCATGGCCCAGCAGCCCGAGGCGGCCATGAAGCCGCTGGACTTCGCCCCGCTGCTGGAGGAAGACGCCAAGCAGAACATGCGCGCCCTGCGCGGCTACGTGCAGGAAACGCCCCTCGGCCCCGAAGTGTACGTGGGCGTGCCGGTGTACAGCGGGTCGGACTTCCGGGGCCTGGTCATCGCCCATTTCGACATCCGCGCCCTGCTGCCGTATTCGTCGAGCCCGGCGGACCTGATGATCGCCGCGCCCGGCCAGGTCATGTGGCCCGGCCGCTTCGACGCCGAGGCCACCCCCATCGCCTCCACCGACTGGGGCAGCGTGGTGACCAAGGAAGTCTACGGCTCCGTCTCCAACGCCAACGGCGAGTTCTACTGGGTGTCGCGCTACCTCGGCAACCTTCCGCTGGTCTTTGCCGTGCCCGAGGCCGGCAGCTTCCCCGAAAAGCCGGAGCAGCTCGCCATCCTCAAGCAGGCCGCGTCGCTGGGCTCGGCCAGCACCCACAACGAAGCGGTGACCGAGATCCAGCCCGCCTACCCCGAGCTTGACGAATCCGAGGGCAGCATCCTGACCCAACCCGCGCCGCAGGCGTCGGACGAGCAGAAGGTCAAGGAAGAAGCCATCCGATAAGGTTCGCGTCGCGCCGGGGCGTGCCCGTTCCCGCCGTGCGGCGGGCGGCGCGTCCCGGCGCGCGCCGTTTCTGGCCTTTTCCATCCGCCGGGCGCATCGCCCGGAAATCGCCACACCGCGCCGCACGGGCGCGGTCCCGCCAGGAGCACTCATGCCAGAGGTCACCGTCACCGAACACCTGCTGCTGCACCAGAAGCGTTCGCCCGCCGCCACCGGCCAGTTCACCACCCTGCTGAACGACCTCATCCTGTCCGCCAAGATCATCGCCCGCAGCGTGAACAAGGCGGGCCTGCTGGATGTCCTGGGCGGCACCGGCGAGGTCAACGTGCAGGGCGAGAACGTGCAGAAGCTGGACGAATTCGCCAACCGCGTGCTCATCTACCGCATGGAGCGCTCCGGCGCGCTGTGCGCCATGGGCTCGGAAGAGAACGCCGACGTCATCCGCGTTTCCGAAAAGCTCGTCCGGGGCGACTACATCCTCATCTTCGACCCGCTGGACGGCTCGTCCAACATCGACGTGAACATCAACGTCGGCACCATCTTCTCCATCCTGCGCCGCAAGTCGCCCTCGGGCGACGACGCCACCATGGAAGACGTGCTCCAGGCAGGCACCGAGCAGGTGGCCGCAGGGTACATCCTGTACGGCCCCTCCACCATGCTGGTCTATTCCACCGGCCAGGGCGTGCACGGCTTCACCCTGGACCCCACCGTGGGCGAATTCCTGCTCTCGCACCCCGACATCCGCATCCCGGAGCGGGGCAAGATCTACTCCGTCAACGAATCCTACTGGCACTACTGGGACGAGCCCACCCGCGAGGCCGTAAGCTACTTCAAGGGCACCGCCAACGAGCGCGGCAAGCCCTATTCCCTGCGCTACGTGGGCTCGCTGGTGGCCGATTTCCACCGCACCCTGCTGTACGGCGGCATCTTCATGTACCCCATGGACCTGCGCGACCCCCAAAAGCCCCAGGGCAAGCTGCGCTTGCAGTGCGAAGCCTCGCCCCTGGCCTTCCTGGCCGAGCAGGCCGGGGGACTCGCCACCGACGGCACCGGCCGCATCCTCGACATCAGGCCCCAGGTGCTGCATGAGCGCGTGCCCCTGTTCATCGGCTCGCGCCGCGACGTGCAGGCCGTGACCGACATCTATACCCGTCGCGCAGGGTAGGGCGGGTCGGCGTTCTGAAAAAGACAATAATCGGGGAGGGGAAGGAAACTTTTGCGCGCTGCGGTCGCCATCCGTAAGGTTCGCTTCGCTCACCTAACGGCTGCCGCAAAAGTTTCCTTCCCCTCCCCGAACCCCTCCCCATCCTTCAAAACTTTTTAATTGGGCAATTCGGCCTCTGCGACGGCTCACCATGCTCTGTCTCGGCATAGAAACCTCGTGCGATGAAACCGCGCTGGCGCTGGTGCGCGACGGCATGGTCGTGGCCGACGTCATGTCCTCGCAGGCCGACGTGCACGCCCTGTTCGGCGGGGTGGTGCCGGAACTGGCCTCGCGCGAGCATTACCGGCTCATCGGCGCCCTGTGCGACGAGGTGTTGCGCCGCGCGGGCGTGACCGCCGCCGACATCGACGTGGTGGCCGTGGCGCGCGGGCCGGGCCTGCTGGGCAGCCTGCTGGTGGGCATGGGCTTCGCCAAGGGGCTGGCCCTGGCCACCGGCGCGCGGCTGGTGGGGGTCAACCACCTGCACGCCCACCTGCTGGCGGCGGGCATCGCCAATGAGTTGCCGTATCCCGCGCTGGGCCTGCTGGTGTCCGGCGGGCACACCCACATCTACCGCATGGAATCGCCCCGGCACATGCCGCTGCTGGGCCGCACCCTGGACGACGCGGCGGGCGAGGCCTTCGACAAGGTGGCCAAGCAGCTCGGCCTTGCCTATCCCGGCGGGCGCGCCATCGACGACCTGGGCCGCAAGGGCAGGGTGGCCCCTGCCATGTTCCCCCGGCCGTACGTGGACAACGACAACCTCGATTTCAGCTTCAGCGGCCTGAAAACCGCCGCCGGGGTGGTGGTGCAGGCCAACCCCGCCCTGGCCGATGCCGCGCGCGCCGTGGCCGATGGTTTGGCCCCCGGCGCTTCTGATGACGCGCCAGATGACGCTCCTGATGCCGCGCCCGTTCCCGCCCTGTGCGCCCTGTACGACCTGTGCGCCTCGTTCAACCACGCCGTGGCCGACACCCTGCGCATCAAGCTGGAGCGCGCCCTGGTGCGCGAAAACGGGCCGCTGCCCGGCACGCCCGCCGTCCCGGCCAAAAAGAAACGGAAGAAGGGCGGGGCAGTGGCGGCTGACGCCGGAGCGACCGCCGGACAGGCCGTTTCCGGCCAGGATGCCGGGGCGGCGCGCGAATCCGTGCGGGCGCTGGTGGCCGCCGGAGGCGTGGCCGCCAACTCGTACGTGCGCGCAGCCCTGGCGGATCTTGCCCGGCGCGCGGGCCTGCCGCTGCTTTTGCCGTCGCCCGCCCTGTGCACCGACAACGGCGTCATGGTGGCCCATGCGGGCTGGCGCCTGGCGTCCCTCGGGCTGGGCCACGGCCTCGCGCTGGAGGCCATCCCGCGCGGGCGGACGATTCCCGATGATTTCACCATGTTCCGGAGTATATAGAAGCGGGGTGTCCGCGCCGTCGTGCTTGACACGCCAGCAGCGCCCTACTATTTCTTCATAGGTTGGCAGGAGGCGGGGCAACCGCCGGGGCGACGCCGTGCGCGGTGCGCCGCGCAGCCCCCGCGAAACGTCGTTCCTGCCCATGCCGTTACCGGGTCCTGTCCGTATCGAGACCGGGCATTGACCGTCTCGTGTGCGGTCGCCGCATCGCATATATGACCAAAAGGAGTGCACCATGGCCGTTCAGATCACCGACGCCAACTTCGAAGCCAACGTCCTCAAATCCTCCCTTCCCGTGCTGATCGACTTCTGGGCTCCCTGGTGCGGTCCGTGTCGCGCGATGGGTCCCGTCATCGACGAACTGGCCGCCGAATACGACGGCAAGGTCCTCATCGCCAAGATGAACGTGGACGAGAACCCGGCCACCCCCTCCAAGTACGGCATCCGCGCCATTCCCACCCTGATCCTGTTCAAGGGCGGCGAAGTGGTCGAGCAGATCACCGGCGCCGTGTCCAAGAGCAGCATCAAGGACATGATCGCGCAGAAGGCCCTTGGCTAACATGAAGACATACGACGCCATCGTCATTGGAGGAGGGCCGGCCGGCATGACGGCCGCCCTCTATCTTTTGCGTTCCGGCGTAAGCGTCGCCTTCGTCGAAAAGCTGTCTCCCGGCGGCCAAGTGCTCATGACCGCCGAGATAGAGAACTACCCCGGCTTTCCCAAGGGCATCCAGGGGTGGGAACTGGCGGACCTGTTCGCCGCCCACCTCGAACGCTACCCCCACGACAAGTACAACGACGCGGTGACCGCGTTCGAACCCTCGCCCGGCGCCAACCGCGTGCGCGTGGGCGACGAGTGGATCACCGGCAAGGCCGTGGTGGTCTGCTCCGGCGCCCGCTACAAGAAGCTGGGCCTGCCGGACGAAGACCGCCTGATCGGCAAGGGCATCTCCTACTGCGCCCTGTGCGACGGCAACTTCTTTCGCGGACAGAAGGTCGGCGTGGTGGGCGGCGGCAACTCCGCCCTCGAGGAATCGCTGTACCTCGCCAAGCTGGTGGCCAACCTGCGCCTGATCCATCGCCGCGACGAGTTCCGCGGCTGCAAGTGCTACCAGGAAAAGGTGCAGTCCGCGCCCAACATCGACATCGAGTATTCCTCCGTCGTCAGGAAGCTGCACGGCGACAACGCCCTTACCGGCGTCACCCTGGCGGACGTGAAGACGGGCGAAGAACGCTTCCTGCCGCTGGACGGGCTGTTCATCTTCATCGGCTTCGAACCCGTGGGCGACTTCCTGCCCGACGGCATCGACAAGGACCCGCAGGGCTTCGTCATCACCGATACCGAAATGCGCACCAGCCTGCCGGGTGTCTTCGCCGCCGGGGACATCCGGTCGAAGTCCTGCCGCCAGGTGACCACCGCCGTCGGTGACGGGGCCACTGCCGCAACAGCAGCCTTCACCTACCTGGAACAGCTCGATGCGTAACGCCCTTTCCCGTATCCTGGCCGTCGTGCCCCCGTTGCTGCTGGTGCTGCTGCTCTCGGGTTGCGGCATCATCGACTACTTCTACCTGCCCCCGCCGGAAGAAACCGCGCAGGAACTGTTCGAGTCCGGCAACGACGCCATGCGCGAGAAGCGCTACGGCGAAGCGGCGGAATCCTTCAGCAAGCTGAAGGAGCAGTTCCCGTTCAGCCCCTACACCATCGAGGCCGAACTTTCGCTGGCCGACGCCCACTTCCTGGACGAGGACTACCTGCTGGCCGGCGAAGCCTACAAGGAATTCGAAACCCTGCACCCCCGGCACGAGGCCATTCCCTACGTGCTGTACCAGGTGGGGCAGTCGCGCCAGAAGGCCTTCCTGTCCATCGACCGGCCCACCACGGGCCTGACGGAAGCCATCCAGTACTACCAGCGCCTGCGCGAAAGCTATCCCGGCACCGAATACGCCGAGAAGGCCAAGCAGCACATCGCGGAATGCCGCCGCCTGCTCGCCGAGCGCGAACTGTACATCGGCGACTTCTTCTGGCGCGCCGAGCGCTATGGCGCAGCCTGGCGCCGCTACGTGTATGTGGTGGAGAACTTCCCGGAAATCGAGGACCTGCGCGAACACGCCGAATCCAAGGCCAAGGTTGCCTACCTCAAGTACCGCCAGCAGCAGTCGCAGCAGGTGCACGAACAGCGCGAAGGCTCGTGGAAGCGCTGGTTCAAGTGGCTGTAGGATTCACGGCACCGCACGCAGCATGACGCATGAGGGCGGCCCCCCGCGAGGGAGGCCGCCCTTTCGTCTGTCTGGCGGCCGGTGAAGCCGCGCCGTGTGCATCCGATCAGTTCAGGAACCCGCGCACGCCGGTGAACACGATCTGCGCCGACAGGGCGGCCAGGATCAGCCCGGTGATCTTGCTGAGGATGGAAATGCCGGTGCGGCCCAGCAGCTTTTCGATGGCCGGGCCGATGTACAGGAGCACCGCCACGCACAGCACGGCCGCCAGCAGGCCCAAACTGGCCACCACCCGTTCCAGCGGGCCGCGCACCGTGGCGCCCATGACCATCAGGGCGCCGATGGTGGCGGGTCCCACGGTGATGGGAATGGCCAGCGGCACCACGCTGATGTCGCCGGTCACCTCCTGCACGCGCGAGGGCTGCGGGTCGCGCACCAGGGCCACGGCGGACAGGAACAGCAGCGAGCCGGACCCGATGCGGAAGGCATCCAGGGTGATGCCGAACAGGGTGAAGATGTACTCGCCGAAGAAGTACAGGCACATGCACACGGCGTACACGGCCATGCCCACGCGCACGGCCAGCCGTCGCTGCGTCTGCGGCGTCATGTCCCGGGTCATGGTCAGGAACATGGTCAGCACGAAGAACGGCGTCAGCAGAAAGAACATCTTGACGAGGGTGGTCACGAACAGGTTGACGATGGCGCTCATGGGTGCCGCTCCGATGGGGTGGCAGGGTGTGCGTGCGGGTGCCCCGCCGTGGCTGGCACGGCGGGGTGGGCAGGCGGATTGTACAGCGCGGGCAGTTCGCCGGGAAGGGGGGACCTCCGGGCGGCCGCCCGGAGTTTCGGACGGTATTAGGCGCGGTGCACGGGCAGCGCGCCGAAGGACTGGCTGGTGGGCATGACCTCGATGCGGCTCACGTTGACGTGGGCCGGGCAGGACACGGCCCAGGCGATGGCGTCGGCGATGTCCTGGGGATGCAGGGCGGACGCGCCCTCGTACAGTTTGGCGGCGCGGTCGGCATCACCGCCGAAGCGGACCATGGAAAACTCGCTTTCCGCCAACCCCGGCTCGATGTTGGTCACGCGCACGCCGGTGCCGTGCAGGTCGGCCCGCAGGCCGCGCGAGAACTGCATGACGAACGCCTTGGTGCCGCCATACACGTTGGCTCCGGGGTAGGCATAGGTGCCGGTGATGGACCCCAGGTTGACCACGTGGCCGCGCCCCCGCTCCACCATGCCGGGCAGCAGGGCGCGGGTGACGTGCAGCAGGCCCTTGATGTTGGTGTCCACCATGGTGGTCCAGTCGTCCAGGCTGCACCGGTGGGCGGGCTCCAGCCCAAGGGCCAGGCCCGCGTTGTTCACCAGCACGTCCACGGCGCGCCACGCCTCGGGCAGGTTCGACTGGGAAAAGGCGGCCTGCACCGCGTCGCCGTCGCGCACGTCGAAGCACAGCGGCAGGCAGTTGCCGTCACCCAGTTCCGCCGCCAGCGCGTCAAGCCGGTCCTGACGCCGCCCGGTGGCGATGATGCGCCAGCCGTCGGCGGCGAAGCGGCGCGCGGTGGCCGCGCCGAACCCGGCGGTGGCCCCGGTGATGCAGACGATGCCCACGCCGGATGCGGGCTGGACGGATGCGGGGCGGGTGGTGGCGGCAGTGGAGGTCATGGCGGTGTCCTGTGGGCTGTGGTGTTCCTGAAGGGGCTAGGATGCACCCCAAAAGAGGGGAGCGGCGGCACGGAGGCGCATACTAGCCCCGGTGCGCCCGTCAGGCAAGCCGTTCGTCCGCACAAACGGTGGTGCGCGCCCGGCCGATGGCCCGTACGGATTTGTTGCATGCGCCGCATGTGCATATCGACATGGAACGCGCCCCCGTGCTAGGCTTTGTGCAAACACCGTCGCATTCCGGTGCGGCGGTCCAGCGGTGCCGGCACGCCTTCCGGCGCCGATGCCTCTTCCGGCCGCGAGCGGCCGTACAGGACCATCCCCGCGCCGTCCCCGGCGCACGTCCAACCGCAACCCAGGAAGGCACACATGGCCCATACATTCACCTATCCCCGCGACGTGAAAACCGTCTACTACTTCGGCACCTGCCTCGTGGACATGTCGTTCCCGCAGGCGGGCATGGCGGGCATTCACCTGCTGCGCCGCGCCGGGGTGGAAGTGGTCTTTCCGCAGGAACAGTCGTGCTGCGGCCAGCCCGCGTACAATTCCGGCTTCCTCGAAGAGGCCAGGGCCGTGGCCAGGGCGCAGATCAAGGCATTTTCGAAAGCCGACTGGCCTATCGTGGTGCCCTCGGGCTCGTGCGCGGGCATGATGCGCCACCACTACCCGGAAATGTTCGCCAACGACCCGGAATACTTCGATGTACGCAAATTTTCCGAACGGGTCTTCGAACTGGGCGATTTTCTGCACAACGCCCTGCACGTGCGGTACGAAGACAAGGGCAAGCCGGTGAAGGTCACCTGGCATTCCTCGTGCCACGCCATGCGCGAAATGGGGGCCACGGCCGCGGCCAAGGCGCTCATCGGCCAGCTGTCCAACGTGGAACTGGTGGAAATCGAGCGCGAATACGAATGTTGCGGCTTCGGCGGCACGTTCTCCATCAAGCAGCCGGAAATCTCGGCCGCCATGGTGGCGGACAAGGTGGAGGACATCCGGGCCACCGGCGCCTCGGCCATCCTCTCCGGCGACTGCGGCTGTCTCATGAACATCGGCGGGGCCATGGAGCGCACCGGCGTGCCCGTGGCGCCCCGACACCTTGCCGAATTCATATGGGAGCGCATCAATGGGTAGCCAGCACCTCGACTTCACGGCCAACGTCACCGAGGCCCTTGCCGACCGCCAGTTGCGCGCCAACTTCAAGTCGGCCCTCACCGGTCTGATGAAAAAGCGCGTCGCCGTGCTGCCAAACGCCGAAGAAATCGAACGCATGCGCGACGACGCCGAGGCGGCCAAGCGCAACGCGCTCGCCAAGCTGCCGGAACTGCTGGAACGGCTGGAACGCAAGTGTACGGAAAACGGCATCATCGTGCACTGGGCCGAAACCACGGCAGAGGCCAACGACATCATTCTGGGCATCATGCGCAGCCACGACGCCACCAGGCTGGTGAAGGGCAAGTCCATGGTCTCGGAAGAGATGCACCTGAACCACTTTCTCGAAACCCACGGCATCGAGGCGCTGGAGACGGACCTTGGCGAGTTCATCATCCAGCTGAACCACGAGCCGCCCTCGCACATCATCGTGCCCGCCGTGCACAAGAACCGCCAGCAGGTGGGGCGCATCTTCGCCGACAACCTGGAAGGCATTCCCTACACCGACGTGGTGGAAGAACTGAACGCCATCGCCCGCAAGACCCTGCGCGAAAAGTTCCGCACCGGGCACGTGGGCCTTTCGGGCGTGAACTTCGCCGTGGCCGAAACGGGCACCCTGGTGCTGGTGGAGAACGAGGGCAACGGCCGCATGTGCACCACGGTGCCGCCGGTGCACGTGGCCGTCATGGGCCTGGAAAAGGTGGTGGAATCGCTGTCCGACCTGCCGCCCCTGCTGCGCCTGCTCACGGCATCGGCCACGGGCCAGCTGGTCACCACCTACGTCAACTGCATCACCAGCCCCCGCAAGGAAGGCGAAAGGGACGGCCCCAAGGAAATCCACCTGGTCATCCTGGACAACGGCCGCTCCAGGATGCTGGCCGACGCCCAGTTGCGCCGCACCTTGCAGTGCATCCGCTGCGGCACCTGCCTGAACCACTGCCCGGTGTACATCCGCATCGGCGGGCACGCCTACGGCTCGGTGTATCCCGGCCCCATCGGCAAGATTCTCACCCCGCAGATCGACGGCCTGGCGGAGAAGGGGGTGCTGGCCACCGCCTCCAGCCTGTGCAACGCCTGCGAAGAGGTGTGCCCGGTGCGCATCCCCATTCCGGGCATCATCCGGCGCATGCGCACCGAGGCGTACGACGAGAAGGACGACGGCGTGGTCAAGGGTCACGGCGCCAAGAAGAACCTGCTGGAAACCCTGGTCTGGAAGGGCTGGGAACTGACCTACCGCATCCCGGCGCTAAACAGGTTCGTGGTGTCCATGCTGGGCAAATTCGGCGACAAGCTGCCCAACGTCGGCCCGCTGAAGGCCTGGACCAGCGTGCGCACCGCGCCGCGCTTCGCGCCCAAGAGCCTGCATCAACTCGCCAAGGAAGAGGGGATCCGCCATGAGTAGCACCGCCCGCGACCGCATCTTCGCGCGCCTGCACGCGGCGCGCACCACCGTTTCGCCCTACGTGCCGCGGGGCGGCAGCTGGCAGGCCCCCATGCTGGACAAGGCCCAGCGCATCGAACTGCTGAAGAAGCGCATGGAAACCGTGCGCTCGGAAGTGCACGTGGTGCCCGAGGCGGAATGGCCCGCCAAGCTGCTGGAAGTGCTGAAGGCCCGCGAACCGCAAACCATGGCCTACGGCCACGACGCATGGTTCGGCGGCACCCTGCGCTCCAAGGTGAAAGGCAAGGGGCTGCCCAAGCTGGTGCCCTACGGCGAAAACGTGGAAGCCTTCCGCGACGAACTGTTCGGCATCGACGTGGGCATCACCTCGACCCTGGGCGGCATTGCCGAAAACGGTACGCTCATCGTCTGGCCCACACCCCAGGAACCGCGCCTGCTCTCGCTGGTGCCCACGGTGCACATCGCGCTGCTGAAGGCCGACACCATCTACAGCACCCTTGCCGAGGCCATGCGCGAGATGCGCTGGGCCGAAAGCATGCCCACCAACGCGCTGCTCATCTCCGGCCCGTCCAAGACGGCGGACATCGAGATGACCCTGGCCTTCGGGGTGCATGGGCCCAAGGAAGTGATCGTGCTGGTGCTGGATTAGCCGAAAGCACGCACCACACCTGACGACGCCATAACCAGCGCGCCGGGAAGGGGGGATTCCCTTTTCCCGGCGCGTCGCGCATGGTGCGGCGGAACATCCGCCGCAAAAGAGGGAATAATGCCGGAGAACGCCATCCCGAACGGCCATGCCGCCGACCACCATTCCTTTTGCGGGCACGCCTTCTACAAGCATTTCAAGGGGCGCTACTACCAGGTTGTGGGGGATGCCCTGGACACGGCCACCGAGGGCAGGGTGGTGGTCTACCGCACCCTGTACCCGTCGGGCCATGCGCTGTTCACCCGCCCGTACGACGAATTCCACGGCTGGAAGGAAAATGCCGACGGGCAACGGGTGCGCCGCTTCACGCCGGTAGGCCATGCCGATCTTCCCGCTGACGCCCGCGCCCACGTCATTGCCGCGCTGGACCTGACGGCGGGATAGGCGGCCTTTTCGGCCAGGCATCTCCCGCCCGTTGCGCATGTCCGCCTGAAGTCGATGTTCATCATCAATGACAGCGGGATGCGCTCTTTGCTGGTCACGCCGGAATGGCCGTGATAGGATATCGTGCGCCTGCTTCCCGGCCATTTCCCTGGTCACGCAGCGGGAGAAAAGGCGCACGCCCCGCACGCCTGCATGGCATGCGGAACAGCATCCCCAATGCACGGTCCCCGGAGGCGTCATGCAACCCCACGACTACGAAACCGCCCTGCGCGAAAAGAACGCCGCCGCCCTGTCATCGGTGCTGGCCGCCGTGCTGCTGACCGCGCTCAAGCTGGCGGTGGGCGTATCCACCAACAGCCTCGGCATCCTGTCGGAGGCGGCCCACAGCGGACTGGATCTGGTGGCCGCCGCCGTCACGTGGTTCGCGGTGCGCATTTCGTCCCGCCCGCCCGACGCGCGCCACCCCTACGGCCACGGCAAGGTCGAAAACCTTTCCGCCCTGGTGGAAACGCTGCTGCTGCTGGTCACCTGCGGGTGGATCGTGTGGGAGGCCATGCACCGACTGTTCGTGGAGCCGGAAACGGTGGTGCCGTCGGTCTGGGGGCTCGGGGTCATGGGCGTGTCCATCGTGGTGGACATCTCGCGTTCGCGCATGCTGCGCCGCGTGGCCAAAAAGTACAACAGCCAGGCCCTGGAGGCCGACGCGCTGCACTTTTCCACCGACATCTGGTCGTCCGCCGTGGTCATCGTGGGCCTGCTGGCCCTGCTGGCGGCGGACCTGCTGCCGGAAGGCTCGGCTCTGCGGCCCCTGCTGGAGCGCGCCGACGCCGTGGCCGCCCTTGCGGTGTGCGCCATCGTGGTGCACGTCAGCCTGGGCCTTGGCCGCCGGGCCGTGGATGCCCTGCTGGACGGCGGGGACGCGGGGCTTGCCGGGCGCATCGAGGCGGCCGTGGCCGCGCAACCGGGCGTGGTGCGGGTGGACCGCACCCGCGTGCGTGAAAGCGGGCCGCACGCCTTCGTGGACATGACCGTCATCGTGGCGGCCGGGCTGTCGCTGGAAGCGGCCCACGAGATCACCCGGCAGGCGGAAGCCGCCGTGCGCAAGGTGGCCCCCGGCGCGGACGTGACCATCCATTTCGAGCCGCAGCAGGCGGCGGAGCGGGACGTGACGGCCCGCATCCGCTGCGTGGCCGCGGCCCACGCGCTGCCCGTGCACGCCGTGGAGGTCGTCGATGCCCAGCCCACAGCCGATGCCCCGCACGACCTGATGGTGGAACTTCATGCGGAACTTGAAGGCAGCATGCCCCTGGCCGACGCGCACGCACGGGTCACCGCCTTCGAGGAGGCCCTGCGCGCCGAACTGGGACCGCTGCACGTGACCACCCACATCGAGCCCGCACAGGATACCGCCACCACGGCCGGGCAGACGCCGTCACGCCTGATGGAATCGCCGCGCATCCAGGTAGCCGTGCAGGCCGCTTCCGATGCCGAGCCCGGCGTGCGCGACTGCCACCATGTGCACGTCCGCAGGCACGGCGAGGACGTATCCCTCAGCTTCCACTGCCGCATGGCCCCGGAAACCCCGGTCACCGAGGCGCACCGCGTGTCCGCCGCCCTGGAGGCCCGGCTGCGCGCCAGCCTGCCCGAACTGCGCCGGGTGGTGGTGCACATGGAGCCGGAGGGGGAGTAGGGCGGACAGTCCACCCTCCCTTCTCCAATTGTCCAGAGTTCCATTCCCTCCTTCAGAAACGCGCTCGGTACAACGCGCAGATATCCAGCGGAAGCGGAGCGTGACTTCGCGCTACCGGAGACAGAGCGTCTTGTTCAGCGCCAAATGGAGCGATTACGGGAAGGGGAGTGACAGTGTAACCGTAAATGACAAGCGCCCTTGGCTAGTCGAGTGGCCAAGGGCGCTTCGGTTTACCGCTACCGTTCAATACCGGCTTGATACGTGCGAGTAGTGGCTGCGATGGCTGGAATGACTGGAATGGCTGCTGTGGCTGTAATGCTGGGCATGCAGTTGTGACGCATCGCCATCTTTGATGACGTCCGAGAAATATAACTTGTCACTTGCATCTTGCCATTTCAGGGAAGGAGCCATTTCGGCCGGAACGAGTGGAATGCTTGCATCGGATGAATTTGTTATTCCCAACGTCGAAGCGAAGATTCCCACAGCGAAAAAAATTTTGTAGATAAGTGTACGCATTTATCCCTCCTTTATGATTGTTTCTCAATTGATTGCCGAAATATGAGAGCTTTGCACAGAAGATGTGCTGAAAAATCCACAGCACTCATCTCTCTCCTTGCATGTGGAACATTCGTCAATAAAATAATTCTTCCATGAAGATATTGATTTCCGAGAAAATGACCGTATATCCTCATGGCACAGACACAGCGGAGTATTATACACCGATACGCGCATCCCACGTTTGTGCAATGCAAGAGTCGATTTTCGCAACTCCGACTTGTAATTGAATGGGTCTATGTAAATTGATTCCATGTTGTCATTCGCAATGCCACATATTTCCATCGTCATCAGCGCATAATGGACACAGAAAGGAAAGTATCTATACATATGCTCAGCAAATTCTGGAAGTCGAGCATAGTTCCTCCTAGTCACCACATGTCGTATCTCTGTGGGAATACGATGTTTTGAAATGTTATATATGCCATCTTGAGTTTTACAATAGCTACCATGTATACCGACAATATCATCGTGAATTTCCGGAATGTCCGAGTGCAGGGAGACGCAAAAAATATCGTTGCCTTGCGACAGTCTGGCCACTTCCCTGGAAAATGCGGCATCGGAAAATCTTTTGGCATTCGTCAAAATGCTAACGTGCGCCCTCGGATGTTCAGCATGGCATCTGTGCAATATTTTTAAAAAATTTTCGGCAACAATGGTAGGTTCTCCACCCGTGATGCAAATATTCGCAACGTGCTTGCCTTTCAACAAATCCAGTATCCTGACCGCTGCGTCAAAGAGGGCAGGAGCATGCTTTCTGGGCGGTTGAGGACACATCAAGCAACGACAGTTGCAGGCTTCCGTCAGCATCAGGCTATTTT
Organism: Nitratidesulfovibrio sp. D1; assembly: GCF_051133415.1. Taxonomy (NCBI): domain Bacteria; kingdom Pseudomonadati; phylum Thermodesulfobacteriota; class Desulfovibrionia; order Desulfovibrionales; family Desulfovibrionaceae; genus Nitratidesulfovibrio; species Nitratidesulfovibrio sp. D1. Next base: position 64,808 of record NZ_JBPGNZ010000002.1, on the reverse strand, counting down.
GCTGCGAGTCGTTTTCCCATAAAACAAGGACTTCTCCAGTGCCTGAGACACTGACGATATCCCCCTGCTTGAAAAGATTCATGTCATCATTGCAGATTTCTCCCACCGTATGCGGGAGGAAAAACTTGTTCTCAGGAGGCGCGGAGGAAAGAACGGCAAGATAGCCCGTGCACCCCATATCAATGCTATCCGTAAGCAAAACCTTATCGTGCCGATCATAAAAAGGCACTCTTCGGGTAGTCACCTCTCCTATGACCGTCTCAAACGACGTTGATGGCTTTCCAACAACTCTAAGCATTTCTGTCCACCGTGGGAGATCGGGCAACCCAACTCCAGATGATATTTTCTTCTTCTTCCGACATGTCTGCCAGTAAAGAAAAAATGAAGTCAAATATTCCCTTATGCTTTATGCAAAACGGTGTGCCTTCCATCTTCCGGATTTCGCTGCCGGACTCCAGGTAATTTCTTACAGGATCGGTGCCGCAGAATGCCTGATAGACGCAGTGGGCACAGCTTGGCGTTACTTCGACGCAGGCGTCTTTGATGATACTCCGCAGCTTGGAACCGCCAAATATTTCTTTATACGGGTCACGGTGAACATTGCCCAAGTTGAAATGGACATCGCCCATCCGGGCGAGCATCCGGGCTTCATCGGAAGGATACACCGACCCGTCATAGTCATAGATAACCCCGCTGATTCCGATGCCAGCAGGAGATTGCAGGTCTACAAATCCCGTGGAGAATGGTGTTAGTATTCTGGAGAGAAGGATTGTGGCAAAATGCTCCGGGAAAAAGCGTGTTCTATTTATCGAAAGGATGTGCCGCAATGCCTCGGTATACGCTGCAACAAACTCATGCATATCATACCCCAGCACACCGGACTGCTCCGCTGCAAACCCGTAAGGATTCAATGAACGAATAAAAATTCCATTAAAACCTAGTACGATATACTCTTCTATGATTTCAGGCAATTTCCTCAGAGAGAAAGCCGTTGTGGTCATCAGGGCATCCACATTGTCCTCGCCTACAATCTCCCGTGCGAGGAACAAGTTGCGGATAAAAAGATCATAGGAACTTCCCCTGGACCTCAAAACACGATGCTTGTCATGCAGCGGCTTTGCTCCATCCAATGAGGTGGAAATGCAAATGCCGTGATCGCGGCAAAAGAGGAGTTGCTCTTTCGTTATGCCTGTAAGATTTGTGCAGAGAACAAAGTACAATACCTTGTCGGATTTTTGTTGCTTTTTCTTGGCGTAAAGAACGGTTTCCTTGACTACGTCCCAATGCAGAGTTGGTTCGCCGCCTTGAAATTCAATTTTTATGGACTTTGAGGGCGATTCAAAAATTGTATCCACAATTTTTAGAGCCGTATGCACAGGCATGTCATATTTGTGGGCATCATGTTCAGCACATGATACTTGGCAATATTCACAACGCTGATTGCAGCGCAATGTCACGACCATCATGTGCAGCGAAGTGAAGTCGCGGAGATAGGCTTTTCTCGATCGATATTTTGCGGCTGTTTTTTGCAAAGAAAATTCATTATTTTCCGCTTGCTCTAGAAACAGACGACTTTGTAAATCGAAGTACTGCCTATTTTCTTTGGTAAAATTCCCGGAAATAATATCTTCGAATGTACTTTGGGGGACAAAAGAATAGTCCCCGCACTCGTTAACCAGCAAGACTTGACCATTAGGATGGTATCTGAACTGAAACGGCAAAAATCTGGTCATTGTCTTTCCAGCGGGGAGAACGCATGTGCAACAATTATCTCCCTCAGTTTCCCAAAACGATTTTGAAGGTCGTGCCGGACTTGCTGCTCTATCAATTCATTGCAAAATATCTTTATGGCGCTGGAGACGTCACCGTCATCATCCTTGGAGCGAAGATAGACTTCAAAGCTGTCATCGCCGTGAGGCTGAATCCCCACGTAATATCGTTCCGTAAACTTGGCTGCCGCTACAAAAACGGGTTCTCTTGCAAAGAACTCCTTGCTCAAAATGACTTTTCCGCCGTCTTGCTCCGGAAATAAAATCCCCTTCATTCTCTATCCCCATAAATCTAGCCTGGTTATGGATAAATGACGGCATGAATGAAACGTCAAACATAACATTGCGCTATAGCGCTCGTCCTTGCCCGCCAACGACCGGAATCCAAAGACGATCTCTCAAAACCGGCCTTCGCAACGAGGGCTGGATGCCAACTATTTATACAATTGTTAAAAGTGGAAGTCGAGCCTTTTTCATACAATTGTTTTATGAAAAAAGTTCAAGGATTACCGCAGGCTTTTGGCAAAGTGATGTCGGAAGCACGAGGGCGGAAGGCAATGTCGCAAGAGCAGTTGGCCGAAGCCATCGACTCGACAAACGTCTATATCAGCTTGCTTGAAAATGGGCAGCGGCAACCATCGCTCAATGCGGCAATATTGATCGCCCACAGCCTGGGAATGTCCCCAGAAGAGCTGGTTGCACAAGTTACCACCCTGCTCAAATCCAAGTAGTGCTGCCTGTTGGGGTAGACATGCCCCAGATGGCGGCGTCACTTGGACACACCCACGCGCAAGTCACAGCGCATTTTCATTCATATCCGGAGCGCGTCCCACAGCCAGCCCCAACGTCCGCACGTACCATGACCGGAAAGGACAGCGCGGCGCGTGAAAAAGCAAGCGGTTACTCGCGTCGGGGTTGCGCGGCGGGCAAAAAAACGTACAATCCCCAGTTACCCGGTGGCTGCGGCCCTCGTCGCGCGCCGGAGCCTGTACGTGTCGCATCCCGAGCACCGCATCCCGTCCCGCACGGCAGTTCCGGAGTCTTCATGTCCGCACCCGATCTCGGTCGCTTCATCGCCGGTTTCCGGCGGTTTCAGAAAAGCTGGTTCTGCCGCGACCACAACCTGTTCGAAAACCTGGTGGAAGAGCAGTCGCCGAAGGCGCTGGTCATCGCGTGCAGCGATTCGCGCGTGGACCCGGCCCTGCTGCTGGACTGCAACCCCGGCGACCTGTTCGTGGTGCGCAACGTGGCCAACCTGGTGCCCCCGTACGAGGCGCACACCACCACCCAGCACGGGGTCAGCGCCGCGCTGGAATTCGCCGTGCGCAGCCTGAAGGTGGAAGACATCATCATTCTGGGCCACGCCCGCTGCGGCGGCATCAAGGCTCTGCTGTCCGGCGCGGCCGGGAGCCGGGACGATACGGAGTTCCTGTCGCGCTGGGTCAGCATCGCCGCGCCCGCGCAGGAGCGGGTGCAGGAAAGCTGCCCGCACTGCTCGGAGCAGGAACTGCACCGCGCCTGCGAGCAGGAATCCATCCTGGTCTCGCTGGAAAACCTGATGACCTTCCCCTGGCTGCGCGCGCGGGTGGAGCGGGGCGAACTTTCGCTGCACGGCTGGTTCTTCGACCTGGAAAAGGGCGAACTGCTGGGCTGGGACGCGGCTACCAACACCTTCCAGCCCATGGTGCGCGAGTGCATCTGACAGCGCGTCCGGATTGAAATTCAGCCTCCACAGGCGCGGGGTTGCGACATCCCCAAGTGACCTGCCACGGCGCGGACCCGCGCCAGCCGCGCCCGCTACGCCATTGCCCGGCACGCCCTGCCGTCTCGCCGCGCTGCCCGCGCCGTATTCCTTCCTTAGAACACCTTGAGAAAAGCCGCCGCGCATCGTATGGTGGCAGACGGAGCAAAGGCGCTCCTGCCGCCCCGCGCGCGCCAGACAACGCCGCGACCGGCGGAAGGCGCCCCCAGCCCGCGCCATGCGCCGGACGGGGGCGTTTTCCCGTCCCTCCGGGCACCCACGCACGAGACAACACGGCACCGCCGTCGTACGGATATTCCCGCATGTTCTTCTCGAAATTCTTCTCCGGTTCGAGGAACGAACCGGAAGCCCCCACCCGCGACGCCAACGCGTCCGCTGATGCTCCGTCCGGCGGTGCTGCCCCCGGCAATGGCGGCGAGGCTCCCGAATCCCCCGGACAATCGCCCGGAGAATCACCGGACCAGCCCCACGAGCCGGGCCGTTTCGGCGGCCTGGGCGACCTGTTGGGCGAGCAGGAGCGCAAGTACGTCCTGGCCTACATCGTCATCGGCATCGTGCTGGTGGAATTTCTGGTGGCCATCGTGGCCATCTGGCAGGGCGTCGCCAACGTGCAGAGCATGCCCGACGGCACGGTGCGCTTCCGCTTTCCGTGGGGCGGCTACCTGGTTTCCGTGGCCGCCGCGCCGGTGGTGGTGCTGCTGGTGTTGCAGGTCATCGCGCTGGGCTACACCCGCCTGATCAAGGGCGACCCGGTGCTGACCGAGGCGCAACTGCGCCAGTTGCCGCCGTGGTTGCAGAAGATGCTGGCCGCCGTCAACGGCGTGCCCACCTTCCTGCTGATGCTGGGCGTGACCCTGCTGGCCGTGGTGATCTACTACTTCGACCGGGTGCTGGGCTTCGTCATCCGGTTGGGCGAATCCACCGAACACCTGGTGCTGTGGGTGGGCGGCGGCGTGCTGGCCGCGTGGTGCGTGGGCTACCTGGGGCGGATGTGGTTCGCCTACAAGGTGCGCCGCATGCAGGAGGAATACGCCTACCGGCGCGAGGTGCTGGACCGCACCGGCATGATCATCGTGGACCAGCGCAGCATGCTGGCCCAGTTGCCGGGACAGGCCGACGGCATGACGCCGCGCGCCCTGCCGGGCACCATCGACGTATCGCCCTCCGGCGGGATGCATGCCCCCAGGGTATTGCCCCCCGCGCCCCCCGCGCCGCCCGCCGCTCCCACAGTGGAGGATGCACCGGCCGATGACGCGAGCGTGGCCCCCGTTGTGGAGGTCTACGACGCCACTGCTCCCGATGCTGTCGCTGAGCCCACCGCTAACCCTGTCGCTGAGCCCGCCCCCGCGCCCAAAAAACCCCGCGCACGCAAGAAGGCTCCGAAACAGCAGGGGGCCGAATAGCAGGGGGCCGAATAGCAGGGGGCAAGAAGAGCAGGGGCGGAACGGCCCTCAAAAATACGAAGCCGGGTGGCGTCGCGCGACGCCACCCGGCTTCATGATTTTTTCGTGCGGGTGCGGCTTCCGGCCTACGGCAGGGCCGCTACCACTCGCCGGGGGCGACGCCCAGCAGCCGCTGCACCTTGACGATGGCCGCATCGCACGCCCGGCGACCGGCCGGGGCGGGGTTGTCGTCCTCGTCCTCTATCAGATGGGCGAACAGTAGGGTGCGGCCGTCCGAATTCCCCGCCCAGCCCACGAACCAGCCGATCTGGCGGTCTTCGTCGCGCGTCCCGTCGGGCAGCAGGCGCACCCCGCTGCCGGTCTTGCCGTACAGCTTCCAGCCGCCCTGCAAGTCCTGCACAAACAGGATGTGCCGGGTCATTTCCTGCGCGTGCGCCGACACCGGCAGCTCGGAGCGCACCAGCCTGCCGATGAAGTCCACCTGCTCCTCGGGCGAGATGGCCAGGCTGCTGGACAGCCACGAGCGGGTCAGGCCGTCGTCGGTCCCGGCCTTGCCCGATGGGCCGCACCGCCCCGAGACGTCGCGGTTGCCGTAGCCCAGACGGTCCACGTAGGCCGCAAAGCGCTCCATGCCCAGTTCCCGCGTGGTGGCCTGCGAATACCACACGCAGCTGTTGCGCATCCACATGACGGGGTCGTGCGGTTGCTTCCACATGTCGTACGCCACGTCCAGGCGTTCGTCGTAGGGGCGCGCCGGGTGCGTCTCGTCGATCAGAATGCCCGCATCGTAGCCCATGAGGCTGATGGCGATCTTGAAGGTGGAGCAGGGCGCGCGGCGGGTGGTCAGGTCGCCCTCCGCCGCCAGTATCCCGTCGCCCTCGCGCGCGAGAAAGCTGGTGGCGGCGCAGGCCGGGGACGGCAGCGCGGTGAACAGCCCGAGGCACACCAGCAGCAGCGGGAAAACACGAAATATCTGCATGCATCGCCTACGCAAGAAAGGTTGGGAACATGACGTGCCGGAAGTGATGATAGAAGGCCGCCGGTCCACCGTCAAAAAAAAAGGGGCCATGCGTCTTTTGTCGGCGGCCCCTTGCAATGACAGCCGGTTTTGGGCCAACATGCCCGGCATATACCTACGCCGGTCTTTCAGATGTGGAGGTGCACCATGGCGGACATGCAGGGATACGAGCAGTTGGGGCTCTTCTACCTGGGGCGGGAACTGGACATCGCCAGCGGCGAGGCGGCGCGGACGCCCCTTCTGTTCAGGAACAAGGACCTCACCACCCATGCCGCCATCATCGGCATGACCGGCAGCGGCAAGACCGGCCTCGGCATCGGCCTGATCGAGGAGGCCATCATGGACAACATCCCCTCGATCGTCATCGATCCCAAGGGGGACATGGCCAACCTGCTGCTCACCTTTCCCGCGCTGTCGCCCGCCGATTTCCAGCCCTGGATAGACCCCGCCGAGGCCAGCCGCAAGGGACTGACCGTCGAGGCCCACGCCGCGCAGGTGGCGAAAACGTGGGAAGACGGCCTGCGCGGCTACGGCCAGACACGGGAACGCATCGCCAGCCTGCGGCAGAAGACCGGCTTCACCCTCTACACCCCCGGTTCCGGGCTGGGCGTACCCGTCTCGGTGCTGGGCGATTTCGCCGCGCCGCCGCCGGACATCCTTGCGGAAAGCGACATCCTGAACGCCCTGGTCGGCTCCACCGCCACCAGTCTGCTGAGCCTCATCGACGTGCACGGCGATCCCCTGCAAAGCCGCGAGCACATCCTGGTCAGTTCGCTGCTCCTGCACCACTGGCGCAAGGGCGAGGGACTGACCATGGAAAGCCTCATCGGCGGCATCGTCAGCCCGCCGTTCACGAAGATCGGGGTCTTCCCCATGGACGGCTTTTTCCCGCAGAACGACCGCCTGGCGCTGGCCATGCGCCTGAACAACATCATCGCCAGCCCCACCTTCGCCGCCTGGACGCAGGGCCGCCCGCTGGACATCCAGCGCATCCTCTACGGCGAGGACGGCCGCCCGCAAACGGCGATCTTCTCCATCGCCCACCTTGCCGAGGCCGAGCGGATGTTCTTCGTGACCATGCTGCTCAACCAGGTCATCGCCTGGATGCGCCGCCAGCAGGGCACGGGGTCGCTGAAGGCGCTGCTGTATATGGACGAGATATTCGGCTACTTCCCGCCCACGGCCAACCCGCCGTCCAAGAAGCCCATGCTCGTCCTGCTCAAGCAGGCGCGCGCCTTCGGGCTGGGGGTGGTTCTCTCCACCCAGAACCCGGTGGACCTCGACTACAAGGGGCTGTCCAATATCGGCACCTGGTTCGTGGGGCGGCTGCAAACCAGCCAGGACCAGGAACGGGTGGCCGGGGGCATTGCCGGGGCCAGCGACGGAAAGCTGGAACACGGCCAGGTGAAGAGCCTGCTGTCGCGCCTGAAGGGGCGGCAGTTCCTGCTGACGTCCGCGCACCTGGAAGCGCCCCTGCTGTTCGAGACCCGCTGGACTATGTCCTATCTGAAAGGCCCCATCGCGGGCGACGACATCAGGCGGCTCGCCGGGGAAGGGTGGACGCCGCCGGACAAAAGCGCCGCCGCCCCCCTTGCTACGCACGGGGAACGGACCGGCGGTCCCGACGGGCATCCGCCGTTGCTCGCGGGCACCATCGAACAGTTGTACTACCTGCACCCCGTGGCCAGCGACGCGCCGGTGTTCGTCCCCTGGCTTTCCGCCCGCGCGACGTTGCGCTTTCACAACCCCGGCAGGAACATCGACGAAAGCCGCGACGTCGCCCTGCGCCTGTATCTCGACGACCGGTTCGTCCGGCCCGAATGGGCGGACGGGGAGGACATCCCCTTTCCGGAGGCCGACTGCCTGCGCCAGCCGCCGACGGGCAGCCGCTTCCACGAGGTGCCTGCGGCCATTTCGCGGTTGAAGGATCTGAAGCCCCTGCACAAGTCGTTCGTCGATTTTCTCTACCAGTCGTGGCAACTGGAACTTTTCCGGGCGGCGTCGCTGAAGATGGAGTCACGCCCCGGCGAAACCCTGGGCGACTTCAAGGTGCGCGTGGCGGACGCCCTGCGCGAGCGCAAGGACGCGGCGCTGGACGAACTGCGGCGGAAATACGCCGTGCGCCAGAAAAGCCTGGAACAGAAACTGCTGGCCGCCCAAGGCAAGCTGGAGCGGGAGCAGGGCGACGTGCAGTCGAAAACCGCCGACGCCCTGATTTCCTTCGGAACGGCGGTGCTTGGCGCGTTCCTGGGGCGCAAGACGTTTTCGGCGGGCAACGTTTCGCGGGCGGCCACCGGTTTCAAGAGCGCCGGACGGGTGATGAAGGAAAAGGGCGACGTGCAGCGCGCCGAAGAATCCATCGCCCTCTTGCAGCAGGAACTGGCGGACCTTGCGGCGGAAATCGAGGAAAAGGCGCGGCAACTGGCGGCGACCTACGATGTGGAGTCCTGCCCCATCGAATCGTTTGCCGTCAAACCCCGGCGCAGCGACATCTTCGACGTCCGCCTGTCCCTGCTCTGGGAAATGGCCCTGTAGTCGCTGCCCGGAAAAACGGCCTGACAATGCCGGCGCCCGTTGCGCCGCGCCAGGGGGCGGGCGGGCCGGGTCCGAAAAAGATTCGGGCCGACCTGCCTTACGGCGGGTCGGCCCGGAAATTGGTGGAGGCGGCGGGAATCTTGCCGCTCAAAGAAAGAACCTTACTTTTTTAGCTAGATAGGCACCATCAACCTTGGAGAGATGTAGCAAGTTTTTGTAACAGGTGCAAGACAGAGCAGGCTGCTTGTCAGGCAAAAAACTGTAGCCAACAGGCGCAACGCGCTCCATCCGCAAACGTGTGGGGCAGGAGCACCTACCGGCGAAGGCTTTCATACAAGGTCTGGCGCGAAATGCCGAACTCACGCGCCAAGGCTGCAACCTTCTCCCCCGATTTTAATCGGCGACGAATCTCGGCAATCTGCGTGCTGTCGAGGCTCGGCTTACGCCCCCTGTATTTCCCGGCAGACTTCGCAATCGCAATACCTTCCTTCTGCCGCTCTTTGATCATTGCCCGTTCAAACTCGGCTACTGCGCCTATGATTTGAAGCTGAAGCCGCTGAAAAGGGGAGTCCTGCCCGTTGAACTCCAAGCCTTCCTTGTGAAACTTGACGGTAATACCCGATGCGGTCATCGCCGTCAGGATGGAAAGGAGGTCTTGGAGGTTACGGGCCAAGCGGTCGATAGAGTGGACGTGCAGTACATCCCCCTCCCTTATAAACGCAAGACAGTCCTTCCAGGCAGGCCGATTGGTTGTGCCCCCGCTTACCCTATCTTCAAACACTCGATCTAAAGTGACGCCCTCAAGCTGGCGGGCCGTATTCTGGTCGGCTGTGCTGACGCGGATGTATCCGATGTTCTTCCCGGTGGTCATACCCTTCCTCCGTTTGGCACCAGTGAGAGATGTGTCAGGAAAGGGTTTAAGACATCTGACCGAATATGTCAAGAAACCTAAAAAACGATCCTACACTGACAGAAAGAGTGTCAGGCAAAGATGTCAACTTGCGGTCTACCCTAGGCTGACACACAATCGAACGGTAAGCATGGATGATGACAGCAGCAATCGACCGAGGCGATTGCTTGGCTCGCCTATGGTGGACGTCCGGAGAGTGGTGGTCGTCGTCCCAGTCAGCGGTGATCCTTGGTCACCTCCATGCATGAGAAGCACCCCGGCCCCGGAAGCGCACGAGGATGGACAGAGAGCGACGGAACGAGAGACGGATGGGCCAAAGGTCGGGCAGCGGCGGGGAAGGGCGTTCTTCGATGGAAAACGGCCCACGGTGTTACGATGGGCAGGTAGCGACCCTGATCGTATGGATTGTGACCACCCCGGTACGGGGGGAATATGCCCCGGTCGGTGTGAGAGATGGGCTTTCAGATTTTTGCGTCAGAACATCCGGGGGCTATGAAGCCGACGAAGACGACGGCGACGGACAACAAAAAATGACGTGAGGGTCTTGCCTGCTGGATGAGGGCGACTTAATGGATGCCTACCTGATCTCCCCAATGCTGGCGACCACGTATGCCGAACCCCCTCCGGCAGCGTGGTCGCTCTTTTTCATGCCCTTCCCATCGCCAGCTTCTATCCCTAATGCCTCGCCCTGGCTTGCCTGTGGGGAGATTCGCCAGCACCGGGGCCAGCGGCAGGCATGAGCGGCGGCGACGAGGCCGACCCTGACGACGCATCCTCTAGGGACTGAATCACAGCGTTGATCGTCGCAATGACACCGGGGTGGGCGTGCTTGCTGAAGATGATGTATCGTGCGTTACCTGCGGGGATGTCGTCGAGCCTGATTGTTGTCACCTCATCACGAGGGATGGACGCCGCCTTCACGAGCGCATCGACTTCCTCCGGGGGAACTAGGACACCATCGATCCTGTAGTTGCGAAGCATCTTGAGAAGCTGCACCCGCATTCCGGCAAGATGATACACATCCCCGGCATGCCTTGCGATGATTCGGTCGCAGTATTCGCCTTCGGAATATCCAACAATAGTTCCAAGGCGGAAGAAGCTGTCTTCCATCAGCTCCACGAAGGTTCGGCGCTTCCTGAATTCGGCTGCACGACTGGACAGCACCAGAAGCTCTGGTGGTTGGTTTGTGTAGATGGGACGTGAAAAAATGAAACGACGTTCCCGTGCTTCAGTGCGGAACCAGCCGATAGAGATAGCAGTCGGGTCAAGCTCGACCCGCTCCAAGGCTCTTTTGGCTGGCATGGGTTTGAACTCGTGCCGTATACGGGCTGCCTCTAGGATAGCCTTTACCTTGGCTACAAGCGTCCCTTTCGGCTGCCCGTCTTCTGTATAGTAGTACGGGGGATGCTCGATGTAGCAGACGTACAGATGATCTACCGGCGCAGCGTACGAGACGTTCCCTGCCAATGAGCAGGAAGCCAGCGCAACGGCCTGCAATAGAAAGCGTTTCATGACCTTGCTGCCCCAATAGGCTTAACAAGATGAGGGGACCTCCATCATCCACATTAAGCCCAAGGACAGACACAGGCAAGACGCAGTTGCAGCCGTTTACGCCTGCTTTGTAGTATCGTGCTGTTGATTCTGGGAAAAAGAGCGACTACGCCGCGCACGGTAAGGGGGTGGGGGGTATGCCGTGGCTGGGCGTAGTCGCAGGCCAGAGGAGACCTTGGTCATTGATTTACGGCAGTGCCCGGCCTGAATCAAGCCCCTTGCTCCGTCCAATCATGACCCCCTCCCAGAACACCCCCGTCATCTTCAGCAACCCCGACCTGTTCTCCGGCAACCTCCGCGTCATCATGCAGGGTGACGATCCGTGGTTCGTGGCGAAGGACGTGTGCGATGCCCTCGGCCTGACCAACATCACCGTGGCCCTCGCCGGTCTTGACGAGGACGAGAAGGCCCAACTTAAGCATCCCTTAAGTTCGCATGGTGGCCGCGCCCCGCTGATCATCAACGAATCCGGCCTGTACTCCCTCATCCTCCGCTCCCGCAAACCCGAAGCCCTGCGCTTCAAGAAGTGGGTCACCGCCGAAGTCCTGCCCTCCATCAGGAAGACCGGCGGCTACATCATGGCCCGCCCGGACGAGGTAATGACCTTACACTATAAGGCCATTGGCGACGAACCCAAGCGCGACAATCAACAGTCTCCTCCTGCCTGACGAGTTTACTACTGCTCCGTGCAGTATACGAGGCAGCCCCGGAACGTCGCCGCCGTCACCAAAGATGACCGCTGCTACTTCTCGCCCCGCCATGTGTGCGATGCGCTGGGTATCGACTGGAAGTCCCAGCATGTGAAAATCATGGCCGATCAGGTGCTTGCCACCTGTGTGGTGGAAATCACCACGCAGCTCCCCGGCACCGGCCAGAGCCGCGCCTACGTCATGCTCCCCATCGAGTTCCTGTCCGGCTGGCTCTTCACCATCAAGAAGGTCCGCCCCGAAGTGCAGGACAAGCTGAACGTCTTCCGGGCCGAGGGCTTCGTCGCCCTTGATGCGTGGTTCCGTAAGGGGCTGCGCCATTCGCCCACGGCGGTTGCTTCGGCGGCACCTTCGCCCACTGGCAGATCGCCTTGGCCTACCTCATGTGGCCTAAGATCAAACCCGCAATGAAGAGTGTCAGTAGTAGCTTCCCCGCCTTATCCATATCCGCGTTGAGTGCCCCACTTATGAAAAGAGTGAGCATGTAGCCGATAAATAAGGCACCGCAAAGTTCACTCCAACTCGTCTTGGTCATTCCATCCTCGCCACCTGGCTAATGGGTCAAACGAAACACACGCCGAATATCAGGAACTGGGCAGTAAGTGAATAAATACGGTGTGGTTCTGGCCAAAAATCTGAAGTGCCTCCCGTCCTTCCCTTTGCAGGAAGGCCCATCATGCCCACCTGCACCCCCGCACTTGTGATCAACGACACCACCATCCGCTTCACCGACGACAAGCTCGTGAACCTGACCGACCTCTGGAAGGCCAGTGGCGGCGACGATAATCAGAAGCCGCAGAAGTGGCTTCGCCTTCCCAGCACCCTGAAATTCCTCACTGAACTGGAAAAGGGGATAAAATCCCCCCTTATCCACATCACCCGTGGCCGCTTCGGTGGCACCTTCGCCCACTGGCAGATCGCCTTGGCCTACGCCAAGTATCTGTCCCCCGAGTTCCACATCCACTGCAACAACATCATCCGCCGGTTCGTGGAGGAAGAGCAGAACCCCGACATGGCCGTTGACCGCAGGGAGAAACGTATCAAGGCTCTTGCGATGGACATGGACAGGCGCTATTAAGGAAGTCCTTGGTCTTCCTCTCGCATGTGCCCACATCGCCTTGTGCCAACCACTAACGCCCTCCCCGGTGCTTGTGGCTACGGGGCGATGTGGGCGCTCCTCCTATGAGGGGAGGGATGAGGCCGCTACCTGCCGTGAGCAAGTGTTGAAGCGGGCTACGGGGCTATGCTACCGGCTGGCTTGAGGAGGATGATGGTAGATGGCGCTGCGATCATGCCGACAGGCAGGAGGGGAGTCCCTAGCCTTGGGCTGGTCATGCTGTGCCGCGACGGCCACCGTCATCCTCCTCAAATCAGCCGCTGCTTCAATGGGCAACAGCGCCATTCAAGGGCAAAGACAGGGGGGAGGATGTAGTTTGGACGCTGAACTAATCTGTTACTGCTTTGGCTACACAGTGGCCGACATCAAGGTGGATGCCATCCGGAACGGTAGATCGACGATCCTTGAACGGATTATCCGCGAGAAGCACGACGGGGCCTGTCGCTGTGCCGAGACAAACCCTACCGGCAGGTGATGTCTGGGGGATGTCCGCCGGGTAGTGGACAGTGTCCTTGGCAAGCCGGGTGCCTCCATCGGACCAAAAATCCGGTGACCACAGTGTTGAGGAAACGCGACCGTTGTTTCCACGATTTCCTTGTAAGCCCTAGCGCCGTGGTCGTTTCTCGTTTGCAGAGCCGATAGTCTGATGCGAACAACGACGGCCCCTCCGTGTGCCGCCCTTGAGTGGGTGACATGTGGAGGGGCCGTCGCTGCGTCGTGTGGGTATGGGGCCACGCGAGGCGGGACAGGATGGGCCGTCCGCTCACGAGAATGGCCGGAGAGAGGCGAACAGGGGCGAGGCGGGACTTTGGTGTGGGCGGCTCTACCTCAGTGGGGTCTTTCATCGAAAAACAGCCCACCGTAACACGACGGCCACCACGACCGCCTACGGAACGGCGGTAGGCCGCTTGGCCCCCTGTTCAGGCTGGTAGACGTACTTGTCGTATGCGCTGAAGCCCGCACCAGCGATGGACAGGGCACCGCCGAGGTAGTTCGGCTGGTTGATGGGGGAGCCGATGTAGTTGGACTGGGACTTCATGCGGGCCTCGGCCTTGTCCTTGTAGCCGCTGATGGCGGTGTCGGCGTTGACGCCCACCATGTCGAGCTGCTGCATGATCACGTCCCGCTTCTGGGCGGCGGAACGCTCGTAGTCGGCCATGAGCGCGTCGAGGGCGGTGCCTGCGGCCTCACTGGAGGCGAGGGCCTGACCCTGCTTCTGCATCTTCTCCTGCTGGAGTTTCTGGAGTTCTTCGGAGGCCGACGCCTGCTGCTGCATCTGGTTGATGCGCTCGGCGGCTGCGGCCTCGATGTATTCCCTGTTGGCCGCCTCTTGGTTCAGCTTGGCCGTCCGGGCGTACTCGTCGGACATGGCCGACTGGTACGATGCCTGGGCGTCGGCCTGCTGCTGTTGGGCGTGGAGGGATGCAGCAGTGGACGCGATGGCAAGTGAGGTGGCGAGACCTGCCATTAGACCACACATGACGACCTCGCGCTATCCCGGCCCGCAGTGGCGGCAGCGTAGTTCGGGTTGCAGCCACAGCGGAACGAGTAGAGGTGGCACGGGGAGTACCGGGGATCGACGTCCGGCGACAGCTCGCACCCGACCACGGCCTCGGCATCGCCTCCCATGCAGCGGTAGAGGCAGAAGGACCGGATGGCCGGTGTGGGCCGATGGGGACAGGTCGTGGCCCGGCGTCCGAAGCGGTAGGGATGCAGCGGGCACCCGGCGTCGGCGCACTCCTCGACGGCCCGCCGGTCACCGCCCATGCAGTCGTGGACGCAGTGGTGGCGGATGGCCTCAAGGGCAGTCATGCCGGGGCGAAGAGGGGTGGTCGTGGTTGGTTCGTTCATGATGACCATCCCCTTAGGCCCGCTTAAGGCCACGAAGAGCGCAGGTTACACGAGCTGGGGCCACCGACCGCAGGGACCGGGCGCGGGCCTCGGTCGCTTCGGCGGCGGACCGCATGACAAGCACGGCGTCCCGGTACGTCGTGATGGCGATGGCAGACGGGGCGAGGCGAACAATCAACTCCTCGCTCACTTCGTCCGCAAGGGCGACCTCTATGTCGATCACAGCCTTCACGGCATCGGCGGCATTGCCGAGGGCGTCGGCGACCTCGTGAAGCCTGCGGGCTACATTGTCGAGTCCGATGCGGAGGTCTTCGACAGACACCGTGGCCGGGTCGATGTGACGCGCCGGGTTGAGGATCAGGCCATAGAGCAGCTTGGTTCGCTCCTGGTCCACCTTGCCGGAACTGACGGCGGCGTTGATGGCGTCGAAGAGGGACGAGGCCGGACTGGTGGGACTGGGATCATCGGACCACGATATGGCCGGGAAGACCTTGTCGAGAACCGCGAAGACCTCCTCGGCTTCTGCCTCGCTGGTGAAGACCACATTGTCCCCCACCGCTTCCAGCAGTGCGTCACGGGTCTCCGGCAGAAGCGGGCAGGTGGTGATGGTCAGGGCGGCAGGTTCGGGGGACATGGTGGGGGCGGTAAGCTTCATGGTCATGGTGTGTTCCTTGCTCTCGGTAGAGCGGCTGGGGTTGGTGGACAGGGTGGGCCTTGAACGACATGGACGACTGATCCTCCTCACGGGCTGACGGCGGGGTGCCCCGGAGCGCCAAGAACCGCCCACGACCTCACGCCGTCCCCCATGCGCGGTGGAGGGGAGACGTGAGGCCGCAGGCGGTTGAACCGAGAGGGGAACAGGAAGGCTTGCGTAGCTGGTGGGGTGACTGTGACGGGGATGGACGATGAACGACGACGGCAGCGGCGTCCCTGAAGGTGGGCCTGTGGTGATGCCTTTGGTTGGCATCAGGTGAGCCACAGGAGTTACTCTAGGAGTAGTCGTCTATAGTTATCTCTTACTTCTTCTCTTACTTCTTCTCTTTAAGTATATCTTATAGGGGAGCTATAGCTGCTCCTCTGGTGAGTGCTTGAGGTGGGCTTGAGGTCGTGCTGGGTGGTCTTTCCCCGAGAGTGCACGGTAATTGACATCACCCTGAAAACATTCAACTTCACCGACTGATGGTCGCTCTGGAAATTGGCGCTTATATCCGATAGTGGCCCATAATCGATAACATTCTAGAATCTTTGAAAATGACACGTCGTCAATCTGCCCCCCCCCCTTCCAGAACGCGTAAAGGCCCTCAGCGTCGGCAACACACAGCGGACCTGTGGTTGGCGTTAGGTGAGCCGCAGGTGGGCTTAGGGTGTCAGGCGTAGTTCATCCTGTTTATAGCCCCGGTAGGTGGTCCCTTTCAGTCTGCTTAAGGCGGCCCTTTGCCCGAGAGTGGGACATAATCGACAATAGTCTGGAATCAATGACGATATGCGGCCTTTGCGCCAGCCTCTGGGTGGTCGTCAGTCTCCTGCCCCCAGAACGCGAAAAGGCCCAGTGCGTCGTCATAACACAGCGGGCCTTTTTTCGTGCAAGTTTTGGGGTGAATCAGGCCGGGATAGGTCTTAGGCCATACCCGGACAGGATCACGCCGGAGAGGGCATCCTCGCGCGATTTTCGAGGGATTCAGCTGGTCAGTTCAGCCCGGCGTCAGGGGCGGTCGGGTGCTTCTCGTTCGAGCCACCTCCCCCGCATCGGGGAGGGCAGGCACGACCTCCGCGCCGTGAAGATCATGTCAAAAGGATGGGAGGGGCACCCACGGAAGAACGGCGATCACCTCATCTCGCAAGGTGGCCGTGGGATGCTTTCCGCTGCACCGCTCGGGTATGCCAATGTCTCCGGCCTTTAGCCTGTGCCCGACAACCTTCTGGATCAGCCGAAGGTTTGCCCGTGCCTGCGTTTCAAGGTGGTTGATCACAGTGTAGCGGAAACAGTGAAACACGACGGAGCTTTCCTCCTCGCCGTCCGTCCCGCCGATGCCCAGCTTGCGCCGGTACCGGGTGAACCAAGTGGTGATGGGGCCACCGACGTTGCCGCGTTTCTCGCGCTTGAGGTCGGGGAACAGGCGATGGTGTCCGGCGGCCTTCTGTTCCTCGACGAACCGCAGGAACCCAAGGCCGTCGATCAGGAACGGGTGGATTGGAACCAAGCGGACCCCCGCCTCGGTCTTGACGTGCTTCCCGTCTCCGGCCTCGTTCACATCGATGCACCACACGCCCTCGTCCAGTCGAATGTCGGTCACGAGGAGTTGTGCAATCTCCTCAATGCGCATGCCGGTAAACAGCGCGATCAGGGGCGTCCAGAAGTAGGCCGGGGATTGCCCGGTAGCGGCGAGGTAGGAACGAGGGTTGAAGAGCCGTTGCAGTTCTTCGGTGGTGAACGGGCGTCGGGATGGGCGGGCCTTCCCCTGCGCCTTCGGGATCACAAAGGCGGCATTCAGGGGTTTGGCGATGATCCCGTATTCCAGTTCCAGCCAGTTCAGCAGCGAACGGACCATGTTGAACTTCGTGTTCAGCGTCTTTGCGGACAGTCGCTTTTCCGCCGGAAGGTCGAGAGCGGCGAGAGCATGCAGGCGTTTACCGGCGTACTCCCTGCTCTTCGGGTTCGCAGGCTGGGCAGCCATGAGGCGGCCATATTCCCGGATCATGTCCCGGTCGAGTTCAGCCAAGGTGACGTCCCGGCCCCGCGTTTCCGTGATGGCCTCCGCAAACTGGCGGACGTTGACGTAGACGTTGCGCTTGCTGCCTTCCGCCAGTTCGGGGTCTTTCGCCGCTATGTACTTTTCGACCGCCGCCGACAGGGTGATGGCCTGTGCTGCCCCGGTGGTGGCGGTGGTAGTCGATGCCTGGGCTGAATCAAGGGCCGGATGTGGCACCGTGGCCGGGGCCTGCCATCCGGGGACGTCCATGATGGTTCGGACTGCCGAAAGCCGGTAGTCGGGCCGGGCAGTCAGTTCCCCGGCGAACGTCGGACACGATGCCGACTCGATGACGGCGGCCTGTGCCAGAAGCAGGGCATCGCAGAGCTTGAGGAACTGAAGGCGGGAGACAGGGGACCGCGATCCATCGTTGTTTGCGGGGCCATCTTTCGACGCACGAGGATGGCCGGAGAGCGACGATCCGGTTCCGGTCGCGTCATTTGTTGGGGTACCGTCGTTCGATGGGCTTTTTTCCCCGAAATCGACCCGCTGTGACACGGTGGCCGGATAGCCCGCCCGCTGCAAGACCTCTCGCGCCGTGGCGGTGGTGTGCCCAACACCCTGCCAGCCATGTTTTGTATTTTGTTGTTAGTTTTGTATCTTGTTGTTAGCATGTTACGAAATTATGCCCCATGTCTTGACACCGCCTTCTCTTGATTTATTCATTCTACGCTGACCACAATTTAAACACTTCAAGGAGGACGCTATGATGGTTTCTAAGCTGAATCCATGGAACTGGTTTAAGAGGGAAAGCGAACAGGAAAAGACCCTTCCGGTTAAGCAGGCGGAACGGGGAGCACGGGAATACGCTTCTCCGCTTGACCACTTCCACGCCGAACTCGACCGTATGGTTGATTCAATGTTCTCTGGCTTTGGAATGCCTTCGCCGCGCCGCTGGCTCGACGCAGCCAGCCCGGTGCTTGGCAAGTCTGTCATCAAGCCGAAGGTCGATATTTACGGCACAGACAAAGAGTACGTTGTTGAAGTTGACCTTCCCGGCATTGAAGAGAACGACTTGTCTGTTGAGCTGAAAGATGATGTGTTGATTCTCTCTGCCGAAAAGAAGCATGAGGAGAAAACAGAAGAAAAGGGGTACTACCGCATTGAGCGCTCTTACGGTTCCTTCCGTCGGGTACTCAATGTCCCTGATGATGCAGACAAGGAAGGCATAAACGCCAAGTTGAACAAGGGCGTGCTGCGAATCACCATGCCGAGAAACAAGGCTATTGAAACCGAATCCCGCAAGATTGCGATTGAAAATTCGAACGAGGACTAACCTAACCAAGGGCAGTCCAAAGAAACAAGAGCAAGCTTGAGGTTCCCTTTGTTCGGGGGTGGTATCAAGCCGGTAATGGCCTGAAATCAACGACGATACCTGGATATTGATCCGGACCCGCATGGTCGTCAGTCTACTGCCCCAGAACGCGAAAAGGCCCGCTGCGTCATCAGAACACAGCGGGCCTTTTTTCGTGCAAGTTCGGGGGTGAATCTGTCCGGGTAGATCGTTGGTCATGCCCGGACAGGATCAGGTCGGATACGCCAACCTCGCGCGATTCCGGCGGGGTAGGCCGGTCAGTTCATCAACGCCTCCCCCGCACCGGGGAGGGCAAGCACGACCTCCGCGCCCGGCAGGACGATCCGGTACTCTAGCCATTGGGTGTCTGTGGCCTCGACGGTGATCTGGGGTGCTCCGATGTCCGGGCCTTCGGTGGCGGTGGGGGCCTCCCAGATGGCATACTCCTCGATCAGTCCGAAGACCTTGGCGGTGTGGAACAGGGTGTCGAGGCGGGTGATGTCCGGCCCTTTGCCGTGCTCCGTGTTGCCCATGACCGGGGCCAGCAGGTTTGCCACGGTGGACGGCGGGAGGCCCAGCAGGGAGGCTATCCGGTCCACCGCATGGACGGCGGACAGGCAGTAGGACAGACGGTCGCAGAGCAGGGCAGCGGCGGAAGAGGAGGGGGTGATGGAAGTGGTGGTTTCTGTCTGTGTCGTGTTCATGGTTGATGATCCGTGTTGTGTTGGTGGTTGAATCATGGGTGCCATAGACGATGATTTGATCCAATGCTGCTTGAGGGAAATAGACCGCAGCACATTGCCAGCTCTTTAGCGGCGCATGAGGTGCGACAGATCAAGACCACGGAAACGTAGTTGTCCCATCGCTTCGGCAAGCTTCTTCAAGGCGAATCCCTTGCCGTACCGCGCAGCCATCCCCTTTTCACTGTGCCCTTGCAAGGCGTTCATAATCTCGGTCGAGATGTCGGAGTCGCGGCACGCATCCTCGAAGCAATGGCGGAAGCTGTGGAAGGCGTTTGTCTTGTGCTTGATTCCTGTGTACTTCAGGAACCTGCTGAACCGCTTTGAGAAGGGCGAGGAGTAGTAGCCATCCTGTCCCATCTCAATGTCAGGGAAGAGCCGCTTGTGTCCCTGCCCCCTGCGTTTCTCGACGTACTCCAACAAGCCGAATTCGATAAGGTCGTTATGAACAGGGATGATGCGCCGTGAGCTTGGCGTCTTGAGTCGCTTATCGTCCCCGGCGTCGTTGATGTCGAAGTACAAGACATCATCTTCTTCTCGGATGTCAGCGAGGTAAAGTTGGAGCACCTCCCCCAGCCGCGCCCCGGTATAGAGGCTGATCAACGGAACCCAGTAGTAGGCCGATTCAATCGGAATTACCGATCCAGCCTTGTGCCACCGTTCAGCCGACTTGCACCCTGTGTAGATCGGGGCGTTGAAGATCGTGCGCAGTTCATCCGTGGTAAACGGGTCGCGCTCATCCCTCACGTTCTTCTTGAGCTTTATCTGGAGGCCGTTGAATGGGTGGGCCGTGGCTTCGTCATAGTGCCCCTGTGCCCACGTCCAAAACGAGCCAACGTACCGCATCAGCTTGTTCACGTTGTGGTCTGACATGGGAGCAAGGCCGAGCTTCTTGGCCTTGTCTGCGGCCTTCTCGATGGGCAGCCCCTGGAGTTCTGCAACCTTGACCCAGTTTGGCGGCAGGCGCAGCAGTACGGCCTTGAAGGCCCTGGCATCGGCCTTGGTGTATGAATCGAGGGGACGATCACCAATCAGCGAGATAAAGTGGTCCATCCAGACGCGATGCTCCTTCTCTGTCTTGGGCACCCAGCTGGTGCGGGACTTCTCCGCGATCCACTCCTCGACAGCCATCGACAGCAGGGGCGTTCTGGATTCAGGGGGCACCCCGGCGGCCTTCGGTGTTTCGATGACCTCGCCTTCATTCCTGCGCCGGATGGCCTCGTATGCCTTGAGGGTGGCCGCCTGTAACGCTCGGGCCAGCCTCGGCCAACTGGGTGACGATGGCTCAAGGCGTATGTTGATGTTGTCCCAGTTCAGGACATCTTCGGCTTCGCTTGCGATGAACGCATCAACACGGCCACGGGCATAGCCGTGCTTCGTATTGTCCACGACCATGCTTGTTGCTGCTTGGTGGTCCGTGAACGATGGCCTCTCTTGCAGACGGGCAGCGAGAAGCCGGTTGATCACTTCCGGGTCATCGGTCTGGACGATGGCGGTTAGCTTCTGGTCCTCAACGCCGTCGTCATCGCCGCCGTCGGCGAACCCTTGAATTCGTATATCTTCATCTTCCTCAAGTAGATGGGCGTAGTATGCCGCTGCCACGCGCTCAATATCGGAGTCGGCCAATTCCTTGAGCGGGGCCTTGCTACCGCTCTCGGCAAGCATACGGCGATGAGCCTCAAACCGACGATCCACCTCGACGGCGGCGATACGGACGCGCCGGAGCGCTTCCTTGTAGTCGGTGGTCCGCAAGGAGAAGGTTTCTTCGGTCTTGGGGTAGGTCGCCCTTATGTCTTGGGGCACGACCGCGCGGTGGTAGTAGGTGGCTCCACGGCGGAACAGGCGGGGGTGTTTGGGCATCGTCTCCATACCTCCACTGTAACACACAGGTGGAGCAGACCAAAGAAAAAAGCCTTACTAGACAGCACGTTGCTGAAAAGTAAGGCTTTCTTCCAAATTGGTGGAGGCGGCGGGAATCGAACCCGCGTCCGAGAACATTCCACGCGAAACGTCTACAGGCTTATGTCGGGAACAATTGTCGTCACGGGCTTGGCCCCCGACCGGGCGGCCCTAGACCAGCTCACCTGTAGTTCTTACATCCGCAGCGGCGAGCGCCCTTGGATGCCAGCCCGATGAAGTTACACCTCGCCGACGTATCGGGCGTCGGACGGTTCGGCGTGGCCACTAATTAGGCAGCCAGAGCGTATTCGTAATTGTTGGCAATTACTTTTGGTGCCGCTTTTTACGAGGCCAGCGGCGCCTCGGCCTGCAGTTCCGGCTTCCACATCCCCGTCGAAACCAGGGCGCCCCCGTACGTACGGCGGTGTCCGGCGAACGGCGTGTCGTGCCGTGATGCGGTGCGGGCCACCATCCCGCTTCGCATATGATAATGCCGTCTCCGGCAAAGGCAAGGTGTCGCGGGGCATACGCGCCTGGCGAGTTGCGCCCGCTTCCCCAGCCCGACCGGAACAGGGGCTATACGGGCTTTCGCGCCCGGTGGCAAGGGATGCGCGCCCGCAGGGCAGGGCGGCTAGGCGTTTCTGCCGAAATAGAAGTGCGACATGGCCCCCTTCAGGCTGACCCGGTAGGCGGATGCGGCCCCTTCGGATGCGCCGTCCGCCGTCGCCGCGTCCACGGCGTCGTAGGCGGCCGCGCCCACGCGCGCGGTGACCACCCGGCGCAGGTTGCGGATGTCGCGGATGATCTCCGACTGCGAGGCCAGTTCCCCGAAGGCGGAAGAGAGCTCTGGCGCGCCGGACAGGGTCTGCTGGATGCGCGCCTTGTCCGGGTGGTCGCCCAGCACGGACAGCGCCCCCTCGTCATCCATGGACAGAGTCAGCTTTTCGTTCAGCGACACCCCGGCCTCGTCCAGCCGGGCGGAAAGGGTGTCCAGAAACCCCTCCTGGAGGTCCGCGACGTTCTGTTCCAGCGTTTCCAGCACGTTGCCGCCGCGCTCGGAAATATCTTCCAGCGTGGACCGCAGCTTGGGACTCAGCGCGGAAAGGCTGGCGCTGTCGGTCAGGCGCGCAAGGCCGCCGTCCGCCGTCTGCGCCTGCTCGGCCCCGGACGCGGCGCGTCCTGCATCGGCGTCCTGTCCCGTGGTGCGGTGGACAACCATCATGCTGCCGAGATTGTTGTAGATGCCGTCTATGGCCACGCCCGCCTCCGTCGTGCAGAAATTTCCCTTCCCGTGTCTGGGGCGGAAATGAGCAAGATCGGTGCCAGCCTGCGGCGCGTGCGGGAAGCACGCCCCATGGCGAAGGGCAGGGCGCCGGGACGCCTGCGGAACAGGGCGCTCCGATACGTTGACAGGGGCGGGGCTTTTGCCAGAATCTGCGGGAAAGACCGGGGCTCCGCCACATGCGGGCCACGGCAGGAGAACGCCATGCTGGACAACGACATGACGACGAACGACATGACCGGCAGCCACGCCGGACGCCCCGGCGGCACCGGCTGCGCAGGCCGCGCGGGACGCGCAGCGGCGGCGCTGTTGTGCCTGGCCCTGGGGACCGCGCTACTAGGCGGCCTGCCAACGTCCGCGCGGGCGGAGGCCACCCAGTTGGGGGGCGACTACCCCGACGCGCAGTGCACCTCGCCCATGCGCCCCTTTGCGGGGGACAAGGCCTGGGAATGGGACCTGTACCGGCAGAAGATGGGCGCCTACCGGGCCTGCGTGGATGCCTACGTGCGGCGCGCCCGCGCGGATATCGAGATCATCCAGGGCAAGATCGACAAGGCCGTGCGCGAATACAACCGCGAGGTGACCATGCCCTGAAGGGGGCCCCACATCAGGTTGGAGACACCCCTAGCCGGGGCCGTTCCAATGCCCGCAATTCTCGCAGGCAAAGCCGGAAAAGTCCGCCGCCCCGGCATCGTCGGTCCACACCTCCACTTCGTTGACGTGGCCGCAGTTCTCGCAGGGGATGCGGGCCAGGTGTTCCTCGGGGTCGTAGTCGCATTCCTCGCCACGGATCAGCAGGGTGGTGGTGTACTCGGGCATGGCGGCCTCCGGGATGTGCGGTGCCGGGCAGCGCGGCAGGCGCGCGGCACCCGTGTTCGGGGGGATGGTCCATGCTGACGATGCAGCAGGTCCGGCGCGCGGTCAACCCCGGCCGGCCAAGCGGCCCAGTCGTCCCGCCCGGTTGCGGGGCTGGCGGCGGAGCGGCGCGTGATCCGGGTTTCCGGCATCTTGACCGGCGCGCCCGGCTGGCCTATATTAACTGACGTGCCGCCGGATGGCGGCGCCGAACTGTGCCGCTGCGCGGGGTTTGCCCCGACGGCGGGACACTTTCTTTTTGCCCGGCAACAGACCATGCCCAGATATCGCAAGGAACGAGCATGAGCAGCATCCCCATCTCCACCGAAGGCTACGAACGACTGAAGAAGGAACTGGAACGCCTGAAGTCGGAACGCCCGGCGGTCATCCAGGCCATCAAGGAAGCCCGCGAAGAGGGCGACCTGCGCGAAAACGCCGGGTACGACGCCGCCCGCGAACGCCAGGGCATGCTCGAAGCCCGCATCGCATACATCGAATCGCGCATGGCCCAGTTCAACGTCATCGACCTGGACTCCCTGTCCGGCGACAAGGTGATGTTCGGCGCCACCGTGGAGATCGAGGATCTCGACAGCGGCGAGGCTAGGCGCTACACGCTGCTCGGCCCGGACGAGGCGGACTACGCCCAGGGCTCCATTTCCGTGCTTTCGCCGGTGGCGCGTGCGCTGCTGGGCAAGGAAGAAGGCGACGAGATCGTGGTGGAGGCCCCGCGCGGCCGCATCAGCTACGAGATCATCTCCATCGCCTTCGAGGGTGTGCGCCGCTAGCGCCGGGCCCGCCATACGCCTGCACCGACGCCCCGGCCCACCGCCGGGGCGTTTCCGTTCACGGTGGCGGCCCCCCCCGCCACAGGCGCCCCGGGGAAACAGGCGGGGAGGGGGTTTCGCCCCGTCCGGAAAGATGGCATGATCCACGTGAAAGAATGCACATGCGGGTCCGCATCCGGAATGTGGCCCGGCAACGGAAGGAGCGCGCCATGGCCAACGCCAGGAACCTGACCACCGACCGTCTCGACGCCTTGCGCCACAAGCTGCTGGCCATGCTCGCCACGGTGGAGCAGGCCATCGACAGCTGCATCGAAGCCTACTGCCAGCGCGACGAGGCCAGAGCATGGTCCGTGGCCTCCCACGACCACGCCATCAACGAAATGGAAACCTGCATCGACGAAATGGGCATGCGCCTGCTGGCCCGCGAAAGCCCGCTGGCCCAGGACCTGCGCACCGTGCTGGCCACCATGCGCATCGCCAACGACATAGAGCGCATGGCCGACGAGGCCGCCAACATCGCCGAACGCACCATGCCGCTGGTGGCCCTGCCGCCGCTGCCCTTCGACGAGGACTTCAAGGCGTACGTGCCGCTGGTGCGCAACATGGTGCATCAGGCCGTGCAAAGCGTGGTGGACATGGACGCCGACCTGGGCCGCAGGCTGGCCGAACTGGACGAGGGCGTGGACTGCGCGCTGCGCCAGCTTACCCTCAAGGTCATCCAGTACATGAAGACCACCCCCGACAAGATCGAGGCGGCGCTGTCGTTCCTGATCATCTGCCGCCGGCTGGAACGCATCGGAGACCTTTCCACCAACATCGGCGAAAGCGTGTTTTTCGCCGTGCGCGGGGTCAACGCCAAGCACAGCCACTTCGAAGACGATTGCAACGCATGATGTTTTCGCATCGCGGCACGCCATGCGCGTGCTGATTCCCGATAACACCGCACACGACATCCGTCATGGAACGGCTTTGGATGCATGGCATCCGAAGCCGTTCCTGTTTATGAAGCATATTTCCGCAACATGACATTCATGGACGGCATATCCTGTCGCATATGCTGTGAAATGCATCTTTCATTTTTCTATCGCGTGCACGTCGCACGCCGAGTGTGCCACTGCACCTCGCGCATGCGACGCAGCTTCATTGCAACTCCCCACCCCGAATCTTGACGCTGCCGGGTCGAAGTGCTACCAAGCCGCTCATTGTCTGAGCAACCAATTCATCCGGCGCGGCGTGAGGAAGTGCCGGGTGGTGTGAACGCCCACTTCGGAGGTGCATCCCACAATGGCGTCCATGGATTATCTGCAACTGGCGGCGGCGCTCGCCCCCATCGTCTGGCTGATCTTCTCGCTCGTCGTGCTCAAGCTGCCCGCCTACCGCACCTGTGCGCTCACGCTGGTCTGCACGCTGGCCCTGGCCGTGTTCGGCTGGTGGAAGATGCCCGCCTTCATGGCCCTTTCCGCCGCGCTGGAAGGCGCCGCCATGGCGCTGTGGCCCATCATGATCGTGATCATCGCGGCCGTGTTCACCTACAACCTTGCCCGCCACACCGGCAGCATGGACGTGATCACCCGCATGCTCTCGTCCATCACCACCGACAAGCGCCTGCTGGTGCTCATCGTGGCCTGGGGCTTCGGCGGCTTTCTCGAAGGGGTGGCCGGGTACGGCACCGCCGTGGCCATTCCCGCCAGCATCTTGGCCGCCATGGGCTTCCAGCCCATGTTCGCCGCGGTGATCTGCCTGGTGGCCAACACCGTGCCCACGGCCTTCGGGGCCATCGGCATTCCCATCGTGACCATGGCGGGCGTCACCGGCCTGCCGGTGGAGACCATCAGCTACTACACCGCGTTGCAGCTGTTCGTGTTCATCATCCTGATCACCTACCTGCTGATCATCCTCACCGCCGGGTTCAAGGGCATCAGGGGGGTGTTCTGGGCCACCCTGGTTTCCGGCCTGGCCTTCGCCTTTCCGCAGTTGTACACCGCCAAGTACATGGGCGCGGAACTGCCGTGCCTCATCGGCAGCGTGTGCAGCATGATCGCCACCATCGTCTGGGCCCGCCTGTTCCACCGCGACACCGCCGCCGAGGTCGCCCCCATCCCCGCCGCCGAAAAGGTAAAGGCCTGGCTGCCGTACATCCTGGTGTTCGCGTTCATCATCCTGTGCAGCAACCTGTTCCCGGCCATCCGCGACGCCCTGGGCGCCGTGAAGACCACCGTGCGCATCTACGGCGACACTCCCTTCACCTTCAAGTGGATCGCCACCCCCGGCGCGCTGATCATCATCGCCACCTACATCGGCGGCATGATCCAGGGCGTGAAGGTGCGCGAGATCACCGGCGTGCTCGGCAGCACCGCCAGGAAGCTGGTGTACTCGGGCATCACCGTGGTCTCCATCGTGGCCCTGGCCAAGGTCATGGCCGCCAGCGGCATGATCAACACCATCGCCATCGCCGTGGCCGATTCCACCAGCAGCTACTTCCCGTTCATCTCGCCGCTGCTGGGCGCGCTGGGCACCTTCGTCACCGGCAGCGACACCTCGTCCAACGTGCTCTTCGGCCAGTTGCAGATGGAAGTGGCCAACCGCATCAGCATCGACAGCGCCTGGATCGTCTCCGCCTCTGCCGCGGGCGCCACCGCCGGAAAGATGATCTCGCCCCAGTCCATCGCCGTGGCCACTGCGGCCACCGGCCTCACCGGCTGCGAAGGGCGCATCATGAACCGCACCCTGGCCGTGTGCGCGGGCTACGTCATCGTGCTCGGCACGCTGGTCTACGTGGCCATTCCGTACCTGCACCTGCTGTAGGCCCGGCCATTCCGCCGACCCTGCGAGGGGGGCGTCTTCGGACGCCCCCCTTTTCGTTGTGCCGTGGGAAAGGGAACAGGAAACGGCCGGTCTCCGACGGGAAGAACGGCCGTGATGGGGCAGCAGCCCTTTCGGGCGCGGGGAGGGGGTGGTCCTACTGGCGCGCGTTGTGGGCGGCCTGTTGCAGGCTGCCGCGCACGATGAACAGCGCCGCCAGCAGCATGCCGGAGATCAGCGGCTGCGAGCGGGTCATGAAGGCCAGCACGAAGGCGGCGAAGGTGGCGTAGAGCATGTAGCGGTCCCATGGCTCCACGTTGCCCGAGGGCATGTCCAGCAGGGCGCTGGGCCGGGCCAGGTAGGTCACCCCCGCCGTGAGCAGGATGATCACGAACACCCCCGCCGCGCGCAGGTCGGCCAGCATGTGCGCCAGCCCCGGCGTGCGGGTGTACAGGCCGAGCCCCCCGAGCATGATGGAGATGTTCACCCCCAGCAGCAGCCGGTCCAGCAGCACGCGCCGCCACAGCAGCACGGCCATGCACAGTGCCGCGCTCAACGCGCCGAGGCCGTAGGGCAGCAGTTCCCGGCCGGGGTCGTCGCCCGCAAGGCGCGAGGCGATGGCGAAGACCTGCAGGGGCAGCAGTTCGAAGGCGAGGCGTATCCACTTGTGCATGGGGCTTCCGGGAGCCTTGCGGCCAGCGGGGGCAAGGGGGGCGTCGGGCCTGCGGCGAGCGGGAGTGTTGTCGTAGGTCAAGCTGGCGCCCATTCCGTTGAACATGCTGGTGCGGGAGACGTCTTTCCGGCGTTCCATCCGCCGGCGACGCGTAGCTCTAACCGAAAAACAGTTCCCGCAGCAAGAGGGCGTTGAGCGCGATGACAATGAATGAAAAAGGCCCCGCATGCGCAGGGCCTCTTGTAATCCTGGTAGCAAGGGAGGGATTTGAACCCCCGACACTGCGGGTATGAACCGCATGCTCTAACCAACTGAGCTACCTTGCCAAGTCCAGCGCCGCACGGGGGTCGTTCCCGTTGCGACGGATGGTTTCTCTACCGGACACGGGGTGCCTTGGCAAGCGTTTTTTGGAGACTTCTAGAAAAAGCCCCTGCAATTCGCGCCCGCCAGGGCGTTGCGCCCGCAGCCCCCGCGTCAGTTGACCATGAACCAGAACACCAGCGGGGCCACGGCCAGCCGGTACCAGGCGAAGGGCGCCAGGGTCACCCGGCCCATGAGCCCGATGAACACCTTCACGGCCACCCACGCGGAAAGGAACGACACCACGAACCCGGTGGCGAAGAAGGGCAGGTCCGCCGCGGTGAACAGGGCATGGCTCTTCAGCAGGTCGTAGCCGGTGGCCGCGAACATGATGGGCACCGCCGCGATGAACGAGTATTCGGCGGCCAGGCCGCGCCGGGCGCCCAGCAGCATGCCGCCCATGATGGTGGCGGCGGAACGCGAGAAGCCCGGCCACAGCGCCAGGCACTGGAACAGGCCGATGCCCAGGGCCAGGGCGGGGGTCATGTCGTCCAGGTCCATGTAGACGGGGCGGTGCCTGCGCCGCTCCACCAGCAGCATGGCCACGGCCCCCACGGCCAGGGCCAGGGCCACGGTGGCCGGGCTGAACAGGTGTTCCTTGATGTAATGGTGCGTGGCAAGGCCCAGCAGGCTGGCGGGCAGCGAGGTGATGCCCAGCAGCACGATGCCGCGCATCCCGGCGAAGCGCACGTACGGCTTCGGCCGCAGCAGGCCCCAGAAGCGGTCCCAGTACAGCACCACCACGGCCAGAATGGCCCCGAGCTGGATGGCCACCTCGAAGGTGGCCGCCTTGGGCCCGGTGAAGCCCAGCAGGTCGCCCGCGATGATTAGGTGCCCGGTGGAGGACACCGGCAGGAATTCGGTCAGCCCTTCGACGATGCCGAGGATGACGGCGGAGAGGATGTCGTGCATGGATGGCTTTCGGCCCGGGGCGGCCGCGCGGCTGGGGTGAACGGGGTGGACGGGCGGGGCGTCCCGCGTGGGCCGGATGCGGGGGGACGCGGTCCGGATGTGAAAGGATATGAAAGGACGTGAAAGGACACGGAAGGACGCCACGGATTGCGCGGGGATACCGCATGGGCCGCCGAGTTGCAACCCCGCCGGGGTTGATGTAGATTCCACGCCGCGCGAACGGCCGCCCCGTGCGGCGGCCCACGCACCATCGGCCCTCGGGGCCGGCATCCGTCCGGGGGGCGGAGACGGTGCCCGCGCCGGAACATCGCCGGGCCGCTCCGGCACATCCGCTTCGGCGATCCGCCAGGGGGAAGCCATGACCACCGTCATTCCGCACAGCGAACTAGTGAAGCGCGCCGCCGCCTGGGTGGCCGAGCGCCGGGCCGAACAGCCCTCGTGCCCGCTGACCGACCTTGTGGACGAGGCGGGCGCGCGGTTCAATCTCGGCCCCATGGAAACCGAGATGCTCCTCGACCTGTTCCGTTCCTGCCACACCGATCATACACAGGGATAATCCTCTGCGTCTTCCTCTCAATACCCTGCTGCAACGCCAGTTGTTCGGCGAACTGCTGCACCTGTTCCTGCTCTGTCTGGGCTCGCTGCTCACGCTGGTGCTCATCGGCCGCGGCCTGCAACTGCGCGAGCTGTTCCTGGGGCTGGACCTGGGGCTGGCCGATGCGGTGCTGCTGTTCGTCTACCTGACCCCGTTCTTCATGCTGCTGGTGGTGCCGGTGGCGTGCATGCTCAGCGTGTTTCTGACCTTCCTGCGCATGAGCACCGACCGCGAACTCATCGCCCTGAAGGCGGGCGGCGTCAGCCTGTACCAGATGCTGGCCGCGCCCGTGCTGTTCTGCGTGCTGTGCACCCTGCTAACCCTGGGCATTTCGCTGTACGGGCTGTCCTGGGGCATGTCCAACTTCCGGGCCACGGTCATGGACATCGCCAACAGCCGCGCCCGCGTGGTGGTGCAGCCCGGCGTGTTCAACAAGGACATTCCGGGGCTTACCCTGTTCGCGCGCCAGGTGGACCCGGCCGACAGCACGCTGTCGCAGGTCATCGTGGAGGACCGTTCGCACAAGGATTCGACCCTGACCATCCTCGCGCCCACCGGGGCCATCGCCACCGACGAGGCGCGCGGCGAACTGCTGTTCCGCCTCCAGAACGGCCGCCTGTACAAGACCGAGGGGCAGCAGGTCTCCGTGCTGGGCTTCGGCGAGTACGTCGTCCGCATCGACCTGGGGCAGATGTTCAAGGGGCTGGACCTTGGCGAGATCAAGCCCAAGGAGCTGTCCTGGTCGCAGTTGCGCGCATTGCCCCTGGACGAGGCCAAGGCTTCGCTGGGCGACAAGTACCTGCGCAAGGTGGCCGTGGAACTGCACAAGCGATGGGTGTTCCCGGCGGCCTGTCTGGTGCTGGGGCTGTTCGCCATGCCGCTGGCCTGCGCCTTCGAAGGGTTGCACCGCCAGTTCGGCGTGGTGCTGGCCCTGCTGATGTTCCTGGTCTACTACAGCCTGCTCTCGTTCGGCCTGACCACGGGAGAGGCGGGCACCATCCCGCCGGTGGTGGGCCTGTGGACGCCCAACGCGCTGTTCCTGGCCACCGGCCTGTGGGGCCTGCGGCTGGCCGCGCGCGAGCGCACGCCCGCCGTGGTCAGTCTGTTCTCGCACAGCCGCCTTGCCCTGCGGCGCAAAAGGGCGCCCGCATGAGCCTGCTTTCGCGCTACCTGTTCCGCAACAACCTGTTGCTGATCCTGCCCACCCTGGCCATCGGCACCGGGCTGTACATCCTGTCCGACCTGTTCGACCGGCTGGACGACTTCCTGGAGGCGGGCGTGGGCTTCGGCGTGGCAGCCTGGTACTTCGTGGCCAAGACGCCGCTGATCATCTCGCAGATCCTGCCCGCCGTGTTCCTGCTGGCTACCCTGGCCCAGCTCTGCCTCATGTCGCGCGGGCGCGAACTCATCGCCCTGCAGGCGGGCGGCATCTCGCTGGGGCGGGTGGCCCGCAACCTGGTGTTCTGCGGCGTGGTCTGGGCCGTGGTGCAGCTTGGCTTCTCCCAGGTGCTCGGCGTTTCGGGCGAGGTGGAGGCGGCGCGCATCTGGAGCGAGGACGTGCGCGGCAAGACCGAGGCCACGGCCACCCTGCGCAACGTGTGGTTCACCGACGGCCCCTACGTGGTCAACCTGGCCCAGGTGGTGCCCGCCAAGGGGCAGGGAAGCGGCCTTGCCGCCTATGAACTGTCGTCCGACGGCATGTCCATCGCCCGCGTGATCCGCGCCGGTTCGTTCACGGCCAGCCACGGGAACTGGGAACTGCGCGACGTGACCGTGTTCGACCCCACGGGCTACCTCAGCACCCGCCACGACACCCTGTCCCTGCACCTGCGGCAGGACGTGCAGGCCTTCCTGGTCACCGCACGCAACGCCGATCCCTCGCGGCTGCCCCTGTGGCAACTGGGCGACGCCATCGACCGGCTGTCGGCATCGGGCTCCAACGTGGAAGGGGTGCGCACCGCCTGGCACATGAAGCTGGCCTACGCCGCCTCGCTGGTGGTCATGGCCGTGGTGGCCGCAGCCGTGGTGACCTGGCGCGACAACATCTACCTGTGCATCGGCCTTGCCCTGGTCATCACCTTCCTGTTCTACACCATGTTCACGGTGGGCGGCACGCTGGGCCAGAAGGGCATCGTCCCGCCGCCGCTGGCCGCGTGGGGGGCCGACGCGCTGATCCTGTCCATCGCCACGGCCCGGCTGGCCTGGCACCTGAAGCCGCGCTTCAAGGCCGGTTGATCCGGCCACGGCAACGCGCACGAAGGAACGACGCCCCGGCATGCATGGCATGGCCGGGGCGTTTCGCGTGCGCGGAAAAAAGGAAGGGGGGACGGGCAGGGGCGGGGCGGTTGGCCTACCCCTCGTGTCCCTCGTGCCTGGCGGGGGCGTCGGGCGCGGCGCCATCCGCCAGCGGCACGTCGCGTTTGGCGCTGCCGAAGGGGTCCAGCAGGGCGGAACCCCGCACCTCGCCCACGGTGGCCACCTTGCGCAACGAGGCCCACAGGTTGTCCACGCCAAGGCCGGTCTTGGCGGACACCACCAGCGGGGCGATGCCCCCCAGGATGTCGCGCCACTGGCGCTGGCGCTCGGCGCGCTCGCGCTGGGTGCACTTGTCGGCCTTGGTCAGCACCGGCAGCAGGGTGATGCCGCTCTTGCGGGCGAACGAGGTCAGGTCCAGGTCCAGTTGCTGCGGGTCCAGGCGGCTGTCCAGCAGCACGGCAAGGGCCTTCAGGGTGGGGCAGGTGGTCAGGTAGCGCTCGATGAGCGTGGCCCATTTCTGCCGTTCTTCCTTGCTGCACTTGGCGTAGCCGTAGCCGGGCAGGTCCACCACGTAGAAGCCGTCCGGCTTCACGCGGTAGTAGTTGATGGAGCGCGTCTTGCCGGGGGTGCCGCTGATCTTGGCCAGCGCCTTGCGGCGGGCCAGGGCGTTGACCAGGGACGATTTGCCCACGTTGGAGCGCCCGGCAAAGGCTATCTGCGGCGCATCGAAGGCGCGCATCTGTTCCAGGGTGTAGACGGTGGCTTCAAGTTCAAGCACTGGCTGCATGGTCGTATCCGGTGGCGCTGGGCGCGCCGTGTGTCTGGGGGTAGGCCCGGCGGGGCGTCGTGCGGGACGGTCGGCGGGCGCATGGTCTGACGGGATGCGTGGTCCGACGGGATGCGTAATCCGGCGTCGGCTTCATTGTTGACAACGGGCCGCCGTTGGGAAAAAATATCCTGTTACCCGATGCGGGCGCATGGTGTCCAGTCCGGCCGCCCCGCCCGTTCCGCCGCAACCGGCCCCCGCGCCGCCAACCCTCGGAAAGGACGCCGCATGGCCCGCTACCGCATACTGGTGCTGAACGGCCCCAACCTGGGCGCGCTGGGCGTGCGCCAGCCCGACATCTACGGCAGCGTGGGCATGGACGCCGTGCCCGGCCTGGTCGGGCAGGTGCTGGGCGCGCGTACCGGCGAGGTGGAACTGGAATTCTTCCAGACCAATGGCGAGGGCGCGCTCATCGACCGGCTGGAACAGGCCCGGCGCGACGGAGTGGACGGCGTGGTGCTGAACGCGGGCGCGTACACCCACACCAGCCTTGCCCTGGCCGACTGCCTGGCCTGGATCGGCCTGCCCTGCGTCGAGGTGCATCTCAGCAACGTGCTGGCGCGCTCTGAACCGCTGCGCCAGAAGAGCTACATCGGACGCCACGTCATCGGCGTGGTGGCCGGGTTCGGCATCACCAGCTACGCGCTTGCCGTGCAGTCGCTGGTGCTGCACCTGGACCGGTCGGACGCCCGGCGGCACGCCGCGACCCCGGTGTAGGGCCGCATATCCAGTCAGAACATCATTCCGGAGGCTTCATGTATTCGACCACCGATTTCAGGAAGGGGCTCAAGATCGAAATCGACGGCACGCCCTTCGAAATCGTCGAGTTCCAGCATTTCAAGCCCGGCAAGGGCGGGGCCATGGTGCGCACCAAGCTGCGCAACCTGCTGAACGACCGCGTGGTGGACAACACCTTCCGCTCCGGCGAAAAGGTGGGCCGCCCCGACATGGAAACCCGCGAAATGCAGTACCTGTACCGTGAAGGCGACGACCTCGTGTTCATGGACCTGACCACCTACGAACAACTGCACATCGCGGAAGACACCACCGACGGCAAGGCCGGTTTCCTCAAGGAAGCCCAGCAGGTGCGCGTGCTGCTGTACAACGGCAAGCCGCTGGACATCGACCTGCCCGTGTCCCTGGTGCTGGAAGTGACCGACACAGAGCCCGGCGCCAAGGGCGACACCGTGAGCAACGTGACCAAGCCCGCCACGCTGGAGACCGGCATCGTCATCGGCGTGCCCATCTTCGTGAACATCGGCGACCGCGTGAAGGTCGACACCCGCACCCGCGAATATCTGGGCCGCGAATAGCCCGGTTCCGCGCGCGGCGCGCCACGAGACGATTTCCCCCCCTGTCCGTTTGGAGGGAAAGGGGGGAGGGGACTACGGCCGCCAGTCCGGAGCGGCTGGGCCTTGTGGACGGGACCTCTCGAGTACGGTAAGGGATATGGCCGATACGGTCATATCCCTTTTCCTTGCGGGCCGCCCCGCGCCAACACGCATTCCGCGACAATCAGGAGGGTGCCGCCACGGACGGCAACAAACTGGCCCGCGAACTTTTCGGGCTCTTCCTCATCTTCTGGGGGCTGCTGCTCTTGCTCAGCCTCGCCACCTTCGACGCCCGCGACCCCAGCCTGAACCACGTGGTCAGCAATGCCGCGCAGGTGCGCAACAGCGCAGGGCTGTTCGGGTCGTACCTTGGCGGCATCCTGGTGGATCTCTTCGGTTTTTCCGCCTTCCTGTGGCCGTTCGGGTTCATGGGCATCGGCGCGCGCTACGTGGTCATTCCCTTTGACGTGCCGTGGTGGCGCTGGCTGGGGCTGATCCTGCTGGGCGCCTGCGTGGCCACCATGGGCGCGGGCTGGAACCTGGCCGTCGGCGACGTGGGCGGGGGCGGCTTCTTCGGCATCATCCTGCACAATTTCGCGGCACGCTATTTCAGCCCGCGCGGCTCGGCGCTGGTGTGGGTGTTCCTGTTCCTGATCTCGGCGCAACTGGTGCTGGGCCTGTCGTGGCCGGCCATGGGCCGTCGCATTCTTGAAGGACTGCGTGAAGGTTTGACGCCCCGGCCCAAGCCCGCCGCAAAACTGGAACTTGCCGCCCCTCGTCCGGCGGCCGAAGTACCTGCCGCCCGCCCGGTGATCGTGGCGGGCGACGAGGGCCTGCCCGATTCCACCGGCCTCGCCGAACCCGCTCACGCATCCCGCCCCTCACGCCCCTCCCGTTGGCTGAAGCTGCCGGGCATGGGCGTGTTCCAGTTCCTGTGGAACCGCAAGCGGGGGGCAAGACAAGGCCAGGTGCTGGACGTCACCCCCGCGCCGCTGCCCGCCGGGCGCGGCGTGCAGGGCACGCCCCGTCCGTACCGGCCCGCTGACGGTGGACTGGAAACGTCCCCTCGCGTGCTGGAAGACGACGACGCCTACGCCCACGCCGTGCACGATGCCGCCCGGCAGGCGGGCCGTGGCGGAGGCAACGGAGCCGTCGTGTCCGGCGCGGCCGTTGGCGGTCATGGCAACCAGGAGGGGCAGGGGGGCAGGGGGGCCCGCGCCAGCGTCGGCGATCCCTTTGCCGGGGGCGAATTCGGCCCCGGCGCCATGGGCCTTGGAGACGACCTTGTCGATGAACTGGCCGGCGGCATGAACGACGACCTCGTGGATTACGCCGCCGGCGAGGCGGGCCCCACCTGGCTGGAAGGCGCGTTCGGCGACGATCCGGCCCGCGAAGGGCAACCCGCTGCTCCGGTGAAGCCGCCCAGGCCCCGCAAGACGCGCAGCAAGCTGCCCGGCCTCGACCTGCTGCATTCCGTGGCGGGCGGCGACACCAAGCCCGCCCGCCAGGTGCTGGAGGCCAAAGGCCAGAGCGTCATCACCTGCCTGGCCGACTTCGGCGTGCAGGGCGAACTGACTCGCATCACCCCCGGCCCGGTGGTCACCATGTTCGAGGTGCGCCCCGCCCCCGGCGTGAAGGTGAGCCGCATCGCCAACCTCAGCGACGACCTGGCGCTGGCGCTGAAGGCCATCGCCGTGCGCATCCAGGCACCCATCCCCGGCACGGACACCGTGGGCATCGAGATTCCCAACGAGGCGCGCGAGAACGTGTGCTTCAAGGAACTGCTGGCCTCGGACACCTTCCGCTCGGCCCCGTCCATGCTCACCATGGCCATCGGCAAGGACATCGCGGGCAACGCCACCGTGGCGGACCTGGCCCGCATGCCCCACCTGCTGGTGGCCGGGGCCACCGGCGCGGGCAAGAGCGTGTGCCTGAACTCCATCCTGCTCAGCTTCCTGTACAAGGCCCGCCCCGAAGACGTGCAGATGCTGCTGGTGGACCCCAAGCGCATCGAACTTGCCGTGTACGCCGACCTGCCGCACCTGGTGCACCCCGTGGTGACGGAAATGGCCCTGGCCAAGAACGCCCTGGACTGGGCCGTGCAGGAGATGGACCGCCGCTATCAGGCCATGGCGCGGCTGGCTGTGCGCAACATCGCGGGGTACAACCAGAAGCTGGCCGACCTTGGCGCGGACCTGCCGCCGGAACTGGCGGACCTGGAGCGCATGCCGTACCTGGTCATCGTCATCGACGAACTGGCCGACCTCATGCTCACCGCCGCCAAGGACGTGGAAACCAGCATCGTGCGTCTTGCCCAGCTGGCGCGCGCGGCGGGCATCCACATGATCCTGGCCACCCAGCGGCCCAGCGTGGACGTGGTCACCGGGCTCATCAAGGCCAACTTCCCGTGCCGCATCTCGTTCCAGGTCACCTCCAAGCACGATTCGCGCACCATCCTCGACACCGTGGGCGCGGAACACCTGCTGGGCAAGGGCGACATGCTCTTCAAGCCCAGCGGCGGCAAGTTGCAGCGGCTGCACGGCGCCTTCGTGGGCGACGACGACGTGGCCGCCGTGGTGGAGTTCTGGAAGGGCCAGCAGGCCCCCAACTACACGGTGGACTTCGCCGACTGGGGCAACGAGGGCACGGGAGACGGCGCCAACGGCAACGGCGGGGGCGATCTTTCCGACGACCCCATGTACGCCGAGGCCGTGGAATTCGTCATCGGCCAGGGCAAGGCGTCCATCTCGCAGATCCAGCGGCGCTTCCGCATCGGGTTCAACCGGGCGGCGCGCTACGTGGAGCAGATGGAGCACGACGGCATCATCGGCCCCTCGGACGGCAGCAAGCCGCGCATGGTCATCCGGTAGCAGACGGGGCGCGGGGCAGGCATCGCCGCAAGGCCGCGCTCCTGAAGCCATTCCATCCCGACAGCAATCCCTCACAGGAGGATTCCGTGAAGCGTCCCCTTTCTCTCCGTGCAGTGGCCCGCCGTTGCGGGCTTGGCGCGCTCTGCCTTGCCGCGCTGCTGGCGGCCGTCCCGGCCCAGGCCGCGGGCGAACTGACCAACCGGCTCCAGCAGCGCTACGACGCCACCACCACCCTCAAGGCGGACTTCACCCAAGTGCTGCTGCATCGTGAAAGCGGGGCCAAGGAAACCCGGCAGGGCACCCTGCAATTCCGCAAGCCGTTGCTGGTGCGCTGGGAGACCAAGGCCCCCCACGCCGAACTGCTGGTGGTGACGGCCAACGAAATCTGGAACTACCTGCCGGACGAAGAGGTGGCCTACAAATACCCGGTGGAGCTGGTGCAGGACTCGCGGTCCATCATCAAGGTCATCACCGGCCAGGCCAGGCTGGAGCAGGACTTCGACGTGGCCGAGGAGGCCGACGATAGCGGCATGGCCCGCCTGCACATGTACCCCAAGGAGCCCACTCCGCAACTCACCGAGGCCTTCCTGTGGGTGGACCCGGCCACCAACCTGATCCGCCGCGCCAAGATCATCGACTTCTACGGCAACGAGAACGACATCACCCTGAACAGCCTGGCCACCGATGCCGGGGTTCAGGATAGCGCCTTCCGCTTCACGCCGCCCAAGGGCGTGGACGTGGAGGACCGGACCAGGCAGGGGTCGCCCGAAAAGCAGCTGTTCAATTAGGGGCGCGCGGTACGTCTGGCTGCTGGCGACGCCGGGCATCGCCAACAGCCCAGGAGTTCTCCCCCCACGGGGAACACTCTTATTTCAAGTTCAACTTGAAGTTCGAGAAAATGCCAACGCCTCCCGCATCAGCGCGGGAGGCGTTGTTTACATTTCAGGGTAAAACAGACGGTTACGCTTCAAGCCCGGCGGCGCGGCGCAGTGCCGCCACCTCGTGCGGGGTCAGGCGGCGGGCCGCGCCCTTGGGCAGTTCGCCCAGTTCCAGCGGCCCCTGCCTGATACGCCGCAGCAGCAGCACCGTCAGGCCCAGGTCGCGGCACATCCGGCGAACCTGGCGGTTCACCCCCTGGCGCAGGGTCATCTCGATGAGGCTGGCCTGCCGGTCCGACTGGAGCAGGCGGACGTCCACTGGGGCCAGACGGTCGCCCTCGGCCAGGGTCATGCCCTGGCGCATGGGGGTAAGGGTGGCCTCGGTCACGTGGCCGCGCACCTTGACCAGGTACACCTTGGGCAGGTGGTAGCGGGGATGGGTGAGCCGGTTGGTCAGGTCGCCGTCATCGGTGAGAATCAGGAGCCCCTCGGAAAAATAGTCCAGCCTGCCCACGGGGTACAGCCGCCCGCCGCGCAGGTCCGGCGGCAGGATGCCCAGCACCGTGGGCCGCCCCTGCGGGTCGCGCACTGTGGACACCACCTGCACCGGCTTGTGCAGCATCACGTAGGTGAACGCGGCAGGCGCGGCGTCCAGTTCCAGCAGTTGCCCGCGCACCTCGATGCGGTCGCGTCCGGGCACCACGCGCGCGCCGGGGGTGTCCACCACCTCGCCGTTGACCCGCACCACCCCCTGCTGTATGAGGTCGTCCGCCTGACGCCGCGAACATACGCCCGCACCGGCAATGGCCTTGTTCAGACGCACCTCGCCGGGCTGCATGACCGGTTCCGCCGTTGCCTGCGCGTCGGGCTGGCGGGCGGTTGCCGGTTCCGCCTCGTGGCGGGGCCTGTCGGATGCCGAACGCATTTCCTCACGGGAGTCCTCGGGGCCCGCCTTCGGGCCATGGGGGGCTGCACCGGGCCTGGAATCGGGGCGAGAAGGGGCGGCTGCGGGCCTCCCGGAACGCTGTGAACGCCCGGTCGAGGGCTTGACGGGACGGGACGGTGATGACGGACGACGCTGGGTCATGAGGTTCCGGGCCGGAAGGCTTCCGGCGGGCTGAAGTTTCGGGAGCATGCGCCCCACGGTAGCTGCGGGCATGACGATGACTGAAGGCTCGACGGACCGGGAGGCATGCAGCCAGACGCGCTGTCATACGCGCGGCCGGTCGCGCCGCATCCATCCCGCCCAGTCTATCCCGGTCGCCCGGCAAAGAAAACCGCCCGGCGCATCCTTTCGGCGGCGCGCCGGACGGCATCCCGGACAGATTGCGCGGCGCGGACCGGCAGCAGGGCGCATTCCTGCTCCGGGCCGGGCGCGCGCCCGGCCGGTTACGGCCGGATAATCTTGGTGGCCAGTTGCAGGCTGGTGACCACGTCGAGCATGTTGGTGGTCTGGCCCACGGCCTTTTGCTCCAGAAGCCCGAAATGGTCAAGGCAAGTGCCGCAGACCAGCACCGTGGCCCCGGCCGCCTCCAGCCGCTTCAGGTGGGGCAGGGCGGGGCTGTCCGCGGCGGAAAGACGCACCGCGCCGTTCAGCATGACCACGCGCCACAGTTCCGCGCCCAGTTCGGGCAGGGTGGCCAGGAAGTTCTGCATCAGCTTGGCGCCCAGCGCGTCATCGCCCCCGCCGATGACGTCGGAGGTCAGGAAGACCACGACCTTTTCGCCCATGCGGCGCAACTGTTCCTCGGTCATCACTTCGCAGACCTCGCAGTCGTCCTCGGGATTGGGCGCGGGCGCGTCGCCCTTCGCGCCGCGCAGCCGCCACAGGCCGTCGCCCGCGTCCTCGGCCTGCACGGCATAGCCCTGGGTGGACAGAAAACGCGTCACGTTCTCGCGCGCGGCCTGGTTATCCACGACCACCACCAGCGATGCGGGCGATTGCTCGTCAAGGCAGCGCTTGCAGCGCAGCACGGGCTGGGGGCAGGGAAGATTCTGGCAGTTCAGTTCGATTTCTGGCATGGTGAGCCTCCTTTTCCGAAGGAACACCACACCGCACGGCCCGGTCAAATCGAAAACTGCCGCGCCGCACCGCGAAACACATTTACAAAACCAATAGAAGATCTCGCACCACATGGCCGACGCCCCCAAGAACGACCAGCCCCCCCAGGGCCAGAGCCTGCACCTGCTCAAGCGTTGCTTGAAGTATTTCCGCCCCTACAAGTGGCAGATCATCCTTTCCATGCTGGCCATGGGCGTGGTGTCGCTGAGCACGGCCGGGACCGCCTGGCTGGTCAAGCCCGCCCTGGACGAAATCTTCATCAACAAGGACGAGCAGGCGCTGCTATACGTACCGCTGCTGTTCTTCGTGCTCACGCTGGTGAAGGGCGCGGGCCGCTACGTGCAGAACTACTTCATGCAGTACAGTGGCCTGCGGGTGCTGGAAAAGCTGCGCTCGGAACTGTACGACAAGATCATCTACCTGCCGCTGCAATTCTATGAAGAATCGCAGGTGGGCATGCTCATGTCGCGCATCATCAACGACGTGACCATGATCCGCAACAGCCTGCCGTCCATCGTGATGATGGTGCGGCAGCTGCTGACCATGCTGGGGCTGGTGGGCGTGGTGTTCTACCAGAATCCGCGCCTGGCGGTGTGGGCGGTGCTGGTGCTGCCGGCGGCGCTGTACCCGCTGGTATGGTTCGGCCGCAAGCTGCGCAAGTACGGCCGCCGCAACCAGTCGAAGCTGGCGGACATTTCCGTGGTGTTGCAGGAGGTGTTCAGCGGCATCCGGGTGGTCAAGGCCTTCGCCACCGAACGGCACGAGGCGCGCCGCTTCGACGACGAGAACGAGCGCCTGGCCCGGCTGTACCTGAAGCAGGCCAGCGTGTCCGAGCTTTCCTCGCCGGTCATGGAACTGATCGGGGCCGTGGGCATTGGCCTGGTGATCTGGTTCGGCGGGCACGAGGTCATCTCCGGCGAGACCACGGCGGGCACGTTCTTCTCGTTCGTGGCCGCCCTGGCCATGATGTACGACCCGGTAAAGTCGCTGAATTCCTACAATATGGACGTGCAGCGCGCCTTGGCCGGGGCCGAGCGGGTCTTCGAGATCCTCGACGCGCCGGAACTGGTGGTGGAGCAGGGGGGCGACATCCCCTTCGATGAACCCTTCCGCGAACTGCGCTTCGAGGGGGTCACCTTCACCTACGGCGGCAAGGCCGTGCCCGCGCTGGACAACGTCAGCCTCACCGTGCGCGCGGGCGAACGGGTGGCCATCGTGGGGCCCAGCGGCGCGGGCAAGAGCACCTTCGTCAACCTCATTCCCCGCTTCTACGAGCCGCAGCAGGGGGCCATCGTCCTCAACGGCCGCCCGGTGGCCGACTACACCCTGGAAACCTTGCGCCGCAACGTATCCATGGTGTCGCAGGACACCTTCCTGTTCAACCTTTCGGTGCGCGACAACATCACCTACGGCCTTGCCGGCCCCATTGACGCGGATGCCGTGCGCGCCGCGGCCACGTCCGCCTATGCCGAGGAATTCATCGCCGAACTGCCCGAAGGGTACGGCACCCTGCTGGGCGAGCGCGGGGTGAAACTGTCCGGCGGGCAGAAGCAGCGCCTGACCATCGCCCGGGCCATCATGAAGGACGCGCCGCTGCTCATCCTGGACGAGGCCACCAGCGCGTTGGACTCCGAAGCCGAGCGCATCGTCCAGAAGGCCCTGGACAACCTGATGGAAAACCGCACCAGCATCGTCATCGCCCACCGGCTGTCCACCATCCTTTCCGCCGACCGCATCCTGGTCATGGAGCAGGGCCGCATCGTGGACGCCGGACGGCACGAGGAACTGCTGGGCCGGTGCACCTTGTACGCCCGGCTGTACGCCATGCAGTTCGCCACCGAAAAGGCGGAGCAGGGCGCTGCCGCGCCGCACGCCGGAGCCACCGCGTGAAGCTGCCCCCCGCCCTCATCGCGCCACCGCTGTACTGCCTGTACAAGGCGTGGTGCGCCACCCTGCGCTACACCGTGGCCGGGCGCGAGGCCGTGGACGCGCTGTGGCGCGACCGCACCCCCATGGTCTTCGCGCTGTGGCATGACGAACTCTTTCCGCTCATGCACGTGCGGGACGGCCTGGAGATCGTCACCGTGGTCAGCCAGAGCCGCGACGGCGAATACCTGGCCCAGGTGCTGCAACGGCTGGGGCTGCGCACGGCGCGGGGTTCCAGTTCGCGCGGCGGGGTCAAGGCGCTGATCGGCGCGGCGCGGCTGATGCGCCGCGAAGGGCTGTGCGGCTGCGTGACCGTGGACGGCCCGCGCGGCCCGCGTCACAAGGTCAAGCCGGGGGCCATCTTTCTGGCGCAGCGGGCGGGGGCGCCCATCGTGCCCATGCGCATCTTCATGGACCGCGCCAAGGTGTTCGAGCGCGCCTGGGACCGCTTCCAACTGCCGCTGCCGTTTTCCCGCGTGCGCGTGGTGTTCGGCGAGCCCTACCGGCTGCCCGAGCCGGGCGCCACAGACACGGAAGAGGACGGGCAGGGGGCCGATGCCGCCCTGGCCGCCGCCTGCGCCGACCTTGAAGCCCGGCTTGAGGGATTGCGATGAACCTTCCCGAATCCGGCGCACCCGCCGCCGATGCCTCTGCGGATTCCCCTCCCGATAGGGGCCTGATGACGAAGCTGCTGCATGCGCTGGCCCGCCGCCTTGCGGCAGGGGGCTTCGATGGGGTCGCCCGGCATGGCGACAGGCTGGGGGCCTTGCTGTGGCATTGCCTGCCCGGCAGGCGGCGTCAGGCGGCCCAGGCAATAGCCCGGCATCTTGGCGTCACGCAGCAGGAGGCCGAACGCATCGCCCGGGAGAGCTTCGCCCACAACGCCCGGTCGTTCCTGGAACTGGTGCTGGTGGACCGGTTCGGCTTCGAACAGGAAGGAACACGCCTGGAGATTGCCGACCAGGAGCTGTTCCGCCGATTTTTCGCCACGGAACGCCCCATTGTGGTGACCACCGCGCATCTGGGCGCATGGGAACTTATGGCCAGCCTGATGGGGCAATGGCATCAGGACCGCCCGCGCATGGTGGTGGTGCGTCGCAACGGCAGCAAGAGCATCAACGACTTCATCTTCGCCATGCGCGGCGCGCGCGGCGTGCAGGTGGTGGACCACCGCAACGCCGTGTTCACCGTGCTCAAGGGGCTGAAGCGCAACGGGGTGGTCGGCTTTCTGGTGGACCACAACACCCGCCGGGACGAAGCCATTTTCCTGCCGTTCCTGGGCGAGGCCGCCGCCGTGAACATGGGGCCGGCCCTGCTGGCCGTGCGCGCCGAAGCCGAAGTCTGGTCCACCTTCCTCGTGCGGGAGGGCGACCGCTACCGGCTGCTGATTGACGAACCGCTGGATACCGCCACCCTGGACGGCGACCGCGCGGACAAGGTCGAAGCCGTTGCCCGGTTCTATACCGAGGCCGTTGAGCGGGCGGTGCGCGCCCATCCGGAACAGTGGTTCTGGATGCACAAGCGCTGGAAGACCCGCCCGAAACAGGGCGATTGATTCCGCCGTACTCCCATCCATTCCCACGTTCATCGACCGAAAAATACGATTGATCCGCCCTGGCGCGCTGCGGTCCGGCACAGCGCCGAGGCCTGGACAGCAGCGTCGCCCCATGCCCTTCCGATCGTTTTTAATGACAATTACAGTAGCTATCCTTTCTTTTCGATATTTCTCCAAATTTAGCAAGCAGGACAAAGCAAGGCCACTCCGCATGCCCACGTTGCGGAGGATGGAGCGCTTGGCTTGTTCCGGCGCGCCTTCGGTCGGTCCAATCGTTCATTGCCCGCCATCAATCGTTTATACAGATTTAAAGGCCATCCCGAACAGTGTGCCGACATCCCGCCTGTGCGGCACGAAACCGGAAGAACCTGAACAGAACTTCATCCCGAATCGAAAATCGGCCCCAGCGGCGCGCCATGAAGCGCGGTTTTCGGGCAGGGTGGATCGGAAAGTCACCGGTTGTTTCACATAAAATCTGAAATTCATAACAATCTGAAATAAAG
Source organism: Nitratidesulfovibrio sp. D1 (assembly GCF_051133415.1). Taxonomy (NCBI): domain Bacteria; kingdom Pseudomonadati; phylum Thermodesulfobacteriota; class Desulfovibrionia; order Desulfovibrionales; family Desulfovibrionaceae; genus Nitratidesulfovibrio; species Nitratidesulfovibrio sp. D1. The sequence goes on along the minus strand of NZ_JBPGNZ010000002.1, from coordinate 21,031 downwards.
AAGTTCTCAATATTTAAAAGTTAACATAATTTACATTATGAGACATAAATACAAAAGGACGCCCCCCTGAAGAACCGTCTTCTCGGGCACCGCAACCGGTACCTCCGTGCGGCGCCATGTTCCGGCATGTTCCGGCCGGAACACCTCCGCCGTCATCCACTGTCCACGCTGCGGGGGCTTGTCGGACACGGCTTCTGTGTGACACTCGGCTTTCAATCGAAAAGCATGATCGGTCCCGCTCTGAGACATGCCTTTCCGCTACGCAGTTCACGCGTCGTCATGTCCCCTTTCGGCCATACACGCACCACCGCTTTCACCCCAAAATAGACGGCGCTCACGCCCCAATTCTCAGCCCCGAAATTTCAAAATCCGGGACGAGGGCTCGACCGAAACCCGTTCAAGCCCCAGCGGGCGATTTCGGACGTTTTTGCATTCCGGACGCAAAAACGGGCACCATCCGCTGGGGATGATGCCCGTTCATCGGGGTGCCGAGGAAAAAATACCGGAAAAAGACGACCGGCTGGCACCGGTCGACAGAAAACCGCTAGCCGTTCAGCGCGGCCCAATCCTTGTTGAAGGTTTCGAGCCCGGACGTGGTCAGCGGGTGGTCGAACATCTGGCGCAGCACGGCGAACGGCACGGTGGCCACATGGGCTCCCATCAGGGCCGCCTCGGCCACGTGGCGCGGATGGCGCACGCTGGCCACGATAACCCGCGCGTCCATGCCCATGCCGGCGTAGTTGCGCAAGATGGCCATGATGTCGGCCACCAGTTGCATGCCGTCCTGCGACAGGCCGTCCAGCCGCCCCACGAAGGGCGAGATGAACGCGGCCCCGGCCTTGGCGGCCAGCAACGCCTGCATGGGCGAGAAGACCAGGGTCACGTTGGTGTCCACGCCCTTGGACTTCAGCACCCGCACGGCCTTCAGCCCTTCGGGGGTCATGGGAATCTTGACCACCACGTTGGGACCGTTGCGGACGAGGTCCAGCCCCATGGCGACGAGTTCGTCGGCGGTGTCGCCCACGGCCTCCAGGCTCACCGGGCCTTCCACTTCGCGGCAGATGTCGCGCATCACCGCGCGCCAGTCGCCGCCCTCGCGGGCCATCAGCGTGGGGTTGGTGGTCACGCCGTCCAGCAGGCCCCAGGCCCTGGCGGCGCGTATCTCGGCAAGGTTCGCCGTATCCAGGAAGAACTGCATGAACCGATGCCTCCTGCATCAGGCCGCCGCCCGGCTGTGCGGTTCGGCGGCGTCACGGATGAATCCGCGGCCACGGACATGCCATAGCGGCCCCGGACAGATATCTCTTGCGGGGACTTCCACAGGACTCCCGCCAAGTGGCGGGCCGGAAAAACCGGCGGCACGCCCAGCCCGGCGAGATCGGCGGGACCAGGCAGAGCCCCCCGCCAGCCCCCGGCAAAACCGGGGGTTAGTCGGCGTCCTTTTCCTGGCGGGCGGGGATTTCGCGGCCGCCGCTTTCCAACTGCTTCAGGAAGGTGTCGCGGCACTCGTAGCTGCAGAAACGGTAGGTCTTCTCGCCGTCGCGCACGGTGACGCCGCCGTTGGCGTCGATGTACGCGCCGCAGATGGGGTCGCGCACCATTTCGCCGGTGGCCACCATTTCTTCCTTCAACTTCTTGTCATCCTTGCTCTTCTTGCGCGTCTCGTTGGTCACGAGACGGTAGAGAAAATAGCCTGCCGCGATCAGCAAGAGCCACTTGAGCATGCCAGACTCCCTTTGGGTCCTTGAGGCGTTGATGAAGGCCGATCAGCCAGGCCCCGGTCGGGCCAGACCAGCCGGACCAGTTCTACTGGACCAGTTCTGCCGGACGCGTTGCACCCGCCTGGCCGTTCACTGGCCGATGCACCCGTCGTCCAGAGTGAACGTCAGCGATTTCAGGGCGTGTATCAGACTTTGCCCGTCGGGGAAAGCGAGTTCGGGGGCGATTTCGTGCAGCGGCACCAGCACGAAGGCCCGTTGGCGCATGCGCGGGTGCGGCAGCGTCAGGCGCGGGGTGTCCCGCACGGCATCGCCGAACAACAGCAGGTCGATGTCGATGGTGCGCGGGGCATAGCGGGCAGCGGGCTCCGCCGTTTCCCGCGCCGGGTCGTACCCCCGGCGGCGGCCCAGCGTGCGCTCCACGGCCAGCAGGCGATCCAGCAGCCCTTCCGGCGTCATGTCCGGGTCGCATTCCAGCCGGACCACCTGATTGGCGAACCACGGCTGGTCGCGGTAGCCCTGCGGTTCGGTGCGGTACACGGACGACACCGCGCCAACGACAACGCCGGACAGGGCGGCAAGCGCCGCCACTGCCCGGACGAGATTGTCGGCGGGGTCGCCCCCCGGCGCGTCCGCCCGCGCGTTTGGCGGGGGCAGGTTGGACCCCAGGCAGACGTAGGCGATTACAGGTTCGCGATGCGTGACACGGCCTCCTCGAGGCGGTCGGTGTCCACGGTGAGCGAAATGCGGAAGTAGCCTTCGCCCGGCGTGCCGAAGCCGTTGCCGGGGGTCAGCACCACGCCGGTCTTCTCCAGCACCGTGGTGACGAATTCGGCCGACGAGCCGTACCCGGCGGGCACCTTGGCCCAGATGTAGAACGCGGCGGTGGGCACGCGGCAAGCGATGCCCACCTTGTTCAGGGCGGCCACCACCACGTCGCGGCGCTTGCGATAGATGGCGCGCAGGTCGCGGCAGAAGTCGTCGCCGTCGCGCAGGGCCACGATGGAGGCTTCCTGCACGGCCTGGAAGATGCCGGAGTCCACGTTTTCCTTCACCTTGCCAAGGCCCGCCACCAGCGAGGCGTTGCCCACGGCCATGCCCACGCGCCAGCCGGTCATGTTGTAGGTCTTGGACAGCGAGTGGAACTCGATGGCCACGTCCTTGGCGCCTTCCACTTCGAGAATGCTCATGGGCTTGTCGTTCTCGTCGTAATAGACCTCGGTGTAGGCCGTGTCGTGCGCGATGATGACGTGATGCTTCCTGCAGATGCCGACGAGCTTTTCGTAGAACGCGCGCGGGGCCGTGGCCGCCGTGGGGTTGTTGGGATAGTTGACGAAGATCATCTTCGCCCGGTCCCAGGTGGCGGCGGGAATGGCGTCGAGGTCGGGCAGGAAGTCGTTTTCCTCCAGCAGGGGGATGAACTGCACCTCGCCGCCCACGAAGCCGGTGGCGATGTGGTACACCGGGTAGTTGGGCGTGCACACCAGCACCAGGTCGCCGGGGTTCACGAAGGCCAGCGGGAAGTGGGCGATGCCTTCCTTGGACCCGATGAGGCCGATGACCTCGGTTCTGGGGTCAAGGCTGACGCCGAAGCGGCGGCCGTACCAGTTGGCCACTTCCTGCCGGAATTCCGGCATGCCCACGTACGAGGGGTACTGGTGGTTGGCCGGGCGTTCCACGGCCTTCTTCATGGCCTCGATGATGAAGCCGGGCGTCGGCATGTCGGGGTCGCCGATGCCGAGGCTGATGATGTCCACGCCACGGGCGGCCACTTCGGCCTTGACCTTGTCGATGCCTGCGAACAGGTACGGGGGCAGGGTCGCCAGCCGGTCCGCGAGTTTGAAATCAGCCATTCCGAATGCTCTCCTTGCGGGTTTCGATCCCCTGGGCGCGCCCGTCCGCCTGTGGCGGGGCACGCCCCTGCGCCGGTAAAAAAAGAGGGCTCTGCCAGAAGCCCGTTCCTTGCGATGCCTTTCGGGTAACCGCGTACCCGGTTTCGTCCGGTTGCGCGAAATCTACAGGCCCCCCGCCCGGACTGTCAATTGATAATGGCTCCTGACGGAGGGCGCGCCATCCCTGCCGCCATCCCTGCCGACACTCCCCATGCGGGGCCGAAGCATCCCGCCCGTTACCGCCCTCCCCCCTGTCCCCCTTCCATCCCTCCGCGCCACCGTGCGCTTGACCCGGCTCGGGCATGCATCCTGCACGGAAACGCCGCACACCAGCATCCGCCCAGCCTGCCCCCATGCGGCGCAGGAGGCGCAGAGGGCGTCTGGCGCGCTCCGCCGTGCGGCTGCAAGGACAGGGTACGGATATGTCGGGGTATCCTACCCTACCCTGTTTCCTGACTTTTTGTTGTCAAAAATGTCATCGGACATGACGAAAACGACAAAACGGACAACACGCAACAACGGATAATACACTCGGGTTCATGACAACGTGGGGGAACGCATGACATCGACGACACGGGCTTTGGGTGGATCGGGCCTGCTGGCGATGCTTTTCGCCGGTACGGGCGTGGCCGTCGCGCTGGGCGCGGCGGACTGGGTGGTTTACGTCCTTGTGACGGCGGGCTTGCTGGCGGCGCTGGGCTGCCTGTTCGATGCATGGCGCGTGCATGGCTCCCTGCGCGAGGCCGCCCGGCTGGCCGCCGGGGTGCGCGACGAGGCCGTGGCCTCCGGCACGGCGGCGCACGGTCCAGGCAACGGACTGTCCTTCGGCACCCGCAAGACCGGGGCAATCGCAACCCCCACGGCCAACGGTTTCGACGGGGACGCGGCGGCCCTGCTGGCCCGCCACGTACCGCGCGTGGTCGCCCTGCTGGATGCCGCGCGCCAGGGCATGGCAGCAGAAGCCGCCCGCGCCGACACGTGCACGCAGGCGGCCGATGCCGCCGGGCGCAGGGCCAGGCTGGCGCGCGACCGGGCGGAGGCCTCCAATCGGCAGGCCATGCGCAATTCCGCAAAGACCCTGGACCGCGCCGTCACCTCGCTGCAAGAGGCCGCCGCGCGCCTGGCCGCCGAGGCGGGCGGCGCATCCGGCGGGGCCGACAACCAGCGGCGACTGGCGGGCGACACCGCCGTGGCCATGGAACAGATGACCTCCACGGTCAACGCCGTGGCCCGCAACGCGGGCGACGCCGCCGCCCAGGCCGACACCGCGCGCCAGAAGGCCCTGGCCGGGCGCGACGTGGTGAACCGGGCGGTGTCGGCCATCGCCGCCGTGCACGGGCACACCACCGGCCTGCGCGAGGTCATGGGCGACCTGGGCACCCGTGCCGAATCCATCGGCCAGGTCATGGGGGTTATCACCGACATCGCCGACCAGACCAACCTGCTGGCGCTGAACGCCGCCATCGAGGCGGCCCGCGCCGGTGACGCCGGGCGCGGCTTTGCCGTGGTGGCCGACGAGGTGCGCAAGCTGGCGGAAAAGACCATGCAGGCCACCCGCGAAGTGGGCGAGGTCATCGTGTCCATCCAGACCGGCACCCGCAAGACCCTGTCCGACATGGACGAAGCCGCCCGCGTGGTGGACCAGGCCACCCGCCTGGCCGAGGATTCCGGCGAGGCCCTGGCCGAAATCGTGGACATCGTGGAGACCACCTCCGACGGGGTGCGCAACATCGCCACCGCCGCCGAGCAGCAGGCCGCCACCTGCGAGGAGATCAACCGCATCATCGCCCAGGTGGACGCCATCTCGCGCCAGACGGCCGACGGCATGCACCGCGCCAACGACGACATCGCCGCCCTTTCCGCCGAGATGGCCCGGCTGGCCACCCTGAACAAGGTGTTCCACGTCATCGGCGAAGGCACGGTGCAGACCCTCATGCACGGGCTGGCCGAGTCGCCGGACATCCGGTCCATGCGGCGCGAGCGCATCGAGGCGCACCTCAGGCGGGTCATCGCCGCCGCGCCCCACCTGGAACTGTTGTACATGACCGACGCCAAGGGGCGGCAGATCATCTCCAACATCGCCCCGGCCGCGCTGGCAACCCCGGCGGACGAGGCGGCCCACGGCAAGGACTGGTCGTCGCGTCCGTGGTTCACCGGGGCCATGTCCATCGGCGACCTGTACATCTCGGAAAGCTATGTTTCGCAGGCATCGGGCGCGCCGTGCATCACCGTGTCCCTGCCCATGGAGGACGCGGCGGGCAATCCTGTGGCGCTGCTGGCGGCGGACGTGAAGCTGGGCTGACGCCCCCGCTCTTGCCGCATGGTGAGCGCCCGTGTACCATGCCGACGTGAGTACCGTCCGGTCCCCGCGCCATCCAGGCTGCCGGGACCGGGCACGACCGCGCCACGCGCAGCGAGTTCCATGCCCCCACGCCGCCCCTCCGCTCCCGTCGCCAACGCGCCCGGCAAGCCCGCCGGGGCGGCGTCCGCCCGTCGCGGCGCCAAGGCCGCCGTGTCTTCCAAACCCCGGCGGGCCGCGCCCGTTCGCCCCGGACAGGATGGCGCGCCCCGCGCCTCGCATCCGCTCATCGACGGGTATCTGGAACATCTGCTCATCGAACGCGGCCTTGCCGAAAACACCCTGGCCGCCTACGCGGCGGACCTGGCCGACTTCGCCGGGTTTCTCGCGCAGGGGGGCATCGATCTGCACGCCGCCACGGAACAGACCCTGTTCCTGTACATAGTGGACCTGCGGCGGCGCGGCCTGACCAGCCGCACCCTGTCCCGTCACCTGTCCGCCCTGCGCGGGCTGTTCGCCCACGGCGTGGCCGAGGGCCAGCTTGCCGCCGACCCGCTGCGCTACCTCGAAAACCCCAAGCTGCCGCGCACCCTGCCCGACGTGCTCACCCGGGACGAGATGGCCGCCGTGCTGGCCCGGCCAGACCTTTCCGACCGCCTTGGCTTTCGCGACCGCACCATGCTGGAACTGCTGTACGCCTCGGGCCTGCGCGTCTCCGAGCTGTGCGGGCTGCGCCCCCTGGACTTCGACCCCATGACCGGCCTGGTGCGGGTATTCGGCAAGGGGTCCAAGGAGCGCATCGTGCCGGTGCACGACACGGCGGCCAGGCTGCTGGCGGCCTACATCCGCGACTGGCGGCCCGCGTTCCGCCCGGTGGAGGACGCTCTGTTCCTGAACCGTTCCGGCAAGGGGCTGACCCGCCAGGCGGTGTGGAAGGCGGTCAAGCGCCACGTGGCCGAGGCGGGCATCCGCAAGGACATCTCGCCGCACACCTTCCGCCATTCCTTCGCCACCCATCTGCTGGACGGCGGGGCCGACCTGCGCACCGTGCAGATGCTGCTGGGCCACGCCGACATCGCGGCCACGGAAATCTACACCCACGTGCAGGCCGACCGGCTGCGCCAGGTGCACCGCGCCCATCACCCCCGCTCGCGCTCCTGACCCGGCGCACCCCACGGACACCCACGCATGCAGCAGCCCCCCAAGATCGCCGCGCCGGTGCTGGTCACCGCCCACGCCAACGCCGACTTCGACGCGCTGGCCGCCATGGTGGCGGCGGGCAAGCTGTACCCCGGCGCGGTGCTGGTCTTTCCCGGCAGCCAGGAACGCACCCTGCGCAATTTCTTCATCGAAAGCGCCACCTACATGTTCAACTTCCGGCAGGCGCGCGACATCGACCCGGAAAGCGTGCAGACCCTGGTCATCGTGGATACCCGCCAGCACTCGCGGGTGCCCCACGTGCACAACGTGCTGGCCCGCACCGGGGTCACCGTGCACCTCTGGGACCATCACCCGGACACCGACGAGGACATTCCCGCCGCGTTCAGCCGGGTGCGGCCCTGGGGCTCCACCACGGCCATCATCGTGGCCGAGATCCGCGAGCGGGGGCTGACCCTTTCCGGCGACGAGGCCACCATGCTCGGCCTCGGCATCTTCGAGGACACCGGCTCGTTCACTTTCTCCTCCACCACCGAGCACGACTTTTCCGCGGCGGGCTGGCTGAAGACGCAGGGCATGGACCTGAACGCCATCGCCGAACTCATCGCCCGCGACCTGACGAGCGAGCAGGTGGTCATCCTCAACGCCCTGCTCCAGACCGCCAGCACCCACGACATCAACGGCACCCTGGTGACCATCGCCGAGGCGTCCATGGAAACCTACATGGGCGACTTCGCGCTGCTGGCCCACAAGATCATGGACATGGAGAACATCAAGGTGCTGTTCGCCCTGTGCCGCATGGGCGACAGGGTGCAGGTGGTGGCCCGCAGCCGCCTGCCCGAGGTGGACGTGGCCCAGGTGTGCACGTCGCTCGGGGGCGGGGGGCACCCCTACGCGGCGTCCGCCTCGGTCAAGGACAAGACCCTGCAACAGGTGCGCGACGAACTGTTCGCCCTGCTCTTCTCGGCGGTCAACCCGCAGATACGGGTGCGCGACCTGATGTCCTCGCCCGTGGTGGGCGTGGACGACGACCGCACCATCGCCGACGCCGAGGAAACCATGACCCGCTACGGCCTGAAGGCCGTGCCCGTGTTCGCCGCGGGCACCCGGCGGTGCGTGGGCTACCTGGAACAGCAGACCGCCGCGCGGGCCATCTCGCACGGGCTGGGACACATGGGCGTGACGGAATACATGCACCGCCGGGTGCAGACCGTTACCCCCAACGAAGACCTGTACAAGGTCATGGAAATCATCGTGGGCCAGCGCCAGCGGCTGGTGCCGGTGGTGGACCGGGTGCCCGCGCCGCACCTGGCGGGCAGCTACGGCGTTGAACGCACGCCCCCGCCCGCTGCGGAAACGGGCGAGGAGACCGGCGAGGTGGTGGGCGTCATCACCCGCACCGACCTCATCAACACCCTGGTCGAGGAACCGGCCCGCATCCCGGAAACGCTGCTGCCCGAATCGCGGCGCGAGCGGAACATCCGCTCCCTGTTGCAGGAACGCCTGCCGGACACCCACTTCCGCCTGCTGGAACTGGCGGGACGGCTGGGCGACAGGCTGGACGTGCCGGTGTACGCCGTGGGCGGCTTCGTGCGGGACATCCTGCTGGGGCGGCCCAACCTGGACCTTGATGTGGTGGTTGAAGGCGACGGCATCGCCTTTGCCCGCGCCCTGGCGGACGAACTGGGCGGCCGCATGCGCGCGCACCACAAGTTCAAGACCGCCGTGGTCATCTTTCCCGCGTGGGAGTCGGAAAAACGGCGTGGCAAGGGCGCGGACGCGATACGGGATGATGCCCCCGGCACACCGGACGCCCCGCCCGCCGCCCCACCCGCGGCCCTTCCCTCTGCGGGAGACGCGGCCGACGACGCCGTGGCGGAAGCGGCCCACCGCGCCGCCGCCCGGCCGGAACAGCGCATCGACGTGGCCACGGCCCGCCTGGAATACTACGAATATCCGGCGGCGCTTCCCACCGTCGAGCTGTCGTCCATCAAGATGGACCTGTACCGGCGCGACTTCACCATCAACGCCCAGGCCGTGCAGCTGAACGGCGCGCACTTCGGGCGGCTGGTGGACTTCTTCGGCGCGCAGCGCGACATGAAGGACAAGGCCATCCGCGTGCTGCACTCGCTGTCCTTCGTGGAAGACCCCACCCGCATCCTGCGCGCCATCCGCTTCGAGAAGCGCTACGATTTCCGCATCGGCGCGCAGTGCGAACGGCTCATCAAGAACGCCCTGCAACTGGGCATGATGGACCGCCTGTCCGGGGCGCGGCTGTTCCACGAACTGAAGCTGATCTTCGACGAAAAGGCCCCCCTGCCGTGCATCCGGCGCATGGAGGACTACGACATCCTGCGCCTGATCCACCCGCTGCTGAAGCTGAACCCGGCCAAGATGGACGTGCTGACCGAACTGGAACGGGTGCTGCACTGGTACCGGCTGCTGTACCTTTCGCCCGCGCCGGAACCGTGGGTGCTCTACCTGCTGGGGCTGTGCGGCAACGGCAAGTACCTGGACGTGGCCGCCGTCACCGACCGGCTGGCCTTCTCGCGCAAGGTGCGGCAGGACTTCCTGACCCTGCGCGAGAACGTGCGCGAGGTGTACAACCTGCTCAACCAGTGGATGCAGCGCGACGGCTCCATGAGCGGCCTGAACAACCTGCTGGCGCCCATCGCGCCGGAAGGCATCCTGTACCTGATGGCCCGCGCCAAGACCGAGGCCGCGCGCAAGCACATCTCGCACTACCTCACCCGCCTGCGCGGCGAGACGCCCGACATCACCGGCAACGACCTGCTGGCCATGGGCATTCCGGCTGGCCCCGCCTACGGCCGCGTGTTGCGCCGGGTGCTGGCGGCCAAGCTGGACGGCCTGGCCCGCACCCGCGCGGCCCAGCTGGACCTGGCCCACGAACTGCTGCGCGAGGAAACCGCGCGCGAGGCGCTTGCCAACGAGACAGGCGAAACCGGCGGGGCGGCTGGCGGCGAGGAAGGCGCGGAGGCCGCCTGCGTGGCCCAGGGCCAGGGCGTGGCGTCCGGCAACCGGCGTCACCGGCCGCCGGGCTGGCGCGGGCTTCAGAACGGGCACAGCGGGCAAGAGAGGCAGAGCGGAGAGAACGGCCCGGACAGTCAGGGCGCACCGGATGTCCAAGGCGCTCGGGACACTCGGGATACCCCCGGCACCGGCGACGAAACCGGAGGAACCACCTCCGTGCCGGGGGCCTGACGCCGGTCCGGAATTACTTCGGCACCGGCCACGAGCGGCGATGCCGCGCCCGCCGACGCCACAAACATCGGCCCCGGCGCCCCGCCCCCCTTGCCCCGCAAGGCCCGAGGGTGTAAGCACAACAGACCGGCGGAATTTCAATCGGAAATACGGCACCTTGCGCATGCGCACAAACAGTGGCGCGCGCCGTGCCCCAGGAGACGGATCGGATCATGGAAACCCTTTGGGCGCCCTGGCGCCTCGACTACATTCTGGGCCCCAAGCCCGACAGCTGCGTGTTCTGCCTGCCCGAACACACCGACGAGGACGAGGCGCGCCTGGTCCTGTACCGGGGGCGGCACAACTTCGTGATCATGAACAAGTTCCCGTACAACAACGGGCACCTCATGGTCACGCCGTTCCGGCACGTCATGGACTTGGCCGCGCTGGAACCGGACGAGGCCCACGAGATGATGGACCTGCTCCAGACCTGCGCCGCCACGCTGCGCCAGCGCTTCAGCCCGCAGGGCATCAACGTGGGGCTGAACCTGGGCGAGGCCGCCGGGGCGGGCATCCGCGAACATCTGCATTTCCACCTCGTGCCGCGCTGGAACGGCGATTCGTCGTTCATGGCGGTGATGAGCGAAACACGGGTCATTCCCGAACATCTGCATTCCACGTATCATGCCCTGAAACCCCTGTTCGACCGCCTGCCCCGCGCGGGACGGTAAGGAGGCCGACATGCGCTTCGTCAAGGTTCTCATTCTGGTGCTGGTGTTCTTCATCTCCATGATGTTCTTCGTGCAGAACAACGCGGTGCTCTCGCAGACGGTCACCCTGAAGCTGGACCTGTTCTTCGACACCGCGTGGAGCTCCATCGAGCTGCCGTTCTACTTCATGGTGCTGTGTGCCTTCCTGCTGGGCGCCCTGCTGACCATGCTGCTGCTCATGATCAGCCGCATGCGCGCCGGAGCCGCCCTGCGCCGCGCCAACAAGCGCATCCGCGTGCTGGAGAAGGAACTGAACTCGCTGCGCAACCTGCCGCTGGAAACCGCGCGCAAGGCCCCGGAACCGGCGGCCGCTCCCGCGCCTGTTGACGCGGCGGAGCCCACCCCGGCCAAGGCCGGCTAGGCGGGAGACCCCGTGACGCTGCTGGACAGACTGAAGGCGGGCGCGCGCACGCTGCTGGGCCACCGGCGCGCCGACATCCTTTCGCCCATGGGGCCGGATGCCGAATCTCCCGGCGCGCGCGATGCGCTGTCGGCCATCCAGGAACTGAGCCGGGTGGTGCGCAACGACCCGGACGCGGTGGAGATCTACCTCGCCCTTGGCAACCTGTACCGGCTGCGCGGCGACATCGAGCGCGCCGTGCAGATCCGCAGCAGCCTCATCGTGCGGCCGGGGCTGGACCCGCAGTTCAAGGCGCGGGCCCTGTTCGAACTGGGGCGCGACTACCGGCGCGGCGGCGTCATGGACCGGGCGCTCGCGGCCTTCGACGAGGCGCGGGCGCTCGGGGCCGATCCGGAACAGATCACCTTCGAACTGGCCCTGCTCCACGCGGACAGCGGCGCCTTCGAGGAGGCCGCCGCGCAGTACGCGCGCCTGGGCTTCCGTCCGGCGCAGGCCCACTACATGGTTCGCCACGCCGAAGACCTGGACCGCTGCGGCCGCGCCGACGAGGCCAGGAACCTGCTGGCCAGGGCCGTGAAGGTCTACCCCGGCGCGGTGGAGGCCTGGCGGGCGCGGCTGGTCATGGCCGCGCGCGCGGGCGAATGGCGCCGCGCGGGCAAGCTGCTGCGCGAAGGGCTGGAGCGGGTCCCCGCCTCCATCCGCTTCCTGCTGCTTGAAGGACTGCTTGAACTTGAAGCCCCCGCCCCCCGCAACGGGAACGGCAACGGGGCCAACGGGACCAACAGAACCGGCACCGCCAGCGCGGACTTCGAGGAACAACGCTGCGCCACGGTGCTTGCCGCCATGGAGGCGCAGGAGCCGGACCTGCTGCTGCACTACTACGGCGCGCTGTTCCTGCTGCGTTGCGGCAACCGCGAGGAGGCGGGCAACTGGCTGGCCAAGGCCATGGTGCTGCGCCCCGACTTCTGGGCCGCCCGGCTGGAACTGCTCTCGCTGTCCATGGAACAGCAGCACCTGTCCCCGGTGTTCCGCAGCCAGCTGGAATACTTCATCGAACACGCCCGCAAGGTGAAGCGCTTCGTGTGCGGGGCCTGCGGCCTGCGCCGCGAGCACACCTTCAGCGTGTGTCCGCGCTGCCGCAACTGGCATTCGGCCACGTTCCGGATGTCCTTGCAGGACTAGCAGGGCGGCCGTCGCGGCCAGCGCCGCATTTCCGTCCGGCCCGTCGTCCGGTACTTCCATCCCCACCCCTTCGCGGTGTACAGACGAGGCATGACAGACACCTCCCTCTTCACGCACGCCCAGTCCGATGCCCCGGCGGACGACCCGGCCGCCCCTTCCAACGACGCGCCCGGCGCGCCCGGCCCGCAGGACGAAGGGCTTGCCATCACGTCCGGCATGACCTCTGGCGCGCGCGGCGCATCGCGCCTGGCCGGGGCCACCACGGCGGCGGCGGCCCGCGCCAATCCGTCGAAGCTCACCCCCATGTTCGAGCAGTACCTGCGCATCAAGGACGACCATCCGGACGCGCTGCTGCTCTACCGCATGGGCGACTTCTACGAGATGTTCTTCGACGACGCGGAAACGGCCGCGCGCGAACTGCAAATCGCCCTCACCTGCCGCAACCCCAACGCCGACCTGCGCGTGCCCATGTGCGGCGTGCCCCACCACTCGGTAGAGGGGTACATCAGCCAGTTGCTGGAAAAGGGCTTCAAGGTGGCCCTGTGCGACCAGATAGAGGACCCGCGCGAGGCCAAGGGGCTGGTCAAGCGCGCCGTCACCCGCGTGCTGACCCCCGGCACGGTGGTCGAGGACGCCAACCTCGACGCCAAGGGGCACAACTACCTCGGCGCGCTGTTCTGGGACGACGAGAAGGATGCGGGCGGCTTCGCCTGGCTCGATTTTTCCACCGGCGAATGGTCGGGCCTGCACGCGAAAAAGGCCCCCGACCTGTGGCAGTGGGTGCGCAAGATGCAGCCCCGCGAACTGCTGGTGACCGAGGGCGCGCAGGTGCCCTCGTCCCTGTCGCTGACCTCCACGCAGGTGGTGCGGGTGCCCGGCCGCGCGCCGTTCGACCTCAAGGCCGCCACGGAACGGCTGCTGCACGCCCAGGGCGTGCGCGACACCGGGGCGCTGGGACTTGAAGGAAAGGATGAACTTGTCCGGGCCTGCGGGGCGCTGCTGGCCTACATCGTGCAGACCCAGAAGCAGGACCTCATCCACCTCGCCCCGTTCCGCCCGCTGAACCTCGGCCGCCACCTCATCGTCGATGAAGTGACGGAGCGCAACCTGGAAATCTTCCGCCGCCTGGACGGCCGCAAGGGGCCGGGCACGCTGTGGCACGTGCTGGACCATACCCAGACCCCCATGGGCGGCCGCCTGCTGGAGGAACGCCTGCGCCACCCCTGGCGCGAGACGGGCCCCATCGAGGAAACCCAGGCCGCGGTGACCTGGCTGTTCGAGCGCGACGACACCCGGCGCGACCTGCGGGCCGCCCTCAACGAGGTGTACGACCTTGAACGGCTGACCACGCGCATCTTCCTGAACCGCGCCGCCCCCAAGGACTACGTGGCCCTGCGCCAGAGCCTGGCCGCCCTGCCCAAGGTGCGCGGCGTGCTGGAACGCCCGGAAACGGCCCCCGGCAGCTACCCCACCGACGGCGAGGCGCGCGGCGACGGCCGCCCGTCCTTCCTGCGCACGGCCCTGAAGGGCTGGGACGACCTGTCCGACTACTTCGACCTGCTGGAACGCGCGCTGGTGGACAATCCGCCCCACCTGGTCACCGAAGGGGGGCTGTTCCGGCCCGGCTTCCACGCCGAACTGGACGAGCTGCTCGACCTTACCGAACACGGTGAGAACATGTTGCAGCAACTGCTGGCCGAGGAACAGGCCGCCAGCAACCTGCCGAAGCTCAAGCTGGGCTTCAACCGGGTGTTCGGCTACTACTTCGAGCTGTCGCGCGCCGCCTCGGACGCCGTGCCCGAACACTTCGTGCGCCGCCAGACCCTGGCCAATGCCGAACGGTTCACCACCCCGCGCCTGAAGGAACTGGAGGAAAAGCTGGTCTCGGCCAGCGACCGCCGCAAGTCGCTGGAGTACAAGCTGTTCCAGAAGCTGCGCGAAACCGTGTCCGAGGCGCGCCCCCGCGTGCTGTTCATGGCCGACCTGCTGGCAGGGTTCGACTACTGGCAGAGCCTTGCGGAAACGGCCCGCCGCTGGAACTGGACCCGTCCGGTGCTGGCGCAGGACACCGACATCCTGATCCGCGAAGGCCGCCACCCCGTGGTGGAGGCCATGCAGGGCAGCGCCAACTTCATCCCCAACGACCTGCGCATGGACGAGGCCCGGCGGCTGTTGCTGATCACCGGCCCCAACATGGCCGGTAAATCCACGGTGCTGCGCCAGACGGCCATCATATGCCTGCTGGCCCAGATGGGCTCGTTCGTGCCCGCGCGCGAAGCGCGCCTGGGCATCGCCGACCGGGTGTTCTCGCGGGTGGGGGCCTCGGACAACCTGGCGCAGGGGCAGTCCACCTTCATGGTGGAAATGATGGAGACCGCGCGCATCCTGCGCCAGGCGGGCAAGCGCAGCCTGGTCATCCTGGACGAGATCGGGCGCGGCACCAGCACCTTCGACGGCCTGGCCCTGGCCTGGGCCGTGGTGGAAGAGCTGGCCCGCCGCGCGGGCGGCACCATCCGCACCCTGTTCGCCACCCACTACCACGAGTTGACGGCGCTCGAAGGGCGTATCCCCGGTGTGCACAACATGAACATCGCCATCCGCGAATGGGGCGGCGAAATCGTGTTCCTGCGCAGGCTGGTGCCCGGCCCGTCGGACCGCAGCTACGGCATCGAGGTGGCCCGGCTTGCCGGGGTGCCGCAGCCGGTGGTACAGCGCGCACGGGACCTGCTGCACGAACTGGAAAAGACCCGCGACGGCAGGGGCGAAGCCCCCCGCGCGGCCCGCGCCGTGCTGCCGGGGCTGGACATGCCCGAGCCGAAGCAGGCCGCCAAACCGCGCGCCATGCTCGCCGCTCGGGCGGAGCCGGTGGCCCATCCGCTGCTGACCGCCCTGCGCGACCTGGATACCGACCACCTGACGCCCATGGGGGCGCTGCAACTGCTCAACGAATGGAAACTGCTCTGGGGAGGCCCCGCCCATGCCGAAGATACCGTTCCCGACCAGCCCCCGGCAGCACCGGGAAACGACCGTGACTGACGCACCCGTTTCCCGCACGACTGGGCGCACGGCTGGCCGCGCCCCGCATGTCCGCATCCGGCGCGTGGGGGCCGTGGCGGCCCTGTGCGCGATGCTGGCCCTTGGGGCGGCCTGCGGCAAGAAGATCATGCCCCAGCCCCAGGACAACCGCGAACTGTTCAGCTGGCGCGCCACCACGGCCATGGCCACGGCCAACGGCTGCATCGCCGCGCGGGGCGAGGCCCAGGGCAACGTGGACAACCTGGCCTCGGTGATCCTCGAAATCCAGCCGATAGACGGCAGCGCGGACAGCTGCGCGGGATGCCCCTTCCAGGCCACGTCGCGCCAGGAATTCCGGCCGGAAAAGCAGATCACCCCGCAGGATACCGCCATCGTGGAAATGACCATGTGCCCCGACCGCAAGGCCCCGGCCTACCGCTGGCGGCTGGTGGGGGTGAACGTGCTGACCCGCTTCGCGCACGCCCTCGGCAAGGTGCAGACGCTGGTGGTGGACCCCGACGCCCCCGGCTTCGAACTGCCGGTGGAAGACACGCCGCCCCAGCAGCAGACCGAAATCGTGATTCCGTAACGACGGGGCCGCGCCGGGCGTGCCCGCCCGCAGGGAGGAGACGCATGCACTACTTCCAATACCGCGACGGCGAACTGCACGCCGAAGACGTGCCGGTGCGCGAACTGGCCAGCCGGTACGGCACGCCGCTGTACGTCTATTCGGCCGCCACGCTGCGCCGCCACTTCCAGGCCTTCGACAGCGCGTTCACCGGCGTGGGCCACCTGACCTGCTATTCGGTCAAGGCCAACTCCAACGTGCACCTGCTGCGCCTGCTGGCGGACATGGGCGCGGGCATGGACATCGTGTCCGGGGGCGAACTGCACCGGGCGCTCACGGCCGGGGTGCCCGGCCAGCGCATCGTGTACAGCGGGGTGGGCAAGCGCGACGACGAAATCCGCGCCGCGCTGGAGGCGGACATCCTGCTGTTCAACGTCGAATCGGTGCAGGAACTGGAGCGCATCGACGCCGTGGCCGGGGAAATGGGGCGCACCGCGCGCATCGGCGTGCGCATCAACCCCGACGTGGACCCCAAGACCCACCCGTACATCTCCACGGGCATGCGCAACAACAAGTTCGGGCTGGACATGGAACAGGCCCAGGCCGCCTACCTGCTGGCCCGCGACCTGCCCAACGTGACTCCGGTGGGCATCGACTGCCACATCGGCTCGCAGCTCACCACCCTGGCCCCGTTCCTGGAAGCGCTGGACCGGGTGCTGGACTTCCACGAACGGCTGCGCGACCTGGGGCTGTCCATCACCCATCTGGACCTTGGCGGCGGACTCGGCATCACCTACGGAGAAGAAACCCCGCCCCATCCCAGGGAATTCGGCGAGGCCGTGTCCGACCGGCTGCGCGGGCGCGGGCTGTCGCTGATCCTCGAACCCGGCCGGGTCATCGCGGGCAACGCGGGCATTCTGGTGGGCCGGGTGATCTATACCAAGGCCACGCCCAGCAAGAACTTCATCATCGCCGACGCGGCCATGAACGACCTCGTGCGGCCCTCGCTGTACCAGTCGTACCACCGCATCGCCGAGGTGCACCCCGCCGGGCGCGAGGAAATCACCGCCGACGTGGTGGGTCCCATCTGCGAATCGGGCGACTTTCTGGCGCGCGACCGCATCCTGCCCGACATGCGGCGGGGCGAACTGCTGGCCGTGTTCTCCGCCGGGGCCTACGGCTTTTCCATGAGTTCCAACTACAACTCGCGCCCCCGCGCCGCCGAGGTGCTGGTGGACGGCGCCACGGCGCGGTGCATCCGCCGCCGGGAAACGCTGGACGACCTGGTGGCCCCGGAACTGAACGCCGACGGCTGACCGAAGCGGCGCGCAACGCCAGCGCCGCAGTAGCCAACGCCAACAAAGGGGCCCCACGGGGCCCCTTTCGCGTTGTTGCCTGCCGGTGCGACCGGAAATCGGGAATACGACACCCTATTATTGTGATTTCATGGATGAAACATGAAATGCTCCGGCACGGCGAATTTTCCGCTTGCGCCCGGCGCGGAATCTTGTTTATAAAAGTGAACAAGCCGACCACGTCGGCACGGGCAGCGCCCTCCCTTTGCCAGGACGCCCCAAACACCCCTGCCGGACATGTCTGCCAGACACATCGCCGGACACGTCCGCAGGGCCACGCAGGACACCACCATGCCGGACACCTTCGACACCTTCTTCGCCCGGGTCATGCAGGGCACGGACATCACCACCCAGCAGGCCCTTGCCCGCGTGCTGGGGGTGAACCGCAGCGCCATCACCCAGGCCAAGAACCGCGACGCCATCCCGCAGAAGTGGATCCTGCGGCTGTCGCGGGTGTACGGGCTGTCACCGGATTGGCTGGAATACGGGCGCGGCACGCCCCGTCCCGCCCCCTTGTCTCCGGCCGCATCGGCACATGGCGCGCGCACCCCGGTCAGTCAGACCGCCGGTTCCATTCCCGGCCGCGCGGCGGCGTTGCGCCCGGCCATGCCCGCCTCGCCCCTCACCGACCTGCCTCCCGCCGTGCACATGGTGCCCAAGGTGCGCGCCCGGCTGAGCGCGGGAGGCGGCTCGTTCGAGGTGCAGGCCATGCCCGTGGGCGGCCAGCCCTTCGCCCATGCCTGGCTGTCCCGCAAGGGCACCCCCTCGGCCATGGTGCTCATGGACGTGGTGGGCGACAGCATGGAGCCGGAAATCCGCGATGGCGACACCGTACTGGTGGACCGCGCCACCGAAGACCTGCGCTTCGGCCAGGTCTACGCCGTGGGCCTGGAAGACGCCGTGCTGGTCAAGCGCGTCATGCGCACCCCCGACGGCCTGGCCCTGGTCAGCGACAACCCCGCGTATGCGCCCATCCGCGTGCGGGGCGACGAACTGGAACAGTTCCGCGTCATCGGCCGGGTTGTCTGGCTGTGCCGCGAACTGGGGTAACCCCCTTTTTTTGTCCGACATGTTCACTTTTATAAACACGACAACCGGCGGCATGCCCCGCCACATCCCCAAGGAGACCGTCATGCAACAGCGTTTCTGCACCTGCGGCCATCAGCTCTGGGTCCTGTACAGCTCCATCGAACGCAAGTTCCGCACCATGTTCTTCGCCGGTACCTGCTTCAGCGGCAAACGCGTGGATACCTGCCCCTGCTGCGGCGCTCCCCTCGACATCAACCGTCTGAACTAGGCCGCCACTTGCGGCCCCCCATGCGCCCGCCAGTCCCATCAATCCCACCGGACGCGGCCCGTCGCCATCCCATGCGGCGGGCCGCCGGGCAGCCTTCCCTCCGTGTCCGCTTCCGGCGTGCGTAGCCCACCCCCAGACACCCCCACCTTTGCCCCTCGCAAGTGCAGGGCCAGCCTGCCTTGACCCCATCCTGCCTCCGGGCGATACTTCCGGAGAACCGTACATGTCGCGCACCCTGCGCAACATTCCTCCGTGCGAGTGCGAGGCCGCGCACCCTGCGGCCCTCCCTTCATCCTCAGCCGCCTGACGGTATGCCGGAACACGCCGACACCATCTTTCCCCGCCCCGCCCCCGATGCGCGGCCAGCGAAGTCCGCACGGCGCGGCCGCGCCGGGGCACCCCGCGCCAGAGGGCAGGTCCCGCCCTCCTGGCGAATCAGGATGTCCGTCCTGATGGCCTGCCTTGCCGCGTGGGCGTTCTGCACCGCATGCCCGCCCCCCGCCGGTGCGCTCACCCTGCTCACGGAGGACCTTCCTCCCTTCAACTACATGCAGAACGGCGTACCGCGCGGCCCCGGGGTGGACATCGTCACCCAAGTCCTGCACCGCAACGGACTGCCGGTCGAACCTGGGGACGTCAGGGTGCTGCCCTGGCCCAGGGCCTTCAACCTGGCCCTGAATACCCCGGACGCTCTGCTGTTCAGCACCGCCCGCACCCCGGAACGCGAAGAACTATTCAAGTGGGTAGGGCCGGTCATGCATGTGACCGTGGGTGCCGTGGTGCGCAAGAACAGCCGGGTGGCCCCTCGCCGATGGCGCGACCTGCAGGGGCTGCGGGTGGGCACGGTGCGCAACACCGTGGGCGAACAACTGCTGCTCGAACAGGGGGTGCCGTCCGCCCTGCTGCATTCCGTGACCACCCCCGCCGACGCGGTGCGCATGCTGGCCGCCGGGCGGGTGGACGTGCTGGCGTTCAACATCCACTCCACGCTGTACATGATGGAACAGGGCAACATCGACAGTTCCGAATACACCATGAGCATGGTGCTCCAGAAATTCGGCCTGTACATGGCCTTCAACCGGGCCACGGACGACGCCCTGGTGGCCCGCCTGCAATCCACGCTCGACGCCATGCGCTGCAACGGCGGAGTGCCGGGTTCCAGCGACCTTGCGCGCATCGCCCGTCCCTACGCCTCATTCTTTTCGCCCGACTCGTTCCCGGAGGAACGGAACTGCCCCCGCACGAAGCCACCCGGCTTTTGACGAACGCCCCCTTCGCGGGGCATTCTGGAACGTGAACGTCCACCTGTACCCAACCGGCTTGAAGTCATGCGCCATCCACCCGGAGGCACCATGCACCACGACACCCGGCTATCCAGGCGCGCCTTTCTGGCCGCAGCCACCGGCACTCTCATCAGCACGGGATTGCCCGGTACGTTCGTGACACTCGCGGAAGGGGCCCAACGGGCCATGGCTGCGGAGCGCAGGCCGGACGGGAGGCTGCGCCTTCCCCCCGGCCAGACGGCGGTGGAGAGAATTCCGGACATGGGCGGCATGCCCGGCACGGCCAGCCAGATGGACTGGCGCCTGCGCATTCATGGCGAGGTCGACCGGCCCGTCACCCTCTCCTTCGCGGACCTTCGCCAGTTCGAACAGGTGCGCGTCACCTGCGACGTTCATTGCGTCACGGGCTGGACGTTGCTTGATTCCGTCTGGAACGGGGTTCGCCTCGCCACCCTCGTGGAGCACGCGCGACCAGCCTCGGCCAACGGCTTTCTCGTGCTGGAAGCCGCCCATGGCTACACCACCAGCATCCCCATGCACGACATCCGCAATGCAGACGTCCTTCTGGCCCACGGCCTTTACGACCAGCCGCTGCCCAAACCCAACGGCGGGCCGGTGCGCGCGGTGGTGCCGGACAGGTATTTCTACAAGAGCGCCAAGTGGGTGGAAGGCATCAAGATCGTCAGCAACGATGAACCGGGCTTCTGGGAGACGCGCGGGTACAGCAACTCCGCCGACCCCTGGAAGGAAGAACGTTACCGGAAGTAGAACCTTCCATCGCCCGTTCCATGCCCCGGCACGCAACCGCATCACCCCCCGATGGCCGTGAAACGGAATAAAAATCCACCGGCATAGCCGGTGGTATTTCATATGCGCCTGTAAGGCTCTGTTACCAGCAGCGCCCTAGCAGGCGCATATTTTTAGATCTGGCA